>JBGUJU010000099.1:0-95619 GCA_045114065.1 Sodaliphilus sp.
GCCGTAGCGGATCATCGCCATGGCGAGGGCTTCGTTACCCTTCATCAATGTTACTTTATCGTTCATATTGTTCGACAGTAATTTAAAAGGTTAGTCACTAATCATTACTCAGACACGCGGTAAACCTCGATGCAGGCATCGGGGCAAACAAGTGCACAACTCTGGCAACCGATACAAGCTTCGGGTTGCTCCATGTAAGCGAAATGATATCCGCGGTCATTCACCTCTTTCTCTTTGAGGTTCAGTACATTGCAGGGGCATGCTACAACACACAGGCGGCATCCCTTGCATCGTTCCGTATTCACTACTACGGCTCCATGAAATTTTGCCATAAAAAGAAATAGTTTAAAGTTTAAAAGGTTATTAATCTTAAGTTCGTCTATTACCCGCAAAAATACTGCTTTTTGGGGACATAGCAAGCAAAAATGTATGATTATTTACCAACAAATGGTGATTTTTCTCTCAGACTGCCCTGCGGGGGCTAATGCAAATTACACGAATTATTGTATAGCCAAAGGCAATGAAACACTCAAATTTTTGTCCATAGCGTGCCAGAACTCATTTTTTAGAGTTCTGGCACGCTAAAAACTGAAAAAAGGAAATTTAGTGGATCTGCCAAACCAGCCATTAACCCAAAACTGTCGCATATATCTTTTGCCAGCAGGCTAAGAAAACGCGGTTTTCTTTGTCTGGCAGACTAAGATATCTTCTACTGGCAGGCTAAGATATTTCTAAAATATTGAGAATCAGTCATTATTGTGATTGGATAAAATCTATTGTTCTTGTGTATTCAAGAAAAAGGGTGGAGCGGAAACGTTAATTAGCGCTAATATTTCTCGAGGGAATCCCCTTGCATAATACAAAAATAGAGGCTGCTAATCTGCCATGTCAATGACAAAAAGCAACCCCAAAAACTATCATACATCAAAAAAATAACAATCATAATACACTCTAGCAAGATCTTGCTTTTTTACTTTTTATTTTTCTAATTTTTGAAAGATTTGAATTTGTTTAATCAAATAATATAGTCTATATTTGCGCTACAAAACAATAAACAATAATTGTATGGCTTATAAATTAGACATTAGAGAGAAAGAAATCGAAAATAGACTCCGCAAAGACTATTTTCAAGCATACGACGCAGAAGAAGTATTAGGAGACATTGATTTTGCTGTTGCTGTGCCTACAGAAGGGCCTCAATTATTTGAACCTGAATACTTACTATGGGCAGAAGCAAAAAAGTCAAATCATCATGACATACAACATTCATTTGTTCAACTCATTCTCACCATCGGAAAAGCACGAACCTTTGAAAGGCATTTACCCCCAGCGTTTTTAGGTGCATTTGATGCACAAAAGATTGCATTTTTGCCTTACGACAAGATATTAGACATTTTCTATATCAATGATTTCAACTGGAATGTCACCCCATCTGATCACAAAACAAAAGAATTTCAGTTGGTATTATCAAAAGTAAAAGAGATTCTTGATCTTGAAATACTGCTCTACCAGTTTGATTCAGACGACAAAGAGTTGCGTCAATTCATAAAGAGGAATTTTATCGTCGGGAAATCCAAATTATCAAAAGTCCGCATCAATAAAAACAACTTTACTGCCATCTTCCAAAAATGGCTGAATGAAGTCAAACCCACTATCGCAAATGTGAATTGGGAAGTCGCAAAGAAAAAAGGCATTCTTGATGCCGATTTCTATCTTGCTGACATCCTATCAGAGCATAATGTTACACTCAAGGAAAAACTCTTTGTCCTGCTTCGCAAAGACCACTATGAACTCGACCGCAAAATAGATATTACAGGATTCTATGATTCCAAAAGAGCAAATTTTAATGATGATCAGAAAGCTCACACTCAGTTTTGGAATAGATATGACCGTCCTCCCAAAAGAGAATATTGGGACGCTATCGTTGCGCGCCGAGACCTGTTGGTGCCTCAAGATATCAGAGAAATAAAAGGTTCATTTTACACGCCTAGCAAATGGGTCGACCTATCTCAACAATATCTTGCTGAAGAATTTGGTGATAATTGGCAAGAAGAATATTACATTTGGGATTGTGCTGCAGGTACTGGCAATTTGCTAGCAAATTTGACAAACAAATATCGAGTTTGGGCAAGTACACTTGATAAAGCCGATGTAGATGTCATGCTTGACCGTATTAAAACGATGAATGAGGCCTCAACCAGCGGTAAAGAAGGCGCCAATCTGCTAGATGACCATGTGTTCCAATTTGACTTCCTTAATGATACATTTGACAAATTGCCACTAAAACTAAAGTCAATCATTGAAGATGAGAATGAGAGGAAAAAACTTATTATCTATATCAACCCACCGTATGCTGAAGCTAGCAATGTTCACACAAAAACCGGTACTGGTTCAAATCGAAAAGGATTATCTGGGAGCAATGTAAAAGAGAAATACAAAGACGACTTGGGCCGTGCTGGCAATGAACTATTTGCTCAGTTTTTTGCACGAATTGTGCGCGAAATCCCTTCCTGTCACCTTGCAGTATTTTCAAAGTTGAAAATACTGCAAGGTCCCAATTTTACGGGATTCAGGCAATTATTCCGAGCGAAGCTCGGTCGAATTTTTTTAGTTCCAGCGAACACTTTTGATAATGTGAAAGGTGCATTCCCCATCGGATTTCAAATATGGGACACATCAATCAAAGAAGAATTCAAGGAAATCACAGCCGACATTTATAATGCAGATAGTGAGTTGATGGGCAAAAAAAACATATATGCTTATCAAAATGGTATGTTTATCATCGATTGGTTACGAAAGTATTTTGACAAAGATAATCCATCTATTGCCTATCTGCGATTTTTAGGAACCGATTTTCAGAATAACAACGGAGTATTCCTAACACTTAGTCCTTCATCAAACGACATAAAACAGGTGAAAGGCAACTGGGTAACACATTATAATTTAATTCAAATGTGTATCTATTTTGCTGTGAGACATTGCATTGATGCCACTTGGATAAATGACCGTGATCAATTCCTACTTCCTAATGACAGCTGGAGAACGGATAATGAATTCCAGTCTGATTGTCTGATTTACACATTATTTCATAGACAAAATAGGATTAGTCATCTTTCTGGAACAAATCATTGGATACCATTCACAGAAGAAGAAGTAAATGCGCATGATATTTTTTCAAGCCACTTCATGAGTAACTTTTTATCAGGGAAAAAAGATAACATGATCAATGGCCCCCAACCTCTTTGTTTATTTCAAGAAAAAACTGAGATATTATTATCTGAAGCATCTAGAAGCGTTTTGGACTCTGGAAAAGCATTATGGCGATACTATCATCAACAGCAAAATGCTGTTCCTGACGCATCGTTTTATGATATCAGATTATACTTTCAAGGCACTAAAATGAACAAAAAAGGAAAAGCTCAAATGAATTCTGAAAGTAGTGATCAAATATATAATAAGTTAATAAGCGATTTGAGAAAGAAAATGAAGATATTAGCACGTCGTATTGAGCATAAGGTTTACAAACACGGTTTTCTTAAACGCAATTATGATAAACTCTAAGGAACAAAAACTAAGTAAAAACAGTCAGGCGGTGGGACCGGTGTGGTCTCGCCGCCTGACGTATTGACGGGGGCTCGCAATTAAGCCCTTGATGGATTCTCTACACTCTACACTCTAAGCTCTAAACTGCGAGCGTAGCGAGCATTAAATTACTTCTTCTTGTAGGCGTCGATGATGTTCTGGATGGTGTCGTCGATGCGCATCTTGTAGAACGAGCGCCAAACGAAGAAGATAGCCACCAGCACGAGGATGATACCAGCCCAGGGTGCTACAGTCTGGAAGTTGGGCGCGATGGCCATCTCCATAGCGAGCAGACCGAACAAGGTGGTGAACTTGATGATGGGGTTGAGTGATACCGAGGAGGTGTCCTTGAAGGGATCACCCACGGTGTCACCAACCACCGATGCATCGTGCAGGTCGGTACCCTTGAGGTCGAGGTCAACCTCAACCACCTTCTTACTGTTATCCCAGCTACCACCGGCGTTGGCCATGAATACGGCCTGGAAGAGACCGAAGAGGGCAATCGAGATGAGGTAAGAAACGAAGAGCGAAACGGCATTGTTGCCACCCACGCTGCCAGGCGATGCCAAGCAGGCGAAGCCAAGGGCGAAGAAGAAGATGGCCAAGAAGATGTTGAACATACCCTTCTGAGCATACTGGGTACAGATCTTCACTACCTCTACCGACGACTTGGTGTCGGCCTTCTTGGGAGCATTGGGATCAAGCTTGATATGGTCCTTGATGAAGGCAACGGCACGGTTGGCACCGACGGTAACGGCCTGGGTCGAAGCACCGGTGAACCAATAGATGACCATACCGCCCAGCAGGAAGCCGATGATGGTGTAGGCGTTGAGCAGGTTCAGCAGGCTGGCGGGATCCACGCCGAGGGTCTTCTGAATCACGAGGATGATGGAGAAGATCATCGTGGTGGCACCAACGACAGCGGTACCGATGAGCACGGGCTTGGCAGTGGCCTTGAAGGTATTGCCGGCACCGTCATTCTCCTCAAGATAGTGCTTTGACTTCTCCCAGTCGGGCTTGAAGCCGAAGTCACGCTCAATTTCCTCGTCCTTGTTGGGCACCTCCTCGATGAGGGAGAGCTCATAGACGCTCTGGGCATTGTCGGTCACGGGGCCATAGCTATCAACAGCGATGGTCACAGGACCCATACCCAGCATACCGAATGCCACCAGACCGAAGGCGAAGATGGCGGGATAGATCATCATGTCGCTGGGAATGTCGATCGACAGCGCATAACCGGCAAACATCAGCAGGGCAAATGCCAGACCGGTCCAGAAGCCCGAGAAGTTACCAGCCACGAAACCACTAAGGATGTTCAGCGAGGCACCACCGTGGTGCGAAGCCTTAACAACCTCCTGCACGTGACCGCTCTTGGGAGAGGTGAAAATCTTGGTAATCTCAGGGATAAGGGCTGCGCCCAGGGTTCCCAGCGAGATAACGCTTGCCAGCTGCCACCAGAGGTTACCACCCAGTGAATTGAGCTGGAAGTAAGATACGATATAGGTTACTGCGATACTCAGCGCACTGGCAATCCAGATCAGGCTGGTCAGCGGCTTCTCGAAGTCGAGGCTGTCCTTGCCGGAATATTGTGCCTTGCACACGGCCTTGTTGATCCAATAAGCCACAATCGAGGTGATGACCATGAGGATACGCATCGAGAAGATCCAGATGAGCAAGCGGGTCTGAATAGCGGGATCGGCTACTGCAAGCAGGATGAACGATACCAGAGCGACACCCGTCACACCGTAGGTCTCAAAACCGTCGGCGGTGGGACCAACGCTGTCACCAGCATTGTCACCAGTACAGTCGGCAATCACACCAGGGTTGCGGGGATCATCCTCACCGATCTTGAAGACCACCTTCATCAGGTCACTGCCGATGTCGGCAATCTTGGTGAAGATACCACCGGCGATACGCAGGGCACTGGCACCAAGGCTCTCACCGATGGCGAAGCCGATAAAGCAGACACCTGCCAGGTTGCTAGGAACCAGCAACAGGATGACCAACATGATGAACAGCTCAACGCACACCAGCATCACACCGATGCTCATACCTGCATTCAAGGGGATGTTGAGCAGGCGCAGCGGGTCACGACGCAGCGAGGCAAACGCCATGCGCGCGTTGGCATAGGTGTTCATTCGGATACCGTAGGCTGCCACGGCATAGGAGCCCAGCATACCGATAACGGTAGACAGCAGGATGATCAGCACTTCCCACACCTTCATGCCGCTCAGGCCGCCAAAGTAGAAGGCAACCACCACGCCGATGAAGACGAACAGCACGGCCAGGAAACGGCCCTGCTGCTTGAGATAGGTCGAGCAGGTCTTGTAGATGACCTCACCGATCTCGCGCATCGCGGGATGAACGGGGAGGCTCTTTGTCTTCATGAAATGATAGACACCAAAAATGATTCCCAGTATGGTCACCAGGAATCCCCAATGCAAGAAACTTAACTCATGTACCGACTCGGGAATCACCAGGTCGGCTTCACTGGCGCTCAAACCCAGGCTCGAGGCTAATGCCAGCAGGAGAATAAAGGATTTCTTCATAGATGTACTGTAATAATAACTTGTGTTTATGTTGATTTTATCAATATTTCAGGGTCTTCATGACATTTTCTCGAGGAAAGCCCCCTCAAAAACGCCCGCAAAGATACTACCATTTTTTTTAATAGGTGTTATTTTATAGAGAAATTATTACTTTGGGGGCAAAAAATGTGGAGCCAGGGTTGTCAAATGGGCAGAAAAAATGGCAAAAAAATCGGTTTTTACCACTTTTTACTGGCAAATTGCCGATTCTTTTGCCAAAATGGTGGCAAATTCCCAAGTTACGATTTATTACTTTACCGCTGTTTATTCAAACACATAATTAAGGAAATCGTTCAAGGGCTTGAGAGGTTGTAAGTCGCTGGCGACACGTTCCACCCAATCGTCACAATCCAGGTAATCCTCATCGATGTGCTTGACCAGGAGGTATTCCTTCATCTTGAGATATTGGCCCAGCGGATGGTCGCTGGGGAAACCCTTGGGCATCGTCTTGAGCACCCGTGACATCCACTGGTAGCGCGAGGTGAAGTCAGGATGGTTGATGATAGCGAGAAATTCCTCGGGCTCGGCATCGATGAGCCCTCGCAATTGGTCCAAGATGGGTTTCTCGGGCCACCAGATACCGCCGCACAACATCATTTCCTCGACCCCGAAGTGGACATAGTAGCAGGACTGCACCGTGTGCCGGCCGCCCTTGCCGATGACGCCCGAGAAGTAGGTCTTGTAGGGGCGCTTATCGTGCGAGAATCGGATGTCGCGATAGATGCGGTAAACGCTGTCCTTGACGCTGAGGCCGCGTGCCTGGGGGTCAAAGTCAGCAACTAGGCCGATGAGCCGTTCCATGTCCTGTTCCCAAGCGCCTCGCAGGGCGTCATACTGGTCCTTGTGGGCCTTGAACCACGGACGATCATTATTGATGGCGAGCTGGCGCAGGAAAGCCAGCACCTCGCCCATATTACTTGATGATTTCATAGACTAAATGGAATATATTTTTCCCTACAAAGGTAATCATTTTATCAATAAACTCCAAGAAACAATCAACTAAACGAATACATTCCGTATAATTATTTAATAGTAAAACGGCAATAAAACCGACAAACCGTCAAGCGCGAAAAACAGAAATACAAAAAATTATTACCAAAATCTTTGTTTAATTAAAAAATCGTCATTACCTTTGGGGCATAAAAACTT
Source organism: Sodaliphilus sp. (assembly GCA_045114065.1). Lineage (GTDB taxonomy): Bacteria > Bacteroidota > Bacteroidia > Bacteroidales > Muribaculaceae > Sodaliphilus. Next base: position 7,320 of record JBGUJU010000099.1, read on the forward strand.
CGCAAACTTGTTCAAACATTATTTTTTATATATAACCTTAATACATTATCACTTTAATCAACAAAGGCTTATGAAGAAATTACTGTTTTTCTTGACCGCTACATTGCTAGCGATGTCATTGTCGGCTGCACCTGTAGACCAGGCCACAGCCATGAAGAAAGCGCAAAACTTTCTTGCCAATGAGTATTATTCGGGTAAATTCATGTCTCCGGGAGCACTTCAACCCGTGCTGCTCAAGGCAGAAATGTGCTCATCCAAGATGCTCGGCCCAGTGTATTACATCTTCAACACGACCTCGACCTTTGTGGTTGTTGCCGGTGATGACCGTGCCGAAGAAATCCTGATGGTGGGTGACCGTCCATTGAAGGACATCAACAACCTGCCCCCGGGTCTCCAGGACATGCTGGGCCAGTACAAGGACCAGATCACTTACCTGAAAATGAATCCCAATCTGCGTTCCAACACCCTGCTGGCCAACCCCGCTGGCCAACAGCTGCGTGCCGGCACCTACGGCCCGCTGTTGACCTGCAACTGGGACCAGGAAGCACCTTATTATAACCAGTGTAAGTTCGGTAACTACCAGTGCTTGACGGGTTGCCCTGCCACGTCGGCATCGATGGTATTCTACTTCTGGAAGTATCCCACGGCTGCAACTCCCGCCGTTCCGGGTTACAAGTCCACCATCAGCTACTCGAGCTATGGTTCAACCAGCTATACCCACTCAAAACTGCCCTCGACCACGTTTGACTGGGACAACATGCTGGACAGCTACACGGGCAGCTACACCACTGCCCAGGGCACTGCAGTGGCTACCCTGATGCACTATGTGGGCCAGGCTGAGCGCATGGGCTACGGCACCAGCTCGGCAGGCGGTAGCGGTGTGAGTGTTGACAGTGTTTGCAACATCCGCGACGCTTTCACCTTCTTCGGCTACGACTCCAGCACCACGCGCTTCGTCAAGAAGACCAGCGCCTACAGTGGCGGCAGCACGCTCTATACCGATTCACAGTGGGCAGCCCTGATCCAGGAGGAGATGGCAGCAGGCCGTCCCATCGTCTTCTGCGCCGTGAGCAGCAATGCCGGTGGCCACGCCTTCAACGTCGATGGCTACCGCAGCAGCGACAACAAGTACCACATCAACTTCGGTTGGAGTGGCGACGGTAACGCCTGGTGCTCGCTGAACTCCTTCGGCTACAGCAGCTACAACTTCAATGTATATCAGCAGATGGTCATCGGTATCCAGCCGCCCAGTGGCTCGACCGCAACCCCGACGCTGAGCGTCAGCCCCTCTTCGCTGAGCTTCAGCACCACCGCTGGCCAGACCGTCACCAAGACCTTCACCGTGACCGGTACCAACCTGACCGGTAACGTTACCCTGACCAAGACCGATGCCAACGGCGTTTACACCATCTCGCCGACCACCATCAGCGCTAGTGCAGCCGCCAGCGGTGCCACCGTTACCGTGACCTACAATCCCACGGCAGCCGGTTCACACTCGGGCAGCATCACTATCGCCAGCAGCGGTGCCAGCAGCAAGACCGTATCGTTGTCGGGTACTGCTACGGCAGCCGCTCTGGAGACCTACACTCCCGTGATGAGCGCCGCCAACAGCAGCTATATCACCACCAACAGCTTCCGCGCTAACTGGACCGACCAGACCTCGAGCAGCAACGTGGCCAGCTACACCTTGCAGGTTACCGAGAAGGGCAGCACTCCCGCCACTTCTCAGCTCGCCAGCATCGACCTGAGCGGCGTGACGCAAGTCACCAACTCCGACGGCTACCTGACCGACGTGGCCAGCAACATCACCAGCTATCTGGGAAGCGGCTGGACCGCATCGACCTATGTTTATGCCAACACGGGTATGCTCATCACTGGCGGCAACCTGGTATCGCCCACCTATAGCCTGAGCGGCTACAGCAAGGTAACCGTTAAGGTAACCGCTTACTCCTACTACTCGAGCTACTATGGCAACGCTACCCTGAGCGTAGGCACCGGTAGCCAGACCAAGACCCAGGCTCTGACCGACAACAGCACCGAGTACACCTTCGTGCTGAATTGTGCCACCAGCGACAAGGTGACCATCGGCTCGACGAGCAACTACATCAGCGTCAGCAAGATCGAGATCTATGCCGGCGACACCAGCGTCAACACGTTTGCAGCCAGCGAGACCGGCGGTGAGACCTCACGCACCATCACTGGCATCACCAACAAGTACTACACCGTCAACAACCTCAAGGAGGGTGGCACGTTTGTATATAAGGTGAAGGCCATCTACACCGACGGCACCTCGAGCGCTTGGAGTAACGAGCAGGAGGTAACCCTGACCCAGGCTGCCGCTGCAACCCCGACCCTGACCGTCACCCCGACCAGCCTGAACATGTCGGCCTACACGGGCGAGACCGCAACCGCTACCTTCAAGGTAACGGGTGCTGACCTGACCGGTAACGTGACGTTGACCAAGAGCGGTTCGAACGTCTTCAGCATCACGCCGACCACCATCACGGCAGCCAATGCTGCCAACGGTGTTAACGTGACCGTGACCTATGCTCCCACCGCTACCGGCACCCAGACGGGCACCATCACCATCGCCAGCTCGGGCGCCGAGAGCAAGACCGTCAGCCTGACGGGTACCGCCACCGCCGCACCCATCACGACCTACACTCCCGTGATGAGCGCCGCCAACAGCAGCTATGTCACCAGTTCAAGCTTCCGTGCCGACTGGACTGACCAGACGGCAAGCGCTAACGTGGCCAGCTACACCCTGCAAGTGGATGGCCAGGGCGGCTCGACTCCCGCTACCACTACCCTGCTGGGCAGCATCGACGGCAGCCAGTACACGGGCAGCTACAAGACCATCACGCTGACCTCACCGTGGGGCGGCAGCAACGTGAAGGGCGGTAACAGCGCCGTTTACTTCACCAAGAGCGGCAAGATTACCTTCACCATCCCCTCGGGCTACAGCAATGCCACCTTCAGCGTGAAGATCAAGACCGTAAGCGGCACCTATGGCACGGGTAACGTCACCGTGAAGTCGACCAAGACTTCGGCTGTGGGCCACACCTTTGCTAAGGGCGAGACCTACACCTGGATCGTGACCGGTAGCGCCGGCGAGGTCATCACTCTGACCACCACCGACAGCAGCTACTCTCCCGACATGTCTCTGATTGAGGTCTATGCCGGCAACACCACGCTCAACGCTACCGAGACCGGCGATGCCACCTCACGCACCATCACGGGTATCACCAACAAGTACTACACTGTGAGCAACCTGACTGCCGGTGCCACCTATACCTATAAGGTAAAGGCCATCTACACCGACGGCACTTCCAGCGCTTGGAGTAACGAGCAGACTGTCACCCTGAAGGATGAGGAGCCTGCCGCAACGCCGACGCTGACGGTAACCCCGACCAGCCTGAGCATGACGGCCAACGTGGGCGCCACCAAGACCGCTACCTTCAAGGTAACGGGTGCTGACCTCACCGGCAATGTCACCCTGAGCCTGAGCGGTGCCAGCGTCTTCAGCATCTCGACGACGAGCATCACCGCAGCCAATGCCGCCAACGGCGTGAATGTGACCGTGACCTACGCTCCCACCGCCTATGGTTCGCAGACGGGTACCGTCACCGTGGCCAGCTCGGGCGCCGAGAGCAAGACCGTTGCCCTGACCGGTAACGCTACCATCCAGAAGGCAAATCCCGTACTGAATGCAGCCACCAACATCTCCAGCACCGGCTTCACCGCCAACTGGACCCACGATGTGGATGCATCGGTTGTATCGAGCTACACGCTGTATGGCACGCTGACCGCACAGCCCGGTGGCGATGATGAGCCCACGACGACCCTGCTGGGCACCATCGACGGCAGCAACTACACCGGCAGCTATGCCACCGTCACGCTGACTTCGCCCTGGAGTGGTACCAACGTCAAGGGCGGTAACGGCGCCGTTTACACCAAGAACAGCACCTCGAGCTGGTGGTGGAATTCGACGACGACCTATGGCTACATCTACTTCACGATTCCTTCGGGTTACACCAATGCCACCTTCACCGTCATGATCACTACCGCCAACACCAGCTATGGTACCGGTAACATCACCGTGAAGTCGGCTTCGACCGCAGCAGTGGGCCACACCTTCGCTAAGGGTGAGACCTATGCTTGGACAGTAACCGGCAGCGCTGGTGACAAGATTGCCATCTACTCGACCGACAGCAGCTACTCGCCTGACATGACGCTGATCCAGGTATATGCCGGTACGGCTTCGCTGAATGCCACCGCAACCGGTGACAACACCGACTTTGTGATCACCGACATCGACGCCGGCAGCACGGGCATCACCCTGAGCAACCTGGTTGAGGGCGGTACCTACTCCTACTACATCGTTGCCAACTATGTGGACGGCACCACCGCCACCAGCAACACCCAGGAGGTTACGCTCACCAGCCTGAACGTGAAGCCCACCGCTATCAACTCGATTGCCGCCGACGGTGACGAGATTGAGTCGGTAACCTATGTGAACCTGAATGGCGTACAGAGCAAGGAGCCGTTCGATGGCGTCAACATCGTGGTAACCCGCTATCGCAGCGGCGCTGTCAAGAGCAGCAAGGTGCTCTATTAAGACTACCCACGTTGATTAGAACTTAATCATCACTCATTGTGAGGGCGGCGCCTAGTGCCGCCCTCATTTTTTAAGCAAGAATTAGCCCCACAACTTTTCAATAATAGCACAACAACTTTTCAATAATAGCACAACAACTTGTCGCGCGTCATCATTGCTTGGTGATGCGCGGCATGCTTTAGAAATCTTAGCGTCTGCTAAAAAACATGACATCATACACAAAAAAACCAAGAAAACTTTTGGAGTTTTAAAAGTTTTCTGTAATTTTGCGCCTCAAAATATCAATGAGTAAACAAACCATTATAATGGATACGAGAGAACGTGTTATTAGTGAGGGCAGTAAGCTATTGATGAGTGTGGGTCCCTCCTCGATGACGATGGATGATGTGGCGCGTGCATGCGGCATTTCCAAGCGTACCCTTTATGAAACATTCCCTGACAAGCGTACCCTCATCGGGGAATGCATGCACCGTCATCACGAAATCAAGAACGCCGCGGTCAAGGAAATCTTTGACACGGCGAGCAACTGTTTTGAAGCGATGTACCGTGTGTATCAGCGCGCACGCGAGATGTATAAGAGCACATCGGTGGTTTTCATCAACGACATCAAGCGCCTGTACCCCGACATCTTTGAAAAGCACATGGAGAATGAGAAAGTCACCATAGACGGTCTCGCCAATGTATTGCGCAAAGCCCAGGACGAGGGTTTGGTCATCAAGCGCATCAATCCCGAGATTGCAGCCTATCTGTTCTTACTGTCAATGCGCGAACTGCACGAGAGAGCTAACAATAACAAATATGGTTTTAAGGATACCGACCTCTTTGACCATGTGTTTGTGAGCTTCCTGCGTGGTGTGGCGACCATCAAGGGCATCGAGATGATAGAGTATCTCGAGCAACAACAAGAGCAAAATCAATAAAAACCAAATACAATGTTCAACAAGAAGTTTTTCTACATTATTCTATTAATGTTAACAGGCAATGTCCTGAGCGCACAAGCCCAGATGGCATTGTCACTTGACGAGTGCATCCGCATCGCCCTGAACGAGAATCCTACCATCAAGGTGCAGGAGATGGAAATCACCCGCGTGGACTACAGCCACAAGGAGGCCCTGGGACAGTTGTTCCCCACCATCAACCTGGCAGGACAGTACCAACGCAACCTGTCGCTGCAGACGATGTACATGGACACCCCCAACGGCACCATGGCCATCAAGATGGGTAGCGACAACACCCACGCAGCGGGTTTCCAGGCACAGATTCCGCTGGTCGTGCCCCAGTTGTGGAAGTCCATCAAACTGAGTGAGAACCAGATTCTGCAGAACGTGGAGAAAGCCCGCGCCAACAAGCTGTCGCTGGTCAATCAGGTAGAGAAGGCCTATTACGCCCTGCTGCTGGCCCAAGACAGCAAGCGCGTCATCGAGGAGAACCACGCCACTGCACAGCTGAATGCCGACATTTTCAAGAAGAAATATGAACTGGGCGCCGCGTCAGAGTATGACGTGCTGCGTGCCAACGTCGCCGTGAGCAACCTCGAGCCTTCGATTGTTGAGGCCGAGAATGCCATTGTTGCCCTCAAGCTCCAGTTGAAGGTGCTCATGGGCATGGACGTGAGGAACGAGTTCACACCCAGCCAGCAGTTGAGCGACTTCAGGGGCGAGATGTATGAGCGCGTATTGAGCCACACTTTGGGCTCGGACACCACGCTTGCCAACAACACCTCCCTCAAGGCACTGGACCTGCAGACCGACTATCTGAAGAAAGCCCTCGATGTGCAGAAGATGGCATGGTACCCCACCCTGAGCGGTAGCGCCAGCCTGATGTGGCACTCGATGAACAACGGCAGCCCGTTCTCCGGCCTGCGCTGGAGCCGTGCGTCTAACGTCGGCTTGACGCTCGCCTTCCCCATCTTCCAGGGCGGCCAGCGCTACTACAAGCAGAAACAGGCCGAGATTGCTGTCGATGAGATGAAATGGCAACGTGAGAACCTGGAGCGCACCCTCCACATGCAGGTTGCCACCCAGAACGATGCCATCGCCAAGAACCTGAAACAGATCAAGAGCAACGAGGATGGTGTCATGATGGCCGAGAAAGCCAACGACATCATGCAGCAGAGCTTCAAGATCGGTGCCGCCTCATTCATCCAGCTGCGCGACACCGAGGACGCCCTAATGGCTGCCCGCCTGGCCTATTTCCAGGCCATCTACAATTATCTGGTTGCCGAGAGCGACCTGGAATATGTGCTGGGCAACACCCACTACGTGAGACAGTAGCAGTAACAGTTTACTATAGGTACTATAGTGACTATAGGAACTATAAAAAAAAAGGAAAAAACAAAAAACAATAATATCAAATCAAAATGAAGACAAAGAGACTTTTACCGATTGCAATGCTCATGCTGGTACTGGCATCGTGCAGCGGCAAGGACGACAAGAAGGCCGTCGAAATGAAAGAAGAACTGCCCATCGTCGAGGTAACCACCATCGGTCAGGAAGCTGTGAAGCAGACCAGTGAGTACACGGGTACCGTCGAGGCGTTCAAGACCAACAACATCTCGTCGAACAGCGGCTCACGCATCAAGCGCATCCTGGTTGACGTGGGTTCTCGCGTAGCACGCGGTCAGCGTCTGGTCATCCTCGATGACGTGAACATCGCCCAGCAGCAGATCGCCCTGGCTAACACGAAACGTGAACTGGACCGTGCCCGCGAACTGGTGAAAATCGGCGGCGGCACACAACAGGCTGTGGACCAGCTGCAGGCACAGTACGACGCCACGGCACGTGCCATCCGCACCATGCAGGAGAACACCGTGCTCACCTCCCCCGTGAGCGGCGTGGTGACTGCCAAGAACTATGACGCCGGTGACCTGCCCGCAGGTCTGCCCATCCTGGTCATCGAGCAGCAGCAGCCCCTCAAGGTCATCGTCAACGTGAACGAGAGCGAGTATCCCAAGGTGAAACGTGGCATGCCCGTAACGGTGAAGTTTGACACCTATGGCGACGAGACTTTCCAGGGTCAGGTTTACCTCATCCATCCCACTGTCGACGCTACCAGCCGCACCTTCCAGGTCGAGGTAGCCATCACCAACCGCAACGACAAGGTGCGCACCGGCATGTTTGCCCGCGTGAACTTCAATTACGGCACCAACACCAGCGTTGTCGTTCCCGACCGCGCCGTGCAGAAACAGGTGGGTTCGGGCGTACGCTACGTCTGGGTTTACCAGGGTGGTGAAGTCGAGCTGCGAGAGATTGAACTGGGTCAGCGCCTGGAGGACCGCTACGAGGTCAAGGGCGGACTGGTTCCTGGTACCCAAGTGGTTATCGCTGGCGCTTCTCGCCTGCAGGACGGCGCCAAAGTTCAACTCAAGAAGTAAATCAAGTTTTGCTGGTCGCAAAAACTTGAGGGTTAAAGGTTAATGATTAAAGAGATTTAACGGACCCTGCTCCAAGTTAGTGCAATCAGTGAGACCTATTCAATAGCATTCAATTATGAGTTTATATTCCAGTTCAGTTAAACGACCAGTAACCACGATTCTGATTTTCGTGGCACTGATTGTACTGGGTCTGTTCTCGCTCAGGAGTCTGCCCATTGACCTGTTCCCCGACGTGGAGACCAACACCATCATGGTGATGACCAGCTATGCGGGAACCAGTGCGTCGGACATTGAGCAGAACGTCACACGCCCCCTTGAGAATGCCCTCAACTCGGTGGAGCACCTCAAGCACATCACGTCGAACAGCCGTGAGAACATCTCGATTGTCACCCTGGAGTTTGAATATGGCTATAACATCGAGTCGTTGACCAATGACGTGCGTGACAAACTCGACATGGTGTCGAGCATGTTGCCCGACGATGCCAATACGCCCATCATCTTCAAGTTCAGCAGCGACATGATCCCCATCGTGCTGCTCTCGGTCCAGGCGGGTCAGAGTATGCCGGGATTGTATAAAATCCTTGACGAGAACGTCGCCAACCCGCTGGCACGTGTCGACGGTGTCGGTTCGGTGTCCATCGCCGGTGCCCCCAAGCGCGAGGTCCACATCTATCTGGACCCCCTGCGCATGGAAGCCTATAACCTGAGCGTCGAAACCGTTGCCGCCCTTGTCGGCGCCGAGAACCGCAACATCCCTGGCGGTACGTTCGACATCGGTAATGAGACCTACCCCCTGCGTGTGCAGGGTGAGTTCACCGACCCCCAGCAGATGGGTGCCATGGTCGTGGGCATGTCGCCCACCGGCGGTGTGGTCCACCTGCGTGACGTGGCCCGCATCGACGACTCGCTCGAGGAGCGCGCCCAGGAGAGCTATAACAACGGCCAGAAGGGTGCGATGATCATCGTGCAGAAGCAGTCTGGTGCCAACTCGGTGCAGATTTCTGAGAAGATTGCCAAGGAGTTGCCCAAGATTCAGAAGAACCTGCCCAGCGACATCAAGCTGGGTTACATCGTGGACACGAGCGACAACATCCGCAGCACCATCGCCTCGCTGGTCGAGACCGTGCTGTTCGCCCTGTTGTTCGTGGGTATTGTGGTGTTTGTCTTCCTGGGACGCTGGCGTGCTACCGTCATCGTGCTGGTGACCATCCCCATCTCACTGATTGCCTCGTTCATCTACCTGTATGTGACAGGCAACTCGTTGAACATCGTGTCACTGTCGGCATTGTCCATCGCTATCGGTATGGTGGTCGATGACGCCATTGTGGTGCTCGAGAACGTCACGACTCACATCGAACGCGGCTCGGCACCCATGCAGGCTGCCGTTAACGGTACCAACGAGGTGGCCATCTCGGTAATGGCATCGACCTTGACGCTGATTGCCGTATTCTTCCCGCTGACGCTGGTCAAGGGTATGACTGGTGTGCTGTTCAAGCAGTTGGGTTGGATGGTGACCATCATGATGGTGCTGTCACTGATCTGCGCCTTGATGTTGACACCCATGCTGTGCTCGCGCTTGCTGCGCCTCAACGTGGGTGATACCAAGATTTTCCAGAAGGTATATGGCCCCATCCTCAAGGTGCTTGACAAGATTGACGACTTCTATGCCAAGGTGCTTGACAAGTGCGTCGCCCACCGCTGGATTACTGCAGCAACGGCATTGGGTATCTTCGTTGTCTCCATCTTCCTGATGAAGTTCGTCGGCACCGAGTTCTTCCCGACCAACGATAACGGCCGTCTGGGTGTCTCACTGGAGCTGCCTATCGGTTCGCGCGTGGAGTTGGCCAAGGATGTCAGCCAGCGCATCTACAAGGAATGGACCGAGAAGTATCCCGAGATCCAGTCCTTCAACTACACCGTTGGCCAGGCCAGCAGCGACAACACATTTGCCTCGATGCAGAGCAACGGTTCTCACATCATCTCGATGAACATCATGCTCAACAAGGCCAACGAACGTAAACGCGGCATCGTTGAGATTGCCGGTATGATGCGTGAAGACCTCAAGCACTATCCCGAACTGAAACGCGCCATGGTTAACGTGGGTGGCGGTCGTGGTGGCGGCATGAGCGGTCAGAACACGTTGAACTATGAGATCTACGGCTACGACTTCACCAAGACCGATAGCGTGGCACAGCGCCTGAAGCGCATCTTGGAGAGTGTAAAGGGTACCGCCGATATCAACATCAGCCGTAGCGACTATCAGCCTGAGTACCATGTGGACTTTGACCGCGAGAAACTGGCGTTGTACGGTCTGAACCTGAGCACCGCGGCAACCGCCCTGCGCAACCGCATCAACGGTACGACGGCAAGCTACTTCCGTGAGGATGGTATGGAGTATGACATCAAGGTGATGTATGATCCCGAACACCGCCGCAGCATCAGCGATATCGAGAACATCATGCTCTATAACGCTATGGGAACAGGCGTTCGCCTCAAGGAGGTGGGCACCGTGACCGAACAGTTCTACCCGCCCACCATCGAGCGTAAGGACCGCGAGCGCATCATCACCGTCTCGACCGTCGTTCAGGACCGCGCGATGAGTGAGATCATTGCCGACGCCCAGCCGCTCATCGACAAGATGGACAAGCCTGGTGACGTGATGATCCAGTTGAGCGGTAGCTACGAGGACCAGCAAGACTCGTTCGGCGACCTGGCAGTGCTGGGATTGCTCATCATCCTGCTCGTTTACATCGTGATGGCCAGCCAGTTTGAGTCATTCACCTATCCGGGTATCATCATGACATCGATCTTGTTCGCCTTCTCGGGTATCGTGCTCATCCTGTTGTTGACGGGTACTAACCTGAACATCATGTCGATGATCGGTGGTATCATGCTGATCGGTATCGTAGTGAAAAACGGTATTGTGCTCATCGACTACATCAACCTGAACCGCGAGCGTGGCATGAGTATCCGCCGCGCCGTGATCCACGGTGGCCACTCGCGTCTGCGTCCCGTGCTCATGACCTCGTTGACCACCATCCTGGGTATGGTGCCCATGGCAGTGGGTACTGGTGTGGGTAGCGAGATGTGGCGCCCGATGGGTACTGCCGTGATCGGTGGTCTGGCGATGTCAACGCTGATGACCCTGCTGTTCGTGCCGACGATGTACACCATCTTCGCCTTGACGGGTATCCGCCGCACGCGCAAGAAAATCCATAAAGGAATTAAAAGTTAAAAGCCTGCTTCTCTAGACCTTCTAGATGATCTAGATTTTCTAGATTCTCTAGAAGGGACTAGGGACTAAAAACTAAGATAAAATGAAAGCGATATTTATAGCCTTTGACGAGGCCTACTATGAGCGCATCGTCGAGAAATTGCACCTGCTCAACTGCCGTGGTTTCACGGGCTGGCGCGAGGTGCAGGGACGTGGCAGCAAGACGGGTGAGCCCCATTACGCCACCCATGCCTGGCCATCAATTGCCTCGGCCATCCTGACCGTTGTTGACGACCGCCGCGTGGACGTCGTACTCGACGAGTTACACCAGATGGATCTGGCGACACCCAAACTGGGCCTGCGCGCCTTTGTCCTCCCCGTTGAGCGCACCATCTGATGAGTGACAAGAACATATTACCGGCTACCGGAACCCAGCGCATCGGTTATATCGATGCGCTGCGGGGTTTTACTATGTTCCTGGTCGTGTTTATGCACGTGGGGACGGTGTGCTGGGGCATCGTCGGTAAGGGCATCTCCTTCCATGACTATCTGGGACAGGTGAGGATGCCCATGTTCTTCTTCATCAGCGGCTTTGTTCTCTATAAGCCCGACGTGGTGTGGAACCTGAGCCACATTGTGCGTTTCTTCAAACGCAAGATTCCCGTCCAGTTGCTTGGACCCTTCATCTTTTTCGCCGTCTGCCTGCACGTCAACGACATCTCATTGTATACAGGCTTGCTGGAGAAGCACAAGTATGGCTACTGGTTCACACTGGTGTTGCTGGAGTTCTTTGTAATCTATGCCGCCGTCAGGTTCTGTATCCGCAACCGGTGGTACAAGGCGGTGCTCATCGCCATCGGACTGGTGCTCTACTACTTTTGCTGGTCATCGATGACATCAGGCAACCAGACCATCGACAACCTGTTCGGCCTGCTCTCGGTCCACAAGTGGAGGTATTTCATCTTCCTGGTATTCGGAGCCTTTGCACACGAGCACTTTGACATGGTGCAACGGTGGCTGGACGGCAAGTGGGTACTCCCGGTGTGCATCGCGTTTTACCTGCTGGTCAACGCCTTTGGCGACGTGTTGCCCGTCAATGAAATCCCCATGCGCTTCCTGCTATCCACGACAGGTGTGGTCGTGTTGTTTGCTTTCTTCCGCAAGAAGCAGGCGCTGTTCTCACGTGAGAAGGCCTTGGGACGCACGATGCAGTATGTCGGCCGCCGCACGCTTGACATTTATCTGATACACTACTTCCTGCTTCCCCGAAACTTGAATTTCATCACGGTCTTCACCGACCATCCCATGCCCATCATCGAGACGGCTGTGTCGACGCTTATTGCCATCCTCATCATGGCAGTCTGCCTGCTCATCGGCAATATCATCAGGCTCAGTCCGTGGCTCGCATTCTGGATTTTCGGCACTAAAACGAAGTAAGTGTCCAGCGCATTAGGCCGTAGTCATCCCACTTACAACTCAAAACTCACGACTTAAAAACTTTTTTTACTATCTTTGTCCGCTGAAATGAAAAAGGTTCTGGTCATATTGGTGATGTTGCTGGTCGCCGCGACGATGGATGTCGCGGTAGCACAGTTCACACAGGAGAGCGCTTCCAACGCTCCCAAGGCCAAGAAGCAGCGCGTGGAGCCGTCGGTGGCATGGAGCGTAAGCGAGCCGTTGGGCCTGCACTACACCTCGACCATCGACACCATTCACCTGAACTATCACCGCACGATGGTGCCCTCGATGGTGAGCGATGCCTGGCTCACTACCGGCAACTATGGCGCACCGGGACAGAACGAGATTTTCTTTGAGCGGCCATCGACGAGCGACTTCTTCTTTGAGGACGCCATCGTGGCATGGCTGCACAACACGGGCACGATGCGTTTCTACAATACGCGCATCCCCATGACACTGCTCAGCCACTCGACGGGCGGCGACAAGTACAGCAACCTGGACCGCACCAAGTTGGAATTTTCGGGCAATGTGAACCGCAAGACCCAAGTGGGTGCCGGTATTGACTACATCTATAGCAAAGGTTCCTATGACATGCAGGCCGACAAGGACTTCACGTGGCGCCTATTCGGGTCGCACATGGGTGACCGCTACGAGATGCAGACTTTCTTTGACCACTACAACTACACCACCAAGGAGAGCGGCGGCATCACCGACGACCGCTACATCACCGATCCTGCCGAGGTGCAGGGCGGTGAGACCCGTGTGGACAACAAGAGCATCCCTACCCTGCTGCGTGCGACCCACAACCACATGGAGGGTAGTCAGCTATGGCTCAACCAGCGCTACAAGGTGGGGTTCTACCGTTATCGCCGCGACAGCATCACCGATACCATCATCGACCGCACCTATGTGCCGGTGACGAGTTTCATCTGGACCCTGGATTTCAAGCACGCCAAGCACCAGTTCTTGAACAGTTCAAGCAGCGAGGACAAGGGATACTTTGACCACACCTACCTGTCGCTAGATGGCACCGACGAGACGACGAGTTACTGGCGACTGCGCAACACCGTGGGTGTGTCGATGCTCGAGGGTTTCAACAAGTATGCCAAGTTCGGTTTCTCGGTCTATGGCACCCACGAGGTGAGACGTTACACCCAAGTGACCGACAGTGTCACGGGCACAATCCTGCCCGAGGGGCTGGAAGTCGTGCCTGCCATAGTACCGCATCGCACGACCCAGAACTTGCTGTGGCTAGGAGGACAGTTGACCAAGCAACGTGGCTCGCTGCTGCGTTACACAGCCACGGCACAGTTCGGTGTGCTGGGCGAGGCCGCTGGCGAGGTGGACATCACGGGCGACGTGACCACACGCTTCAAGATGCTGGGCGACTCGGTGAGCATCAAGGGCTACGGCTACTTCAAGAACTTGGCGGTGCCCTATCTGCTGAATCACTTCGTCTCCAACCATTTCATCTGGGAGAACAACTTCTCCAAGACCAAGCGCGTGCGCGTGGGTGGTGAGTTGGACATCCCCTTCTCGTGGACCAATGTCAACGTGGGCTACGAGACCCTGACCGACTACATCTATTGGGATATGGATGGTCTGCCTGCCCAGCATAGTGGAGCCATCCATGTGCTGAGCGCACGACTCCGACAGGGTCTGCACTTCAAGGCCTTCAACTGGGAAAACAGTGTGACCTTGCAGACCAGTAGCAACGAGCAGGTACTGCCCTTGCCCAAGTTTGCCATCTACAGCAACCTGTATGCCACGTTCACCATTGCCCGCGTGCTGCATGTGCAGATGGGCGTGGACGGCAACTACTACACCAAGTACTATGCACCTGTCTACAACCCCGCGACGATGACCTTCCATAGCCAGCACGAGATGGAGTGCGGCAACTTCGCCATCATGAACCTGTATGCCAACTTCAAGATGAAGCAGGCACGCTTCTTCGTCGCCTGGACCCACTTCAACCAGAAACTCCACAGCGGCGACGCCTATTTCGCCATGCCCCACTACCCCCTCAACCCCGCCCGCCTGCAACTCGGCGTCAGCGTCAACTTCGTCAACTAAGGTCTCTTAAACATCCATTGGTATGAGTGACATCAAGAACAATGCCGACGAATTACCTCGCATAGTGAAATCCCACGACATTCACATTGATACAGATTATGCCAAGTGGATTGCTGAGGTAAAGCACCGCTACCGTTCGGCACAAGTGAAAGCTGCTGTCCGGGTCAATGCCGAAAAACTGCTGTTCAACTGGCAGCTCGGCCGAGACTTAGTCCAAAAGAAAGCCGAGGAACGATGGGGAGCAGGAGTGGTCGAGCAGGTAAGTCTTGACCTGAAGCGGGAGTTCCCTAATGCCGGAGGATTTTCCACGTCCAACTTGTGGTTTATGAAACGCTGGTATTTGTTCTATACACAAGGGGATGCCCAAATTCTTCAACAAGTAGGCAAAGAATTACAACTTCTTGAAAATCAGCATAAAACAAAACTCTACCAAGTTGGTAAAGAATTGGAAGGAGAAAAACTTTACCAAGATGGTAAAGAATTTCCATTACCTTTTGCCCTTGTGCCATGGAGACACCATATCGAGATCCTATACAGATGTAAATCCATCGATGAAGCATTGTTCTATATCGCCAAAACGATTGAGCAGGGATTGAGTCGCGATGCCCTCATCAATTGCATAAAAACGAATCTGTATGAGCATCAAGGGAAGATAGTCAACAACTTTGCCGACCACCTGCCTGATACGCAGAGCAAACTTGTTCAAGAAGTACTGAAAGAGAACTACGATTTTGGATTTGCATCGGTCGAACATGAAGTTTACGATGAAGCTGAACTGGAGGAGGCTCTCTCGCAAAATATAACCGACTTACTATTGGAAATGGGGTCTGGATTTGCTTTCTTGGGCCGACAACAGCAATTGGTCGTTGGAGGGCGTACCCGCAAGATTGATCTCTTGTTCTACCACATCCGACTGCGCTGTTACATTGTCTGCGAACTGAAAGCCAAGCCCTTTGAACCTGAGTATGCTGGAAAACTGAACTTCTATGTCAATGCAGTTGACGAATTGTTGAAGACCGAAGAAGAGAACCCGACTATAGGACTGCTTGTCTGTTCCGATATGAACAAGACTGAAGTTCAGTGGTCGTTCCGAGGTATCAGCACACCAATGGGAGTAGCAACATACAACAATATTCAAATCAAAGACGCACTGCCCTCCCAAGAGCAACTAGCAGAACGCGTGCAGCTTCTCCAGAAAGAATTGCAAGAGACCAAACGGTTAATGAATAAGGCCAAATCACACGAGTGACAAACTCTAATATTGCCGATTCCCTGCCCGCCTGCAGGCCTGCGTTTCAGTCACTTCGTCAACTAAGGCATCACGCTAAGCCTCTAAGGTTTTATTTTTTAATGTAGGGACCAACGCAGAGACCTCACGCTAAGATCTAATAGGAAGATAATCAGCGCTATCACTATTGAATACATGAATGACCATGAATGGGCCATTCATCATTGTTATTCATAAACATTCATGGGCATTTATGGGTATTCGTGTCCTTCTGTTGATTTAATTGATATCGTTCTTTTAGTAGTTTGAAAAAAAAGTGTAATTTTGTCGTCTGAATTAACAACTTCAATATCATTATCAACCAATATTAGAAATTTAGATTATGCCTAAACTATCAGATCGCAGCGTGAAGATGCCGGCATCGCCCATCCGCAAGCTTGCTCCGTTTGCCGCCGAAGCCAAGAAGCGCGGTATCAAAGTGTATCACCTGAACATCGGTCAGCCCGACATCCACACCCCCGAAGAGGGTCTGGAAGCAATCAAGCACGTGGACCGCAAGGTGCTGGAGTATTCGCCCTCACAGGGCATTCCCAGCTACGTGGAGAAACTGGTGGGCTACTATAAGCGCTATGACATCAACCTGAATGTCGACGACATCATCGTGACCTGTGGTGGCAGCGAGGCCGTGCAGATGGCATTCATGGTGTGCCTGAACCCTGGTGACGAGGTCATCATCCCCGAGCCCGCCTACGCTAACTATATGGGCTTTGCCTGCGAGACCGGTGCTGTGGTTCGCACCATCACCACCCACATCGAGGACGGCTTTGCTCTGCCTCCCGTCGAGGAGTTTGAGAAGGTCATCAATGAGCGCACCCGTGCCATCATGATCTGCAACCCCAACAACCCGACCGGTACGCTCTACAGCCGCGAGGAGCTGATGCGCCTGCGCGACCTGGTGAAGAAATACGACCTGTACCTGTTTGCCGACGAGGTTTACCGCGAGTTCATCTACAGCGACGCTCCCTACACCAGCGCCATGCACCTCGAGGGTATCGAGAACAACGTGATCATGATCGACAGTGTGTCCAAGCGCTACAGCGAGTGCGGTATCCGTATCGGTGCCTTCATCACCCGCAACAAGGAAGTGCGTGCCGCTGCCATGAAGTTGGCTCAGGCCCGTCTGAGTCCTCCTCTGATCGGCCAGCTCATTGCCGAGGCTTCGCTCGACGCTCCCCAAGCCTATCACAAGGGCGTGTATGACGAGTATATTGCTCGCCGCAACTGCCTGGTCGAGGGCCTGAACAAGATTCCCGGAGTCTTCACCCCGATGCCCATGGGTGCCTTCTACACCGTTGCTAAGCTGCCGGTGAAGGACATCGACGACTTCTGCCGCTGGTGTCTTGAAGAGTTTAACTATGAGGGCGAGACCGTGATGATGGCTCCTGCCAGCGGTTTCTATGCTACCCCCGGCCTGGGCAAGGACGAGGTTCGCATGGCCTACGTGCTCAAGATCGACGACCTGAAGCGTGCCCTCGTGGTGCTCGAGAAAGCCCTCGAAGCCTACAACGCCCGCTAAACCCTACCGGCCTCTATTTACACAATATCACTACTGCCGGGTCTCTTAAAACTAGAGACTCGGCAGTAGCTTTTAAATAATGCGGATTTTTTGGAGCACTACTTCAGATTTTTACTGATTTTTTGAAGTACTACTTCAGATTTTCTGCTTTTTCTTTGCTTATTTCCACTTCATATTTTACCTTTGCGGTTACAAAAATGAACTGCTATGTTAGAAAGGATATTAAAATTAGAAGAAGTCAAGGATGATAGTCTGTTCCTCTGGGGATCCAGACAGACAGGAAAAAGCACCTTGTTGAAAATGCTTTTCCCTGAGGCTCCCATATATGACTTGTTGAAGAGTGATGTGCGCATGGCACTGCAGATGCGTCCTGCTTTGCTGCGAGAGGAATGTGAGCTACTCGATGAAGGCGAATTAGTTATCATCGATGAGGTTCAGAAAGTGCCTGCATTGCTTGACGAGGTTCATTGGCTCATCGAGAACAAGGGTCTGAGATTCATCCTCAGTGGTTCCAGTGCACGCAAATTGCGACGTAGCGGTGCCAACTTACTTGGAGGTAGAGCTTTGCGACAGACCTTGTTTCCTCTTGTGAGCGCCGAAATTCCAGACTTTGACCTCAATCGAGCGTTGAATCATGGCATGCTACCTCATCACTATCTCATGGAGAATCCCACGATGCGGCTTCAAGCCTATATCGGCGATTATCTGCAACAGGAGATTGTAGAGGAAGCCATTGTCAGAAAACTTGACTCCTTTACCCGTTTCCTGCAAGTGGCAGCCCTGAGCAACAGCGAGATTGTCAACTATACCAATATCGCTCAAGATTGCGGGATTTCTTCTAAGACGGTCAAGGAATATTTCACCATTCTCGAAGAAACAATGTTGGGTTTCTACCTGCCGTCATACACAAATGTCGTCAAGCGCAGGGTTATTCAGTCGCCCAAATTCTATTTCTTTGATGTGGCTATACCCAACCACCTGTTGCGGCGCGTTCCGTTGCAGCAAGGGACCGACATTTACGGGCACGCACTTGAGCATCTGGTCATTCAGGAATTAAGAGCATATCTGTCCTATCGACATAACGACAAAACATTTTCTTATTGGCATACCCTGGATAATAAATACGAAGTTGACGCAGTCATTGGCCAAGCCGAGGTGGGAATTGAAATAAAATCGTCCAGGAACGTATCATCTCGAGATACTAAAGGTTTGAAAGCTTTCGGTGAAGAGTACCCGGCTGCAAAACTATATCTACTCTCTCTGGAAGAACGCCCCCGCAAACTTAATAATGTTGAAGTGTGGCCTGTCGAACAGTTCCTAAAACGCCTCTGGGCCGAAAAAATCATCTAACTGAAGCAGCTCGAGAAAGCCCTCGAAGCCTACAACGCCCGCTAAATGACACAAACCTATCATAAAACAGCCGCCGGTTCTTACACTGGCGGCTGTTTCTTGTCGACAAGAGTCTGGCAAGGTCTAAGATTGTCCGAAAAAAAGACCTTGCAGGAATGACAATATTTTAGTATCTTTGCATTCCAATAAACAAAACGATGGCAATGAGAAGACAACAACAGCCCGCACAGCGGGGACAAATGATCCTGTATCTGGTGCTGCTCGCCCTGGTGGTGGCTTGCATGGTGGCTCTGAGCCTGTGTGACCGTCCCGCCGAGGGACCTGGTTCACGCCCCAGTGGCGGCGATACCCTGGATATTGCTATCGAGTATTCGCCGGTGACCTATTACACCTATGACGACACGCTGGGCGGCTACAACTATGACCTGCTGCGGCTGATGTCCGAAAAGACCGGCTGCCCCATGAAGTTCCACCCGATGGTGACACTCGAGAAGGCCCTGTCGGGTCTTGAAGAAGGGCTCTATGACGTGGTCGTGGCTCAATTTCCCATGACAGCCCGCGACACGGCAAGATATGCATTCACCGACCCCATCTACATCGACCAGCAGGTGCTCGTGCAACGCCGCACTAACCATGCTATCCACTCGCAGCTAGAGTTGGCAGGTGACACGGTCTGGGTGGTCAAGGGCTCCCCGATGGAAGGACGCATCGCCAGCCTGAGCCGCGAGATCGGCGACACCATCTATGTCCATGTGGATGACGTCTACGGTCCCGAGCAACTGATGATGATGGTATCAGCAGGCGAAATCCGCTATGCAGTCGTCAACCGTTCCATCGCACGAGCCATGGCAACACGTCTGCCCAATTTGGACCGTTCGGTAGCCATCAGCTTGTCCCAATTCCAATCCTGGATGGTGGACAAGAACCGTAAAAGTCTGTGTGACAGCCTCAACCAGTGGCACGCACAGGTGAAACGCGACACGACCACCTATCTGGGTCTGCAACGTCGCTACTTCGGTGGCACCTTCCCCACATTGGCGCGATAGTATCCATTTATTGGCGGCACCTCAGCCATTGATGCAAGCATCATGGCGTTCGGTTGGCACGATAATTGCAATATTGATGTACATTTTACCCGTTTCACACATAACATATCAGCCATTATGCTTTTCAGGAAAAAATACACCTCGGTAAAGGCAGACTTTGAGAAGTTCCTCAAAGACAATAATTGTACCTATACCATCAACCAGGAGGAAAACGACACCACCATCTACAACTTTGAGTTCCAGGCGGGAAAATTTGTTGCCGCCATTCGCAAGCAGGATGATTGCGTTGAGATTACTTACCCCTGCATGGCTTCAGCACCCATGATCCAACTACCGCTTGTCAGGTCTAAATGCAACGACCGCAACAACAGCAACATTCTGTTCAAGTATTCCTACTCCATCGACAATGAAGCAGGCGAGGTCAATGTGCACATGTCCTTCTTCAACAATCAAGTGACTACCGACAACATGGTTCACCAGCTCAAGGCGGCTTTCCACTTCCAGCGAGAGTGGCAGCGCGACTTTGACGAGGCGCTGTCCATCAGCAAGGACTATGACACCGTCGACCTGGAGAGCGAACTCTACAAGCATCACCGTGAGATGTTCATGTTGAGGAGGCTGGAACTTCGTCACCAGCTCGACAGCAGCGCTGCCAACATCGCCATCGGCATCGACAAGCTGCCGTTGTGGAAGATGCTTGACACGATTTCCCCGCTGCCCAGCGCACGCCTGCTGTTCATGACCGTTAACACCGTGAACAGCCAGCTACGCCTTGAGGATGAGCAGGAAATCCGCAATTTTGACCTGCGCCGTGCCCTTGTTGAGGGCGAAGGCCAGCAGGCACGACTCGCGAGAGACTATGCCGTGCTCGACCTGCATTACAAGTTAGGTCTTGACGAGAAGCCCATGATGACCACCATCAGCATCACTGCCGAGGGTGAAGACGATCAATCCATCTACTCTCGCGTCACCATCACCCATGTGCCACGCAATGCCAGCCGCGCCCATTCGCTGAGCAACGAGAATCGCCAGCCCCACAGCATCTCAATGCTCATTGCCCTGGACCGCCGCGATGACAAGCAGCACCAGCAGGAGTTTGAGTACATGTGGACCGACGCCCAGCTCAAAGCCCGCAACGGTGAGAAAGATAGCCTTACCGATGACCAGCTGCTGCTGGGCCAAGTCAGGGTCGCCGACGTGGCCTACAACATGTACTGGGGAGTGCAGATGTTCAATAGCGGACGCTACTATGAGGCGATACTGTATCTGGAGAACGTGTTCAACAGCTATCGTAGCGACTTCTTTGAGATGGGCTCCGAAGGCAAGCGTCTCTTCATGGAGGCAGCCTACAAGCTCGGCTTCTGCTACAATGAATTGGGACTGCCCAAGCAGGCATTTTACTACCTTGACCTCATGGCAAGCGACGGCAACATCCGCCACACCATGGAACTGGTCAACTCGATGGCCAACAGCAAGGACCTGCGCCTGTTCAGCTACACCGAGGGTGTAATGGATGAGATAAAACGCAACTTTGATGATAATGAAGAACTGCCCGACAATATCAGGTCGTTCATGAACTTCATCCGTCGCCGTCGCGGCTATGCCTACATCGACTTCAACCAGCTCGACCAAGCAGAGAAAATCTTCACCCAGATGCTCGAGGAGGAGGAGAATGCCGACTATGCCATCAACGAGCTGGCCTATATCAAAAAGCTGCGTCAGCTGCGCGGCGAGGAGATCACCACCAAGGGGGACGATGAGTTGCCCAGCGTCGGTCCCACCGATGCGCCGCCATTCTGACAATCAGACTAGTCTAAAAGAAAAGCAACAAGTACAATTGATTGTACCTGTTGCTTTTCTTATATCCTGTATTGCGAAATCTGGTGATTTTTTAAGAAGTGTGGTGGAGGGCGGTGCCGAAGTAGCGAGGAATCGGCGTCTCGTAGTATAAGGCCTCGCCAGTTACGGGATGATGGAATGCCAGACGGAAAGCATGCAGGCACATGCGGCTGCCGGGGTCTTCCTGACCTCCGTACTTGCCGTCACCCACAACGGGATGACCGATGTCAGCCATATGGACACGAATCTGGTTCTTGCGGCCCGTCTGCAGATGCAAGTAGAGCAACGCGCGGTCCTCGGCCTGTTCGACAAGTTCCCAATCGGTGGCAGCCCACTTGCCGCCATCGTCGACGGGACTGCTCACGACAACCATACGGTCGGTATCGTGCAACCAGCTCTCTACTCTACCCTGCGGCTGCTCCATAACACCCTCGACCACAGCGACATAGCGGCGGTCAATGATAGTGGCATGCCAGTCGGCAGTCATCTGCTGCTGGACGTCAACACTCTTAGCATAGACCATCAGGCCCGATGTGCGGGCATCCAGGCGGTGCACCACATGGGCAGTGCATCGCTGACGTGTCTCGGTAAAATGCTGATCTAGTAACGTCTTCATGTTCAAGCTGCCAGCACCTACGGGCATCGACAATACACCTTGCTGCTTATCAACCACCACAATCCATTGGTCCTCATAGATGATGCGGAAATGCTTGTTGTTGGCCGACGAAGGACGTGCATGGCGACGAATCTTCACTATACTGCCCTCATCGAGGGGATAATCTACGTGGGTCTGCACAAGGTCATCGACAGTGACGCCACCATGTGCGAGAATGGACTTGGCCTTGTTGCGGCTGATGCCGTCAAGGACTTGCATGACAAAGTCAAGCAACTTGGCAGGTTGCTTGACCTCGCGCACGACAGCTTTGTCATCGTTGCGCGGTACCCTGTGATCGTGTCGGCGATTGGCCATAATTTTCTAATGCTATTAAGTAATTAAGGACCTTAATGTCTTTAAAGTCCTTAATCTGGTTTTAATCAAAGATGTGACGCAGGCGGGAGAAGATGCGGCTCTTGTCACTATCGGTGGGCTTGACATGCTCGCCGGCATTCTGCAACATAGTGATGGCTTCTTTCTCCTTGTCATTGAGTTTCTCGGGCATATAGACCATGACATTGATGAGCAGGTCGCCCGTTCCATAACGCTCGGGTGAGGGCAAGCCCTTGCCACGCAGGCGCAGGATGCTGCCAGGCTGTGTGCCGGGCTTGATGGTCACGCGGGCCTTGCCGTCAACGGTAGGCACCTCGACCTTGCCACCGAGCACAGCGGTGGGGATGTCAAGCATCAGGTTGTAGATGAGGTCATTACCATCGCGGGTGAGATGGGCATCGCGCACTTCCTCAATCACTACGAGCAGGTCACCGGGAACACCGCCACCAGGAGCGTCATTACCCTGGCGAGCCATGCGCAGGGTCATGCCATCGGCAACGCCTGCGGGTATGTTGATGCTCACCACTTCCTCCTTGCGAACCAGGCCCTTGCCACCGCAATGCGGGCAGGTCTCCTTGATGCGCTTGCCGCTACCGCCGCAGGTGTGGCAGACACTCTGGGACTGCATCGTGCCGAACATCGTGCGCTGCATGCGCACCTCAACACCCGAGCCCTGGCAGGTGGGACAGGTCTCAAATGCTGTGCCGTCCTTGGCACCAGTACCGTGGCAGTGGTCACATGACTTCATTCGGGGGATGCGCAGTTTCTTCTCGGAGCCCTTGGCAATCTCGGGAAGCGTCATCTTGACACGCACGCGCAGGTCCGAACCGCGCTTTACACGCTGGGACTGACCGCCGCCACCGCCGCCAAAGATGTCACCAAAACCTCCAAAAGCGCCACCGAAGCCGCCGAACAAGTCACCGAACTGCCTGAGGATATCCTCCATCGACATGCCGCCGCTGAAACCGCCGCCACCCATCTGCTCGCCTGCAAAACCAAACTGGTCATAGCGGGCACGCTTATCAGGGTCGCTGAGCACGTTATAAGCCTCGGCAGCCTCTTTGAATTTCTCCTCGGCAGCCTTCTTCTCGGCATCGCTCTTGCCTTGCTGCTTGTCGGGGTGATACTGGATGGCAAGTTTGCGGTAGGCCTTTTTCAGGTCATCGGCGGTCGCATTCTTCTCCACCCCAAGTACCTCATAGTAATCTCTCTTCTGAGCCATATATCTTATTAGTTTCTAGTCCTTAGTCCCTAGTTTTTGTCAAGTTTACCCTTAATCAGTTGCCAACGACAACCTTGGCGTAACGCAATACCTTGTCGTTGATCATATACCCTTTCACTGCAGTGTCAATGACCTTGCCCTTCATCGAGGGGTCTGGTGCGGGGAACATAGTTACCGCTTCATGGACATCGGTATCAAAGTCCTTGCCCGTCGATTCAATGGCAATGACGTGCTGACTCTCAAGGTATTTCACAAATTTATTATAGATGAGGTCAACGCCCTCCTTGAGGCCATCCAGGTCGCCACCCTTATTGATGGCATCCAAGGCACGCTCCAGGTCGTCAACCACGGGAAGGAGTTCACGCATGGCACGTTCAGCTCCATTCTTGATGAGTTCGGCTTTCTCGTTGAGTGTGCGTTTACGGTAATTATCAAACTCTGCGAGTTTGAAAGCATATTCCTTCTTCTGGTGCTCCAGTTCGGCCTCCAGTTCGGCAATCCTCTTCTCGGGATTTTCCTGTTCGGTATTCTCGTTCTCACTGGCTTGCTGCTCAGCATTCAGAGCCTCCTGGTCCTGAATTTCCTGCTGTGTGGCTTTTGCCTCGTCGTTTTGTTTCTTCTTGTTATTTTTAGACATATCGTTGTTGTGTTAATACTCGTTTTACTGAATGGATTGTTGCAAAAACCACTCCAAGCCGCCCTTATCGCAGTGGTAGGACAAAGGTGGCGCAATCGGCAAAATTGTCAGCCGCAGCCTCTGCCAGTTTGTCACTATTGAAAATGCCGAAAACCGTTGAGCCTGAACCCGACATGGCTGCATAGAGTGCCCCCGCATCAAGCAAGTTGGCCTTGATGAGCCACAATTGAGGCAGGACGGCAAATACGCTGGGCTCAAAGTCATTGACCAGCAAACCGTCCCATGTCTCGACGGGTTGGGAAACAGTCGTCATCAGGTTGACTGTCGCCGGTGCAGGAACGACACGGCTATAGGCGGCGCGGGTATCCACTCCGACGGGTGGCTTGACCAGCAACAGGGTCTTACCCTGGAGCGAGACCTCGACAGGTGACATCACGTCACCGATGCCTGTCGCCAGCATCGGGCGATTGTAGATGAAAAAGGCACAATCAGCCCCCAATGTGACTGCCATTGACGCCAGCTCTTGATCACTCAGCTTCAAATCAAACAATTTGTTGAGCATCAACAGCGCATGAGCAGCATCGCTGGAACCGCCACCCAAACCGGCTCCGTCTGGAATGTGCTTGTAGAGATGCATCGCAACAGGTGGCAGGTCATAACGTTCCTGCATCATGCGGTAGGCACGCATGACCAGGTTCTTCTCCACAGGGCAATCGACAGCGTTGCCATAGCAAGTCAATGTGGTCTCGCCACTGGCAGGTACAATCTCCAGTACGTCGGTGAGAGGGACAGGATAAAAAACGGTCTCAATATTGTGATAGCCGTCTGGACGACGCTCTACGATGTTGAGGCCCAGATTGATTTTAGCGTTAGGGAATGTGATCATGTCATTGAAGTTACAGGATAGGGCTGATAAGGCGGACAACGGACTCAAGCGCCTTTTGGATAACGGGGCGCTGTTTCCACTTGCCCAGGGACAGACGTGTGGAGTGTTCCATATCCGAGAAGAAGATATCTTTCATCTTCTGGTTCATTTCTTTGCTGTAGAACAGCGCATTAATCTCGAAGTTGTGCTCAAAGCTGCGGAAGTCAAAGTTGGTAGAACCTGTCGTGACAAATTCATCATCGACGATGACCACCTTGGCATGAATGACGGTCGGATCATACAGGTATATCTTAATTCCGGACAGCAGGCATTCCTTGATGTAGGAACCTGTGGCAAGACGCAACATGGCAGAGTCCGTCTTGCGGGGAATCATCAACCTCACATCGACCCCAGCCAGTGCTGCACTCTGCAAAGCCTTGAGCAGAGAGTCACTAGGGAGGAAATAGGGTGTCTGGACATAGACACACTGCTTGGCAAGGGTAATGGCCTTCAAGAATACAAACGAGATATTGTTCCAGCGGTTAGTAGGCCCACTGGTCATCATCTGGACCAGATGATTATGAGGAGCCGACGGATCGGCATGGCGAATCGTGGGCGACGTGAGCAACTCATGGGTGGTAAAGTCCCAATCGATAGCAAAGGAGTATTGCAACGCCGTTACCGCATTGCCCGAAATGCGCAAGTGGGTGTCACGCCAGGGTTTCCAATTCTTGTCACCGATAACATATCGGTCGGCAATGTTCATGCCACCCAAATAGCCCACGTTACCGTCAATGACAACAATCTTGCGGTGATTGCGCCAGTTTACACGGAAGGCAAAGGTCATGAGTGTCAATTCAAGGAAGGCATGCACCTCAATGCCGGCCTCACGCATCTGTTTCAACAAACGGGGACTCATATAGAACGAGCCGACATAGTCATAGAGCACCCTGACCTTCACGCCCTCACGGGCCTTCTCCATGAGCAGATTGATCAATTCGGCACCCGTCTTGTCATTCTCAATGATGAAGTATTGCAGATGGATATAGTCGCGTGCTGCACGGATATCTCTTTTCAACGCCTCGAACTTGTCATACCCTGTCGTGAATACATCAATCTCGTTACCCTCGAACAGATGGGGGCGGGCCAGCTTGTTGGCCAACGAGATGAGCTGACGAGAATCATGGGACAACTTATCACCCGGATCGGCTGGATCGGGCAGTTCGCTCATGCGGCGCAATTCTCGCAAATGGGATTTTGATATCAGAATCATACCCTTCAGACTGCGACCGAAGATGAAGTAAATCAACAGACCCAGTACCGGCAAGAGCACAAGCACCAGCACCCATGCCATCGACTTAACCGGGTTGCGGTTCTCGCTGAGCACCAGCACGATCACTGCCAGCACAGTGAGAAAGTACAACACCAGCAAGACGTTGTACACAATATTGGCGTATGGGAACAACTCGGCGAGAATCATAATCTCATTCTTTTAAACAATAACGGACGTGACACAGTCACGCCCATTTATTCAATTCTTCTCAACAGGAAGACAGTGCTGTAGCACCGTATTATACGATTCAACGCACCACCACCTTGCGAGACCACTGGTTACCGCACCTGACGATATAGAATCCTTTAGGAAACTCTACAGACACACGCTGGTCGGCACCCACGCGAACTACCTTGACAAGTTGTCCTGTGATAGAATATACATTGAAAGAGGCGTCACTATTGCCCGCAGTGAAGACAATGCGCCCCTCTGCCCCCTGAGCGATGGGACCACTGGTGGTCTCGGTGCGCTGGGGTAAGAAGTTGTCGGGCACCGGGACGGCTTGTGTCATTCCCACTGCCAACAGGCAAACCAATATGTAAAGGATGCGCTTCATCTTACGTCTTCGTTCTGTTTCAATCTGCAAAGGTACATCGTTTTCTTGAAAAGCCAAAGCACTTTGCGCGATTTTTACACTTTCTTAGACTAATAGATGCCGAATAAGTTAAAGAATCAACTCAATAATTAACAAGAATTAATGAATATCCTTTCACCTGAACAGTCAAGCAGGATACCGAAGACACCTCGCCACAGTAACCCGATGAAGGCAGAGATCAATGAGGAATGAACTTGCCGATTTTGGTCGTCAGTTTTTCGCCCAACAGCTTGCGAGCCATCTGTTTGACGGATCCAGAGCCTGTGGCTAAAGTACTGCGCAGGATGTGGATAGCATCACTCTCGTCATCGCTATCGGTAAAGACCTCAAACACAACGGGGCGCTCTTTAGGTTCTGGGCTGAAGAAAGCATCACACACAGCAAGGTATTCCTCCTTGGTGCTGGCGGTCATGTATTCATATCCCAAGTCTTGGGCATAATGCTTGACCAATTCGGGCGACTTGTTGCCAAAGTGTCCTGCAGCGGCAACGAAGAGGTCGCCTGCGGCACCGAACTTGGAGGCAGGATGGTCCGAATTATGGAACTCGGTACCGCGACCATTGTTGACAAGCATGATGCGCACATTCTTGCCCACATGCCTGTTGCCCAGCACATTGATATCATAGAAGAATGCCAGATCACCTACTACGGCAAAGTATAGTTTTTCGGGATTGACCAGCGAAGCGCCAATGAGTGTCGACACATCGCCATCAATGCCAAAGCCGCCCACATTGCAGGCAGTTGTCACCCCCTTGGGGATATCAAAGAAGTTCCAACTGCGCAATGAGTTCAAGATACCCACATGCAGTGTGGACCCATCAGGCACTTTGGAAGCACTCTGCTGGGCAATCCACACATTGGAGAACGGCAACTCGGGAAGCGCCTCCAGCGTCTGTCGCTGATAATCTCGGCACATGTCCAAATAACCTGTACGCGGCTCAGCATCAGTGATATAGTGTCTGAAGAAAATCTCTTCCTCCATCTCAAAGACGTGAGTCAACCTCTTGAAACGGTCACGCAGCTCACCATCGGGACTGACACGCCACACTCGGTCAGCAACCAGCAGGTTCATCGAGTCATCACCACTCACTTCTCCGATGTGAATCATCAGGTTAGGACGAATGGGTTCTTTATCCCAATTGAACTGCAAGCCGATTAATGCCGGGTGGAACTCATACTTGCCACGGTATCCACCTGTCACGTCCGAGAACACAACTGCATCATGGCTGGCGCAGAAGGCATCGACGGCCTCGGTCAGCTCAGGGCTAAACGGCTGATGAGAGCCTACAAAAACCACGATCTTCCCTTCCTTGGGCAATTCGGGGAACTCTTCGTGGGGCATGATACGACTGATGACCCGGGTTGGCGGCAATTCCTGCAAAGAAAAGTTCTGGTTATAGGCTGTCTCCAAGTTGATGTGTACCGGGCCTCCGCCATGACGATGAAGTGCAAGCAAGGCCTTATTAGCCTTGATCTCACAGTCCCATTCCTCGTCTTTGGAACGTACCATATTCAGGAATATGCTGTCAACGACCATGTCAGCCATCTGGCTAGAACGGTCTATCACCTGAGGATTCAGATGCCCAACTCGCATCGGGTTCTGGGTAGAAGTCACTGCCAGAATCGGGAGTTTGCGGTAATAGGCTTCGGTAAGACCCGAGGCATAATTCCTTGATGCCGTGGCGCCCGTGCAGGTCAGCACAACAGGTTCACCACTCTCGCTGGCGATACCGCAAGCCAGATAGGCAGCCGACCGCTCATCCACCGAGGAAAATACCTTGAAGAACGGGTCATTCTGAACACTGACGACAAAGTTGATATTTGTTGTACCCGGCGAGGCTATCACATAACGGATGCCATGGGTCTTGAGCAGTGCGACCAGAATCTGCACATTGCGCTCAGCAGAATAAAATAGATCCATAATATCAAATTATAGATTAAAAAAACGCTCTCTGAATCATTCCCCACAGCCACTGCCGAACCTGATCGACCAGGAACGCCACAGCAAACAGAGCAATAATTGACAACGTTATTATGATTGAAAAATAACCAATGCTATTGTTAAAGAACAAGTCGTTGCAGAACGGCTTCATGTAGGGCTTCGCAATTAACGGGTCTCCATGAATCAAAAACACAGCAAAGCTAGATGCGCCTACAAGATTAACAGCCTTGGACTTGAAATCAAGTTTTGTGAAAAATAATGACAGATAAATTGAAGCAATAATGATAAGTGGCGCATTGTAATGATATAAAAAAACCCTATTGGCTTTACACCACATAGCTGGCCACGTCACTGCCAATATCAAAATCAGTAATGCTGTACCTACAGTAATCAACAGATAAATGGACAGATCACGCCACTTGTCAAAAGCAAAGCATTTCCCTCCATATATCCTAATGTAACGAGCTACCAAATAAATAAAACTGAGATGGAATAAACTGTATCCATATCCAGTCTTCATATAATCTATTCCCCACCCGAACACTACATTTAAAAAAGCATACACGAGAAGGACCGTTTTAGCAGAATCTTTTCCTGCTTTTTCAATGAAAACGTTTAATATCGGGGATAATAGGAATAATGCTAAATAGACCTTTACGAACCAAAAGTTTGCCAAAAAATTGGCATGCTGCAGGAAACCCTTTACACTAAATTGAACAAGCCCAAGTGCCCAATTAATAAAATAGATAAGTGTACTATAAAAAAGTAACTGGAATACCAGGTTTGCAAGGCCTCTCTTGGTCAATTTGATGGAGAACCATCCCGAAATGAACACAAAACAATTGATACAGACTACGGACAACGATTCAACCAGATACTGCATGAATGCTCTTACCGGCTCGTCAGCACACATCCGCATGGTTGGCTCCCCCAATGCCCAATAATTAGTATGGCACATCACCACCATCGCCATCGCAATGATGCGCAGGAGTTCCATGTTGGATTGCCGTACCTTAATCTTCATTAGTTTATGGAGAATTCAATCGATGGACAGTTACAAAAAACATCAGATGCACATCATCATTTCCATCGTGCATTGATTGTCTTACCGTTGTTGCAAGTGATGACCTGGCCTGAAATACAACTTGAAGCATCCGAGAGCAGAAAGACTGCCGTTTCAGCAACTTCTTCGGGCAGATAGACTCTACCGTTGGGATTGAACGGACAATTGATGTTGTCCTCGGTATAATGCGACATATTAGTTGCTGTCACCCCTGGAGCAATAGCATTTACCCTAATACCTTTCTTAATATATTCATAAGCTAGTCCCTGTACCAGACTGTTAATCGCAGCCTTGGTCAATCCATAGGGTCTGATGTCTGCCATGTCACCCGTTTCAGAAGAAATAAAGATGACATGTCCCTTGACACCATTCTTTTCCATATGAGTCACCACTCGTTGAGTCAGGAAAAACGGACCACGGAAATTAGTATTAAACTGCCTATCAAAGCCCTCAATTGTAACACGACTGAAAGCCTTCTCATGCAGCGAGATGCCCGCATTGTTCACAAGACAGTCTATATTCCCCAGTTTTTTCTTCGCCTGATCAACAAACTCATCAAATGTCTCCACTTGGGTCAAGTCCAAGACCAACGCTTCGCATCCCAGTTGAGCCGCAATATGTTCTAGCTTTTCCTTGCTCCGGGCAGCTATCAACACATTGGCTCCTTCGGCAACAAATCGCTTAGCCATTGCCTGCCCGATGCCACTAGTGCCTCCTGTAACAACGATTCGCTTCCCTTTCAAACGTTGACCAGGCTGGATAAATGAAATATCAGCCTTTACAACCTGGTTATGCTTGATATAGTTCTTGATTTTTTTTGAAAAAGGTAGTTTCATTCGAGAATAAACAAGATTTATTGGCAATTGCCCTATCTAAAACTAACACTTAAAATCTATTAATGAGACTTACGTATCCCCAATTCATATCAGTGCTACTTGAATTATACAGGGTAATGGCGCTCTGGATTAGTTTTGCCCCTTTGAAGAACCCATTTCCCTAATCTGATTATTGCCTGTTTTGTAATCTGTGGAGACATATATAACCACGCAACAATCAACGAAGGCATAGGAAAGTTCATTCTTTTTGCCAACTGGCAATTGTCATGCGCATAAATATCTGTTTTCTTGTGCACTACAGTATAGCACTTGTAAGCAAATCTGTTTTTACTGTATCTCTCTAAATTGAATAAATCACGAACATCATCCAATCGATTAAGGATGTCTAGGGTCAAGAGGGTCCGCTTGCACTTATGACAAGCAGAACAGTTATCGGCTGTCGTCCTCATGCTGACGCAGACATTCAGATACCTCTTGAACGGCGGATAGTTGAGCAAACGCTGAGTTTTCTCACTACGACGGTATTGAGTACCATCAACAATGATATCAAGTGTCTCTGTTTCTGTTAGATAGTCATTGCACATATCGGTTATTGAGGCATAATCGGCTGCTGTCATATGTACAATCTCCCAATAGGAATAGTCATAGGCAACATAGTACTTATCAAGCACTTTCTCAAACACCAATATACCCGTACTGCGACATAACACACCTGCATCATATTCCCATTCAAACTCATAGAATTCAAAAAGATTTGAATCCATCGGGACGAACGGAAGCCCTAACTCTTGTGCCAGAGGCAATAGGTACTCATAACGTGTATAGAACTTTTTACGTGCCCTTTCACCACCGCCTCCATGCGAACCCACATTGAAGAAGAACAGTGCTGATAGCTTGAAATTGGGCTTTTGCTCCAACTCAAACCTATCATATAACGTTGAGAAAGCATCAATTCCCGCCGAGAATCCTGTTCCCACAAGATGTCCCGTCTTTCGCGTATTGGCAAAACCTTTAACGGTTATATTGATTTCGGCCAAGTAATCCAGATAGGCCCGTTCACAATTCTGCACATAATGTGTAAGGCTATCATAGAGTCTCTCGGATACACAGCCATCAATGACGAGATCTTCCTTATAATACATAGCAGGAAATAGCATGGCTACCATGAAGGCATCATAGACGTCGTCGGTGAGCCAATCGCCAAATTCATCAGGAACAGAGAACCATAACTGTTTAGCCGTGGAGAACGAGCAATCGATGTCACACACGATGCGGCACTCCTTGGTTTGAGGCAACTGTTCTTTTCTAAGGTTTGATACTCGTATCATGATCGTGATATATTAAATTTCTCCTTGAGTGATTTTGTTACAAACTCCCGTTCATTCCTGTTGAAACCATAGTACCAGATAAACGGTAACATCAAGGCCTCAAATACGATAGTGAATCCTATCAGTTTCAAGAACGAGTCATTGTGGACAAAGTATTGATATACAATGGATATTATGCCGCCATACAGCAACGTAGGCACAATTGTTGTGACGAACATTCGCAAATAGGAACGTTTGTCAAAATCAAACAACTTGCAGCACTGCTGGGCAAGTAAAAACAAAACCGCAATCTTGAAGATAATCGCCAGAACAAATCCAGACTCAGGCGACAAACCCACCTTAAATGCAAGATAGGTGCAAGTGATATTGACAAAATACAGAATCGTCAAGACGATTTCATAGACCTTGATCTTTTTGGTTGCCAGCACTGCAGTATATAATGGCGTTGTGAAGCAATCAATAAACGTATACAACAAGATAAGGTTGGCAAAGTTAACAGCGTGATCTGGAACCTCAACAAG
Source organism: Sodaliphilus sp. (assembly GCA_045114065.1). Lineage (GTDB taxonomy): Bacteria > Bacteroidota > Bacteroidia > Bacteroidales > Muribaculaceae > Sodaliphilus. The sequence goes on from JBGUJU010000099.1 coordinate 40,425, forward strand.
CCATGCGTCAAGAAGCACTCTAGTGTTATTGATCATGGGAAAAATCAGCACTACCATCAGGAAAAAAGAGAACTTGGTGCTCTTCACAATCAAGCCATTCAATCTACTGATATCATCTGATGCATAGGATTTTGTGATCTGTGGTTGTACTGCCGTCGTGAAACCACCGATGAAACGGGTCACCACTGAGCTGACCTGGAATCCTACACCGTGAGCTGCATTCACTACTGGACCAAAGAACATGTTCAACAGCATAATAACACCCTGGTCCTTGACAACTACTGCTGCATTGCCCCAAAACGTCCACCCGATAAATACTGAGATATCCTTTACTACCCCTCTATTGAGTTTAGGTGCTGTCTTACATTCAGGGAACTTCCTCATGCAGTACACAACGTATATCACCTGATAAAGGATTCCAGTTCCCAGACCCAGGAGTGCATAAAACACCAGTCTGTCAATGGGGGAGATGTAGAGCAGATAAACTATCATCAGCTTGACGAAAACGTCAAGAATGCTCATGTAGGCAAATGCCGACATCTTCTCATGAGAAATGACAGATGCGCCATAAGGAACATTCAGCAGGGATATCGAGAACGAGATAATCGAGCAGTGAAGAGCACATTTGGCTGCAAACATCCTTTCAGGTGGTATTGTCAACTTGGTTTTGAGAAACCAGATTGCCAATATCTCACATATCACAAAGATTGATATGGCAAGAATAATATGGATGGCACGTACTGTAGCAAACGTCTTCTTGAGCTCTTCATAATTACCCGTTCCCAGGGCATAAGTCAGAAAACGACTCGTCGATACCGAGAGGGATCCGGACAAAATGCCGAACATTCCCACAAGGCCGGCAACGACCTGATTGATACCAAAATCCACAATGCCCAGGGCATCCAGCACGAGACGGCTCGTGTACAAGGAGACAGCCATCACGACAATCATACGCAGATAAAGCAACAACGTGTTCTTTACTATGCGACGATTGTTATCTTGATACCCACCGGTCACTGGTACAGACTGAGCACCAGATGTGGATTCATTTTCTTGGTTGTTATTTATATTATTGTCCTCAGACATTGGTCTATCGTTAGATGATTGTCAATACATCTCAAACTACGTCTGCCGTTCAAGATGCTGTCGTTGAAAAGGTGGAGAGGGTATTGACTACGAGGGGGCGCTTGCGGTCGTGGGGGGTAATCGTCCAGGTGGAAACGATGGACTGGGCCTGATTGCGCAAGGTCTCGTCGCCAGTGGCAGCAAACATGAAGGCGAGCTGCCAGGCACGTTGTGTGTCACTCTTGACTCGAGGCAGGATATCCCTGCAGCGAGCGTCCCATTTGGCGACATGCTCACGATCGCCGAGGGCAGCATAGCTCATGAGCATCAACGTGGCGTGCTGACTTGCGATATTGACAGTTGCCGGCTTCAGAGCTTCAAAGCGTCCGGTAAAAACTGTCATGGCTGCGATATCATCGGTCGTCAACCCACGATCATTCCCCTTATTCCTCGCATGATGCAAAGCTTGGATGACACGAGGCATGTGGGACTCAAACTGACGATAAGGATGCCTGTTCCCCTTGCCAAACTGCAGGATGCGTATGTATTGCGGTCCGATGTCGGGCGTAGCGACCAGGAACAGATTTCCTATCGCCATGAGCACCTTACCACCATTGCGCCCCTGGCTGCACTGCAGTGTCCCGCACATGCCGTCAAAGTCTCCTCCGACAATCTCTACCTTGTCCCCCTCCTCCAAATCGACACTATCCAGGGGATAACAAGGCAGCTCGTTGGCATAAGCACGTGCGATGGACATAAAGATGGCCATATCTCCATCGCTGATGGTCATGAAACGATGCTTGTCCTGGTTGCGGTCGGGGTGCGGCAACAGCCACAGTGACGACATCATCGCCTTGATCTCCAAGATACTGGAATAGGTATCACGCACGAACACATAATTCCCCACCAACTTCCTGCGCCTGACCGCGGGAGTACCAAACATGGACGTGCGCTCAACACAGGTAGGAAGGAAATACTCCACTTGGGGTTCACCATGCCGACGCCTCAATGCCGAGAAAGCATCAAACTGCCTTTCAAGGCTGCGGATGCTGTCCTTGGCACTCAAGACATACCATTGCTTGGTTTCTGCCTCTTTAATCATTATTTGGAAAACAAAACCATGACAAGAAACACGTAATTCCTTATCACACAACAAATTAAAGTCAAATTTATAACCTACTTGGGAAAATTTGACGCATTTTCCAATCTTTTTTCTCGCCCTCTGCTTGTCACAACACGCAGCAGGACTAATCGCAACAAAGGTAACAACAGTCAGCGAGATGGCAAAATATTTTTAACATTATTTTCCCAAGTTGACGTGTGCCGTCTATCTGACAGAAACCTTACTCTATTGCATTCCAATGAATTAACCACAAGAGAGACCGCACCAGGAACTGTCCTGATGCGGTCTCTCTTGTATGTTAGCCCACGAGTGTGAGCTTGTTTTCTATCAGTTGCCTGAGAGCAGAGAATCGATCAACCAGGTCACATCATCGATGGAGATCCTGCCATCGCCATTGACATCTGCAGTCTCGAGATCAAGAGCGGTATCTGACAACATAGCGTTTACCAGATCGGCCACATCCGCAATGTCAACTCGACCATCACCATTCACGTCGCCCTTAATACCCTGACCTTCATGGAGAACAACCTCCTTGGTATTACTCCAGAGACTTGAAGTGCCATTGACATAATATGCCTTTACGCGATAGAGATAGGGAGCGCCAGGCGTGAGACCAGTAACGGTATAGAACTTGTCGGGAGTGATGCCCTCAATGAGGCTATATTCAGCATCACCATTCACGATCGGAGCTTTGAGCATGAAGGGATCAGGATCTGTGATCTCACCACCGTAAATCTTGATGCTCTGGATCTCGGGGTAGTAACCTGCGATAATCTTGACAAATCCCTCGTCACCTACCGAGAGAACTACCAGATAAGTGTTAACTTCCTTGGCCAGCATGAGGGTCCTTGTTTCCTGATCGGTAGTAATAGTCAGCGTAGTGTTCGTTCCCTTGGAATAGGCCTTGGCCCTGATGATGACACTCACCTTGCTGAAGCCTGTCAGGTCGCAATTGGGAAGGAGTTCGTCATTGCGGCTGGCCGAGATGAAACCGCCATCAAGATAGAAGCGGGCTCCGTTGAAGCTCCAACCCTCGGGCAGATAGTTGGCAGCATCGGCTGCATGATTGGTATCATCCTCGGGAACGTTGCTCCAGTCGGCTTCGGTCAACAATACCACGTCGGGTTTGAGCCTTACCTCAAGGGTGTAACTGCTCACGTTCTCAACAGGCGTATCATCGGTCCAGTCGGCACGGAACGAGGTAGCGGTCACCGTCGACTCATCAAGATCCTGCATCACGGGACGATAGAGCTCATACTCTGAAGTACCCTCCAGGTCGATAATGACATCCTCGACACCAGCAGCGCTAACGGTGATGGTAGCATGGTAGTTACCTTCGGCCTTAGGTGCATAGGTTACTCTAACGGGCTCATCAACCTTACCATCCTCGTCGGGGGTAATGGTGGTCTTGTTCAGGACGAACACATCGTTCTCATCGTTGAGCGTCAAGGTTACCTCACCCTCGAGGTGAGAACCCTTCAACGTGAACGAACCATTCTCGGTATTGTTCTTGAAGCATGACATTGACAAGCTGGTCTTGTCGGCCCTGAGGCGCGGTATTATCATCGACGAGGGCTGAATGCCGATAACCATCTGCTGGTACTGGTTGAAGGTCGAACCCTGACCATTGAAAGCGTTGAGAGCATAATAGTTATTGGAAGTGCCACTCCAGCCGAAGTTGATGTGATACTTGTTGGAAGAGGCATCATAGCCATCAATATTGAAGGCATGGCCACCGCCAAAGTATCCACCAGCAACTGCACAGAACACGATAGGACGGCCCTCAATGAGCTCCTCCTGCATGATAGCAGCCCACTCGGCATCGGTGTAGAGCGTCTGGCCACCACTATATGCACTGGTCTTCTTCACCACGCGCACTGTCTCTTCGTCATAGCCGAAGAACTTGAAGGCGTCAGCAATCAGAGAGACACTATCAACGCTCACGCCACTACCACCAGCAGCACTGGTACCGTAGGCCATGTGCTCGGCCTGACCTATATAGCGCATCAGGGTAGCCACGGCGTCGGCCTCGGCAGTTGAATAACCGCTGGTATAGGTGTCACGCATATTATCCCAGTCAAAGGTAACGGGAGGCAAGGCAGCCACATTCACCATCGAAGAACCATACCACGACGTGCTCAACTCACAGCGATAGCCAGGCACCTCGGGAGTTATATAATCAGGGAATTTCCAGTAGTAGAACACCATTGCGGCCGATGTTGCGGGGCAGCCAGTAAGACACTGATTGCCATTGATCTTACACATGTTCCAATAGGGAGCTTCCTGGTCCCACAAGGCAGTCAACAGGGGAGACACGCTCGGGATGTCGGAAGTTGCCCTCAGGGACGGGGCCTCCACTTGGAGCTCCTCATGAGCCTGCAAATATTCTATCTGTTCCTGCAGCATGGCGAGCAACGCCTTCATATTGCAGGGGATGTTGTTATAATCCAGCGGACAATCACCATAACCCAGGATTCTCTCGCCACGGTCATCACCCGACACAACTACATAACCATTGTTGGTATTGAAGATGTAGTAAGCGGCACGGTCCATCATCTTGGAGTTCATCTCCACATGGGCCAGTTTCATATCTCCCACAATAGGAGCATTAAGTTTACCACCATACAATTTCTGCTGAACAAACCTCTGAGCCTCGGCTTGTGCCGAATTCAAGTCAACAGGTGCAGCAGTGGCCTGCATAGCCGCAAATAAAAGCACTGCAAAGAATAGAATTTTTCTCATAAAACAATCAAAAAATATGTTAATAATTTATGTACCAGGTAGTTATGTCAAAAATAACGCCATTGCGGCATGCAATGACGCTTAAAACAATCACAAAAGTACTCCTAAAAAAGCAAATCAGCAACAATAATTATATTAAATGTTGTAAAAATAAACCATTTTTATAATCCGTGCCGGTCTCCCAACTTACTGCAATCAATAGTAACTGAATAACATAGCAATAGTGACATCGCTACCTGATAAAGAAGTAACGATGTCACCATTGATTGCTGCTATCCTGTCCTGTGGTTGATCAATTCTAGTTCAACAAGATGCTGATAAGAGTGGTCACGTCAGTTATGCCGATGATCTCATCGCCATCAACATCTGCACAAGTCTCACAAGCGCCTCCGCCATTCAGCAAGAAGTTAATCAAGGCGGTCACGTCCTGAATGTTCAACGCGCCATCGTGGTTCACGTCGCCCGCCTGATAGTCATGGCTGCTACCCGACAGGACCACATAGCTGCTCTTGCTCCACTGGCTCGAGGTGCCATCTATATAATGTGCCTTGACCCGGTAATAGAAGGAACCCCCAGCCGCCAGGTCACTGACAGTGTAGTTCTTCCCGCAAATACCCGTGATGAGGCGATAATCAGCGCCACCTTCCTCGGCAACAGCACGCATCTGGATCTGTTCATTCTCTCCGGCATAGACCTGAATGTTCTGGAACACGGGATAGCCGCTCTTGCCAGCAATAGTCACCTGGTCCACCTCATTGCAGTCTAGCACAGCGATATAGGCAGTGAACGGGGAACCGCCGGGAGCCGAGAACTCCAGCTGGTCGACAGCGGTAGAGACAATGAATTTTGAACTACTCTGAGACAGGGAAGACTTAGCCGTCACGACAACGGTCACCTTCTCATAACCTGACAAGTCATAAACTGGCGATGCCAACGCGCTCTTATTGTTGATGGAAATACCTGACTGCTCACACCACAGACCGTTGCCAGTAAAAGTCCACTCCTCGGGCATCAATTCCTCGGGGTAGTTGGCATAGTTGCTGGAATTTTCCACGATGTCACTCCAATCGACCTCTCCGATAAGGGTAAAACCTGGCTTGGTATTCACCTCAAGCGTATAGCTCTCCACATACTTGTCTGCGGTCTCATCGGTCCATTCAGCAAGGAATTGGGTCAATCCGATGTGGGTGCTGTCGGCGGGAAGCATCACAGGCCTATAGACATCCAGGACGGCCTCACCGTTCAGGGTGATGGTCACATCCTCGGCATCAGGGCTGCTCAATGTAATCGTTGCGGTGTGATTGCCGCTTGCCAACGGTGCATAGGTCACATTGACAACCTTGCCCGAATCCACATCACTGAGGGCGACACTTGCTGCGTCCAGCGAGAAGGTACCGTCAGCATCATCGAGTGTCAATGTAACGTCATCGGTCAGGAACTTGCCCTTGACAATAAAGCTGGCTGTAGAACTCTGGTCAACAAATGCCTCCATATTGATCTGGCGAGGTGTCACATTGATCGTTGGGGTCGTGATGGGCGGATGGATACCTATGATCATCTGTTGCTCGATATTGAACGTGTAATCCCTGTAGCTGAAGGCATTCAACGCGAAATCGCCATTACCGATGCCGCTCCAGCCCCAATTCACATGATAGGTGTCGGTGGCGGCAGTATAGCCGTCCACATTGAAGGCATGGCCGCTCCAGCCACGCTGATCATTGTAGTCAAAGGCACAATACACCACAGGGCGACCCTCGAACATCTCATTCTGGAGCATGGCGGCCCAGTCGGCGTCACTATAGAACTGCTGCATCTCGTTGCCAAAGCCGTCGGCCATGGATTTCATCACCAGGTCGGCCTCCTCGTCATAGCCGAAAAACTTGACCGCGCGCAGGATATCGCTGCCTTGAGCACCGCTGCCATCAATCCCATAATCCATGTGCTCCTCCTGGCCGATGTAGCGCATCAGCCAAGCCACGGCATCGGCCTGGACCTCGTTGTAGTTGCCCTCAACATACTCGTCGAGCATATTGTCCCAATCAAACGTGATGGAAGGCAACGCAGGCAAGTTGAGGCCATAACTATATGCCGGAACCGGGGGCGTCGGTTCAACGGGATATTTCCAGTAATAGAACACCATCGACAACGACGTGGCGGGACAACCGGTCAAGCAGGGCGTGTCACCGATAACGGGACAGTGGTTCCAGTAAGGCTCCGCCTGGTCCCACATGGCTGTGAGCATCGGGGGAACGGTGAGCGAAGCCGAGCGCCCGCCGATGAGGGGCACATCAACCTTCAACTCAGGATTGGCCTCCAGAAATACCATCTGGCGCTTATAGGTACTGAGCCAGTTTTTCATGTTCTCTGGCATGCGTGCTAAGTCCAGCGGACGGTCTCCCCAAGCCAGAATCTGACGCGCACGGTCATCGCCAGCAACGATAACAAAGCCGTGGTCGCTATTGAAAATGTAATAAGCCGCCTGGCCAGCGCGTGAGGGGTTCACCTCGGTGTGCAGCAGCCTCACGTCGGCAGCTGCAGCGGGAACGCCACGATATCCAGGGGAAGTGTTGTCAAACAGGAAATTCCTTGCAGTGGCACGAGCCTGTACCACATCAACATCGGCGGCCACAGCCGGCATCATCACCAGCATCAGCATGGCCCATAGCAATAATCTTTTCATATCGATAACAGATTGATTAGTAGTCTCGGTTGATTGTCACGATGCCAGCTATATAGGCTGACCCACGGTTTGCAAAATTACAAAAAAAAGTGCATTCTATTTGTCTTTCCCGCAGTAATTATGCTGGAAGCAGGCAGAATAGCCATAGTAACAAAAAAATTGGGACTCAAATGCCCAAAACACTTGAGTCCCAATAGAGGTATCCATTATTCAGCACATCAATTCCCGCCAAGCAGGAGATTGATGAGTACTGTCACATCGTCAATGCCGATCTTGCCATCGGCATCGACGTCGGCACAGATGGGACATGCATCCTTCTCGTCACCGGACAGCAGGTAGCTGATGAGGCTGGTCACATCATCAATACTCAATTTCTCGTCATGGTTGACGTCACCCAGGTCATAACCATGGCCGCCCAGGGTCACCTTCTGGCTATTGCTCCAGCGGCTCTCGGTGCCGTCGGTATAGAGCGCCTTCACTTTGTAGTAGAACGAGCCAAGTGCGGTCAGGTCTTTTACCGTGTAGGACTTGTCGGTGATACCCGTGACAAGACGATAGTTGGCATCGCCCTGCTCAACGGCCATGAGCGTATTCAGCTCGTTCACGTCGCCGGCATAGACTTTGATCATCGCCATGTCGGGCGAGAAATAACTATCGGTCGAGGTGATGGTAATTTTCTCTCCCTCGCTAGCCGTCACATACCAGGTATAGGTTGAACCTGAAGTGAATTGGTGGCCGACAGCCGGGGTCTGATTGGAACCGACAGTGATATTGCCGCTACCATAGGTGCCGCCGACGGTCGTGATCTGCATCGTGAAGATATCATCAGAGTAGCCCTCGGGCACGGTGAAGGCAATATAGCCATCATTGCTGTAGTTGCTGAAGTAGTAGGCACCATTACCCACCTTGACTCCATTGCCGCTCCAGGGCTCGGTGAGCGTTATGCTCTCGTAGCTGTCAGGATATTGGCTGCCGTCCAGCGTAGCGAGCAGTTCGACAGCAGGACGCGTCGATACCTCCAGCGTGTAGCTCTCAACGTACTCGGCAGATGTCGCATCGGTCCAGTCAGCACGGAATTTCGTCATGCCGATGGTGGATTCATCGACAGGCAGCATCTGGGGAACATAGGTCTCCAGCGAAGCATTACCATTGATCGCCACCATCTTGTCCTCCACACCGGGGCTGCTCAGGGTGACTGTTGCAGTGTGGTTGCCGCTGGCAGTGGGCGCATAGGTCAGGGTGATGACCTTACCATCCTGCTGCTCGTCAAGGCTTACGCTGTTCGCATCGAGCGAGAACATGCCGCTTGCATCATTGAGCGTCAGCGTTATTGGGCCGGTAAGTTCATTTCCCCTGACGGTAAAGGTCGCTGTCGCAGTCTGTTCTACATAGGCCTCGATGTCCAATTTGGACTTGTTCACTTTGATGGCAGGACCCAGGACAGGAGGCTGGATACCCATAATCATCTGTTGCTCGATATTGAACGTATAACCGCTCTCGGAGAAGGCATTGAGAACAAAGTCGCCATTGCCGTCGCCACTCCAGCCCCAGTTCACGTGATAGGTGTCGTCGCTGGCAGTATAGCCATCGACGTTAAAGGCGTGGCCGCTCCAGCCCCAGTAGGAATAATCATAACCACAATAGACCACGGGACGGCCCTCGGCAAGCTCATTCTGCAGCAAGGCTGCCCACTCATCGTCATTGTAATAAACCGCCGTATCGGTGCCGTAGTCATCGGTGCGCGTCTTGAACTCGAGTCGCGCCATATCCTCGTCATAACCGAAGAACTTCACGGCACGCAGGATGTCATCTCCCATGGCTCCACTGCCGCTGGGCGTGTAGTCCATGTGTTCCTCCTGACCCACGTAACGCATCAGCCAAGCCACAGCATCGGCCTGAGCCGTGTTATAGTTACCCGCAACATACTTGTCCAGCATATTGTCCCAGTCAAAGGTGATGGACGGCAGCGCAGGTACCTGGAAGCCGTAACTCTCATTGGTATAGCCCTCGACCTCAGGCGTGGGGTCGGTAGGATATTTCCAATAGTAGAACACCATTGACAACGAGGTAGCAGGGCAGCCCGTCAAGCAATACGAGCCGTTGTACATGGGACAATGGTTATAGTAGGGGGCATCCTGATCCCACTCGGCTGTCAGCAGCGGAGCGACATCGCCTATCCTCTGGCTTCTCTTGGGGGTTGGCTTATCGACAACCAGGCCAGGATGAGCCTGCAGGTATTCAATCTGCTTCTTGTAAGTGCCGAGCCAGAACTTCATGTTGTCTGGCATGCGTTTCATGTCCAGAGGACGGTCTCCATGGGCAAGAACCAAGTGGGCGCGGTCATCACCCGAGACGATCACAAACCCCTTGTCGTAGTTAAAGATGTAATAGGCAGCCTGAGCGACATTAGCCGAATTTAACTCGGTGTGAATCAGCTTGAGGCTACTTGCCGAAGCTCCTTGTAAACGCTTAGCTTTATTCGTGTTGACGTAACGTTTGGCTGTCGATGTCGCCTCAGCCAAGTCAACATTGGCCGCCGAAATCTGCATCACGGCCAACAACAAAGTGACGAGCAATAATAATTTCTTCATAATCTAATATTTAAATGATTGAAATATAAATGGTTAACACTGTATTACGTTAATTAGCTACCGAAAATCGCTTCAAAAAGGTGTGCAAATATAAGCAAAAAATTATAATCCATAATATTTTCACAAGAAAATCCTTCAAAATTATATCCTCAACATACTCGCACCCTGTTAAACCTGCCCACCCGAATACACAAAACTTGGGGTTGCACCATCGGTACAACCCCAAGAGTCAGTTTCATCAAGGATGCGGATGCCCGCATGATCCTTTCGCGATCAACACGCGCATCAATTATTACTGTTGAGCAGGAGCTCGATCAGTGCGGTCACGTCAGTGATGCTGATCTTATCGTCACCGTTAACGTTAGCACAAGTGAGGCAGATGCCTTCAGTCTCGTTCAACAGATAGTCAATCAGGTCAGCAACGTCATTGATGCTCTGCTTGTTATCGTGATTGACGTCTCCGACAAGGTGAGTAGCGGGAGTGTCACCCGGCAGGGTTACCGTCTCAACATTGCTCCAGTCGCTCTCGGTACCATCGGTATAGACAGCCTTTACCCTGTAGCTGTAAGTAGTACCGGGGGTAAGACCTTCAACGGTGAAGTTCTTCTCGGTGATTTCGGTAATCTCGTTACCATTTACCTCGAGGATGTAGTTCTCGACGTAGTCGGGCGAGGTCGTGTGATGCCAATTGGCGACAAACGAGGTGGCAGTGACAGCAGCCTCATTGGCGGCTTGCATCACGGGAACAGCATGCTGGGAAGTACCCTTTGCCGTGTCATAGAAATAGATATACAGGGGCTCGGCACCCGGGCTGCTCAGGGTGATGTAAGCGTAGTGCATACCGGCGTCATCAGTCGGGTTGTAAGTAGCCGTGATGACCTTGTGATTAGCTGCATCAAGCTCGCTGAGAGCGATAGTAGCCACATCGGTGGTCACAAAACCATTCTCGTCGGTCACGGTTACGGTGATGTCGTCGGTCAGGTCAAGACCGATTACGTCGATAGTCTTGGTAACGCTAGCGCCAACATTGGTTTCCAACTGGTTGACAATGGTGTGGGCGACAATGCGCGGGGGAATAGCGACACCCTCGGGAGTGGGCTTCACACCGACGAACATCAACTGGAAGTACTTATAAATCGTGATACCGTAGCCGAAGGCATTGAAGGCATACCAGCCATTCCTCTCCTCACTCTGACCGAAGTTCACATGATAAGTGTCATCATCGGCGTGATAGCCATCGACATTAAATGCATGACCATAGTAGCTGTCACCGGTTGACATGGCCGAGTAAGCACAATACATCAGGGGGCGACCCTCGATCAACTCGGTCTGCATCATGGTGGTCCACTCATCGTCATCGTAGAGTTCGGTCATGTCCAGGTCATAATCATTCTTGAGCACATAGTGGGCATCAGCATCATAACCGAAGAGCCTCAGGGCCATCAGCATCTGATCCTCGTCAGCACCACTCATCTGGGGGTTATAGTCCATAAACTCGGCCTGACCGACATAGCGCATCAGGTTAGCAATGGCATCACGCTCTTCCTCGCTCCAATTCTCGTTCTTGTAGGTGTTGCGCATGTGGGCCCAGTCAAAGGTGTAAGCCGGCAGGGCAGGCACATAGACTCCTCTCTCACCAGTATAGTCAGGAAGTGCAGGTGAACCAGCAGGATACTTCCAGTAGTTCATCACCTGAGACAGCGACACGGCGGCACAACCCACCAGGCAAGTGCTACCACCCGACTTCGGGCAAAGCCTGTTATAAGGCGACCTGCCGTTGTTGCTGCCCTGCTGCCACAGGGTTGTCAACATCGGCTCAATCGACTGGCCAAGGTTGGCGTTACGGGTCTTCACGACCTGACCAGGATGAGCCTGCAGGTATTCCATCTCGGCCTTGTACATATCCAGGAAGAACTGCATGTTCTCGGGGATATCGTTCATGTTCTCCAGCGAGCCGTCGCCATAGGCGAGAACCTCACGGGCACGGTCATCGCCCGACACGATCACGTAACCCTTATCGGTGTTGACGATGTAGTAAACAGCCTGGGCTACATTGGTGGAGTTCTGCTCCACGTGGGTCCACTTGATAGCAGGAGCCGAGGCCATGAAGCGACCATTAACGGTCTTGTTCATCAGGAAACGCTGAGCAGACTGCTGGGCTGTAGTCAGGTTCACGTTAGCTGCAGTGAGTTGCAACGAGGCAAACACAAGAGCTGCAAGTAATAAAACTTTTTTCATAAACACAAATTTGATATTAAATTAATAAAAGAAATGTCTTCAGTTAGATGATGACAACAGGATGTTGATCAGTGCCGTCACGTCATTGATGGTAATCTTGGTATCACCATTGACATCGGCACAGGTCAGACACAGGTCATCGCCCCCGTTCAACAGGTAATAGATCAAGGTGGTCACATCATTGATCTTGAGGAAACCGTCATGATTCACGTCACCAGCAGTGTATTCATGGGGTGTGGGAGCGTCGCCCGACAGCGTCACAGCCTCTTCATTGCTCCACTGGCTCTCGGTGCCATCGCTATAGTGGGCCTTCACCTTGTAGAGGAAGCTGCCGCCCTCGGTCAAACCCGTCACAGTATAGAACTTATCGGTAATACCGGTAATTGTGCGCCAAGTGGCGTCGCCTTCCTCGGTAGCACGCATTTGGGGCGCGGGAACCTCACCAGCATAGATCTGCATGTTCAAGAAGGCGGGATTACCGCTCTTGGTAGCAATCGTTACCTGGTCGGTCTCGGCACAGTTAAGAACAACGACATACTGACTGAATGCTCCGTAAGCCATGGGAATCTCCTTAGAGTCAACACTCGTCGATACTGTAACAGCCGCTGTCTGATAACTGCCCTTACCAGTAAACACTACAGTCAACTTTTCGGCATCTGCCAAGTCATAGGTCGGTGTCGAGAAACTGGCATTACCATTAATGGAGATAAAGCCGTCTTCGGCCCACAAGTCACTACCGGCAAAAGTCCAACCACTGGGGAAATACCTTGCAGCATTATCGGTCTGCGCCGAGAAGCTCTCGTTGGTATTGCTCCAGTCAACCTCCTCGAGGAGGACATAATTGGGCTTGGTGCTCACCTCAAGGGTGTAGCTCAAGACATTCTCGTCAACTGTCTCATCGGTCCAGTCGGCGCGGAAGGACGTCAGGGTGATGTAGTTCTCATTGGCGGGCAGCATCACGGGATCATAAACTACCAGCGGTGCAGGAGCTGCAGTACCGTTCAGGGTTACGACCACGTCCTCGGCTCCAGGGCTGCTCAGGGTAACAGTAGCTTGCTGCTCACCCACAGCATTGGGATCATAGGTCACAGTGATCACCTTGCCGTCTTTGGCCTCGGCAACCGTGACAGCGGTAGCATCAAGGGCAAATACGCCATTAGCGTCATTCAGCGTCAGGGTAATGCCATCGGTGAGCAGTTTGCCCTTCACGGTGAAGGTGGCGGTCACAGGCTCACCCAGACGTGTCTGCATCGCCAGCTCAGCAGGATTCACCTTGATGGTGGGAACCACAGCAACCGACGGATGGATGTTCTTCACGATGCGCTGACCCAGGTGATAGTTAGCACCCTGGTTGGAAAAAGCATTCATGGCAAAATGGCCATTGCCGACGCCACTCCAGCCCCAGTTGATGGAGAACAGCCCATTGGTAGCGTCATAGCCATCAACATTGAAGGCATGACCAGAGTAGCTTTCGTAAACATTACTATAATCAAAGGCACAGAATACCATCGGACGACCTGCCAGGAGTTCCTCAATCATCAGGTTTTTCCAATCCTCATCGTTGATATAGGTGGTCTCCTCACCGGTCTCAAAGTTCATTGTAGCCTTATAGACAGCAACAGCATCCTCATAGCCGAAGAGTTCGCAGGCCCTGACGATGTCGTCCTCCCAAGCATCACTGCCAGCCTTGTCATAGTTCATCTCCTCGGCCTGACCGATGTAGCGCATCAGCTGGGCAACGGCATTAGCATTCGCATTATTGTAAGAACCTATCCTATAGGTGGGCAGCATGTTATCCCAATCAAAGGTCACCGAGGGTAATGCCTCGAGCGTGAATTTTCCATTTCGCGTCGTGTAACCAGGAACAACAGGGGTGGGGTCAGTAGGATACTGCCAGTAGTAGAATACCTGGGACAGTGAGGTACAGGCACAACCGGTCAAGGCTCGGGTGTCGCCATCTCTAGGGCACTGACCATAATAGGGCGAGCCTTGGTCCCACTTGGCTTTAAGCATGGGTTCCACGGTCTGGGTGCGCTTGATGACAGGTTTCTCCACCACCAGGCCGGGATGAGCCTGCAGGTACTCCATCTGAGTCCTGTAGTAGTCCAGCCAGAACTTCATGTTCTCGGGCATGGTGTTCAGGTCAACAGTTCCCTCACCATAGGCGAGGACTTCCTGGGCACGGTCATCACCCGACACGATGACAAAGCCGTTGTCGGTATTCACGATGTAATAAGCGACCAGTTCGGCACTATTGGTATTCCTTTCTGAGTGAACCCATTTCACACGAGGTGTGGCAGTCATGAGGCGGCCATGGGTTGTCTTGGACATCAGGAATTGTTGGGCTTTTTCCTGGGCTGTAGCGAGATCTACTTGACGTGCGAATACAGGAATAGCAGCCAGCAGGAGTGTGGCAAGGATAAGAATCTTTTTCATAATCAGTCAGTTTATAGTATAGTTCAGGTTAAGGCTACGTTAAATGGTCTCCAGCACTATGATTGTGCCACATGCTAAATAACGCGACAAAGATAAGAGAAAATTTCTGAAAACCAACGTTTTTACTAAACAAAAAGAATATAAAAACACATTTCTTACCGAAAAAGAATGATAGGCACAAACAAAAAACCGCCAATCGATTGACGGTTTTATCTATGATGGAACTAAGGAATTGACTACAGCCTGAAGTTGATGGGCAGCACCATGCGCACTGGCACAGCGTGGTCACCCACCTTTCCCACACTCCACTTGGGCATCTTGCCGATGACACGGATGGCTTCCTTGTTGAGGCTATCGTCTCCCGAGCCGCGGATCACGCGGACGTCGCTCACCTTGCCATCCACACCCACGATGAAGCTGCACAACACACGTCCCTGCACGCGATTCTTGTAGGCATGATAGGGATATTCGCGGGTCTTATTGATGAAGTTGATCAGGCCTCGCTCGCCACCGGGGAACTGGGGCTGGATGTCCACGTAGTCAAATTCATAGACTTCCATGTAGGGCTGCTTGGACATGGGATTAACGGTGGTGACATGACGCACCTGCGCTGCCAGAGGCAACACAGCCAGCACGGTCATCAATGTTAATAGTCCAAAGCGTAATTTCTTATGCATAGGCCTTTTATGTATCAGCATCAGTTAATATGGGCAGAAGGATTCCACCTTTATTTGGCGCAAATATAGAGTTACAAATGCAAATAGCAAAATGATTTAATTCATTTTTGCAAACAATTAGCATTGTTTCAGTCTTTTTGGCTAAAACGGACTAAATTCAAAAAAAATGTAAATTATTTCAGTTTTACACTATCAACCTATCGCCATCAGAAGTCTGGAGCGCAATTAAAGGTCACAGTTTGACCGCTCTCGGGGTGGACAAAGGTGATGGATTGGGCATGTAGCATGAGACGCTGAGCAGCCTTACCGTAGAGGCGGTCTCCCACGATGGGACAGTTGAGCCCCATGGGATAGGAAGCGTGGACACGCAACTGATGGGTGCGACCCGTGAGGGGTTGAAACTCGACACGCGTCATGCCGTCTTTACGCTCCAGCACGCGATAGCGGGTCACGGCAGGTTTGCCGTGTTCCTGGTCCACACGCTGCCGGGGGCGTTCGTCAACATCGGGCCTGATGGGCAGGTCGATAAGTCCTGCATCCTGTGGCACGATGCCGTCGAGCAGGGCGACATAACATTTCTTGATGGTGTGGTCCTCAAATTGCTGCTGCAGGGCCTTGTGGGTATCCTTGTCCTTGGCGAGGACGATGAGCCCCGAGGTCTCCTGGTCGAGACGATGCACCACGATGGGTCCCATGGCCTCGGGATGAGCAGTTCGATAATGGGTCAGCAGGCTGTCTTCCAGCAGTTTGCCTGGCATGGTGAGCATCCCCGATGGCTTGTTGATAACGGTCAGCCACTGGTCATCATACACGACATCCAGCGCTCCTTCATCCATCGGCAGGCCTAATTGATTCTCCTCGACATCAAGGCCCTGGAGCATAAAGTCCAGGATAGGTTTGCACTTGCTGCGACAGGCGGGATAGTAATGGCCGTGATGGCGCACCTCGCCCACGGGCGATGCGCCCCACCAGAATTCCGCCATGCACACGGGGCGCAGGCCGTTGCCATAGGCATAGTTGAGCAGACGCGGGGCGCAGCACTCCCCTGCCCCGGCGGGCGGCAGCGTGCCCAGGGGACGGAACACCTCGACCAGGTCACGGCGCTCGCCACGGGCGTTGCTCACGATAAACAGCCTGAAGATTCGCTCCTGCAGCGCCTCGCTCATCGACTTGCGGCGAGCCTTCAACTCATTGATCCGTTGAGTGAATCCAGCGATTTCATCGGTAATGGTTGCCAGTGTTGCCTCATGGCGCTGGCGGATGCGTTTCAATTCGGCTTTCTCATAGCGGCTCTGGTTCAACAGGGCTTCTTGCTGCTCTTCAGTCAAGTTGCCGGCAGCACGGCACTTGTCACGTTCGCGCTTGTGCTGCGCCATCAACGCCTTGAAACGGTCAATTTCTTCAGACATGGCGTGCCGCTCGCGTGACTCGCGAAGTCTCATCTCCTGCAGTTCGGCAGACTGTTCCAGCCGCGCCACCTCGTGGTTGATGGCGGTAATCTGTGCCTCGCCCTGCTTGAACTCGCCCTGCGGGTCAAGCAGATCATAGACCGGCGGCACAAAGTAGTCATGCCTGACACTGCCCGCCAGGTTGCCCGAGAACGCGGCAAGGTAGCCCAACCGGCCCTCGCCGTCCTGTGCCACCAGCACGCCGAGCATCTTGCCGGCGCCCAACTCATCGGCCCAGTCAGTGCGCGAGGCAACATAACGCTGCACCTGCTCTACAGCCCTCACCGCCAACGGGTGCGGCTCATAGCAGAAGGGGCAGGTGAACTGCTGCGGTAGCTGTAGGGCTCCCGCATCAACGTCAAGAAGATGGAACTTTTCAGTCATCAAGTGCAAAATTAGTGCTTTTTATTTTCAAGATTACGCTTTTCACACTATATTTGCAATTTAATAACTTTATGAATCTGCCACAAGACCCATACATGAAGTCACAGTATGTGAACATGATGCTCAAGGCTAATGGAATGGACCTGAGCACCTTCTGCATCAGTGCCAACATCAATATGATCGAACTGCAATACGAACTGGGCAGAGCAGGTATCGTATATGACCCGACGACTAGACAATTCAGAACCTAAATAAATAACAATGAAGTTTATATCGTGGAACGTGAACGGCTTGAGGGCCGTGGTAGGCAAGGGCTTTGACGAGATATTCAAGGCGTTGGACGCCGATTTCTTCTGCCTGCAAGAGACCAAGATGCAGGCGGGGCAACTCGACCTGGAGTTTGACGGCTACCGTTCCTATTGGAACTATGCTGATAAGAAAGGCTACTCGGGAACAGCGATTTACAGCCGCCACGAGCCCCTGAGTGTCACCTACGGTATCGGCATCGACGAGCACGACCACGAGGGTCGTGTCATCACTCTGGAGATGCCTGACTTTTACCTCGTGACCTGCTACACGCCCAACAGCCAGGACGGCCTGCGTCGGCTGGACTACCGCATGACATGGGAGGACGCCTTCCGCGCCTACCTGCTGGAGCTGGACAAGAAAAAACCTGTCATCGTGTGTGGCGACCTCAACGTGGCGCACCAGGAAATCGACCTCAAGAATCCCAAGACCAACCGCAAGAATGCCGGATTCACCGACGAGGAGCGCGAGAAGATGACCGTGCTGCTCGGCTCGGGTTTCACCGACACCTGGCGCTTCTTCAACCCCGATGTGGCCGACGTGTACTCGTGGTGGAGTTACCGCTTCAAGGCGCGCGAGAAGAACGCTGGCTGGCGCATCGACTACTTCCTCGTGAGCAACCGCCTGCAAGAGCAGCTGACCGATGCCAAGATCCACACCAGCATCTACGGCAGCGACCACTGCCCCGTCGAGCTAGACCTCAAGGACTAGAAAAGTTCACCGTCAAGGATTAGAAAAGGTTCACCGTCAAGAATCAGAAAAGGTTCACCGTGCTGTGACTTTGTCACAGCCCATAACAATAAAATCATGTCACAGACAATACAGAAAAAATATGACTTTGACCGCGTGGTAAGGATGGTGTTGACCGTTCTCACCGTGGGCGTGGGAGTGTGGCTCGTCAATTATCTGAGCCCCGTGTTGATGCCCTTTGTCGTGGGTTTCATCCTTGCCTATATCATCGACCCGCTCGTGGAGTGGCTACAACTCAAGGGGCGCATCAAGTCGCGTGGCATTGCCGTCGTGATTGCCCTCATCATCGTCATCGCCGTGATCGTTGGCCTGTGCTGGCTCATCATCCCTTACCTGATCGAAGAGTTCTCGGTGATGTCCAAGCAACTTGCTGCCTATGCCAAGTCATCCCTTAACGTGCCCTACATTCCTGCCGAGGTCAACGACTTCATCCAGCGCTACATCGACCTGGAAAAGATCAACGAGATATTTTCCAAGCAACAATGGATGGACCTCATCAACAAGGCTGTTTCGGGAGCCTGGTCAGTTGTCGGTGGCACGATGAGCATCATCTTCAACATCGTGTCGTGGTTTATCGTTCTGCTGTACATGTTCTTCATCCTGCTGGACTTCAATAAGTTGTCTCGCGCCTTCAAGGCAGCCATCCCTACCCGTTATCGCCGCATGGCACTGCGCATCTTCGGCGACGTGGCCGACACGATGAGCCGCTACTTCCGCGGGCAAGCCGCCGTATCATTCTTTGTCGGCGTGATTTTCGCCATCGAGTTCTACATCATCGGGCTGCCCATGGCGATTGCCTTCGGTCTGTTTGTGGGCCTGCTCAACATGGTACCCTATCTGCAACTGATTTCTATCCCCATCGCCGCCTTCCTGTGCTTGGTGGCAACCGCTTCCACAGGAGGCAGCTTCTGGGTGATGTTCGGCTGGGTCATCCTCGCCTACATCATCTGCCAGGTCATTCAGGATATGGTACTCATCCCCACCATCATGAAGAATCAGATGGGCCTGAATCCCGCTATCATCTTCCTGTCCCTCTCCTTGTGGGTATATGTGATGGGCTTTATCGGACTCATCATCGGATTGCCATTGACGACGCTCATCATTTCCTAC
Source organism: Sodaliphilus sp. (assembly GCA_045114065.1). Lineage (GTDB taxonomy): Bacteria > Bacteroidota > Bacteroidia > Bacteroidales > Muribaculaceae > Sodaliphilus. The sequence goes on from JBGUJU010000099.1 coordinate 59,975, forward strand.
TACTGTGAGTTTGTGCTGCATCAACCCAACCCATTGCACAAATCCAAGAAAAAGAAGGAAATACCGAATATTCCCAAGCCTTTGGGCATGACATCATCTTTCCTCAGGAAATACCACAACGAGGGGAAAAACGACAAGTCATGAATGAGGTGTTAGGTATTAGGTACTAGGTGGCATCCGCTCCCTAAAACCTAAAACCTAAAGCCTAAAACCTAAAACCTAATGGACAAAACCTTGATTGTCATCACGGGACCCACGGGAGTGGGCAAGACTGCTGCATCCATCGAACTGGCGCAGCGGTTGCAGTGTGACATCATCAATGCCGACTCGCGCCAGATCTATCGCGGCATCCCCATCTGCACCGCAGCCCCCACACCCGAGGAACTCGCGGCGGCGTGCCATCACTTTGTCGCCTTCAAGGACCTGCAAGAGAGCTACAGCGCGGCGCAATTCGAGACCGATGTGATGGCTCTGTTGCCCACCCTGTGGCAGCAGGGCGACTGCGTGGTGATGTGCGGCGGCTCGATGCTCTATGTCGACGCCGTGTGCCGCGGCATCGACCAGTTGCCCGACATCAGCCCCGAGGTGCGCTCGGCCGTCAAAGAAAAACTGCAACGTGAGGGACTGGAGGGTCTTATGGCAGAACTAGAGCAGCTTGACCCCGAGTATGCCGCGACAATCGACCGCAAGAACACCAGCCGGGTGTGCCACGGTGTGGAAATCTGCCGACAGGCGGGCGTGCCCTACTCCACCCTGCGCACCGGCACCGCCAAGCAGCGCGACTTCCGCATCATCAAGTTAGCGCTCAACATCGAGCGAGACCAGCTGTTTGCACGCATCAACACCCGCGTGGACCGCATGATTGAGAGCGGATTGGAACAGGAGGCCCGCTCAGTCTATCACCTGCGCCACCTCAACTCGCTCAACACGGTGGGCATGAAGGAAATGTTCGCCATCTTTGACGGCACGATGGACCGCCACACCGCCATCGAGCGCATGAAGAAGAACACCCGCGTCTATGCCAAGAAACAGCTCACCTGGTACCGTCGCGACCCCGACATCACCTGGGTCACCCCCGACGACGCCGTCACCACCGCCCTCCACTTGCTCTAATACATCATCACTATCGATACTATAATAACTATAGTAACTATAATAACTATAGTGACTATAGAAGCTATAACAAGACCTCTATAGTCACTATAGATAGATGACTACTGGCATCAATCGGCACCCAGGATCATATCGATGAGCGTATTGACGTCAGCGATATTCACTTCCTCATCCTGGTTGACATCGGCAGCATTGCGCATGCCGCCCATCAGGATGATGTCGATGACAGCATTGATATCAGCGACGTTGATCTCGCCGTCTAAGTTGACATCACCCAGGGTATCGAGATAATAGAAACAGATGTCATCGACGTAGGTCGAAGCCGCTCCGCCGCCCGTCATGGCAATACGGAAATTGACAGGCTTGGAGGGCAACAGATTCAACATCCACCGTACGGTGGCCTTGCTCTTTTCGGGCACCTCGGCGGCGTCGAGCTGGTCTATCGTATTGGCCTTCTGCCAGGTGGCACCTCCGTCATAGGAATACTCCAGCGTATATTTGGCGGCTGGCGTTGCGGGATTGAAGAAGGTCGCCTGGGCCAACAAGAAGTTGTGCTCGAGCGCTTGCGTGGTGTACAGGGCACTGGGCTTCTTCATCATCACCGAATTGATGCCGTTGCAGCGTTCCTCGCCAGGAGCGCGCACACCACACTTGGTGAAACTCCATGTGGCGAACTGGCCCTGCACGTTCTTGTCACTCGTGCTGCTGTTGGCAGTCATGGTCTCAAAGTCCTCGACCAACGCTTCACAGACAGGTAATACAAAGACCGGAGCAGTGACAACATATCTGTCATACCAACCGTCCTCGATCATCATCTCGTTGCCGCTCTCGTCTTTCAGCACCAGGTCATAAGCACCCCACTGGGCTGGTGCCGTGAGCTGCATCCGATAAGTCTTCTCCTCATTGCTGGATATCTGCACCTCGTACAGGTCGCTGGTAGCCACTTCGTTACCGTCTTTCAATAACGAGAGATAAACATTGCCCACAGGACCCACATGATAACCCCATGTGTCATAACTCATGTGGACATCAACTTCAAACGGCTCGTTAATCGTGATGTTGCCAGGCAGATCAAACGATCCCATGCTATAGGTATTGGCAAGGAAACAATCCATCAGATAGGCGGTGCCCTCACTGACAATCATCTTGACATAGACCTCCTTGCCGCTGTAGTCAAGCACCTTGTTATAGGTTTCCCCTTCATCAAGCGAATAGAACACTTTGACCTTGTACTCGCCATCTTCCAGTGAGTTCAATAATTCAATATCCATACTCTGTCCCGATGACCACATGCCATTGTCCAGTGATTGACGATAGTTGAGCTCCATGTGTTGACGCTCAACGCCATTGTTGTCATAGATGCCCAACTTGAGCGGTATCAAGGCATAGTAATGCTTGCGGCCGTTGTATTCATCATAACCTGCCGTATCCAGCGCATTACCCTCGGCCATCATATCCAACATGAACGAAGCATTAGCCCCCAGTTGAACAGTAGGTGTCTGGGGAACCAACTGGCTGCGGATGTGAAGTGCATCCTCAACTTCACCGGCGCGCGGCGCGGGAATAACGCCGAAGAGGCCGTCCTGCATATACTTGAAGTTGTTGCTTGATGATGGTGCGAGATAGGAAACGAGGAAATAGCCGTCATAGGATCCACCCCAGCCCCAATTGACATGGAAATAGCCCTGGGCGTCAAAGCCGTCAAGTACAAAGGCATGACCACCAGCATCAGTCGAGGTGATGGCATAACCGCAATAGACCACCGGGCGGCGGGCGCTGATTTCTTCAACCAGGAACTGGTCCCACTCCTCGGCACTATACAAGTCACGGTTCATCAGATAGCTCCTGTCGCTGTACTTGAAATAACGCTGCATGGCACGCATGGCACGGTCCTCGTTGGCTCCGCTGCTGCTGCCATAGCCCATATCCATCGAGATGCCCACGTCCGACATCAACTTGGCAACGGCATCACAGGACTCCTGGCTGCTGTTGGTATCATACCAGTCAAGCATCAGGTCCCATTGATATACCGACTGGCTGAAGTCGGCACTGAGCTCGGTAGGCGTCATGTCATTGACATTGCAGTTATAGGAGTGACTACCCTGGCCGACATCGGGCCACTTGTAATAGTTCATCACCTGGGCAACGGCTGTCGCCACACACCCCGTCACGGCACGGTTGGTATTCCCCTTGTTGTCGGTGTAGGTGGGGCAGAAATTATTATAGGGAGCGCCCTGGTCCCAGAAGGTGGTCATCAGGGGTTCAACGGGTGTTGCTCGCCTGGCAGGATGATGAGCAGCCACGCCATCATGCGACTGCAAGAAGGCAATCTGTCTGTTCATCTCGTCCATCCAGTACTGGACAGCAGGAGGCAACTCGCTTGCCGTGAAGTCACCCTTGTCACCGTAGCCCAACACCTGCGGCAGACGGTCATCACCAGCTACCACAACAAAACCGCCGTGGTTGCCTCGGTCAAAAACATAAAAACGATCTTGCTCGGCAGTATAGGCCAGCCTCGTAGCGGCTTGACCCGACGGTCCCGAGAATCGGGGAGACCTTGACGAGAAGAATCTGTCGGCCACCTGACGGGCATCTGCCTTGTTGACCTGAGCAGCCTGCACGCTGCACACCGTTGCCATCAGAATGGCTAAAATAAGAACTATTCGCTTTGTCATCAGACTTATAATTGAGTTTAATTAAATCATCAAATGGGTGGCAAAGGTAATATAAAGTTTCTAGTTTGTTGTTCTTAGCCCTTAATTTTTAACTCTATTTTATGAGATTTTACTTCTAATCTTGAAGCAATTGGGCAATAGTCTCCCTGACGCGCTTGGGTGTCGTATAGTCCAGGGCAGCCTCGTTGACGCCGGGGCGGCCCATATAGAGGTTGGGATTGACATATTGCATCGCGCTGGCAAAGGGTTCACGCCCCGAGAAATGGAACTCGCGAAGACCGGTCACTGCTTGCAGTTCACGGATATTCTGTTCGGTCACGCCGCTGCCAGCCATGAGGATGATGCGTCCTGCTGCCTGGCGGTTGAGGCGAGCCAACAATTCTGCTCCTTGGATGGCCTTGGGCTGCTGGCCTGAGGTGAGGATGCGGTCAAAACCCAGCTTGATGACCGTTTCCAACGCCTGCTCGGGATCGGCAGCGTGATCAAAGGCACGATGGCAGGTCACGCTCATCCCATGGGAACACTCTATCAGATATCGGTTTTTCTCAACGTCAAAGGTGCCGTCGGCATTCAGGCAACCGAACACCACGCCGTCAACACCCAGTTCACGGCACACGGCGATGTCTGCCGCCATGCGCTCCACCTCCAGGTCAGAGTAAAGGAAATCACCGCCACGGGGACGGATAATCACATGCAGGCGAGTCGTCGTCAACACGCGCCGCGCCACCTTGATTTCACCATAACTGGGCGTCGTTCCGCCCTCGGGGATGCCGGCACACAGTTCCACGCGGTCGGCTCCACCCTCTTGTGCCGCAATGCAGGATTCCACCCCATTGGCACACACTTCTACCATAAATTCTTCACGTTTCATGTTTTTCAGTTTTCACTTGGCAGTTAATAGTTGACAGTTTTCATCTAATGGCTAAAACCTAAAATAATATCAATGACAGCATTGATATCGGCGACGTTAATCTCGCCGTCGCCGTTCACGTCACCCAACAAGCTCACATTACCTGACAGAATCATGTCGATAATGGTGTTGATATCGGCAATGTTCACCTCGCCGTCGTCATTCACATCACCCTGGATGGCAACGTCTTGAGGCATGCTGGCATAGACCAGCTCCATCCCCGGAATCTTGAGGGAGTAGGGTTCGCCGTTAGTCACGGGGCTATAGGTGATGTAGTAATAGATCAAGTGCAGCGGGAAGTTGCCCAGGTCGGCAACCTCACAGATATCGCTCACGGGAGCATCTACGGTCACCATGTCGCCCGTGCCCTCGATGGGATAATCCACAGTGATGCGCTCGCCATAGGCATTCTCGACCACCATTTTCACCGACTTGAGCTGAATCTCGCCAGGCACCATGCGCAGGCGCAGGGTGTCGGGCAGGCCCCACATCTGTACCGACTTGGAAATCTTGATGTATGGGTTGCGGGACGAAGAGCCCGTGAAGTCAATTTGCAGGCCATTGTCCAGTGCTGTAACGACCCGATCCTTGCCGCCGCTCTGAGCCACCTGCCACGTATCGGGGTCAATGGGCGCATTCTCGATAGTTGTTACACGGCGCTTGGGATTCTCGACACGCACCAGCAATGAGTCGGCAAGCAGGGGGTGGCTTGAGCCCACAAAGGTCTGTCCGTCGGCGACAGCAGTGATGACTCCCCTGTCGTCAACCGTACAGACATCCTCATTGGCCGAGGCCCAAGCCACAACCGAAGGGTCCACCTTGTCCATCCCATAGCCGCTGATGCCGTTGATATTGATGGCATAAGGGTGAAACCGGTCCAGCACCACGCTGTCACTCACCAGTTGCCACTGGGCCTCCATGATGGTGACTGGTTGTGTGGCTGTAATTCCGTTGTAGGTCGCATAGAGATTGCCCGAGGCTGGCGTGGAGACAGCATGGAAATTACCGTCCTCATCAAAACTTCCCACCTGGGGGTCACAGGAGAAGGTACAACCCTGCAACTGGCGCGTCTTCAACACGCCATACTGGTTGTAGCCCCACACATCAAACGATGTGGTAGCCGATATTGACAAGTTGTAGCAGCGGGGCTCAAAACTGATGATGCCGATGTTGTCATCCTCGGGAGCTATCGAGACAAACAGGCAGCCGTTGCCCACGGCTCGCACGGGTCCGTCGCTGGGATGGTTCAGCACCTCGTCATTGACAAGGATGCACGACGAGCCGCCACCATCCAGGTTCACGGCATTGACGGCTCCCAGGGCGTCAAAGATGCCCTTCATCTCCCGGAGTGTCACACCTACCGATGTGAGATGCCGTCCGTCAACAACGACAAAGTAGAGACGCGTGCTATCGGCATTGAAGCCGATGGCGGTGCGGGGATGACGCTCGGCCCAGTCCTCCATGAACTGCCCGTTCTGCATGATGATGTGGTTGCTGCCACCAATCAACTGGTGGATATTCACATCCTGGGGACCATTGTTGAGCGTGAGGCTGAAACTGATGTCCAGCACGTCGCCCACATTCATCCATTCAGTCTGGTTGGCATAGGTGCCCTTGAGCCACAAGATACCCTTGCCGTCAGGAATGGTTCTTGAACCCTGGGCGTCAAAGATATCCTCAATGACGCAATGTTCCGTGCCATTGGCATTCCATCGGAATTCGCCCTCGGCGGGACGCAACAGCACCATCTTGCCCGTGCTGGAGCCGTCATAGGTCACCGGACCGTAGCTGCGGGTAAACAGGAACGACTGGTTGGCAGCGATGTTCTCATAGGCATAACGCATGCGGTTCACCAGATTGAGCGAGAACGAGTGGTCACCGCCGGTCACCTTGCCGACGAATGTCAGGCGATCGATAAAGGGCTTGTTGTCAGTATCCAGCACCAGGCAGGCACGATTGTGGCTGCTGAGCACCAATTCATCGTTGCGCACTTGGCCGCTCAACGGCAGGCCCACCTCGTTGGTGGGCGATGTCATGAAGAAGTCGCCATTGACCGCTCCCACCACCTCATGACCAGGCCTGGTGTTGCGGATCGCCATATTGACGGGCGTCTCGCACGCCACCGACTTCTCGCCACCCAGGCAGGTCTCCATCACGACATAGGGATTGGTCAAGTCCATCTCGACGACACTCACCTTGAGGGGCAAGGCAGGGATGTCAAACTTGGCAGCCGTCATGCCCGGTCCCACCAGATGCGGGAAAATGAGCGTGTCCACCTCATAGGCCTTGTCGCCAATCATCCACTGGTCACGCGCTTGTCCTGCCACCGATGACAGCAGCAGGACAAGTAGCGTTAAGACGATATTTCGTTTCATGACTTCAATATCAAGTCAATGACAGCATTGACGTCAGCAATGTTCACCTCGTTATCTCCGTTCACATCGCCTGGCTTAAAGTATTTACCCGACAGAATCAAGTCAATGACGACATTGACGTCGGCAATGTTCACCTCATTGTCACCATTCACGTCACCGGGTATGCCGGGCTGCGGCTGGGGACCCTCCACGTTGCGACCGATCTTATAGACCGCCATGCCGTTAAACGCCTTGAACGTGAAGAGCGTCACCTCCTCGTTGCCCTCGGCATCGGTGCCATATTCAACAGCGAAGCAATGCACGCGCAAGCCGCTGTCGTTGAACTTACCCAGACTGTCGGCAGGAATCTTCCAATACTTGGTCATTCCAGCCAGCGACTGGCCTTCGCCCAGCTCACAGATGTTCGCCTGGCAGCCGTGTCCGTTGCCGTTCATGTCGGCGTTAACATACACAAAGAAGTCGCGGTCCTCCAGCTTGAACTCGATACAACCGTTGGGTGCAGACTGGGGCCAGAGTGCAGGGTCAGTGTCCTCAAACGAATCGATGACCGAGCCCGAGAAGTCATAAATCACAGGAGCAGTATCAAAGCAGTCGATATAGAACATCTCGCCGCTGTAGCGCGATTCCTCATCAGGACCCTCAATCATCTTGATGACGGGAGCCAACGAGAAACCCGTCTTGGTCTCGGGATAGAAATAGATGACATCGATATAAGGGTCGCCCTCAAAGCCACCTTCCCACTCTCCGCCCTGGTCGGCATGCATGCGATAGAGCGTGGGGAAACCTGGATCGGCTGTCGAGCCCGACACCGTCATGATGTTACACTCGGCCTGCTCAAGGGTAATGTCACCGATCACGTCAAGGTAGTCGGTGCGCTGCGGGGCGTCGCCCTTGTCCATTTCAACGACGAGGGTGAGTTCGCCGGTCTCGGTATCCACCAGATAAACTGGCACATACTGCTGCAGATTGCTCGTCATGGGAGCCACCCAGATGTGGTGGAAACTGTCCTTGCCGATGCTTGCCACGCCCAGGAAACGGCTATAGGGAGCCCCGTCAAGGTACAGGGGCAGGTCCTCGAGCTGGCTACCGTCGGCTGCCGAGAAACGATGGATAACCGACTGTGCCACAGTATCGGTGCCGATAATCACTGCACGCTCCTCGCTGCGTGCCACATAGATGATGCCCTGGTCCATTGTCGCCGTTCGGGCGCGCTGGTTACAGATGGCATTGGAGGTATAGTCATTGCCACTGTGGACACGGTCAAAGATCCACTGGTTCACAATCTTGATGCCATTCACCTCGGGATAGGTCTGGCCATCGGTTACTGCCCATGCACTGAGTGCAGCGGCAAGCAGGGTAACAAATAGAAGTAAAGACTTTTTCATTTTATTTGGTTTTTTAGTGATGATACATTTTCACGCTAAGGCGCCAAGACGATGAAACCATTTTCAATACATCTTAGCGCCTTAGCGGCTTATCGTGAGAAAGCTAATGATTAGCTCAGGATGATGTCAATGATGGCATTGACATCGGCGATATTGACCTCCTTGTCGCCATTCACGTCACCGACGGTGTCCTGGCTGCCGTTCAAGATCATGTCGATAACGACATTGACATCGGCAATATTCACCTCCTTGTCACCGTTCACGTCACCGATGATACCAGGCTGGGGATCATCACCCATCACGTTGGTACCAATCTTGTAGACTGCCATACCATTGTAGCACTTGAAGATGAACAGCGTCACCTCCTCGTTGCCCTCGGCATCGGTACCATATTCCACGTTCATGCTCTCGACACGTGTGCCGCCGTCACTCATCATACCCAGTGCGTCGGGCACCATCCAGTAGCGCTGCATGCCGGTCAATGACATACCCTCGCCAAGCTCACAGATGTTGACCTGGCAAGCGCGGTCGATGCCGGTAGCCTCGTTGGGACCTGAATACTGGGCGGTCACATAGACGATGAAGTTGCGGCCCTCGAGTGTGAACTCGCACACGCCGTTGGCACCGACCTCCATGGGCCAGATCTCGGGATCAACATACTCAAAGTTGTCCACCATCGAACCCGTCTCGTCATAGAGGATAGGTGACGAGTGGAAACCGTCAATATAGAACAGATTGCCGCTATAGCGGGTCTCCTCATCTTCGCCGAGTACCATCTTCACTACGGGAGCATAGCCCCAGTTGGTCACCGTCTCGGGATAGAAGTCATAGATAGCGATGTAGCAATCGCCTTCAAAACCGCCTTCCCAGTCGCCGCCCTGGTCGGCATGCCAGCGGTAAACATACTCTGAGCTGGCACCCACCGTCATGATGTTGCACTCGGCCTCCTCGAGCGTGATGTCACCCATCACGTCGATGTAGTCACAGCGCTGCAGCACATCACCCTTGTCGAGGTTGGCGACTAACGTGAGCTCACCGGTCTCCTTGTCAACCATATAGACGGGCTGAACGGCTGCCAACTCACTGGAGTAGGGAGCCACATAGAGGTGACCGAAGTTGTCCATGCCCACGGTGTTGGCACTCAACACGGCACCGCCATAAATCGCGCCGTCGAGCGTCAAGGGCAATTCCTTCACAAATTCACCATTGGTTGCATCCACCTTGTAAATCACGCTTTGGGTCAGCGTGTCAGTGCCCAGGATGACCGTGTTGGCATTGGAACGGGTGATATACACATAGCCGTCGGCCATCACCGCAGTGCGGGCATAGGTGTTGTTGTAGGGCTTGCTGTTCCACACGCTCTCGGTGTGCACGCGGTCCTGAATCCACATGTTCTTGATGCCGATACCGTTAACGGCTTCATACTTCACACCATCGGTCACAGCCCATACATTGGCTATGCACGATGCCACCAATAGAGAAAAAAGTAATAGCTTCTTCATAATTGCTTTGGTTTTTAGTTTTTATAATTTGTTAGTATTCTTATCTATTCCATTAAGTTAGCAAAGTAACACAAAATATTTCTATCCTCAAAATCCAAGAGGACAATATTTCAAAAAACGCTGCTAAGAGGCCTCAAAAACGGCTAATCACAGTAATCGCCCGAACTACGAGAGGATGAAATCAATGAGAAAATTCACGTCATTGACATTGATCTCTTGATCACCGTTGACATCGGCTCGCTTGATGGCGTTATCATCGACCTGTTTGCCCAATATGATGTCTATCAGCGCATTGATGTCACTCACGTTGACCTCGCCGTCACCATTTACATCGCCAAATATGGGTTCGGGAACGAAGTCCAATTGCTGGTCCATCCACTGAACGCGCTTGACGAGCCACTGCTTGATGTAGGAGATCTCCTCGGCAAAGTTCTGGGAGATGTAGTAATTGGGCCACACATAGATGCCCCAGACGGGATAAGCCTTGCTGTTGCGCTGCTCGGCACCGCCCACGGTGAGTACATGTGCCAGCGAGTCGACGGTAGCCATCAGGCGGTCCATGCGCAGGTTGCCCTGGCGGTATTGTGACCACCGCTCTTTCAAGTGCTGGACATAGCGGCGATCAATGTTGAGTTTATACCACCAGAAGGGGACCATATCGGTCGAGGCTTTCTTGGGCAGGATGTCATTGACATTATACATCCAGGTGTCGGTGCGCCATCCCTCAAAGTAGTTGGAGTTGCCATAAGCCAAGTTCATGTCCCAGATGACCATTTTGAAACGCGGGTCTTCACTGTCGCGACGCTTGAAGAACTTGCCGCTCAAGCGGTAGGCATCGACATTGTGACCGATCTCCATCGCCAACTGATAGTCGATGAACGACATCTCATCGATATACTGGTACTCGCCCGTCTCTGGGTCACGGAACCCCGACGCCATGGCAGCCTCCATCTTGTCAATCTCGCTTTGCATGTAAGCCAGTTGCGCTTCGGTCCAGTCTTCATAATCGGGCCACTTGTACTGGTAATACACGAGGGTCGTCCAGATGATACTGCCGTCGCTGCACAAGGGCCTGTACTTTGACACATAGTGGGGCTCGTCGTTACGGTCCACCTCCATCAGGTAGCCGCCAGTGAGGGCGTCACCATCCTCGCCCGGATCGTCAAGGTTCAGGCGGTTCTTGCCTGCCGAGACCACCTCCGACAAGAGAAAGACACCATAATAGATATCGTTGCAGATGACTTCACAGAAACGACCCTTAGGAGTAAACTCCATCCAGGGTCTGGAAATCTCAAAGGCAAGCATGTCGCGCAGCAGGCTCTTGTCGTTATAGGGAGCCAGCAACGCCCAGTTGTTGTCCTTGGGCATCCCCAGGATGGACACTCGCCGCGACGAGCCGCCCTCTTCCAGCGGCCGATTCAACGGCTTGAAGGAATAGGGCTTCTTGGCACTGTAGGTATAGGAGGAGTTGCCACGGTAGCGCAGGGCGATATATCCGTCATAATCAACGTGTTGCCCTGGGTGCTTGAGCGTATCGGAATAGTTGGTCCTGCCCTCGCCGTTGTCGATGATTTTCATGCGTGCAGTGACGCGCTCATAGCGTTCCACGTCATCCTCCACCGTCAGCCAGACAATGGGAAGGTTGGTCGATGTGAGCTTGACCCGCTTGTTCATGGGTGCAGTCCATGGCCCATCACTGGCGACGGCTTTGACGAGTCCCGCCAGCAAGAGCATTACGGTCAAGAGCACCAACTTTCTCATTGCACTACTTATTCTGCATTGACTTATTTACTGAGTATCAGGTCTATCACGGCGTTGACGTCGGCGATATTGACTTCGCCGTCACCGTTCACATCGCCTAGCGAATAGGTATCTCCTGAATCACCCAGAATCATATCGATGACCGTATTCACGTCGGCAATGTTCATCTCGCCGTCGGCATTCACATCACCGCGCATCAGGGCACGATAGACAAACGTGCGGATGTTGCAATAGTCGGTATATTGGGCTGTGGTGCCTGTGGCGAGTGTACGATAGGCATAGCGGGCACGGACGTAGTAGGTGTTGCCGTCAACCAACTTGCCGGCACCCCTGATGTCCCCAAGAGGTATGGTCTCAAAACCGTCATCGATGGTACCGTTGTAGGAGGTGCGCGACGGGAATGACTCCGAGGTACTGATCTGCACCCTCAACGAGTTGATGCCCTCGACAGGCTCACAGCTCACCACATCGTTGGCATAGAGCACCGTCTGTCCGTTGGCGGGACAGAGCAGTGTGGGAAATGGCGGAATCACCTCTACTGTAGTGAACGACGAGACGGGAGTCACTACTGTGAAATCGCCCTGTATGGCGGTCACTCGAGCGTAGTAGGTTGTCGCTCCCGCCAGCCGGTACTTCGGCACCTGCCACTGTGGCTCGCTCAAGCACACGGTATCGGGATTGTTCATGGTCGATGACGTGGACAGTTCCAGCAGGTAGGATGAGCCCTGGCCTCCTGCCGTCCACGTGATGCAAGGCATCAGGGGAACATCATTCTCTCCGATGCTCGGCGTGATGATGCGCATCTGGCCCAGCGAGAAACGGCTCAGTTCGCTCACGTTGTCCCACTGGTTAAGTCCTCGAGCCACCACACGCCACCAGTAATCCTGCTCAACGAGATGCGGTATCCTGGTCAAGGGGAGGCAGGTCGTGTCGGTCTCCACTCGTGCCACGAGCGTGTTCATCTCGGCATCAGCATAGACCTCAACGACATAATTGGACGCGTCACACTGCCACTGCAGCGACGAGAGTTCTGTCACAGGACCTCCGTCTTCGGGATACAACAGGACTGGCTTGGGAGCCTGGGTGGGTACCATGCCAGGCATCACCGGCGCATACTCGTTCTCCCAGCGGTCAAGGATAGTCACCGCATAGCGGTAACCCTCGCGCTTGGCGGCTGGCATCGTATAGGATGCCCAATAGGTCACGCCCTCGATATAGCGGGCCTGGCAACGGAACTCCTTGTCCTCCACCCCATCAGGAATGGCATACACCACATAGCGCACATTGGGGATGCTGTCCCATGAGAGCCTGCCGTCGCCATAGGATAGGTTGTTGACGGTGGTATAGGTCTGGTCGGGCTTGAGCCACGCGGGGACGGGATTCAGCGCCAACGTCGAGTAGAGGCTATCTTTTAACCACGTGCGCAACTGGCGCACCTTGCCGTCGATGACCTCCTTCTTGTTGCGCCATGTGCCGTAACGGAAATAGACCATGCCAGGATTGCCGCCGGCAGCCATCGCAGCGCGCATGACACGTCCCTGCTTGACAAACTCGGCGAGCGTCCAGCCTTCCTCATCGGGAATCCACTGGCTGATATAGACGTGGCGGTTGAACCTGGCAGCCATCTTGCCCCACCAGGTGGTGACACCGGTAAAGGTGCCCGTCGTCTTCCAATAGACCTGGGGCGCCATGAAATCGATAGTGCCACGCGTGAGCCAAGCCATCGGGTCACTATAGATCTGGTTATACTGCCAGTCGCTGCCCACGGGACAGGGCTCCACGCCATACTTGTCGGCAACAGACTGGGCGGTGCAAGCCACACCGGCAGGGCCGATACCGAAGCGCACCCACGGCTTGGTCTCCTTGACCATGTCGTTCACGTCCTTGACCATCTGGTTGACGTTCTCACGGCGCCAGTCGCCTTGTGACATCGTGCCGCCCCCAGCCTTGTAGGCGTTATACAAGTCTGCATCGAGCGAGAACGACGGGTTGTCCTGGTTGTAGAAGTAGTCGTCAAACACCAGTCCGTCAACATCATACTTCACGATGATGTCCTTGCACACATCGACCACACGCTGGCGCACCTCGGGAATACCGGGATTGAGCACCGTCTCATAACTGGTCGTCAACAGCCACTCGGGATGGGTGTAGATATAATCAAGCTCACTCTGGCCCCACTTGTTGTCACCGTGGCCATAGCGATAGGGGTTAACCCAGGCATAGACCTCAATGCCTCGCTTGTGGGCTTCGGCAACGAGGTATTCAAACGGGTCAAAGGCCGGTGCCACGCCACGGGTGCCCGAGACGTAGCTGGACCATGGCTCATAGGCCGAGTTGTACATCGCGTCACACATCGCACGGACATGGTAGTACACCACGTTGATGTGGTTGACAAGCATCGTGTCGAGCATCTTGCGGCACGCATTCTGCATGATGGGCGTGTTGCTTGTCGTGATGGCACCACTGGGCCAGTCGCTCAGGTAGGCGGTCATCCAGATGCCGCGCTGCTCACGCTTGGGTGGCACATCACTAGCCGAAACCGCAAAACTGGCGACAAACGCCACCAGTAATGCTATTAGGATGAATCTTTTTTTCATCATTTTTCAACTTATAGGTCTTATAAGCCCTATTGGCCCTATAAGACTTATAATGTTTAGAACAGATTGGTCATGCGCGGGTTGATGCACACACCCAGGATCTTGTCCTTGTTGCCGTTGAAGTTATACACCTTGCCGTCGGCGGGATTGAAGTAGTAGAGGCCCGTGGTATAGGTCTTCTCGGTCGTGGCAGCACGGAAGCCGAAATAGACGTAGTGGGTCTGGCTATCCACAGCCATCTGGGTGGTATAGACGCCCTCGGCATCGGTCGTGTTGATGGGATCGGCCTCCATGGTGATGAAGTTGACGTACTTGTCATAGGTCACCGTGGCGTTGTCGGCAGGAATCTCATACTGGGTGAAGCCCACACCGGGCGTGGTGCCCTTGGTCATCCACACGTACAGGTAGCCCAAGTCCTCGTCGAGCGTGAAACCACGCGGCTGTGTCGTCTCCAGCACGATGGGATAAGGAATGGGGACTCCAGTACCCGTCTTGCCGATGTCACTGGGTTTGAAGCGATAGATGCCGTTACCCGAGTAATTCTTGCCCCACCAGAACTTGCCTGTCTTGTCCAGGTAGAGGCCCGTGTGGATGGCACCATAGGCGATACCCTGACCATAGTAGCTCAACTGGTTGTTGACGACAAAGTAACCTGCCGTGCTGGTATAGTTGGTCTGCTCGGTCTCGCCACGTGTGGTGAGCGGGATACGGCGGATGCCCGTGTTACGGTCGGTATAATAGAGGTTGGTGCCGTCGGTACAGCCCTGGAAGGGGTCGTTAAAGGCTGGACCGCCCACGTTGGTAATCATCACATTGGTGGTCTTGCCATCGGCACTCATGACGGTAATCTTGCCGTCGCCCAGGTTGCCCGCCTCGTCGTTGATGTAGTAGTACTGCTTGCCGCAGTCCAGGATATAGACGTTGTCCTGCTCGATGGTAGCGCTGTCGGTCACCGTCTTCTCACAGGCGAACACCAGCGTGGTGGGCATATTGCCCGAGCTGACGCCCATATCAAACGGCAGATTCTTGGTGCCGGCAGGCAGTTGCGAGAGGTCCACCAGCTTCACCGCCATGATGTTACCGCCCTGAGTCGCATAGTAGAGCGTCGGAGCGGGAATCGACGAGCCCACCTGCACATTGACGTAGCTGTCCTCTAGACGGCGGTTCTCGCCATCGATATCAAACCACGTCTGCAGCGTAATCTTCTGCGAACCGATGTTGCTGAAGGTCAGCCTGCCCGGGTTGTCGATGGTGCCATCCTCGTGGCTGTAGCCCTCAAAGGTGGTCATGACATTACCCTCGGCATCACGGGTGCCGTCGGGGAACATCCACACATACTTGCACCTCAGGTTCTCGGGGTTGGGCAACTCGATGTCGAGCTTCACTTTCACATCGTTGATGACCACGGGAGTGGCACTCTGCTCGGCGACACTCAGCACGGGGGCGATGTCATAGATGAGCAAGGGATAGGTGCGGCTACCCACGCCATCGATGGTCAGCGTCACTTGATAGATGCCCGCCTTGGCATACTTGTGGGAGGGGTTCATCTCGGTCGAGGTGGTACCGTCACCGAAGTCCCACTTCGCCTGCCCCGACTTGGCAGAGGTATTGGTGAACTCAACCGTCGAGACCACATAGAAGTCCAGACCATAACGATCATCATCTACCCTGTAGGTGAAGTCCACATCACGGGTGGGGAAATTGTCATAGTCGGGCGTCTTATCGATACACGACACGGCAAGCATCGCCATCAGTATCAGAAATGATATTTTATTGAATGTCTTCATATTCCTAAAGTTTTCTTTTTTAGGTTTTAGGCTTTAGGGTACGGATAACTCCTAACTCCTAACTCCTAACTCCTAACTTCTAACTTCTAATTGAGCGTAACTTCTTTGTTATCGGTTGTCACGCCCACCTTGCCGTCGGTGTCATATACCCGGAACTGGGGTTCCAGGAAGTAGGTGCGGTTGAAGTTCACCGTGTAGGCCTTGTCCGACGTGTTATAGATCCACGACGTGAAGGGAATGGTCTGCAGCAGGCTCTTGAAATAGGGCATATACTGGCGGCGCACGGTCGTGATCTTGCCGCCCGTGTCGTCGCTGTAGCGCGAGAAGAGCCAGAAGGCCGACTTATACACTGCCTGCACGTTAGCGCCCGTCGGGGCATCACTCTCGCTGGCAATCTCATGGTAAACGGCTTTTCCGTCCTCTCCCACCGTGACGTAGTAGTAGTGGTCCACTTCGTCGGTGGTGAACCAGGCGTTGGACTTGTCTGCCACGATGGTGTCGGTCGGGAAGTCAATACCATACTGGCCATTCAACTGCTCGAACAGTTCAATGGGGAAGTTGTAGTTGATATAGACGTTGCGCAGGTCGTTGTAGTAGGTACTGTCCTTGGTCAACGCATTGACCATGTAGTCCATAAACTCCTGCTGGAACGTCGAGGGATAATAACTGTCAAACTTCTCCTGGTCCCACTCCACGGGATTGACCCAGGACACTGGTGCCAGGGTGCGCGAGGTGGGGAAACTGTCGGTCAGGACATACTCGTAACCGTCCCACTCTGCCTTGCTGTGGGGATAGGTGGCTACCATCTGGCTGGAGCGCACCGTGTCGGTCAGGGAGTAGTTCTTGGTATAGGCGAGCGACGTGGTCAACTTGCTGGTCGCCGTGGCGGTCTGCTCACGCTTGATGAGGCACCACACCTCGCTATGGTCAATCGCCTTCTCGCTGGTGGTGTAGTACTTGCCCTTGAAGGTGGCATATTGACCTGCCTTGACTACCGTAGAGCCTTGCTCCCAGTCCACGGTGGGCAATACCTGACCCAGTTGGCCATTGTCGGCAAACGGGTCGTGAATTGCACACGATGCCATGAGCAATGCCACCAGAGCTATCAGTCCATATTTTATCTTGTTTCGTTTCATAATATTCTTCTTTTCTTTATAAGGGTCCTTAAGGTCCTTAAGGTCGTTATTCTTGGGTTAACGAGGTGACTTCACCGTAGTCGTGGGCCCAGATCATGGGTTCCTGCAACCACTTGTAGTTCTTGTAGGCACCCAAGCGCTCCAGCTCGGCACGGTTGTACTTCTCCTCGGTCTCGGGATCGTAGTTGATGCGCTGGATCCACGTGTTCTCCTTCTGCTCCTCGGTCAAGCCGTCAATCCAGTAGGCTGCATACAGGTTATAAGGCCTGCGCAGGGTCGGATAGACAATTTCCTGGTTGTCACCGATGCCGTAATGGTTGCGGTTGTTACTGTAGTGATAACGACGCATGTCGGTCCACTGCTCGGGCTGCAGATACATGGAGATGTACTTCTGCTGCATCAGGTCACTCAACGAGAACTCACTGGGGTTGAAGAACCAGTGCTTGTTGCCACGGTCGGTCACCTTGTGGGGCGACAACCTCGAGCCGTGGTAGTGCTCCTCGTTGTCAAGGAAAGCAGCCACCTGGGCATCCCAATACTCGGCTGCCTGATAGCCGGGCTTGCCGCCGGCGAGGGCATTGCCGGGATACTTGTTGTCGGTGTTGGCGTTGTAGTTCGGGTTAGGATAGTTGCGCAGGAAGGCAGCCAGATGACGCTGGATGTTCCACTGCGTAGCCTCCTTGGCGAGGGCGCAGGCCTCGGTCTTGTTGCCCAGCCAGTACATCGCCTCGGCCTTGATGAAGTAGAGCTCCTCCATCGTGAAGATGGGGTTGTAGGAGTCGGCAGTACCGGCGTAGGCGCCCATATACAGGTTGGGATAGTTGGCAATCTTGAAGGACGTACCCATGCCGATGTTATTCTCAAGGTAACGCATCTTGATGCGCTCGCTGGTGACCGATGCACTGGCGGGACCCGTGCGGGCAATCATCAACAGTCCGCAGCGCGGGTCGTTGGCAAAGCCGTCATTCTGACCCTCACCGCCGAAGGTGCCGCACGTCATCTCGTTATCGGGCTTGCTGATACCCAGCAGGTCCACCATGAAGAACTTGCTCGGGATGGCGCTACCCAAGAGGTTGCCGCGCGACTCCCACGAGTTGATGATGGGCTGAGCGACGCTCCACACGGCATTCTGGGTGCCCGTGCCACCGTCCCAATAGTAGCGCGGCTCGTTGCCGAACCAGGCATCACGGCCGCCCTGATAGTCAAAGATATCACCCTTGCGCCACTGGTTGATGGCAGCATCGGCAGCGTCGATAATCTTCTGGCACATCGCGGGACTGCGGTCCACATTGGGGATGTTGCGCAACAGCAGGCGGGCCTTGACAGCCAGCACCAGACCTTTCCACTTCTCGAGATCACCGCCATAGACGCGGTCCACCGAGGCGTCAATCTTCTGGTTGTCGGGATTATTGATGATAGCAGGGTCCTCATACATCTTGATGAGGTCCTCACACTCCTGCATCATCCAGGCATAAACCGAAGCCTGGGTGTCATACTTGGGAGCGATGCTCTGATAGGCCTCGCTCTGGGGAATGTCACCAAAGGCGTCGGTCGTCAACTGGGTGGACATCAACTTGATGGTACGTCCGATAAGTTCATAGTTGGGCGAATTGATGGCCCTGGAATTGTTCACCAGGTTGACGGTGTTCTTGCCAATGTCATAGAAGTGGCGACGCCACATCGGGTGACGGTTCATCGTCAGCATCTCCCACTCGCACTTGTAGCTGTAGGCTCCCACCGAACTCTTGCCACCGGTGGTGAGCATCTGGGAGAAGTAGGCGTAGTATTCACTGTGGTCATAGACAATCTGCTGGGCATAATAGATGATGACGGGCAGACCGTCCTTGGCATCAATCTCATGGGCCCTGTCGGGGTTGACGTTGTCATCGAGAACATCGTTACAACCCGTCGACAGCAGGCCAACCAGCATCAGTAATGCTAAAAATTTAATCTTTTTCATAGTCGTTGGCCTCCTGTTTAGAATGTTGCTTTAAGTGTGAAATTGAAACTGCGCGTGCTGGGCACGTTGTAATTGTCGATACCAGCGCTACCCGTACCGCCACCCGTGCCTGCAAGCACAGCGGGGTCATTGCCGCGGTACTTGGTCAACAGGAACAGGTTGCGCGCTGTAGCGGTGAGCGACAAGCCCTTGACGGGCCAAGTGCGCTTGAAGTGCTTGCCGATGTCATAGCTCAGCGTCACATAACTCAAGCGGATATAGGAACCGTCCTCGATGAAGTTGGACGATACAGTAGCATAGTAAGTGTTGATGAAATAGGAGTCAAGCACGATGGGCGTGGTGTTCTTGACATAGGTCGTCGTTCCATCGGGACCGGGGACAGCCTGCACACCATCGATGATGTACTCGCGGTTGCGGTATTTGTCATAGAGGCTGCTCATGCCGTTGGTGATCTGGCTACGGCCCGTGACGTTGACCACGTCACCGCCCTTGCGACCGTCGAACAGGAAGGACAGCGTGGCGTTCTTGTAACGCAAGGTGCTGCCGATACCCAGCAGCCAGTCGGATTCACGGTTACCGATGTAGAGGCCCTTGGCGGCATCGATGATGGGATAACCATTCTCGTCACACACGACACGACCTTCGGGGTCACGCACGTAGTCTTTACCCGAGATACCCGTCGATGACTCGTGCAATCGGGCAACGGGGAAGATGTCGCCATACTGGGTGCCCTGGATCTCGGTCAACTCGTTGGGCAGGTAGAGCACCTTGCTGCGGTTGAATGAGAAGTTGGCCAAAGCGGTCCATGAGAAGTCGGTGGCCTTGATGATGTCCTGGTTCAACGAGATTTCCATACCATGGTTCTTCAGGCTACCCTCGTTGCGGGTCTGGAGAATCACACCCGAAGCGGGCGACACGCGCACCGTCACAATCTGGTTATCGACCGTCGTCGAATAGTAAGCGATGTCGAGGCGTGTCCAGTTGCGGAAGAATCGCAGGTCGGCGCCAATCTCCCACGACTTGGTCATCTCAGGCACTAGGTCCACAGCACGCGATGTGGTGGGATCCACTCCATAGCCGCCGTCGGGGAAGAGGGTCCATTGCTTGTAGGTGTCGGTAAACAAGTAGGCTTGGCAATCCTTGCCCACCTTCGCCCAGTTACCGCGCAATTTGCCGTAGCTGAACCAGTCGTTGCTCAAGTTGAACAACTCACTGAAAATGATACCGGCCGTTACCGACGGATAGAAGAAGGTTGTTTGAGTAGACTGCCTCAAGGTTGACGAGCCGTCCATACGGGCAGTAGCCGAAATCTGTGCCATGCCTTTGTAGTCAAAACGCAACTCGCCAAAGTGGCCGTAGATGTTCCTCTTGCTATGATACAGCGTGGGATGGTTGCTGATGAGCAAGTCACCGTTGGTGAAGTCGGTGTTGTTGAAACTGTAGAACTCGCCACCCAGCTGGAAGTGTTCATTATAAATCGATGCCTCAACGCCACGCGTCTGCTTGTACTCGAGACCGTAGAGGGCGCTCACAGTATAGTCCCCGGCAAACGTGTGCTGATAGGTCGTCAAGAACTGCATGTTCAACAACGCGCCACGCGAGGGCTGGAAACTGTATGAGCCGAAACGGTCCTGCATGTCGCTGAGCTTAGTCTGCACGTCCTCCGCATTGGGATCGACCAGATCGCCTTCATAGATGCGCGGAACGGTGTAAGAATCATACATCGAGTAGCTCTTGTCATAACCCATCTTGCCGGTAAACACCAGGTTCTTGATGGGCTCGTAGCTGATTTGGCCATTGAGAACGAAACGGTTGCCCTCGGTCTGGCTCCAGTCCATATAGCGGCCGAAGTAAGGCGACACGGCGCCGTTGATGCGCTCGGTGTCGAGCAGGTTCTCCCAGTGGTCATAGTAGGCCCACCAGTTCACATGTCCCTCAAGGGTGCGGTAGTCGCTCATGTTCTTGTTGATACCCCAGTTGTAGATGGTGGACATCGAGCTACCGGAACCACGCGACTTGCGGTTCATGAAGTTGGCACTCAACTGTACCGTCACTTTATCGCTGGGTTTGTATATGCCCTTGATGAGGGCATTCACCTGTTTGCGGTAGTCCTTGGGAACAATACCCTGATTATCATAGTAAGACACCGAAGCATAAGAGGAGAACTTCTCGGAACCGCCGCTCACGCTCACGTCATACTTCTGCAAGATACCTGTCTTGAGGTAATCCTTCAAGTTGTTGTAATAGGTGTCGTTCTCGCTCATGTAAGGGCCCCAGCCACCGCTGCCCATGTTCTCCTTGTACATTCCCTTGGCACCAGGAATAAAGGTGCTCTGGATTTTGGGCAGGCGTGCCGGCACATTCAACTCCAACGAAGCCGATGCAGTAACGGTGACCTCACCATTGGTACCGCCGCTTTTGGTGGTGACCATGATAACGCCGTTTGCCGCCTCCTGGCCATAAAGGGCCGATGCGGCAGCACCCTTCAGGACGGTGATGTTCTCGATGTCATTAGGGTTCATGTCGGCGAGCGTTGAAGCACCACCGCGAATGGCCATACCATCAATGATGATCAGTGGCTCGTTGTTCATCGAGTTGTTCATCGACGAAATGGCGCGGATGATGACTTGGGTTGAGGCGTTGGGCGAACTACCGCCGGTGCTTACCTGCAGACCGGCGATCTTGCCTTGCAGCGAGTTGGCAAAATTGGTGGAACCACCTGCGGTCACCGCCTCCTCGTCAAGGGACTGAACGGCGAAGTTCAGTTTCTTTTTCTCCTGGGTCTGGCCCATGGCGGTCACCACGACCTCACCCAGCACTTGGGCGTTTTCTTCAAGGGCGATATTGACCACGCTCTGTCCCGGGCCAATCTTCACGCTCTTGGGATTCATGCCCACGTAGCTCACGTCGAGCACGTCACCATCGTTGGCCTCAATCGAGAAACGGCCGTCAAAGTCGGTCGCCGTGCCGCGCATCGTGCCGTGCACCTTGACCGACGCGCCGATAATCGGCTCGCCGTCGCTCGACTGCGTCACCACGCCTGTCACCACGCGGGCAAGGCCCGGCAGCGACAAGAGGCTCAACAGCAGTAGCAGTAGTAACTGTTTTCTCATTCTTATAGGTTTTTATTGATTAGGTAAAATGATGATTTCCAAAAGGTGTTTGCGAATGAACTACAAACATACACATTTTTTTTCAATCATTATATATAATGTGCCTTTTTAACACTCAAAAACCAAATATTTTAGTTTTAACAACAACTTTTCAATAATTTTCACAAATTTAATAACCATACAATACACCAAAAAGAAAACAATAAGTACAATAAATACAATTGTTGCTCAGCGGTAGGCACGCGCTGGATAGCATTGTATTTATTGTACTTATTGTCTTCCTTCTATCCCCGTGTGGCAATTATTTGAACAGGTAGGTCGTCACACTCTCGTGGCCCAGGTAGAAGGCCTTGGCCTTGATGACTTGGGGCTGCGTCTTGACGGGCACGGGGGCTGTCCAGCGGGGTGAGTCGATAGTGGGCTCGCTGCCGTCGAGAGTATAGGTCACCAGTTCGTCGGGATACTGGGTGTTAATCAGCAGTTTACCGTCTTCCAGCTTGACGCCCGGAGGTCCTACGCGGAAGTTGTAGCCCATGCCCTTCAACAGCGGCAACTCGCGGGTGCCGATCTTGAGGTTATACTGGTGACGGGCTTCGTTATAGGCCTTGATGTCGGTCAGGTCCTTGCTCCACTCGGGCACGGCGTTCCATGCTCGCTCACTCACGCCCATCATCTTGGGCAGCAACAAGTACTGCACCTCATCAAAGGAGCGTATTGTCTCGCTCCACAACTGTGACTGTATACCAATGATGTTCTCGGGTTTCTGTAACATGGTTCTACCGTCGCCGGCAGTAGTGATATTGATAGGAGTGCCGTCAACGGCAGTGCGGGCGCTGGCATAGATGTTGGCAGGCAGGGCGTCCCAAGAGTCAAACTCGTCCACCTTGCCGCCCCAGTGCAGACCTTGCTCATTCTGGTGCCAGCTGTAGGCCATGTCCATGTAGAAGTTAGTCACATTGGACAGGATAACGGGATAGCCCTCATTGGCGAGACGATAAGGCACGTCGGCACGCGAGCCCACGGTGCTCCAGGCATTGACGCCAGCCACTTTCGGAGCGAAAATGGAAGTGAATTCAGGCCTATGGTTCAGTGCCACTTCCTGCCAGCCCTCTATACGGATTCCGCGCTGATGCAGCATCGAACTGATGCGCTGGATGTAGTACTCGCTCACCTCGTGTTGGCTGTGCATATTATTCTTCATCATAAGCATCTGCACATCGGGACTCTTGGACCAGGCGTTATCGGGTACCTCATCGCCGCCCAGATGGACGATCTCGAGCTTCAGGCCAGCCTCTTTATACATCTTCTGCAACTCCTCGACCACGCGGTCGATGAAGCGGTAAACGTCGTCGCTGGCGACATTGAGCACGTTATCATGGAAGCCCTGTGCCGACGTATAGACCGAAGTGTTTTTATCGTCCCACAGGCGGAACTGCTCGGCAGTGGGATTATTGATGGAGCGGCTCTTCATCGCCACGATGGCGGCACGGGCATGGCCGGGGGTCTCAATCTCGGGGATGACACGCACGCCATGGGCCCAGGCATATTTCAGGAAATCAATGAACTCGGCACGCGTGAGATAGCCGTTGGCACACTGTGACTGGTCATCGGGGTTGCCGTTGCCCGAGATGGACTGAGCCATGAAATCCTTCTCATCAAGGGTACAACCGCGGCGAGAAGCCACCTGCGTCAACTCGGGGAAGCCAGGAATTTCAAGTCGCCAACCTTCATCATCGGCGAAGTGGAACTGCAGAGCATTGAACTTATAATAGGACATCAGGTCGATGAATCGGTACAAATCCTGCCCCTTAGTCACATAATTGCGCGAGATGTCAAGCATCAGACCTCGGTAACCGAAGTCGGGCCAGTCGATGACAAAGCAATTCTGCAGGCGGTGGCCCTTGCTATGGTCCAAGGCGGCGATGAGAGTTAACACGCCGTTGACCAGGGCGGCCTGAGTCCTGCCCAAGATAGTGATTTCGCCATTATGGACACGCAGGCTGTAATACTCGCGGTTGTCGCTCATCTTCTTGTCAAGCAGCAGACGGATAACAGTGCCCTGGCCACTGGTGGCATAGATGCCACGCTTCTCCAACTCGCTGGTCAACAAGTTCTTGGCACGGCGATAACCGCCCCACTGCAAGAACTTGCCGGTCTTGATGGTCACG
Source organism: Sodaliphilus sp. (assembly GCA_045114065.1). Taxonomy (GTDB): domain Bacteria; phylum Bacteroidota; class Bacteroidia; order Bacteroidales; family Muribaculaceae; genus Sodaliphilus. The sequence goes on from JBGUJU010000099.1 coordinate 84,457, forward strand.
AGGCTGCCCACCTGGGTGAAGCCGTCCTCGATATCTACCTGCTTGGGCATCGGGAAGATGTCATAGTCGTTGCCTGTGTAGCCGTCACCGAAACCGTTGATGACATCGTTGAAACCGTACATGTAGTTGCCGTCGGGATACAACTTGTGGTCACGCCACTGGCCGGGCTTGTCGAGCGGCGAGCGGTTGATATTCACGACGATGGGGCGAGCCATGTCGCCGTTCAATACCACGTGGCCACCGGCAGGCATATAGTTCTTGTTAACCAGGGCACCGCCCATCACCAGGTCAATCACCAGCGAGTCACCTGCGGCAAGCGCCTTGTAGTTGGCATTGGGCTTGAGACGGTAATAAGTTGTAGAAACTTCTTCTACATCCACAGGGCATCCGGCAGGCAAAGTCACCGAACGCGAGAACTGGTTGAAAAAGAACTGCCAGTCGCTGCCCAAGGGCTGCTTGGACACGTTCTTGATGACAAAGCGTGAATCGAAGTTGTTCGCAGCCGTGTTGTTCTGCCCCATGTGCCAGTCCACGGCAATAGGCGACTGGGCGCTCACCGTCACGGCTGCCAGCAGACAGGCTAATGTTGTCAATAATAATCTTGTTAGTTTCATTTCTATATCTTGTTTTGTTGAATAATCTGATTCAGCAGGTTATCACAGGCATCCTCCAGGAGGTCAAGCACGAGTTCAAAACCCTCGCTGCCTTCATAGTAGGGATCGGGCACATGGTCATAGTTGGGATATTGACGGATGTAATTGCCCATCATCACCACCTTGTCGGTCTGCTCGATGGTCATCGCCCTGCTGCGCAGGTCGTCAACATTGGCAGCATCCATGCCCACAATCAAGTCAAAGTCCTCAAAGTCACCGCCCCGCACGCATCGTGCCCGATGAGTCAGCTCATAGCCGCGCGGACGGGCATGCACGCGCATGCGCTTGTCGGGCAGGTCACCGGTGTGCCAGCCGCCCAGACCTGCCGAGTCGATGAAAAAGCGCTCTGCAAGGCCACGCTCATCCACCATGCGTTGCAGCACTGCCTGGGCCGCCGGAGACCGGCAAATGTTCCCCAGACACACAAAAAGGATGTTATACTTATTGGAATCCATCAAGATCCTATAATTTTAACCAGCAACTAGATATGAGCCACAACAGTACTCGTTATTCAGCAACTCATAAATATATGATGGACTTTGTTCATAAAGACCATTCTCGACCTCTGATAGCTTCTGATATGTCTCCGAATTATAGATAAAGTGCAATGCATCAGCAATTGACAGGTCATAATCTTCAATTAAAAACTCTGTCATTCGATCAACAGCATAAGCTATCAAATATTCTTGAAGTTGTTCCTCGCTCATCTTCTATCTGATTCTTTTCAGTAACGAAATAGCTCTGGCTGTACCGAAGAAATACTGGCTATTCAGTTGCTTGTATCTTAATCTATCAACCAATTCCTCAATGGTAAAAGAGCCCTCCTGATATCGGCTCAAGAGATAGGCAACACCATCATCGGCAATAGAGCCAATCACAATATCGTAATCGTGCTTAAAAGCGGGCTTACTTCGGTTTCTGTTCTTGAAAATGAATTCAGCCCATTCGGCAGTCGGCCCATCAAACTTTAGGCATTTGAGACTTGAATCTGCCAAAAAGCTCTCATCAAACTCATATTCTTGGACGACCTGGGCTCCGCCATCACGTATCATGCGCTTTCGCGCCAATTCTTCGGCCTGAATTTTGATATCCGTAAGGTAAAAACCTTTACCAAAGTCTTTATATGGATTGGAACGGCTCAAGTCTATCTCAACAAAATCAATATTTGTTCCGTGATATAATATCATGCCAAATGCCCCCCATTCTTCTTACAGATGATTATTAAATCATCAACAGCATCATCAACTGACTGCAGATGAATGACCGAATAAAATTCAAGCAGGAATTTGATCCCCTTAAAACGATAAAGATATTGAAATCCATTTCTAATGGGCAGCCCTACGCGCTTACTAAATGCACGTATACACAAATTGATAAACGGTATTTGGTATTTATCGGCCATTTTACACATTCTTGCTTGGTCATGTCGCAAAATTAGTCACATTTGGCGAAATCACCAAAAAAAGAGCCAAATTTGAATCATTCCTGAGCACTTTGTTCAATTTGATTTGGTACAAAAAAGAATGTTTTATTTGGTTTTGTGGGCGACTTGCACTATCTTTGCTTGCTCAAACAAGAAATAACCTATAGAATCTAGATGAACCTGAACATCTTGCGTCTGCTACCGTTGCTGTTGTTGATGGGCATTGCCCTGGCAAGCATCACGTCATGTGGGCACGGCAGCAGTCAGCAACAAGATACCACAGCATGGGACTACAAGGCGCCTCCCGCCATGCCAATAAACCGCGCCTTACTGGGTGACAGCATGGGTCTCATCACTGATGCCGAAATTCACCGCCTGCCCACCTATATCGAACAACGACCGCTCAAGGAAATCTTCAACGACACCAATGCTCTGCAACTGGTTGCTGCCAAGCAGAATGGCTTCAAGCCCATCACCAGCCTGAGTGATGCCTACAGCATCGACAAGCCGCTGATACGTATCTACTCCTGCGATGCCTATATGCTCGATGAACTCAGCGCTTCGGTGCCCTATCTTGTACCCAAAGCGGCACAGCTGCTCAAGGAGATAGGCTATGCCTTCCAGGACAGCGTACGCAAGCGCGGCGGCAAGGAATACCGCATCAAGGTCACCAGCGTGACACGCACCGTCTATAGTGTATCCAAACTCATGCGACGCAACCGTGCCGCGACCGAGAACTCGTGCCATCAGTATGGCACGACGGTCGATATCAGTTGGGTCAAGTTTGACTGCCTGGACCCGACGATGGTCATCTCGCTCGAGGACTTGAAGAACATCCTTGCCGAGGTCGTGCAGGACTTCAGGCGGCAAGGCCGATGCTACGCCATCTTTGAGCGCAAGTCAGGATGCCTGCACATCACCGTGAGATAAAACAATTTACATTATATTAATTCAATAAAACCAATGACCTTACAACAGACGATAGCCGAGTACCTGAAATATACAGGACAGAAAGGCTTAGACATCAGCGCCGCACTCATCGACTGCGACGGCGTACTCTATGACTCCATGAAGTTCCACACCCAGGCTTGGGTGAAACTCATGAAGAAGAACGGTATCAAGTGCACCCGTGACGAGTTCTATGAGCTCGAGGGAATGACAGGAAGCGAAATCATCAAGATGAAGTTCAAGACCGGTGCCGGCAAGAACATCACCGACGACGAGGCTCGCGCACTCTATGGCGTGAAGACCCGCTACTTCCATGAGCTGGGAGAGGCTCCCGTGATGCCTGGTGCTTCTCGAGTGCTGCAGACCCTCAAGGATGCCGGCGTGGACCGCGTGCTGGTCACCGGCTCACAACAGGACACGCTGCTGCAACGCATCGAGAACGATTTCCCCGGACTCTTCAGCGAGGCAAAAGTCACCGGCCATGACGTGCGCAAGGGCAAACCCAATCCCGAGCCCTTCCTGAAAGGCATGAGCAAGGCCGAGAAGAAGCCCAACCAGTGCATCGTCATCGAGAACGCTCCCCTGGGCGTGCAGGCTGCACATGCCGCCGGTTGCTTCACCATCGGCGTGACAACGGGTCCCATCCCCGAGAAAGACCTCTACAAGGCTGGCGCCGACCTCGTCTATAAGAACATGGACGAATTGGCTGCCGCCCTGCCCTCATTGCTCGTGGCCCTGAGCCTCGTCAAAGCCTAAACACCTCAACCCATACCTCACGCTAAGACGCTAAGACGCCAAGTATTTATAATTCATCATTAAATCTTTGCGCCTTAGCGCCTTAGCGTGAGATTTAAGCGAACAGTCATGGGACAGAACCTCATTTTCACCAACGACGTCACGGCGGCCATTGAACGGTTGACGGCAACAGGCGACCATAACATCACGGTGTGGATTGCCGACGTCAACACGGCACGCCTCATTGACCCTGCCCCACTCCACCTCATCACCATCCCCGACGGCGACGACAACAAGACGTTGGCGACCGTCACCCGGGTGTGGGACGAGATGGAACGCATGGGTGCGACCCGCCATTCGCTGCTCATCAACCTGGGCGGCGGCATGGTGTGCGACCTGGGTGGATTTGCCGCAGCAACCTTCAAGCGCGGCATGAGGTTCATCAATGTGCCCACTACCCTGCTGGGCGCTGTCGATGCCGCCGTCGGTGGCAAGACGGGCTTTAACTACAATGGATTAAAAAACGAGATTGGCGCCTTCGCTCCCGCCAGCGACGTGATCATCTCGACCTGCTTTTTTGACACATTACCCGCTCAGGAGATGAAGTCGGGCTTTGCCGAGGTCCTCAAGCACGCCATGTTGAGCGACCGCAACGAGTTCCTGCACCTGCTGGACCATGATTTCAACGCACCCATCAAGCACAATGACCTGCTGGAAAGGCTGCGCCGCTCAGTCCAGGTCAAGGTGGATATTGTCGCCCGCGATCCCAACGAGCAAGGCGAACGCAAGGCCCTCAACCTGGGACACACCGTCGGCCACGCCTTCGAGAGCCTCGCGATGCAGCGCGGCACACCCGTTCCCCACGGCTATGCCGTCGCTTGGGGACTGGTCACCGAGGCCGTCCTCTCACACTTGCTCTTGAAATTCCCCAGCGAGGATGTACACCATCTGGGCAACTTCGTGCGCGACAATTACCGTGATTTCCCCTTTACCTGCGATGACTATGATGAACTGCTGCAGTTGATGCGCCACGACAAGAAAAGCCGCGACGGCGAGATCACATGCACCCTACTCAGTGCCGTCGGCAACTACCGCATCGACCAGACCGTTACCCCCGACGACGTCACCGCCGCCCTCGACATCCTGCGCGACCACCTGGGCGTGTAATCTCCACGAGTTAAACACCTGATGACATGGCGGTGAGTCATCATTGCGACACGGTAATATAACCGTGCTATCGCACGGGAACCTTTAGCTCGGCGAAGCCAAACTAAACAAATTTTTAAAATAAAATTTTATAATTAATTTGATTAATTTCCCGCCCGCAGGGCGGTTATAATTCTAGCAATGGTTTTGCAACACAGCCTTTTTTAGCAGGTTGATTATCAATGCCTTATTTCAAACGCTCATTACCGCCAGCGCCACAGGCGGGAGACAGCGTGCGTGATGGTGCGCAGGTGCAAGTCCTTGCCCAGGACGACCAGCATCACGGCAAAGAGGATGAACAGGATACCGACAATCAGACGAGGCGTCAACACCTCACCGAAGACCACCACACCGATAGCCACGGCAGTCAATGGCTCCAATGCACCAAGAATGGCAGTGGGAGTCGCCCCCACATGATGCACTGCCACAGTCATGAACACCAGCGAGAGAATGGTGGGCACAATGCTCAACCACACGGCAAACGACCACGCGCGCGCCGACGGCAAGACATGTAGATACAAATCAGGCGAGGTAAAGGAATAGAGTATCAGCGTAATTTCACACACCAGCATGGCATAGAACGTGACCTTGAACGACGACATCTTGATGCTCGACTGGTTGACGACGATGATATAGACGGCATAGGCCAACGATGACAACACACACAGGATGATGCCGATAGCACTCAGCGAGGCTCCTGTCTCGCCCTTGTACAGCAGCCCGATTCCCACCAGCGACATCACGATGGCAATGACGGTCATCGCCGTCACCCGCTCCTTGAAGAACATCGCCATAATCACAGCCACCATGACGGGATAGACAAACAGGATGGTCGAGGCGATGCCCGCATCCATGAAGTGGAAACTCTGGTAATAGGTAATGCTCGATGCGGCGAATAAGATTCCTAACGAGAACAACACCTTGAACTCGTGTCTCGTCACCCTGAAGTCAATGCGCTTAATGAGCATCACCACAGCCAACAAGATGACGGCGAGCCCAAAGCGATGGGCCAGCACCGTAGCCGTGTTGACACCTTCCTCATAGAGCGGCAGTGCGCCGAAGGGGTTCGTGCCATAGCACACCGCCGACAAGATCGCACACAGGATGCCGATAGATTTGTTCTTTTTCATCGTATGTTGATTTGAAGCGAATTGACTGAACGTAAAGTGCTGATACCCAGCTAGGATGTTTCATATATCAAGCCTGAATCAATGTCCTTGCTTCGCACGGAGAAATTAAACGAGATAATATTTAATTTTAATTTAAAAATTTGTTTAATTTCCTGCCCGCAGGGCGGTTATACTACCGTGTCGCAATGATACCCCCCCTGGGCGTTGATGCTGCAGCGACGATAACCGCCAAAGGAAAAAGCCTAACGCTTGAAGCGGCTCATCTCGTACAAGGCGGGCAACGCCTGACCGTTGGCACTGTTGAACAGACCACGGTTCAAGCCCCAAGCACTGTTCTCCCAACGGGTACCGTAGCGATTCTCCTCGGGGTACCACCAGAACAGACCCGCCACATTATCATGACGGTTCAGTTCCTTGACCAACTGGGCAGTAAACTCGCGCTGTCCCTCGATGGTGCCAGGCAGACAATGAGAAAAATCCTCCTCGCCACGGTTCACGCCGTCATGCAGGTAGTAATAGGCAGCCTCAACAATCATCACGGGCTTGCCAGGGTAACGCTCTGCGAGCATGTCAAGCGTCTTGCCCAGGTTAGGGATCGTGCCATGCCACATGGGATAATAGCTCAGCCCGATGATGTCATAGTCCACCCCTGCAGCCTTGAGGCGGTCATAGTAGTTGTGCGTCATCTCCCACTGGCCGGCCTTCTCGGTATGGATGATGATACCCGCCTTGGGGCACACTTCGCGGCACGCCTTGCAGCCAGCCTTGAGCAGCCCAGTGAACACGTCCCAATTCTCACCACTCATCGGGTCCACTCGTCCCACGGGCCAATCCATGCCGAAGGTAATCTCGTTGCCAACCTGAATCGTGGCAGGTTCCACTCCGGCAGCCTTCAGGGCCAGCAGACAGTGACGGGTATAGCGGTAGATGCTGTCGGCCAGCGCCTTAGCATTGAGGCCTTCCCAACGTTTGGGAGTAAACTGCTTGGCGGGGTCGGCCCAGGTGTCACTGTAGTGGAAGTCCAGCATCACCTCAAAGCCGCGCGCCTTGATGGTCTGGCACAAGTCGATGACATAGTCCAGGTCCTGGCACACGCCCTCGTCATGATGCCGGCCCGGCGCATTCTGCGGGTCCACGAACAAGCGCACACGCATCATGTTCCATCCCTGCTGCTTGAACAGGTCGTATGGATCAGCCGTCACGCCACATGAATTCTTGTAAATCACACCATTGCGGGCGTTAGCGCTCATCATCGAGATGTCACCACCCAGCCATTCCTGACACAATGCCGACAAACAAGCCGACATCGCCAGCACCAATACAATCACACGCTTTATCATAATATATATCACTTGAATTATAATCGTCAATTTCCGTTCTCTCCGTTTTTTCCGTCCCGCCCGTCAAAACAAAAAGTGCCGACAATCAATTTGATCATCAGCACTCCTTTTGCGTTGTCGGGGTGACTAGATTCGAACTAGCGACCCCACGCCCCCCAGACGCGTACTCTAACCGGACTGAGCTACACCCCGAACGCACTTGCCGAAACGCATTTGTTTCGTAAAGCGGTGCAAAGGTAATACCGTTTTACATACTGACCAAATTTTTTGGCGACTTTTTTCGCCTAAAAAATCACACAAATATCATAATCCACTGATTATAAATAAAATAGAGACGCAAAATTTTGCGTCTCTACATCATCCCAATTAAATGGAAATTGTTAGGTTAAAGGCATTACTCGGCCTTGCCGTCGCTACCCAGCACCTCAATGATTTTGTGCTTGTACAGGCGAACCATCTCGTCGCGAGCGGGACCACAGTACTTGCGGGGATCAAACTCGCCGGGCTTCTCAACTAACACCTTGCGAACGGCAGCGGTGAAGGCCAGACGGCTGTCACTGTCGATGTTGATCTTGCAAACGGCGCTCTTGGCGGCCTTGCGCAGCTGATCCTCGGGGATACCTACGGCATCGGGCAGGTTGCCACCGTGGCTGTTGATGATGTCAACATACTCCTGGGGAACGCTCGACGAACCGTGCAGCACGATGGGGAAGCCGGGGAGCTTCTTCTCGATTTCCTCGAGCACGTCAAATGCCAAGGGAGGAGGAACGAGCTTACCGGTCTTCGGGTCACGGGTGCACTGCTCGGGTTTGAACTTGTAAGCGCCATGGCTGGTACCGATACTGATGGCCAGCGAGTCGCAACCGCTGCGGGTAGCAAAGTCGATCACCTCCTCGGGCTTGGTGTAGTGCGATTCCTCGGCAACTACGTCGTCCTCAACGCCAGCGAGAACACCCAGCTCGGCCTCAACGGTCACGTCAAACTGGTGGGCATACTCCACAACCTTCTTGGTCAGGGCGATGTTCTCCTCGTAGGGGAGCGATGAACCGTCGATCATCACCGATGAGAAACCGAAGTCAACGCATGACTTGCACAGCTCAAAGGTGTCACCGTGGTCCAAGTGGAGGCAAATCTGGGGATGCTCCCAGCCCAACTCCTTGGCATACTCTACTGCACCCTCGGCCATGTAACGCAGCAGCGTCTGGTTGGCATACTTGCGGGCACCGCTCGATACCTGCAGGATAACAGGAGACTTCGTCTCGGCACAAGCCTTGATGATAGCCTGTAACTGCTCCATGTTGTTGAAGTTGAATGCGGGAATGGCATAGCCGCCATCGACTGCCTTAGCAAACATCTCGCGAGTGTTCACGAGACCTAAATCCTTGTAATTTACCATAATTTTGAATTAATAATATTGGGTGTAAATGATGTTTGATTCTGTGCTGCAAAGGTAAGTGTTTTTTGCCGTCTCACAAAGCACACACAGGAAATATTTTTCAACAATTTGTCGCTCTCCTGCAGCACAAGAAAAACCTGTACAATCTGCCACCGCTAGAAATGGTAAATTATAGTTGCCATTCGTGATAAAAATGTGTTATTATTTGATTGTTTCTGATTTTTTGTTATTTTTGCGGCACGATTAATTGTAATTATGTTTCAGGATTGACAAATAACTTTTATTACCGTTTTATATTAACATTATAATTATCAGAATTATGAAGAAACTATTACTGTTAGCTGCTATGGCAGTTCTGGCCCTCGGTGCAAGCGCCGACGGCTACAAAATCGAGAAAGTGTGGACGCTGAATGCCCCATCATTCTTCAGTGTCACTAATGATGCTCGCCAAGGCTTCGGCATGAATGGCAAATTTTACATCCACAACAAAGCCGAACAGGTAATCTATGAAATTGACGAGAATGGCTTGACCGGAGTCACCTATGAGGGTGGCACCAATACTGCTGTCAGCCGTGACGAAGCGGGCAATATCATTGTCAGCAACGCTGGATTTGGCAGCACTGCATGGATTGAAGCCACATTCAAAGTTATCAACCCCAAGAACGGTGAGGTGAAAGTTTACACCATACCTGAAGAGTCGGGGCTGACGGGCAGATGTGACTTCTTCGGTTTCGCTAAGGGCAACCTGCTGGAAGAAGGAGAGCTCTATCTCACCGCTGGTTCACCTGACAACTCAATCTATACCGACGGTATTGCTCGCGTAGCAATCGCCGATGGGGAGGTTGACGTGGATAATTGCTTCTTGGCATCGTGCGCTGGCTTGAATACCAATACCTCAACCGTTATCCACTACTTCAATGACCTGAATGGTGATCCTGCATTGCTGTTTGCTTATCGCAGTGGCGCTCCCAGCAAGCTCACACCCGATGGTGACGACTTTACCCGTAAGGGGCTCGTTCTGCCTAACAAGGGTGCTTGTAATGGTGTATTCCCCATCATCTGGGATGGAATGGAGCTGTATCTCTATCCTACGCTTCCCAACTATCATGACGGCTTTGCAGTTGCCGAAGCTGGCGCCGTAGCTCCTCTGGTTGAAGTTCCTTCATCTGTATCTTCTAACCCCAACGGAATCCAATGTAACTGGCTGAATGCCGAGGTCGATGAGAATGGCGTGACCATCTATCAGTTTGTTCCCGGTGGCCAGATTTCGGTTTACCGCCTCACCAAGGAAGTACCGGTTTACACCGTTGCATCCAACATCTTCAACAACTGGGAAATCAGTGAGGAGAACAACATGGCTCTGGGCGAGGACGGCTGCTACTACCTGACCAAGGAAAACGTTGAGCTCACTGCAGGCACGATGATTGAGTACAAGGTGACCTCCAACGGCACTTGGTGGCCCGCCGACTTCAATGCTGAGTACTACATCGGCGAGGATGGCATCTACGACCTGGTATTCGTCTTCAATCCTGATGGAGGCATCGTGGGCATCGACGTGATCAAGCACGAGGATCCTCAGCCCGAGATGATTTACACCGTTGTTGGTCCCGCTCATGTCTTCGGCACCGAATGGGACGCCACCAACGAGAATAACGACATGGTAAAGGGCGAAGACGGCATCTACACCTGGACCAAGCAGGGCGTTCAGCTCGACGACTTCTTCGGATTCAAGGTGGTGGGCAACCACGGCTGGGACTATGAGTGGCCCATCGGTTATGAGAACAACTGGAACGCCTACTTGCCCGACGGCGCCGGCGTTTACGACATCGTGATTACCTTCGATCCCGCACAGCCCGAGGAGAAGATCACCTGCACGCTGACCAAGCAGACCTCCCAGGTTGGTGACATCGACATGGACGGCTTCATCAAGATCAGTGACGTGACGGCCCTGATCAACTACCTGCTGAGCAATGATGCTACCGGCATCGACCTGCAGGCTGCTGACTGTGACCACGATACTTTCGTCAAGATCAGTGACGTTACCACCTTGATCAACTATCTGCTCAGTGGCAGCTGGGAGTAATCCTTCCTGAACCGAGAAATCAAACCTACAGCAAGCAGGGGACTTTCCCCTGCTTGTTTTTTGTGCCTATGTCCGTTTTTCAATAGCAGATTATTGTCATTATCAAGATAATTCGTTACCTTTGCGCTCACTTTTAACCGCATTATATAACAAACTAAATAAACTGAGCCGTGTCAGCAATCAACAAGTGGCGCATCGAGGATAGCGCCGAACTCTACAACATCGGAGGCTGGGGCCTCAAGTACTTCT
>JBGUJU010000100.1:0-1764 GCA_045114065.1 Sodaliphilus sp.
AAAAAACAGCCGCCTGAGAAATATCACTTTCTCAGACGGTTGATTTGCAAAGAGGGTGAGCCATAACTCAATTATGACACACCCTCATAATTATAATTTTGTGGAGCTGGAGGGATTAGCGATTGATATTACTTACTAATCATGTGATAAGGAAAGTACAATATTGATCAGGATTTTACCAATTCCTCAAAAAGAGTCATCCATCTTTTGGCAATACTCTCAACATGGAAATCCTGAGCCCTCACTTTTGCAGCTTTGCCCATGCTCTTTCTCAATTCCTCATCTTCAATCAAAGTGCAGATTCGCTCAGCCATCATCTTTTCATCTCCCATTGGCACCAAGAATCCATTCGAGCCATCAGTTATCAAGTCTTTTGGACCATAAGGACACTGATAAGAAACGACAGGCAAACCACATTCCATAGCTTCAACGATAGCCAAAGAGAAACCCTCTGTTATTGAAGATAATGCGAATATTGAAGAACCAGTCAATGCGGTTTTGATATCATTGGAGAAGCCCATCAAGAACACTTTGTCTTGAAGATTCAGTTCTTTAATCTGTTGTTCTAAGGAAGGTCGCCTATCTCCATCACCATAGATGCGCAACACCCAATCCGGATGTTTCTTTGACACAAAACTAAAAGCATTAATGAGAGATGAAAAATTCTTGTCAAAATGAAGCCGACCCAATCCAGAAATACATTTCTCAGTTAAAGATGACGGAGTGTTGCATTCAAAAGACACAGGGTTAGGCATAACAACTACATTTTTCCACCCAGCACAATTTGTGTCTTTATCCTCTTCGGTTAATACAACAACTTTATCATACTGCTTAAGCTTCACTTTAAAGTCATAAAAGCTTGCAAAAGCCGATGTCAAACGACCTAATAACGATTTGCGGTATAACAGCTTGCGATAGTTTGAAGCCAAATGAAATTCACGAACAATCTTCCAGGTACGGTTCCTCATTGCAGGCAGCATGTGTTTCTCAAATGTACCCACAGAAATGACTACATCTGGTTTTAACTCGGATAGCTTGCGCTTTAGTGCCTTCTTGTGCTTTATCATTTTTTTAGCATAAACTAAGGCATTCATTAAATAAGAGCGACCTGTATCTCCATCATAATAATTAATACCTAGATCAATCAAATGAACTTTAGGTGACAAGGGTTGAACCATCACATCAGAATTATTATCTGAAACAATAGCATATACCTCATTGCCTTCAATATCGGCCAACGCATTGGCCTTTACAATTGTAACCCGCTGTATTCCACCAAGTAAAGAAACACTATTTAGACAATAAACAATTTTCATTTATTTAAACTCAATATTAGAACACCCCGTTGGCGGGATTAAACAGTTAATAAAAAGATGTTCGAAAAGTAGCGCATATCGCTGATCTCTAGTAGTTTAGTGGTGATAAAACATTAAAATCAAATCACCGTATGCATAACTTGTATGCAAATTTCGTCATAATTCTTGATGTCTGCAAGAGTTTTTCAAAAAATCTCGAGAATGAACAAGGCAACATCACGCACCCTGGAATGGTCCCCAAGTTCAGAGACCTGGAAGTAATCGCCCTTAATCTGACCGCAGAGAACATGAGCTTCGACAGTAAAAGCGATTTGTTTGCATTGAAAAATGAGAAAGGGGGAATAGACTGCTAGTAAAAATTGGTGTATAGGTCATTTTGCAGGATGAAATTGACTTATAGTGGTTCTATAGGTCAAATTGCAGGATGAAAATTCAAGAGGATTATTGC
>JBGUJU010000101.1:0-31102 GCA_045114065.1 Sodaliphilus sp.
CCATATCTCAAAAGATTGTGCCCGCTCGGTGGTCTTAGGATCAATCTCTGTTTTCATTAGAGTCAAGTTTTATATCACAAACAATTATGAAATCACCAATAACGATGTTAGGATTCTCCACCACATCCTTTATTAAGCACAGGCTTGGAATACTGGGTTCGAGAAAATCTCATTTGTGGTGGGCCTATAATCCATAAATGCCGTTTTACCGTTACAACTGAATGCAAAGGTAGTGATTTTTGCTCTACTTCATATAGTGCAGCTTTATATCGTGGCACAAAAATACCGTTTTTTCTCTATTATATGTTATGTTGAGGTCCAAAAAGACAGTTCATCAAAAAGAGCGGCCATTCCTATTTCGATTACACATGAACAGCTCACGGGCGAAGGCCTTGAAGTCACCTGAGGGAGCAGCGAGAGCAGAGCCGAACTTGTTCGGACTATGCCGAGTCGCGATTGAAGAAGGCCATAGGTCAAAAATCGGGTGATGCTCTCGGGGATATTGACAAACATGCAAAGCTCATCGGCGAGGTGCTGGGTGAACTATATGCAAGTCAAATGCAAACCAGACTTGTTTCAGTTAGACGAGGCGCCCCAGAGTATCAGAGAATTTATTTAATCGTTCTTTTTTAATTCTTTCAGGCAGAACTCATGATACACAGTTCCCCTTATCTCCTTGATATCTGTGACAAGAAATTTAGTGCCTCTCAAAAAATTGACTTGCTTTTCTGCAGGATTATGGGGATACATCTTGCATAAGTCGTGAGCACCTGTCTTGTCTTGAGACAATGTCTGGATAAAATAGATATTATAGTCGCTTCGATTCCATCGGTCCGCTGAACATGTTAGATTATGAGGGACTAATATCACATCACCAAGATTCATGTCGGACTTATCATATTCGTTACAAAAACGATATAAAGTGTTATTATCAAACCGTGGTGCTTTTGCAACGACACTTTATAACACCTCAAACATACTTGTCGCAATTTCTGGGATTGGTTTGTTATAGTAATCGTCTCTAAAATAACGAGAGTAATTCATAATAAACATACTCAATACTGTAAGCTCGGCATCGTTCAATTCATAGCCCTTAGTATGCTCTCTCACATAATCGATGCAACTATAATTACGATGGAAAGGCTTTTGACGCAAGAAACATATAAGATCACTGCCCTCAAATTCTTCATCCCAAAACCCGACATCTTTGTAATCTGCCTGATTATACCAATCTTCTTCGTCCAAAAAGTAATGTATGTCCTTCATTTCTTTGTAAAGGAAAGCATAATAATTTGTGTACTCAAAAAACTTATGAAATGCCTCATCAAATCTTACGGTTTCACTAAGTTCTTTAATTCCTGCTCTCCATTTTTGTTGGGGAACCCTTCTTCAAGTGCATTAATTGTTATTCTTTCATATGAACCACTATCACCTCCTCCATGATAGATGAAGCCCCCTTAATACCTGATTTAATGTTTTCACATTTGAAGATAGAGAATTAATTATAGTATAAGCGCTTAGCATGGGCATATAACCATTGTTCGCAGAACAAATAGTTCCATAAAACTGCACTCGAGCTGAAGTATAGGTTGTGCGACTGTTTCTTCAATGTAAGTCAAAATATTATTTGGAAAGGATTTTGTCGATGACTTTATTTACATCAGCTATATTGACCTCACCATCACCGTTCGCGTCACATTCATCTTTTTGATAACTGACTGGATTATAGTCCTCAGCATCTCCCACAACATCAATGAAACAACTCCACCAATCCGTTGCCTTATATGCTTCTTCTGATCGTTCAGGGACATGCAGAGTCGCCATATAGTATGCAGGATATAGGCAACGATAATCACCCATCTTAGGCGGTGTGATAGCAAGGCATGTCACGTCTAATAAATTTTCACAATAGTCAAAAGCATTACTGCCGATAGTTGTAACAGGATAAGGAATCGTTATACTTGTTAAGCTCTTACATCCATAGAAAGCTTCACCTCCTATCGCAATTAAAGTATTAGGCAGAGATATACTAATTAAGCCAGAACAATTATAGAAAGCACGATAATCTATAGCTATGACAGGGTAAGTTGTTCCGTTATTATCTATCGAATCGGGAATACTAATAACACCTGATTCTGTAAAATAATCATAATTATAATCGTAAGGAGGACGTATTACAAGAGCGCCATTCGTTGATACTGAGTAAAAAATACCATCAATATAGATAGCTTTCATTTGCAACGAAAAAAAGGTTAAAAGCAAAATGAGAATTATTCTGTTCATACAGCAGTTATTATTACGTTATTATTGATTTTTAAGCTGCAAATTTACTTAAAAGAATTGAAATTGTTGTCCATAACTGAAAAATATTAAAAGTTAAACATACGATTTTGAACTTGTTTTCGCTTTCGCTTCGCCTTTACACTGCCTGCAAAGTGCGGCTGTGACACACCTAAAGCAAGGCTTGCCCGGGAATTACTACCCTGGAAGGGCTGGAGAATTTCCGAAGGCAACTCGTCTCGGCCTTGCGTGTGGGTAAGCCGCATTAACTTTGCAGCGGAAAGGCAAGGGAGGCGACGGTGAACAAGTGAAAGTATGTTTGGCATGTTTTTCTGGGGCAACATGGCAGATTCTTCCTGCAAGCGGTTGCGGCCAAGACTGCGCAGGTGTCAAGAGCTATATTGAACTATTAGACATCTTTTCTTTGATGATTATACTTGATTATTTACAGTGTCGTGAAAAATGATAATCCTTTGATACGGGATGTGTGGCCGAGAAAACCGTGGCCCCACCCGAGACGATCGACACGACGGCCTCGTTGTCGTTGCTCGTGGTGAGGTCGAAGTCGGGAAAACTTGAGCAAGTCGAATGCCATAGAGCTTGCTCTAATGGCTAAGGCGACGCCAAGTTTATATAATCTGCGAGGAAAACATCAGCTCCTCCAGTTGGTTATTCAATGTGACTGACATATTCTTCATGCGCCCTTGGCGCAGTTGAGTGTTTAGTGTTTAACAAAAATCATATCACAAAGGTAGATTTCCCATGTGAAATGCTAAAAGACAAAAGATTTGCACAACCAAAGACTCTCTTTGAAATAATTATGGTTATATTTGCAGTCACGATAATTACTGAATAAATTATGGATATAATGAAATCATTAAGAACTATGTCATCCAAACCACTTTGCGGAATAATGATTCTTGCTGTGGTAGCAGTAATTGCTCTTTCATTTTCATGCAACAGTGCCGTAAACTCTAAAAGCAGCAAAATACAAAAAGATGCTGTTTCTCAAATTGGTTTTTATGAAACATACTCTTGGGATGAAGTTGCCGAAGCATTTACAAACCTGAATAATGAGGTTAAAAAGCAAAACCTCAAGGCTGATGAATTTACGCTTGAGCAGTTACTAAATACAAGAAGTCATACGGAAGACTGGAGCAGACCGGAACATAACAACCCAACACCTGTAATCGGTCATACTCTTGTTGAAGATACAGCAAGAGTAAACAGCATAATAGCTCAATATGGAGCTAATTTCCTGCCTCAAGACTTGAAACTTGCGTGGTCTATCAAGCCCTACAAACCCTTCCGTGATTTTCAAGGGCCCGAGAGCTATGAGCTTATTGCGCTCAAAGTTCTTGATAGCAAGCCTTATATGACTGGAGAATTTATAATCAGTGCGAAGAAAGAGACCACGCCTGATGGTCAGCATTGTATGTCATTCAGATTTGACGATAAAGGTACACAACAGTTTTCTCGATTAACTGCACAAAACATCAATCGCCACATAGCAACTGTGATAAAAGGGAAGGTATATTCTTATCCTATGGTGATGTGTCAAGTGGAAAATGGAAATGTTCAAGTTGTAGGTAATTTCACTGAAGAAGAAATTGACGACCTTATCGGTTTCATATATGGGAAGTAACAATTAATTCCTGGATTAATTGCAAGGAATAATGCCGGGCGTTCCCCATCAACGGGGCGCCTGGCGCTGTTTTTTTGGGGTGGGCGATCTTCTCGCCCACCTGCGGAACGGGAGGCCTTAAATCTGTACTTAATACAAGGCTGGGCTGTGGGGCTCTGGGATGCGTTTTCTCCTATTTATATGGCAATAAGAGCGAATAAAATACCAAAATATTGGTATTGCTATGATTGTCATTTCCATTGTACATTTGCAGCCAAATAAAAAAGCAAAATGATATGGGAATACTGAAAACGTTCTTTACTAATTGTGCACATCCTAGAGGGATGATGGGGAGAATGATGCTGCGGTTCATGAACTTCGGTCACGCGCCGCTGACAAACTGGGGGCTTGACCTCGTAGAGTTCCAGCCTAGTTGGACAATGCTTGACATCGGCTGCGGAGGCGGTGCGACGCTGAAGAGGCTACTCAAGCGCAGTGACGGAGCACAGGTCTATGGCATAGACATCTCGGAAGAAAGCGTGGCAAAGGCTCGCAAAGTGAATGCCGCCGTGCTCGACAAGCAGGTGTTCGTCTGCCAAGGATCTGCCGAGAAACTGCCCTACGATGACGCGAAGTTCGACCTCGTGACTGCCGTCGAGACGGTATATTTCTGGCCCAATCTGCCTGGGTGTCTGCAGGAAGTGCGACGTGTGTTGAAGCCGGGTGGCCGTTTCGTCATCATGGTGGAGGTCATTGAAGGTGATTCGATGTGGACTGACGTGGTGGAGGGCATGACGGCCTACTCGCCAGAGCAACTGCAGAAGTTGCTTGACGAGGCGGGCTTCATGGAGACTACTATCCACCGCAAGAAACCCTCTTATGCCGCCATCACTGGCGTGAAACAGGCATCGAAGGAACTGTCATGACCATACTGGTTATAGGGTTACTCATACCCTTGTTGGGCACCATGCTCGGGTCGGCCTTTGTCTTTATGATGAAGGGCGAGATGTCCGTGAGGCTGCAGAAGGCACTGCTGGGCTTTGCTTCGGGTGTAATGGTGGCGGCTTCGGTCTGGTCATTGCTGATTCCCGCAATGGAGATGGAAGCCTCAAGACGCGCATGGGCGGTGGTGCCCGCTGCCGTAGGATTCCTCTTGGGCATCGGGTTCCTCTTGCTGATTGATGAGTTGACCCCGCACCTGCACCTCGGGAGCAGCAAGCCCGAGGGTCTCCGTTCCCACCTGTCTCGCACGGCGATGTTGGCATTGGCGGTAACCATCCACAACCTGCCCGAAGGCATGGCCGTGGGCGTGGTCTTTGCTGGTGCCGACAGCGGTGTCACAAACATTTCGCTAGCCAGCGCCATAGCGGTATCGTTGGGTATTGCCATCCAGAACGTCCCCGAGGGCGCCATCATCTCGATGCCGATGCGCGCGGCGGGAAACAGCCGCTGGCGGTCTTTCCTCATCGGTTCGCTGAGCGGTGCCGTTGAACCCGTCGGGGCCCTAGCGGTCTTGTTGCTGTCCTCCCTGGTATTACCTATTCTTCCCTATATGCTCGCTTTTGCCGCAGGTGCCATGTTCTACGTGGTCGTCGAGGAACTGATTCCCGAAGCCTCAAGCGGACAGCACACCAATGTCAGCACCATTGGCTTCGCCATCGGTTTCGTCCTGATGATGGTGCTCGACGTGGTGATGGGTTAACGAGGGTGTGTCATAATAGGCAACTGGCTTTTTGATCGGCCTTGCGGCCGAGAAATTAAACAAGACAGTATTTTATTTAATTTTATTAATAATTTTGCTTAAATTTGGCTTCGCCGAGCTAAAGGTTCTCGCGCAAAGCGCGATTAAATTTGCGACAAATGAATTGTGACACAGCCCCATGGAAGATGGACGGTAAACGGTTCTCAATGGTTGGCTGGAGAAAAGGGGCACCGCCGCCCGATGCACTGGTTGTTCTTGCTAGAATAGCGGCAGATGACCTCGGGACGTTCCATCTCCACACCGAAATGTTCCTTGACAAAATCGACGGCAGCGAGGATGGAGAGGAACGAGTCGCGCTTGCAGCAGCGCGGGCCACCGATATGGCCTATCTCACCGAGGGATTTGGCCGTCATCTGGTGCGACATGGCGAAAGGTTCGTTAGCCAGTGGCGTGGACTTGGAGATGATCGACACGAACATCCCAGTGCTGATGCCAGCACCGCAGGCGCCCCAGAACCCGCAGGCTCCGCCAGGAACGCTCTTGCCTCGGGACATCATCTCGTTCAGGGCTTTCGGCAGGTCGATCTCGCCCCCGGCGTTCTTGTAGGCCGTGAGCAAGGCCGCCCCCACCATTACATGGTGCTCGGGACCGTGCATGTGGCAGAAGGGCTGCGCCATCATCTTCTCAATGATTTCAATGGGATTTCTGGACGTCTCGGCGAGGCAAAGCCCGATGATGGTGTCCAGTCCCGCCGTGTGGCAGTCGTTGCAGACGTAGTGCCCATGGATACAGCGGGTCTTGCTGCTTTCCTTCTTGTGGCAGATGGCGCACTCCATGAGTTCATCGTTCTCGAGATACTCCAGTGGAGCCTTGCATATCAGACATTCTTCTTTCATCATCTTGATTGTTTACTTTGCCAATGCATAGCCTAGGGCAACAGCCACAATGCCAAGCACTACACTGCCCAAAGCGTACAAAATGAATGTAAAATAGTTACCAGTCTGCAACAGACTTAGGCTTTCCTTTGAGAAGGTGGAAAATGTGGTGAAACCGCCACAGAAGCCCACAATCAACAGCAGGTTCAGATGCGACGAAGCATTGACGCGATTGAAGGCAGCCCAGAGCAAACCGATGAGCAGACAACCGACAAGGTTGGCGGTCATCGTTGCCCAAGGGAACGCGGAACCCATGCCCTTCATAGCCAATGCTATCAGGTATCGGGCAATGCCACCGAAAAAGCTACCTGTCCCAACAAGAAGAATATCCTTTAAAATGCTCATACACACAATTGATTTACTTAAAGTGCAAAGATACGATAAATCTCGTGATTTGTAACTATATGGTAACAGACATGTAACGAATTCGTAACTGCTTACTCTTGCCATACGATGTAATTTTGTGGCATCAAAAATTTAGAATATGCAAACGACGCCCCTAGAGACATTGGATTATGTCATGATTCTGCTCAAGATATTGGGCACACTTGGATTACTTATTTTTGGAATGCGCATGATGAGCACGGCTCTGCAAAAGATGGCAGGTCCGCACCTACGCCATGTTTTGGCACGCATGACGACCAACCGTTTTGCTGGAATGCTGACTGGTGCCGGAGTCACGTGCGCTGTCCAGTCATCTTCGGCGACAACAGTAATGACCGTCTCATTTGTATCGGCAGGACTGCTCACACTAGGGCAAGCCATCAGTGTCATCATGGGAGCCAATATCGGCACAACGTTGACGGCATGGATCATGTCCCTGGGATACAACGTGGATTTGACCAATGTGGTCTTCCCGGCTTTTCTTGTTGGCATACTGCTCATCTATCACAAACGGCACCGCTATATTGGTGACTTCCTGTTCGGAATCGCATTCCTGTTCTTCTCTCTGGTACTGTTGAGTGCCTCTGGAAAAGAGCTGGACCTTGAACACAACGAGGCTGTCGTGCAATTCTTCATGTCTTTCGATACGAGAAGCCATTTGACCATCCTGGCTTTCCTCGCCATTGGAACCGTCATCACCTGCATCGTACAGTCATCGGCAGCAGTGATGGCCATCACCATTCTGCTTTGTTCCACAGGCGTGCTGCCCATTTACCTGGGTATCGCTCTGGTGATGGGTGAGAATATAGGCACCACAGCGACAGCCAATCTGGCGGCACTCGGTGCCAATACCGAAGCACGCAGGGCGGCCCTAGCCCATCTATTGTTTAATGTCTTTGGCGTAATTTGGGTCATGTGCATTTTTTATCCATTTGTCGATATGGTATGCAAACTGGTGGGTTATGATCCTGCTATTGGCGGACAAACAGAACGTTTGCCAATTGTCCTAGCCATGTTCCACACCTGCTTCAATGTGACCAACACAGCAGTCCTTATCGGTTTCATTCCACAAATCGAGAAAGTTGTCTGCTGGTTATTACCCAACAAACAAGATCAGGAGCACGAATCCTTCAAACTTCAGTATATTAAATCCAACCTGATACAGACACCGGAGATTGCCGTTCTGCAGGCACAAAAGGAAACAGCCCACTATGGTAGGCGCATACAACAGATGTTTACTCTGGTTCAAGAAATGCTCCTTGAAAAAGATGAAGACAGCATTCATCAGAAGTTTGAAGAGATTGAGCGGGAAGAACAAGTTACCGATGAAGCCGAGATTGTGATTGCCCACTTTTTGGAGCAGGTGAGTGAAGGACATTTAAGCGACGACTCTAAAATGAAAACACGCCAGATGTTTCGTGAAATCGGAGAATTGGAGAGCATTGGCGACTCATGCTATCGCTTGGCACGCACGATGCATCACCGAGGACAACTTGGAAATCAGTTAGATGAAATGCGCATTGAGCAAATTCAACAGATGATGACACTCTGCGACAAGGCGCTGACACAGATGAATGTCGTGCTGGCCGATCCGCTAGAAGAGAACGAGCTGCGCCAAACATACTACTACGAGAACATTCTCAACAAGATGCGCGATGAGCTGAAAGCGGAGAACGTGCGTGCTGTCAATGATAAACAATATGATTATTCACTTGGCACCACTTTCAGTGACCTGGTGGGCGAACTTGAGAAACTGGGAGATTATGTTGTCAATGTCGTTGAAGCGCGTTTTGGGCAAATGTAATAGCATTGTAACGGCATCAGCAAAGCTCATTTGCAATCTATTTGCTATATTTGCAATCAGTTATGAAACAGCAACGCATTTTAGTGGTTGACGACGAACGCAGTCTGTGCGACATCCTGCTATATAATCTGTCGATGGCAGGTTATCAAGCTGTAGCTGCCTTTTCGGCCGAAGAGGCTCTGGAAAAAGAGCCTGCCAACTTTGACTTGATTCTGCTCGACGTCATGTTGCCTGGTTTGTCTGGCTATGAGTTGGCACAAAAACTCAAAACCGACATCGCGACCAACAGCATACCCATCGTGTTCCTCACTGCCATGGAAGCAGAAGATGACAAACTGCATGGGTTTGACTTGGGTGCCGATGATTATATCCCAAAACCGTTCTCCGTTCGTGAAGTGCTGGCAAGGATTAAAGCCGTGCTGGGACGCACTTCTCAAGCCCATTCTGTTATACAAGAACTCAGCTATGAAGGTCTCAAGTTGAATATGGTCAATAAATCTGTCACAGCCGATGGCGAAGAAATCCAACTGACCAAAACGGAGTATGAAATCTTAAAATTATTTCTTGAACATCGTGGACAGGTCTTCTCCCGTCAGGAAATATTGGATAAGGTGTGGCCCCAAGGAGTGGTTGTGAGTGACCGTACTGTGGATGTCAACATCACCCGCATGCGCAAGAAGATTGGACGCTACTCGTCATGCATCGTCACTCGTCAAGGCTTTGGTTATTTGTTTGAAAAAATATAGAGTTATGAAACATTTATCCGAAGGTAGAAAGATGTTCCTCACCGTCATGGTGATATTTGTTGTCTATGCCGTAATCTTCATCCTGTTTGAAGATTATGACCGCCATTTCTTGAGGCCCTTCATGGAAAGCAGTGATTGGCACTTGATGCTGTTCTCGATCGTGGTCATGATCATCTTGGGCGTTTTGTTGCATCGATATTCACACCGCATGGATGAACGCATCAGCAAAGAGCAGTCTGACAAAGAGACCAAGATGCGCCGAGAACTTACCCAAAACATAGCGCACGAGCTCAAGACTCCTGTATCCAGCATTCTAGGATATACCGAAACCATACTCGATCATCCAGACATGGATGACGACACACGGCGGCAGTTTATTGAGCGGGCACAATCCCAGGCACACCGTTTATCCGCCTTGCTGCAGGATATCT
Source organism: Sodaliphilus sp. (assembly GCA_045114065.1). GTDB lineage: Bacteria > Bacteroidota > Bacteroidia > Bacteroidales > Muribaculaceae > Sodaliphilus. The sequence continues at coordinate 9,907 of JBGUJU010000101.1, forward strand.
CCACATTGAACCGCATGGACTATGCTGCCGATATGTTTTCCATGAAGTCGGTTGATGTGTCGCGAATCGTTGCTGACATCGTCAAGGAAACAGAACTCACAGCTACCAGTAAAAAAATTGCCGTGTGTAACTGTCTGTCACAAGACATCATCGTTAATGGCAATGAATCCCTTATTTACAGCATCTTCAGCAACTTGATGGATAACGCCCTCAATTATGCCGGGGACGGGACAACAGTAATCATCTGCGCCTTTGAGTATAATGATAATTGGAAATTCATCTTTTCCGATAATGGAGTGGGTATCGATGCCGAACATCTGCCACGCATTTTTGAACGCTTTTATCGTATTGACAAGGGACGTAGCCGTTCATTGGGCGGAACGGGATTGGGACTCTCCATCGTCAAGAATGCTGTAATACTGCATGGTGGCAACATTATAGCAAAGGTAGAAGAAGGCGGAGGTTTGCGCTTTGAATTCACGCTCAATAAAGTGGTACATTGAATGGCGGTGACAAGTTCCTATTGATTAATTAATGGATAGCATCTCGATGAACGGTAGAAACAAGAAAATCTTAAACTATATGATAGTAGATAGGACTTAATTTCTAATTCCTCATTCCTAATTCCTAGCTCCACGGCTTGAGGCCCAGGAACATTTGTGCCAGGTCGGTGTCGTTGTTGAAGTCGTTGATGAGCTTCTCGCCCTGATCTAAGCGGCCAATGGCCTCCATATCCTCGCTGGAGAGTTCAAAGTCAAAGATGTCCAGATTGCTTGCCATGCGCTCCTTGTGCGATGTCTTGGGCACCGGCATGATGTCTTGCGACACTAACCAGTTGAGGGCCACCTGGGCGTTGGTTTTGCCATATTTTGCCCCGATGGCCTTGAGTGTCTCGTTTTCAAAAAAACCGTGGCGGCCTTGTGCCAACGGTCCCCATGCCATGAGTTGCGTGCCATAGTCTTTCATGAGGGCACGCATAGCCTTCTGCTGGGCAAACACATGAGTCTCGAGTTGTAGCACAGCGGGCTTGACGTCCATGTGCTCAGCGATGTCGATAAAACGCACATGATAGAAGTTGCTCAGCCCGATGGCCCTTGCTTTGCCAGCCTGATAGGCTTTTTCCATAGCCCGATAGGTGCCATAGCAGTCACCATAGGGCTCATGCACCAGCAGCAGGTCAACATAGTCGGTCTGCAGTTTGCGTAGCGACTCCTCGATGCTTAGAGCCGCACGTTCCTCTCCGGCGTTGCTGATCCACACCTTGGTGGTGATGAACAGTTGGTCGCGCGGGATGCCGCACTTCTTGATGGCAGCGCCAACACCTTCTTCATTCTTATAGTCTTGGGCAGTGTCGATGCTGCGGTAGCCAATCTCGATCGCATCCATCACGCAGCGCTCGCATTCGGCTGGTGAGAGTCTGAATACGCCAAATCCCAGGGCGGGCATCTCCACACCATTGTTCAGTCGAACTGTTTTCATACGGGTAATATCATGTCATTGGGTTACTATTGGTGGCAAAGGTAATGATATAAATTGAAAAAACGCACTTCTCGGACACATTGTCAAACATGAAAAGTTCATCGACGAAGTGCCGCCCACAATCGCAGTAATTCATTTACCGCAAAGGTATGTTTGTGTCATGGAATGGCAAAAGACAAGGAAAATCAGTCAGGAGCGTTTTCTTGAAACTCTTCTAATGGCACTTGGCTATCTTGTGGAAAAAGCGTTGAATAAATTCGATCAGACTCCTCTACAGTTATTTTGCGTTCATTAAAACCCGCTCCGGCATAGCAGCCATCAATGAAATCCGCTTCAACAAAATGGAACGGCAATGGCTGCATTATAATTGATAAGCTTTTATCGACTCCCTCTATATACATAGGGGTATGCGACATGAATTTCATCATCATTGCGTAACCCGCAGCATAGGACTCATAGTCGGCAGGTACTTCATCTTTGCTTTTGCCTGTCATCTCATATATGTATTCCTGTAATCCCGGCTGTAATCCTTTCATGACACCATAACAAGTATAAAACTTGCATTTTTCCTCTTCTGGCAGTTCGAGAGGATCTGTATCTTCGGGCAGATCTTTCATGTATTCCATAATACTCATAGTGTCTTGAGGTAGTGTCAACTGATGGTTAACGATTTTCATTAGACCATCATGGATACAATCGTATGGAATACGCTCTTTTTGTGAATCAGTTCCATCAATAAAAAATACTCCTTGCATCTCCCCTATGCTAAAAGAAATATTCTTAATGGAATCCTGAGAATACTTCATGAAGGGTAAATTTTCTTCAAATCCCCTAATAAACTCAGCTAACTCGGGCTCGCTTAACTCATTCCCTGCATAAATAGGGTCTGGGCTTTCCTTAATAGAACGAATCATAGCGTCCCCTAAAGCATAAGAAGCCGAGTCAAATTCTGCTACTTCAGCATCTGCAATCATGCCGAAGCAAAGAAGAAAAATGATTGAAAAGATGTGTCTCATAATGCTATCCTTTTTGACGCAAAGATACAACTATTTCCTATTAATCGCATTCTAAATGCGACAAGAATAAGAGGTGCACTTGAATAACGTTGATCTCAAAGATGAGGGTATGTCATAATTCATTCGTTGCATTTTATGTCGCGCTTCGCGCGAGAGCCTGAACAAGATTATTAATAGAATAAATATAAAAATTGTTTTTTACTGAAAAATCACTACTTTTGCCAAAACAAAAACTAAATCACGATTGCTATGACACGATTCATCAGAATAACCATCTCGTTCTTCTTGCTTATAGTTCTCGGGGTTGGAATCGCCTCAGCCCAATCGGTCGAGGGCGACAAGCAGCCTATCAAGGTAACAGGCCAGGTCTTAGACGAGAACAATGAGCCTGTTATCGGTGCTTCGGTTGTCATCGATGGCACCAATATAGGTACGGCAACAGATTTTGATGGTAACTATACCCTTGATGCATGGCTGGGTGCTGTACTTAAAGTCACCAATGTTGGTAATGAGACAGTTAAGACGATGGTTTGTGGCAATGTGATGAACTTTCGTCTCTTGCCCAAGCGTATTTTCCAGTTCTTCCCGCTAGTACCAATAGCGAATTTATCAATGAATGGGCCATATATTTATGGCCATGTGTATGACAATTATAGCCGCCCATTGCCTGGTGCCGTTATCAAGACAACAAGTTCAGCAAAGAATGTCACCACTGATGACAGTGGTTATTTCGCTATTAATGCACAAACGGGAGACTCCATCCATGTCTCATGCCCGCATTATCAATCCGTTGAGGGAGTTGTTGAGGCTTTTGAATTTATCATTCGTCTTGACCCAGAGTAGATATGCGGTCAGGCCATGATTGCTCCTAACGGAACTTTTCCGGACACCCTAATGATTCTATACCAAGGCATCGTCACATTCGCCAAAGTTTATCTTCGGCAAAAGAAATAGTTTTAGTATCTTTGCGGATATTTAAAGACTTATAATCATGGGATTTTTCTACATGACGTGCCAGTGAAAAGTCCTTTCCAACAACCTATATCTATGAATATGCTGATGAGAATGAATGCTAAAGTGTTGGTGACGGTAATCGCTTTTGTCGCCATGGGGCTGGCAACCGCCAGTGCACAGATTACAAAGGAGCAGTTGCGGAACGGAAGTGACGAACAGCTGCTGAGGGAATGGACAAAGGTGATTTCCAGTGATGAGTTTGGCGGAAGAAAGCCCATGACACCCTTTGAGGACAAAACGGTGGAATATCTTGCCAATCAGTTGGAGGTAATGGGTCTAGAGCCGGCCTTCGACGGCAGTTGGTTCCAGCCCTTCGAGATGATTGCAGTCACGGCCAAGCCCGTGGGCGGAAGGCTCACCGTGAGCGGGAAGAAGAAATCGGTGCTCCGCTATCCCGACGATCTGATCATCTGGACGACCCGCGCCACTAAGAAGATTGACCTGAAGAAGGCGGAGTATGTGTTCTGCGGTTTTGGCATTAACGCGCCCGAATACGGTTGGAACGACTACGAGGGCATCGATGTGAAAGGCAAGATCGTGGTCGTGATGGTCAACGACCCCGGCTTTTATGACAGTCAGCTATTCCGAGGACGCAATATGACCTACTATGGTCGTTGGTTATATAAGTTTGAAGAGGCACAGCGTCAGGGTGCTGCTGGTTGTCTGGTGCTCCACCACACCGAAGCCGCCAGTTACGGGTGGCACGTCTGTGTGAATGGCCACCTGAGCGACAATCTCGCCATCTATGATCCGGATACCCGCAATGCCGGCGAATTGGCCGTCAGGGGGTGGCTGCATGAGGACGGTTGCAAGAAACTGTTTCTTGCGGCCGGCATGGACATGGACAAGGCATTGGCTGCTGCGAAAAAGCCGGGCTTCAAGAGCTTTGCCCTGAATGTGAGAGGCGATGTGAAGATGAATGTGACTTACGACATTCAACAGACGCGCAATGTGGGCGGCATACTGCGAGGGAGCAGTCAAAATGGTGAGGCCGTAGTGTTCTGTGCCCACTGGGATCACCTGGGCGTCGGGAAAGCCGATGAGCACGGCGACACGATATACAACGGTGCTGCCGACAACGCATCGGGCATGGCTGGGGCTTTGCTCGTCGCCAAGAAATTCAAGGAGATGCCCCAGACGCATCGAGACCTGCTGTTCATCTTCCCCTCGTCCGAGGAGAGCGGACTTTTCGGTTCGGCATACTACTGCGACCACCCTGCCGTTCCGATGGCGAAGACTGTCGCCTGCCTTAATTTTGAGAGCATCGGTCCTGCTGAGCTCACGCGCGATGTCGTGATTTTGGGTGGCGGGGAAAGCGACCTGGACAATTATTATGTCGCTGCCGCTGCTGCTCAGGGCAGGTATATCTACTTCGACGATGACAACTCCGACGGCTGGTTTTACCGTTCCGACCATTATAATTTCGTGAAAAAGGGAGTGCGTGCGGTAGTATTGGAGAACGGCCAGCATCCTGTTGATGTGAGCAAGCCCAATAAATATCCTATGCCGGTGTGGTATCACAAACCATGTGACGAGTATCGTGAGGATTGGGACCTCAGTGGCACATTGTCCAACGTGAACCTGATCTTCAGCGTAGGCCTGTCCTTGTCCAACAATTCCCGATAAGGCATTTCGTGCTCCGATTGAAGGCATTATCTGTATCTTTGACTTTAATTGGCTTCGATGTATCTCATCTCTCGTTCCCGCCATTATTGCATTGTGCTACCAGCCGGGAGTAAAGAGGACGGAGGCACCGATCTGTTAAAGTCATGTTAAAAACGTCATTTTCTCTTGACTCGTCCCTAAGGGCACACATTAACTTTGCTTTCACTTAGCAATTGCTTCCTAACATCGTGCGATATGAGTAAGAAAACAAGGTTAAAAATCGGAGAGTTCTCCCAGTTGATGCAAGTCACTGTAAAAACTTTGCGTCATTATGAGCAGAAGGGTCTGCTGTTGCCTGACGAGGTGGACGAGTGGACAGGCTACCGCTACTACAGCATCGACCAAATGCAGAAGTTGCAAGCCATCCGCGACCTGCAGCGCCTTGGATTCTCGTTGGATGAGATCAAGGACTTGTTTGAGGACAACTCACATATCCCAAGCATCCGGCAACTGACCGAGAAAATCAAGGAAACCGAAGCGCAGCTGGAGCAACTGATCACCCGCCGCAACCGACTGCTCGACTGGAGGAACACTCGCAAAGAGATGAAGACAATGGAAAAATTCAGCATTCAGTCACTGCCCGAAATCATCGTGGCAAGTCATCGTGAAGTCCTTCCTGACTACGCCGCCATCGGCTCCATGTGTGTAGAAATCATCGCTCCCGAGATGCAGCGTCTCGGATGCAAGTGCCCACCGCCGGGCTACTGCTTTACTGTTGAACATGACAGGGAGTACAAGCCGACGGACGTGGACATTGAGTATTGCGAACAGGTAGAGGAGATGGGAGAGGACAGTGCCATCATCCAGTTCAAGCGTCTGCCCGCAGTGCCCAAGGCGCTCTGCATGAAGCACGTCGGCCCGTATGAAAGATTCTACGAATCGTACATAGAAGCTTTCCGTTACATCGAGGAGCAAGGTTACAAGCCTGTTGGTCAGTTCCGCACCTGCTACGTTGATGGAGCCTGGAACCAGGAGGACCCCGAGAAATGGCTTTCAATCATTCAGATACCGATAGAATAGCCGTTTATCCTAACCGCCCCCCAAAAAACGATGGGGTGTCTTGGAAACTGGAGGCTGTTGTTTTTCAATGGTCTCCATTTTTCTTTATATCACCTACCCCGCTTAAGCCCCATCATATAGCAATCAGAGCTCAGTGCCCTCTTTGAAGTGCCGAGGTGGACGACCATGATCTGCAGGCCATAGCTATCGGCCCGCACATCAGTCGGAATCGGTCAACAATCGGTTTATTCGTTGAATTGTTTTCCGTCCCATTTCAATATCGTCTGCTGGGTGGTGCCGTCGTCGTTCCATAGAGTACAAATGATGTCCTTGCCCTTGCGTGGCAATTCATAGATGCATCTGTAATCAACTTCAAACCCGGGTGCATCACAAGCCTCCATGCGTTTTGTGGCATTGTTGTAACGGAAGAAATCAATGCCACTCGTTTCAGTCATACATGGCTTGCCTTCAATAGAGCTTGCCATATCGTTGAAAATAATGAGTTTGTGTTTCCCGTCCGACTCGTTCCAGTAGCATACTTCCAACCTGAAGATAACATCTCCGTATTCTTCGTCTACACGTTCATAAACGATGTATCCGTTCTTTGAGTCGATGGTTAACGTCACGCCTTCCTCTTGTGGGAGGCCTTTGCTGTGACGCGACATGGCATTCTCCAATGCCCGCCATGGGCGGTCGCCACTTTCATCCTCATCTTCATAGTTCAATGAAGGAAATGCTGCCCATGCAAAATCGGTGATGGTGGGGCTGGAGCCTTTAAAGTTCACTTTAATACCATTCTGTGCCATCAACGACAATGCGAGGCAAAAAAGGAAAAATGCCGATGCTATTCTTTTCATAACTTTAATCAATCATTAAGCAGTTTATCCCGATTTATCTTTCTCAAAGGAGCAAAGATAGTTATTTTTTGCGAAACCGACGTTGGAAATCAGCAGTAAGCGGTTCTCAATGGTTTGCGGGAGAACCATCGGCACCGTTTGTTAAGAGACAGACCTTAGTTGATGTTTTTCCTATATCATGATAAGTTTCAAAAAAATCCATTAAATTTGCGCATTATTAGTCAATAGGGAATAAACATGAAGAATACTGATTCGCAACAATCACGCAAGAAGCGGTCTCCTTTCAAGAAGATTGGAATCTTTGCTGGTGCTCTTGTCGTTGTTTTACTTGGTCTGTTTGTGGCCGTCAGCTTGAAATTACAAGCGCCTTTATCGTCGGCTGAAGCTATTGCCGATTTAGACTCGCTTGTTGTCTACATTGAGCGTGTCCACCCTGACCCTTATTGGAAGATCCAAAGAGCAGATTTTTACCGGGCTGTAGATCAAGCGAGACAGCGTTTCTCTAAAGACGATATCAGTAAGCTTGAGTTCAGCAATGAAATATCAAGACTTGCAGCCATGTTCCACGAGGGACATTTGTCTGTGTACTCTGATGTACCGATGATTACCAAAGACATGAAAATGTTCCCTTATTTCGGCTTGTTTGAACTGGAGCCAGGTTCTCATCGATTGACGATGAGGAGCGATGCTATGATACAGGATGCCAAGTTTAAAGCAGGAGATGAATTACTATCAATCAATGACCGGCCTTGCCGTGAGATTGTAGATGGTGCCCTTGAGATGATCTCGGGCGAGAGTGACGGTTTCCGCTGCGCGTCACTTGAAGCATCGCTATGCGACGTGATGAATGGCATCAACTCATGGATGAATGAGAAAATGCCGGCCGACAGTTATCGGGTGAAAATGAAGACATCAATGGGGGTAAAGACCGTGGACGTAAAGTCGATAGGAATAATCCGATCGCTATTTGCAGCAACCGCCAATAGTAATAATCTAAAACGTGACCCCTTCAGCTACAAGATGCTCAACGACTCGACCATGCTGTTTAGTTTCAACGAGTGTGTAACCGATAATTTAAATGAGTTCCTGAAGGGGATGTTTGCAAGAGCCAAGGCCGACGGTGTGCGCCATCTGATCATCGACAACCGTTATAATGGAGGTGGAAATTCCGAAGCGGGTGATGAATTGTGCAAATATTTGACAAGCAATCCATTCGCTATAGTCGAGAAAATGGTCATTCACATCTCAGAGCCTGTTCGACAGCGGGACATCAATTGTGATTACCCTCATGACACGACGATTGTTGTTGAACTCAAGCCTGAAGATTATGTTCAGCCTTATTCTGACAACGAGCGCTTCAATGGTAAAGTCTATTTATTGAATAGTCGCCTGACGTTCTCAGCGGCCGCTGATTTTGCGTCACAATTTTCTTATTTCAAGATGGGAACGATGATTGGCGAGGAGACTGGAGGAACAACAATCTCTTCAGGAGATGTGGTCACGCTCCGCCTTCCCAATTCCGGCATGATTGTCCGCTTACCGTTCAAGTTGTTCTATAATGTTGGTGCAGACGAGAATGAACCTGTTCATGGTGTGATGCCCGACGTTGAGACCGACAGCGAGTCAGCCCTTGAAGCAGCCTTGAAGTTGATTCAAAATGGAGAATAACCCCTTAACGCTGTGCATGGCTGCGACTCAGCAAGATTCAAACCAATTTGCCTCTGCATTCGCATTGCGCGGCATCCCTACACTAAAAGACTATTAGGGTGTCCCATAATTGCGACCAGATATAATAAATGTGCTATCGTATGGGATAGTTTGTGCAAACCGAAGGCAATGATGTTTGCATCAATTGCTGAGGTGCAGCCAAACTCCGGGATAAAAATTTTAAAGATAATTTATTAATTTCCTACCCGAAGGGCGGTTAAAATTATTGCAGTTGAATGATGACACAGGCTCCAATAATTAAGAATTCAACTCCACAATCTTGCGGTTATGGTTTCCGCAAAATTGTGGAGTTAATCCCAAGTCTAAAAGACCCTCAAAAACGCCTTACCAGTTGAGTGGCTCTTGCAGGATGATGCCGTCGGTCATGGGGCTGTCGGCCTCGGTGAACGGGGTGGCCTTGTACTGGATGCAGAGCATCGTCAGATCTTCGTTGCCGGTGTTCTTCAACGCGCGCTTGCCATTAGGCGACACACGGATGACGCTGCCCTCGCTGACGGGGAAGATCTCGCCATCGACCTGGTACTGGCCCTCGCCACGCAGGATGAAGTAGAGTTCCTCGTGCGTCTTGTGGGTGTGGAGGAAACCGCTGTCCTGTCCGGGGACGAGTGTCTGGAAAGAGAACTCGCTGGCAGCGGCGCCAACGGCCTGTCCGCCGAATACCTTGCCCTGAATCGTGAAGTCCGGGCCCATGGGCAACTCGTGTTCAATAATCTCGCTGATGCGGCCAACGTTGATGGCGGCATAATTTGCACCCTGTGCAATCTTTTCAATCTGTTTCATAGTGTAGTAAAATGTGATTAATGTTTTTTATTGGATGAATAATTCTTGCGGTCATTCAAGATGTCGGCCAGGTTGGCCAGCGCCCACTCAATCAGGCTGTTGATGTGCGGCATGAGTGACTTGCCACGCTCGGTGATGCTGTACTCCACCCGCGGCGGAATCTCGGCATAGGCTTGCCTCGACACCAGCCCGTCGGCCTCCAGGTTGCGCAGCGCCACCGTGAGCATCTTCTGCGAGATGTCGGGGATGGCAGCGAGGATGTCGGAATACCGCATCGGTGTGTCCTTGCCGTCGAGCGTGTACAGTATCAGCATCGACCAGCGGTCACTGATGCGCGACAGGATATTGCGTATCGGGCAATCAGGAAAGTATGGATCAACAATGATGTCTCGTAACATATTTCGTTCTGATTTTCAGTTATACTAACTTTTCTCTCGTTTCGGTTGCAAAGTTACTACCGTTGGTTGACATGACAATGAACCGCCCGAAATGTTCGCTACGCACTTTGATGTTAGAAATGGACAAATCAACGGATTAGAAAACTCACTTTTATGCTTTGTTAAGACTTGACCGCCCCACCCCAGAGAAAAAGAAAACAATAAGTAAGTACAATCTTTGATTTCAATAGACTTTGTTTTCTTGTATTTCTTGTTTCCCTTTTCATTGTTTTCGGGGAAATTTGATGTTTTTTGCACAAAAAAAGAAGATTTTTTGGGAAACGAAAAAAGACTGCGGTCGGCCATATTTCCTTTGCAGCGTCAAACGGATAATTGGCTTCGTAGCTCAGTAGGTCAGAGCACCACACTTTTAATATGGGGGTCCTGGGTCCGAGTCCCAGCGGAGTCACCAACAAACAAAGGGAAAAATGATATGAAGATGTTCAGACAATTATACATAAGATGGTTGGTTCGTCGCGGAAAGGCCATAGATATATGGTCGCACAGCGACTATCCCTCCCAGGTGTTATCCAACCTGTGCAGCAATCCGTTCACCTTCGACGGGGTGCAGTGCGGCAGCATGGAGGGGTTTCTCCAGTCGCTCAAGCAGCAGGATCTCAACAAGCAGCGGCAAATATGCGCCATGAAGGGCCGCAATGCCAAGAGGGCTTCGACCACCCATTGGCAGACCGACCAGATCGTCTGGTGGAAGGACATCGACATAGACCGGCAGTCGGACGATTTCCTGCAGCTGGTTTGCCATGCCTATCAAGCCATGTTCGACCAGAGCGAGCGGTTCCGCGCAGCGCTGATGGCGACACGGGGCATGAGGCTCTACCACTCCCGTGGCAAGAGCAACCCGTTCAAGACCATCTTGACAGAGCAAGAGTTCTGCCATATACTCACCGATCTGCGCGACAAGTATGACGAACGCGACAAGGGCCTGAGCAACCGCCGCCTCATCTTCGTCGAAGTGGAATACGATGAACCCACTGTCCAGGACGGTGAGAACTAAGATTACCCCTATAAAAGCACACAAAATGGCGGTGTGTCATAATTCATTCATTTCTCGGCCGCAAGGCCGATCAAAGTTCTAGGCGCGAATTATGACTCACCGCCATCGTTCTATCCGTAGTTCAAGAGGGCGGTGAGCCGCTCCCGCACAAGCGAGAGCACGTCCCGCATCTCGTTGAGCGTAGCCTTGCCGTCGTCGTCAAGCATCTCTACGGCCTGCTTGAGCAGACGGCAGTCATCCTCGGTCAGGGGCATCTCGTTGATCGAGTAGTTGGGGTCAGCGTACCTGTAGTAGATCTTGTCAAAGACCTCGATCGGGGCGTTGTAGCCCAACTTGTCGGACCGCATGATTTGGAGGTCGCCCTGTACGGTCCGCACGGACACTCCCTTGGTGATGCCCTCCATCTCGTATAGGGCATCCGAGCAAGCCTCGGTCAGGTCGTCGATGGTCCACAGACGGAACCTGTTCCGCAGGCAGCGGTCTATCGTCTTGTAGCGTATTAACGCATTCTTGTTTGCCGGCATTGTTATATGATGTAATTGAATTGTCCATAATGTCTGTTAGTTAAAATGATGTTTGCATTTGACCGGTTGTACGGCTACTGATGATATCGCGTATCTGATAGAATGAGACGGGAGTATAATTGTTGTTGTCAACGCCCACGTCATATTGCATCGCCATCAGCAGGGGCAACCGCTGCTTGTCCTTATCCTTACCCTGGCCATTCCCTCGCGTGTGCACATGGCCGAACAGTTGCCACACGTGGCCATGGGAGTCGCCATAGCTCAGGAAGGGATGGTGGTTGAGGAAGATGGGCTGGTTGTCTATGATGACGTACAGTTCAAATGCGACTTGCTCGAAGCGTTCAAGCATTTCGGAACGCAGGTGATAGATGTCGTGGTTACCCACAACCAGCACAATCCTTCCGTTGAGCTGGTCAAGGAAACGGTTCCACACTTCAGCTCCGCCAAAGGCGAAGTCGCCCAGGTGGAACACCAGGTCATTCTTGCCGACGACACGGTTCCAGTTCTCGATAAGCGCCTGGTTCATCTCTTCAATATCGCCGAAGGGACGATTGCAATGACGCAAGATGGATGTGTGGCCGAAGTGGGTGTCCGACGTGAAAAACACCTTCTTTCCCGAGAGCGTATTCCCCGGTTTCAATTTGCATGCCTGCATCAGGTGCAAGGCAATCGTGTCTAATTTATCCTTCATGATTCGAAGTTTTGTGCGCCACAATCGGCGCGATTAATAATAGTGTAGGCGAAGCCTCTTTAAACTCTAAACTCTAAACTTTAAACTCTAAACTCTAAACTCTAAACTGCGAGCAGAAGCGAGCAACATGTGGATGCCATTCGTGAAATTTGATATAATCTGTATGCGGATGCCATTCGTATAATTCGGTTTAATTGAACGCGGATGCCATTCGTGAAATTTGATATAATCTGTATGCGGATGCCATTCGTATAATTCGCGTAATTCGTAGTTAAAAAAATACGTAGTTAAAAATCATTCGTAGTTAAAAAAGAAAAGTGGTTGGAATGTCTTGCTTTGCTCGACTTTCCAACCACTCTTTATCGTTTACTTGAGTAGTATCTCGGGATATGGCTACACTGTTACATCACCTGGTGAGTGTCATGTTGGCACCGATCCCTAAAAGTCGTTGAGCAAATATCTGGCATTGTATTATCTGGGGTGCAGATATGGCGATAGCCTCCAAACCTACTCCTGGCCTGAACGTTTTTGCCTTTCGATATGTCAACTCTCAGTGTCAGCATGATAGCCTTTCTCTAAAATTGGCCGCAAAATTACACCTTCTCACTGAAACCGCCAAATTTCTGACGGATTATTTTAATTCCTGTTTCACTTATATACTACGTATATATTTTTTTCAAACTGGTGATTATCTTTTGCGCCGCAAAGGTAAAGCCATAGACCGCAGTCTTTTTGCGTTCATCGTAAAAAAATCACTTGTTTACAGTTCAAGACTTTCTTGCCCGCACCAGTTCAATGGCCTGTTTGCCAGACAGGTGCTCAATGTCGAGGCGGAGCAACAGGACGTGGTCCAGCGATTTGTCGATCTCATGTTGCAGGCCGGGCTCGTCGTCGGGCGAGTATCGGCGCCCCAAGAGGCGCAGGGCCTGCACCTTCTCGTCGGCGTCCTCCAGAATGTGGATGCGGCCGAAAGTGATCACACTCCTGAAATGGGTCGTGAACTCGGCCGGCTTGATTTCGTCCTGATCAATGACGCAAAACGAGCAACGGCTGTCTCGCCTGATGGCATCAACCTTGTGTCCCTCCACTGCCGAATGGAAGATGATCGCCCCGTCGGTATAGACGTAGCTGAGCGGCACGGCATAAGGGTAACCACCGTCTCCCGTCAGCGCAAGCACACCCGAGGTGCAACGGCCGAGGATAAGCTCACATTCTTCTCTGGATAACTGCTGCCTGTCGCGGCGCATGGGTCTGAATTCTGTCATACTAAAATATGTTTATGAAATGAGAGTCCAACAAAACTATTTTTGGTAACGTCTCTGGGTTGGAGGATGTGTAATAATTCATTCGCTGCAAATTGAGTCGCGCTACGCACAAAAAATTAAATAAAAATGTTGTCTTGTTTAATTTTTATAAAAATTTTGTTTAATTTCTCGGCCGTCAGGCCGATAAAAATCGCGAGACGAACCTTTAGCTAGGCGTAGCCAATTATGACACAGCCCCTATGTGTCAGAGGTTATTTCATTCGTTTCTCAAACACGAACAGGCCGACGTTGGCGTCGAACTGTTCGGGCATATTCGGGTCACGATGATAGGCGTTGAAGAACTCGATGGCATGGAAACCGCAGCAATTGATATAGAAGTGGATGTTGCGGCGGTCAAAATAGGGAGTGCAGGTCTCCCACACCTCAACCTCAGGGTGCATCGCCTCGATGGCACTCCAGATGGCTTGGCCGATGCCCTTGCCCTGCACACCGACCTTCACGTAGAGGAACGACAGTTCCCCATGAAGCTTTGAGCTGTCGATGTTGATAATGGCACCGCCCACGCGCTGGCCGTCGGCATCAACGGCCTCGTAGGCCTCGGCGCCCTCGGCCTGCAGAGCCTGGTAGAAGTCACCATCGGGCAGCACCTGCCACTGGTTTTCGCCGTCTTCTTTGACATGGCCCTGAAAGCCGCGCTCAAACGCCTCCTGCATCTCCTTCTTGAAGGCGATAGTACGATCCTCAGCAAGCCTGACAAGTCTGATTCCTGTTTCCATTGTATTTATTTTAAGTCACTGATTAATCTTCTTGATCAATGACAGGTCACCGCTTGACAAAGCCTCAAAATTGGCCTCAATCTTCTCGATGTCCCAATCCCACCATTTCAGTTCCAACAGATAGTTGATGAACTCGTCGTCAAAACGCATCCTTGTCACCCGGCAAGGATTGCCCACGGCAACAGCATAGGGCGGAATATCTGACGCCACCACCGAGTTGGCACCGATAATGGCCCCGTCGCCGATGTGGACGCCAGGCATGATGGTGACATTTTGCCCGATCCACACGTCATTGCCCACAACGGTGTCGCCCTTCAGCGGCAATTCATCTTTCACGGGCGCAATAGCACTGCCCCAGTCGCCGCCGATGACGTAGAACGGGTAAGTAGTCACGCCGTCCATCCTGTGATTGGCTCCATTCATGACAAACTCCACGCCTCGAGCGATGGCGCAGAACTTGCCGATAATCAGCCGATCGCCGATGAAGTCATAGAAATGAGTGACATGCTTCTCAAACTGATCTGCCCCATCCACGTCATCGTAGTAGGTGTAGTCGCCGATGATGATACGCGGGTTCTTCACCACGTTCTTGATGAAGCACAGGCTAGGAATCTTAGGATTCGGGAAAGCCACATCCGGGTCGGGTCTGTTTTTAATATCCATAAATGCAGATTTATTTGAATGGGCAAAGATAACGGTTTCTCGCGAAACATCCGCTCGGTTTTAAGTTTACTTTGCTGCAATCCAGCAGCCTGCTGCCATGATGACCGAGGCGATGATGAATATCAGGGTGATGGGCTCACCGAGCATCACAATCGACAGCAAAGTTGTTTGTCCAACTTTTGGGGTCCATTTTGTGGCAATCCAGCAACCTGCTGCCATGATGAGCGATGCCTTGTAAAGGAACATCGCCACCTAACGCCTAAAACCTAAAGCCTAACGCCTAAAACTCAAGGGGAATGGTGAGTTTGACGATGATGTTGCGGCCCATGTTCAGGACGCCTTGACGGCCCGTGACGGGATTGACGTCGGCATACTTGAGGCGGCTCAAGTGACTCTGATAGGCCTTATTGGTGAGGTTGGTCCCCATCAGGCTCAGGCACGCCACTCGCTGCCTCTTGACCATGATGTCGGTGCCAATGGCAGCATTGAGCAGGCAATAGGCAGGCGTGGCAGTCTCGGTGTCATCGGCGCGGTAGTAATGGTCCTGCTTGAAGTTGTAGTCCACTCCTAGCGAGACGAAGGCATTGTTCAGCACACGTCCGTCATGTAGGATTTCCCACTTGATATCGCTCTGCCAACGCGGTGCCGGAGTAAACGGCAGGTACTTGGATTCCTCGGGCTGGTGCAGCTGCACAGCATTGACCAGAGCAAAGCTGGTGCCTAAGTGCAGGAAGTGCCAGGGATGGATATCCAGTGCCAGTTCGCCGCCCAGCAACTGGGCATCCCCGCTGTCATAGCGATAGGTCATGAACTCGTCGTCGATGACCTCGCCCGTGCGGTGGATGAAGATGTAGTTGTCGATGCGGTTGCTGAACAGCGACAGCTGCGCATCAAGCCAGGAGGTAGTCAGTTCGGCACCGAGGTCAAACTGCAGGCTGAACTCAGGCTTGAGGTCACTGTTGCCAACCTCATAACGCAGCGAGCCCTCGTGCACGCCGTTGCTGGCCAACTCGCTGATGTTGGGGGCACGGAAACCGCGGGCTGCATTGGCCCTCAGGTCCAGGTGATCGTTGGCGTGCCACACGGCACCCACGCTGGCGGTAAAGCCGCTGAAGTTACGCTTGAAGGGCTGGAAGCGCATGTCGCCGTCATCCATCAGCTCATGGCTGTCGAGATGGCGGTTGTCAAAGCGCACACCTCCGTTGAGGGCCCACTTACCGACGTTGGCGGTCGTCGTGATGAACGCACCGAAGTCAAACAGGTTATAGTTGGGAATCAGGAACTCGTAGCCCTCGTTGAGCGAGCGTTGCCACATGCCGCTCACACCGCTGGTGATGCGCCAGTCCTCGCCCAGGCGCCGCGTCACGTAGTGGACATTGTAGTTGACCGTGTGCAACTTGAGGTAAAGTCCGTATTCATCGGGCTCCTCAAACTCCTGGCGACGGTTCTGCTGGTAAGCCAGCATGGCATTGAGTCTCCCCTCCCCCAGATAAAACGCGTTGTCAAGCACAGCCTTGTAGTGATACACCTGCTGGTAAGGCACGCCATGGTGATAGGTCTTGGTGTCGGTATAGGGCTGCACCAGCTCGCCCGTCAGCGGGTCACGCTCGCCCTCGGCAATGCTGGGTGTGAGGTGGAAATAGGATCCCGTCAGGCGCGTATGGCCCCAGGCCTTGTTGACACCCAGCATGCCCGACAAGGCACGCTCGCGGAACTGCGTGTTGGGCACATAGCCGTCAATGGGGGTCTTATAAGCATGGGCGAACTTGTCGCCGTAGCGGATGTTCCATGAAAGGCCTTGCTTGTTGCCGCCGAAGTTGAACGAGTAGTTCACCAGTCCGCTGTTGGAATGGTATTCGGAGTTCACGTTCAGGCGCATCTTGCCCAACGGCACCACAGGGTCGGTGTTGAGTTTGAGGACTCCCGCCAGGGCATCCGAGCCGTAGAGCAGACTCGCCGGGCCCTTGAGGACCTCGACCGAGCTTACGGCGTTGCCGTCAATCTCCACGCCGTGCTCGTCGCCCCACTGCTGTCCCTCCTGGCGCACGCCGTCGGCAACGACGACCACACGGTTATATCCCAGTCCGCGGATGACGGGCTTGGAGATGCCGCTGCCAGTGCTCACCTGTGCCACACCGGGCAACTTGGCCACCGCATCAACGATGTTGGTGGCAGGTGTCATGCGCAGGGCGTTGCGGTCAACGATACCCGCAGGCATCGACATGTCCTGCATCTTTACTGCACCGGTCGGGCCAGTGACCACCACTTGTTTGAGTTCTATGTGGCGAAAGAACACGTCGGTCGAGTCGAGCACGACCGCATCTTGAGCTGCCATCGTGCCCACGCACGCCAGCAGCAGAAGAATCGAAAGGTATGATTTCATTCTGTGATTGTTCTAATGATTATATGGGATGTAGTTATAGCCGGATAATCGGTCATAGACTATCTGGCACACACTGATGAATCATAGAACGAACGGGGGTGCACGCAACGAGGGATGCGCCACGGCTCTGACGACAGGCACCGCGGCAAGGAAAAACTCCAGATGGACCACAACTTGCTTTGCCACATGGCACGTTACCGTGCGGGGCACATCAATCTGTGTGCTGAGGAAGCGGCACGACAGGCATTCATCAATGTGGTGACTGCCTGCAGTGATGTGACCCGAGTGGTGTACTGCGGTGTGACACTGGTCGCAGTCGATTGCCTTGGAGTACTCGTTGAAGGAATGCACATGAAGCGAAGCAAGCAACACCATCGGCACATAGACCGACAGTATCATCCAGGCAAACAATCGTTGCCTGCGGGTAACGCCGTTATGTGTTAGCTTCTGCCTCATCGGCGGCAAAGATAATGATATTTCTCAATAACCAAGTTCAAAATGGAAATAATTCATGATATTTTACGTGAGTTCAATGAGAAGAAAGTACTATTGTCCAATGTATTAGATTTGTAGAGACGCAAAATTTTGCGTCTCAGGACTAGCACGATGGCACCCCCCATGCCGACGATTCTACCGCCAGACACAGGGGCATTGTCAATAGACAGAGCAAGGAGGGAGTACCTCATTGGTCGTCCCTCCTTGCCGTAGATGATCATCAGTGAAATTGCGTCACTCACCACAGACAAACCCGAGCGTCGCAAAGCGCAGGTGGGTAATCCCCTTGAATCCCGTCAAGAACATGCGCACATAACGGATGTTGGAGAAGTCCTGTATCGAACCGATTTTCTTCTGATATTGATTCAGGGGGATGGTGAACTGGTACCACACTGCCACCTGAGTATGACCGTTGCGCGTGTGCACATTGGCGACATGCTTATCGGTGATATAGTTTGAACCCACGCGCATCGAGTCGGGAACGATAGCGATGCGGTACTGGAAAAAACGCTCATTCTCATTAAGGGAGAAATTCAAGTCAATGTCCTCGATATCGGGTATTGAACGCGACGTCTGATGCTGCCCGTCGTTTGCTTCCGCTGGGGACAACGAGTTACCTTCGGTACCATCGTAATGCTTGTACCGTTCGATAATACTCGCCTTGTTCTTATCATAGTAAGTGTGGAGATAGAACGCATAATTATCACTGGCGGGGTCGTTGATCGGCGAGAACGGATCTTCATGCATTGAGGCAACTGTAGATGCTGGCAACTTTCTTATCAGATCTTCAATGAATTTAGCATAAGACGGATGCACGAACTCTTCGGCTGTTAACAGTCCATCAAAGCCGACGTCCTTGTGGATGCGTGAGCCATTATTGGTGTTATCAAAGGCATAAACCAGTGGAGTCTGGGCGGGGACTTTGCCCCAGACCGATTGTATGACGGCAGTGGAGTCGCCATTGGCGGGCAAGCCGTTCTCGTAACTCATGAGACCGTCCTTGAGGATATCCTCACTTACGTCACCCAGATTGAAATAGAGGATACCACCATCTTGGTTGTCCAATTCGGCATCCATGAACGGGTCAAGCAGCCAGAACTGGATATATTTGATGCCAGCCTGCTCAAAGTTGGTTTTGTCAATCTTGCTCATGATGCCACCCCAGCGTCTCTCGGGAAAAAGCAGGCGGCCGTACTCATCAACACTGGTGGCGTCCAGGTTGTACGGTCCGCGCTCATTCGGGTAGAACGACAGGTTCATCGTCGAGATCACCGACGACTCTCCATCTTTCAACTCGCGATCTGGGAACACCTCGTTGACTGCCACTTCTCGGGCGTAAGGATAGCTCAAGCCATCCAGGTCATTCCTGATGTAGTCTGGAGCATCGGACGAATTGCGTTGAGTGAATACCCGGTCAATGGTATACCACGCCAGCAATGCCCGATTTTTGCCCTGGGCCACATCGTTCATCAACGAAGCCTCAGGGAACAGTAAAGGATCTGCTGGAACCGAGGCTAGCGACCATCGGTATGGGTTGCAAAGGTTGATAGCCATCTCAGGGGAGACGGGATCGGGTTCGTCAATGACGGTGTTGCCCGAATCATCATTATCAGAATCGGAGCAAGCCGCAAGCAATCCAAATATCAACAGGACCTGCAGGAAACAAAACGTTCTTTTCATAAATCTGTGCATTTATTTTAGGTGAGTTCGATTTAATATATGATACTGTCTTTCCACTGCAATTGATAGCCTAGAAGTAAATCTATTTGAACGATTACGTTCATCCTTCGGCCAACAAATTGCCCTTTACTGAAAAACGTGAAAAAACAAAAAATATTACATGGCACTAAGGAGAAAAGGTCGGTAGGCATCCTTTGGGAAGAGGCTTTGACAGGCAAATGATTTCAATAGGATTATTACAAAAATGGGAGTAATTCTTTGATAATCCAAGAAAAAGCAGTTAATTTGCACACAATTACAACCATCAACAGCAATCAGTTGAAATTCATTAATTGTATAATTTTAATCAATATCGTTTATGAAAAAATTACTGTTTTCTATTCTTGGATTAGCAATTGCAGCAACTGCCTATGCTGTCACGCCTGCTGATCCCACCAATGTATCGTGGTATGACAGCCACAAGGAAGATGGCTTCAGCCGCATCCTGCCCACGCCCGGCAATCCTAAACTTACTGAATTTATTGATTATGGTATCATGATTGATCTGGGCTATGAGCTGGCTGCGGATTTTGATGCTAATCTTGTTGGCGATGACTATACTATTGACAAGTATTTTAACAACGAGGAGTATACCATTCTGGATCCCGAGAAGGTGACCTTCAGCATTTATACCGACAATGACCAGATCTTCACCTTCACTCCTGAGATGTTCCCCAGTCAGGTTAATGAGCCATTAACTCAATTCCCTTACAGTAGTAGAACGACTAATGGTAATATTGGCTATTGGGATATGCACCTTGAGGGCTTGACCAATATAGTCGAAAGTGGTGAAGAGCCCTTCTTTAACTGGCGTGTCGGTATCCAGACCCAATATACCGATGGTGGCCAGACCACTACTTCAGATATCGTTTACATGGAGATTTATCCCCAGCTCCAAGAGGCAAAGGATGTAACTTCAACGTCCTTCCTTGCCGACTGGTCGTGCAATGCCGAGAACACCTATCTCATCAATAATTTCGAGACTGAAGGTTGCGGATATTTCCTCTATGTCGTCGACAAGGCTACCCAGGAGGTTGTTTTGACCCAAAATGTAGTGCCCACCAATACTTACGTTGATGAATGGAACCGCGAACACCCGCTGCCCGGTGCCACCTATCTTGTAGAAGGTTTGACTCCTGGCACGACCTATGAGTTCTATGTGGTAGTAAAACAGAATACTGGCATGTCCTATCAGTCAGTAGTTCGTGAAGTGACCCTGCCCGCGGCTGGCCTGCGTGGTGACGTGAACATGGATAAGAATATCTCTATCACCGATGTTACCGCCCTCATCAACTATCTGCTGAGTAATGATGACACCGGTATCAGCCTCGAGAATGCCAACTGCAACCTCGATGACAAGGTATCCATTTCTGACGTGACCGCCCTCGTCAACTTCTTGCTGAGCGGTGCCTGGGAGTAACCCTCTCCTACTCTGATTAAAACCAATCCCTCAAGCTCGTTTTTGAGCATGAGGGATTTGCTTTTGCCAGCCGACAAACATGAGTTTGATGACAATAACTTCTGTAAATGAAAACGTTAGCAACTCCCCCTCTAAGACTAGAGGGGGCCGGGGGGCGTTGAACAGTAGGCAAGCACAACTGGCGGTGTGTCATAATTGCGACACAGTAATATAACCGTGCTATCGCACGGGAAATTAAACAAATTAATTATAAAATAGTTATTAATATTA
>JBGUJU010000102.1:0-30863 GCA_045114065.1 Sodaliphilus sp.
TCTTATCAATGAACGCGGATTACGCGGATTATCGCTAATTATTTATATATTAGTGTAATTAGCGTAATTAGCGTTAAAAAGATTTCGAATGCCTTGTGGTTTATTTACGCGAATTGTCATTAATTAATTCATGATCAATTAACGATAATTATATGTAAAATAAACCGAGTGTGTCAACCCCCTTAATATCCTTAGCGCCTTTGCGGCTTAGCGTGAGGTTAGGAGCGCAGCGAGCATAATGTGAATTTATTCAAATTATTGTTGGATATGTGAGAGATTGTTATTATATTTGCGGCACAACTTGTGGAATAGAATATCATTTATTAACCAATAACTCCCTACGATTATGAAGAAATTATTACTTTTTTCACTGGCTGTGCTGATGGCTACGCTGGCAGCACGGGCCGATGTGGTGATCAATGCCACCAACTTCCCTGACGCGAACTTCCGCGCCTACCTGCTGAATGTGTATCCCAGCGGAACCATTACGACTGCTCAACTTGCAACCCATGAAACGATGCTCCTGGAAAATAAGAACATCTCCAGCCTGGAAGGCATCCGCTATTTCACAGGATTGAAACATCTGGAATGTTCAGTGAATTCCATCACCAGCCTTGACTTGAGCAATAACAAAGCCCTCACTTATCTTAATTGCTCAAGCAACCAGTTGACCGAACTTGATGTTGCAGGCATGAGTCACTTGGAGCGTCTTAATGTCGCTGACAACCCGCAGTTGGAAGTCCTCCTCTGCTACTCTTGCAATCTGAAACAGATTTATATGCATATGTGCCCTGCACTGTACGACATACAGTGTTTTGACAACCCTGAATTGAGTAGTATCGGAGACATCTATGAATGCTCGGCTTTGAGGTATTTCGACGGTGAAAACTGTGGTCTCACACAATTTAATTGCTGGAGTATGCCAACTCTGACCACCCTGAACTTGGCCAATAATCCACGCCTGAAAAAAGTTCAGGCCTTCAAATGCAACTTGACTTCGCTCAATGTCAGCGAGTGTGACTCCCTCGAGATGATCACTTGCTACCAGAACAAGTTGACTAACTTGGACCTGAGTGACCTCTCGGCGCTTAAAGAAGTCTATTGTTATGACAACATGTTAACCAGCCTGAACATCGATAACTGTGTTGCTCTTGAAGTCTTGAATTGCTCAGACAACAAGGTGACCGCCCTGGCCTTCACGGGGTGTTATAATCTGCAGAATGTTAATGTCGACAATAACCAGTTAACCTCACTCAAGTTGGTCAACCGCAGTCAACTGACAAGACTGAGCTGCATTAACAACCAGTTAACCCGGCTGCTTGTTCCTAACTGCACTGCTCTCAAATCACTTTATTGCCAAGACAACCAGATTACTTCACTGAACCCGCTTCAATGCACCGCACTTGAAACGCTCCGTTGCTACAACAATCAGCTGGCAAGCATGGATCTGAGCACCAACACCGCACTCAAGGAACTTAATTGCTACAATAATCAACTGACGAGTCTGGACCTGAGCGCCTGCACGGCACTCACGTCAGTTGACTGCGGTAACAATCAACTGACCGACCTGGATGTGACCAACTGCCCTCTCAATGGACTTAATTGCGGATATAACCAACTGACGAGCCTGGACCTGAGCACCAGTCCAACAATCAAGAGCCTTCTCTGCAACGACAATCAACTGACGAGTCTGGACCTGACCAACTGTGACCAAATAGAAGACCTGTATTGCTATCATAATAAACTTCAAGGGGAAGCTATCGACTACATGATCAATAGCCTGCCGACATGGGACTACGAAGCCAACTGGACCTGGAAACCGATTGGCATGATTTTCCCATATCCCGAGGAAGGAAACATCTTCACCAACACCCAGGCGATGACGGCCTACAATAAGGGATGGTATCTCGATAAATATATTGAGGAAGAAAATTATTTCTACCCCTGGTTCTACTACCAGATGACGATCTGGGACGATACCGTTGCTGCAGGTTCCACCTTTACCTTGCCCATCTATAACCTCATGGCAGATGAAATCAGTTCTTACCAGTTTGACCTCTATCTTCCCGACGGATATAACCTGGTCAATGTTGAAACCGGTGCGGCATGCGATGAACAGGCCTTTGTGGGCTATCAGCAGTCTGACCAATATAACAATGGCCGCCGCTACAGGAGGGTCATGCTGTCAAATGCCAATGTCACAGGCTATTATGAAGATCCTGTCGTCATCGTGACACTCCAGGCGTCCGCCAGTGCCGGTAAAGCCTACATCTCACTTGAGAATCAGAAAGTCAATGGTCCTTCAGCCACTTACACCGACTGGTATAACTCCTATGCCATGATTACGGTCGAGAATGGCGGATCACGCGGTGACGTGAACAATGACGGCAACGTCAACATCAGTGACGTGACGGCCCTGATCAACTACCTGCTCTCGAACAACGCCACTGGCCTCAATCTGGACGCCGCCAACTGCAACCAGGACAACACGATCAACATCAGCGACGTGACGACCCTGATCAACTTCCTGCTGAGCGGTAACTGGCCCGCCAGCAAGGCTCTCGCACCCAGGGCCCTGCCACGGCTCGCCGCCCCGAGCGCCATGGTGCAGCCCGAGCACGTTCGTCCATAGCACTAAGGACTCATAGCCATTAGCTGTTAGCCATTAGCCTTTAGCTGGCATCCGCACCCTTTGCACCACGCTAAGGCGCTAAGACGCTAAAAGCTATAAACTACGAATTACGCGAATTGAACTAATTTGGCATCCGCATTCTTATTAATTCAAATTTCACTAATTAGGCGTCCGCGTTCCTGTCAAACGGAGCGCGGATGCTTCATTAACCATTAACCTGCGAGCTTGCTCGCACCAATCTTAGCGCCTTAGCGGCTTTGCGTGAGGATTGTGTCGGGGGGTGGGGCGGCCACGCCAAGGCGAGGCCCTACAGTGCGGATGCTGTCTAACGTCTAAAGTCTAAAGTCTAATGTCTGATGTCTAACGTCTAATGTCTAACGTCTAACGTCTGCTGTCTAAC
Source organism: Sodaliphilus sp. (assembly GCA_045114065.1). Taxonomy (GTDB): domain Bacteria; phylum Bacteroidota; class Bacteroidia; order Bacteroidales; family Muribaculaceae; genus Sodaliphilus. The sequence continues at coordinate 3,033 of JBGUJU010000102.1, forward strand.
GTCTAATAACTATAGCCTTCTTTCTTAAAATATGTAGTTAATTTATAAAAAATGTTGTAAAACGGGGTGTTTGCGGGGTTTGGTTTTGGTTTTTCGTAGTTTAGTGCTACCTTTGTTGCATAACTGATTGGGTTCAATTGACCCGATGGATTGATAATGACAAACTGAAAAATCAATAAAGAACAGAATATGATGACAACTTGTAAAGTATTGTTGAGTGTTGCTGCATGTCTCGCGATGGCGTTGCCGATGCATGCCCAGGAGCAGACGTTCACCCAGGAGCAACAGGATGCTGTGCAGCGTGTGGTTGCCAGCCAGTTGCCCGAGTTGATGGGAGTGGGCGAGTTGAAGGTGCGCTCCCTGACGGTAGAGAACGACACCGTCAAGGTGGACGTGAGCGAGAACTTCGGCGACGTGCCGTTCACTCAGGCCGGTATTGCCGCGATGCGCGACGGGATACGTCAGGCATTGGGCGGTGACTATGATGACAGCCCTGTGCTCATCACCATCATGGGCAATGACATCAACAATTACTTTGCCGACTATGAGCCCGCCTACAAGCGCTCTCACAAGGCTTTTATCAGCGAGCAGGACGCCAACCGCCACTACAAGCATGGTCTGGACGGCAACATCGTGGCGATGTGGCCTAGCCATGGCTGGTACTTCGAGCCCAAGCTCAACCGCTGGGAGTGGCAGCGTGCGCGCCTGATGCAGACCGTCGAGGACATGTACACCCACAGCTATGTGCTGCCGTTCCTCATCCCGATGCTGGAGAATGCAGGCGCCTATGTGTGGAACGCCCGCGAACGCGATACCCACAACTTCGGTGCCGTGGTCGATAACGACGGCGGCGAGGCGCAGCGAGGCTACAGCGAGCACAACGGCAAGCAGCCGTGGGGTAATGGCACAGGCCCAGGCTTCGCCTTCCTGCGCCCGACCTACAAGGATTTTGAGAATCCCTTCAACGAGGGCACTTACCGCATGGTAGCTGCCGAGAAAGACAAGAAGAAACTCTCGACCGCCTCGTGGGACGTCGATATGCCCGAGGCAGGCGAGTTTGCCGTCTATATTTCCTACAAGACCTTGCCCAACAGCGCCAGTGACGTGACCTATACCGTCAACAGCCTGGCAGGGGCCCGTCAGTTCCATGTCGACCAGACGATGGCTGGCGGCGTGTGGGTCTATCTGGGCACCTTCCCGCTTGCCAAGGGCGTGAACAAGGCGGTCGTCGAGGTGTCTAACCTGAGCGACGACAAGGGCGCCGTCATCACCGCCGATGCCATCAAGGTGGGCGGTGGCAAGGGCAATATCGTGCGCCGCGTGGCACTGCCCACCGAGGAGAACCGCCGCCTCGCCGCCGAGCAGGAGAACGAGAAATTCCTGGGCAAGGAAGGCGTGGAATACAGCTATGTGGGCAGCGGCGAGCATCCCTGGTTCCACCTGGGCTCACGTTACTACCTGCAGTGGGCAGGCTTCCCCGACAGCGTCTATTCCACCTCCCACGGCATCAACGACTATACCGACGACTACCGCAGCCGTGGCGAGTGGGTGAACTACCTGGCAGGCGGCAGCGATGTGCTGCCCCAGCGTGGCGGCCTGCATGTGCCGGTGGACCTGTCCTTCTGCCTGCACACCGATGCCGGTGCGACGCCCGACGACGAAATCGTGGGCACGCTGTTGATCTATTGCACCAACAGCGGCGGCAAGAAGTTCGGCAAGTATGCCAACGGCACGCCTCGCGAGCTGTCGCGTAAGTACTGCAACCTGCTCTCGACCGAGATTGTGAAAGATATCCGCGCCAAGTGGGAACCCAACTGGACGCGTCGTGGCATGTGGGACAGGAGCTACTATGAGGCTCGCGTGCCCGAGGTGCCCGCCGTGTTGATGGAGCTGCTGTCGCACCAGAACTTTGCCGACATGAAGTACGGCCTTGACCCGATGTTCCGCTTCGACGTGAGCCGTGCCATCTATAAGGGCATGTTGAAGTTCATCGCCCAGCGCGACCACCGCTCCTATGTCGTGCAGCCGCTGCCCGTCAAGAACTTCGCCATCAGCAAGATGGAAAAGGGCCGTTATCTGCTCTACTGGGATCCCACCCACGATGATCTGAGCGATAATGCCGATGCCACGAGCTATATCGTGTGTGAGCGTGTGGGCCTGGACGGCGCCTTCAAGGAAATCGCCGTTGCTAAGGGCGCGCAGTATATCGTGACGGTCAAGGACAATCTGGTGCACTCCTACCGCATCATCGCCATGAACGACGGTGGCCGCAGCTTCCCCAGCGAGACCTTGAGTCTGGGCGAGGCAGCGGGCAGCAAGGGCGACGTGCTGGTGGTCAACGGTTTCACCCGCGTGAGTGCCCCCGACTGGTTTGATGGTGCCGACCGTGCCGGCTTTGACGACAACAAGGACCACGGTGTGCCATATATCCAGCAGATCAACTACCTGGGCTCACAGTATGAGTTCCGCCGCGCTATCGAGTGGAAGGACGACGATGCGCCCGGCTTCGGCTCCAGCCGCAGCGACCACGAGACGATGAACGTGGCGGGCAACACCTTTGACTATCCTGCAGTCCATGGCGAGGCGCTATTGAATGCCGGCTACTCCTTCCTGTCGTGCAGCCTGGGCGCCCTCGTTGACCGATATGATGCCAAGGACTATCGCCTGATGGACCTCATCCTGGGCAAGCAGAAGGAGATCAAGACGGGCAGCGGCCTGATGCCCACCCGCTTCAAGATTTATACACCGGGACTGATGGACGCCCTGCGCACCTTTACCGCCAACGGCGGCAGCGTGCTCCTGTCGGGAGCCTATGTGGGCAGCGACCTGTGGGACAATGCTGCAGGCAATAACGACGAGACAGGTAAGGCCTTTGTCAAGGACGTCCTCGGCTACGAGGGCCTGCATGGCAGGGCATCGCTCGACGGCACCGTTACCGCCGTCGATAGCCCCGACATCCGCCTGTCCTCTCCCGGAGCCTGGAACTTCGTCAGCAAGCTGAACGACAAGACCTATGCCGTGGAGTCGCCCGACGCCATCCGCGCCAGCGATGACCGAGGCTTCACATGGATGCGCTACGGCGAGAACGGCCTGCCCGCCGCCATCGCCAGCGACCGTGGCAGCTACCGCACCGTGGTCATGGGCTTCCCGCTCGAGACGGTCACCACCTCGCAAGAGCGCACCAGCCTGATGACCCGCATCATGGAGTTCCTTCTTCACTAACACTTAAAATGCGAATTTCACGAATTTTACTAATTATGCGAATTTGTTTTTTATGGCATTATTGATATATCCACAGGAATCTTATGCTATTAAAGGCTGTCTGTTGAAAGTGTACAATGGACTGGGCTGTGGCTTTTTAGAGGCAGTCTATCAAGAGGCTTTGGAATTGGAATTCGTTTCTGCAGGAATACCCTTTAAACGTGAGGTTCGTCTACCTATCTATTATAACGGCATACTGCTTAAGAAAGAATATTTTGCAGACTTTGTTTGTTATGATAAGATTATACTAGAATTGAAAGCGGTTTCAGAATTGTCTGCAGTACATAAATGCCAGGTAAAGAATTACCTGAGAGCATCAGGATATCAATTGGGGATTCTTGCTAATTTTGGCAATACGAGTTTGGAAACAGCTCGTGTATGCAATAGCAATAATCTGTTATTAAAATAAAATATAATTCGTGAAATACGTTGAATTAGCGTAATTCGCATTTAGAAGACGATTAAATTACAAATTATAAAAAAGAATGATTTATGGGAAGAATTAATTGCTTTATTCCGTTTGTCAGCGCCGAACAGGCCGCGCAGACCATCGAGCACCTCAAGAACTTGGAACTGGTGAACAAGATTTACCTGCTCGCCACCGTGGACAAGCCCAAACCCGTCGAGGGCTGCGAAATGGTGCCCGTCAACGTGCTCTTCTCGAGCGCCACGATGCGCGAGATTGCTCAGCGTGCCGATGCCGACTACGTGCTGCTCTACACCAAGTATGACACCCTGAAGATGGGTCCGTTCTCGCTGGAACGCTTTGCCAAGCTGGGTGACGATACCCAGTCGGGCATGCTCTATGCCGACCACTACAACGTGACCGAAAAGGGCGCCGACAAGGCCCCAGTCATCGACTACCAGATGGGTAGCCTGAGGGACGACTTCGACTTCGGCTCGGTGATGTTCTTCTGCAGCGCATGCTTCAAGAAGGCGGTCGAGGCGATGAAGGCCAACTATGAATTCGCCGGTCTGTATGACCTGCGCCTCAAGTTGTCGCAGTTTGCTGCCATCACCCACATCAACGAGTTCCTCTATAGCGACGTCGAGCTGGACACCCGCAAGAGCGGCGAGAAGATCTTTGACTACGTGGATCCTCGCAACCGCGGTCGTCAGATCGAGATGGAGAAGGCTTGTACCGAGCACCTGAAGGAGATCGGCGGCTATCTGTCTCCCACGCGAGAGGAGAATGGCGAGGAAGTGCCCAACTTCCGTCACATCGAGTTTGACAAGGGCGACTTTGAGGTCGAGGCAACAGTAATGATTCCCGTTCGCAACCGCATCCGCACCATCCGTGACGCTATCGACTCGGTGCTGAAGCAGAAGTGTGACTTCAAGTTCAACCTGATGGTGGTGGACAACTTCTCGACCGACGGCACCCGCGAGGCCATCGCCGAGTACAATGACCCGCGCCTGATTCACATCATCGCCGACTACTATGACATGGGCATCGGTGGCTACTGGAACCTGGCTGCCCACCGCCAGAACGTCGGCAAGTTCATCGTGCAGCTCGACAGCGATGACATGTACAAGGACGAGAACACCTTGCAGACGATGGTCAACGCCTTCTACGAGCAGAACGTCGCCATGGTTGTGGGTACCTATCAGATGACCGACATTCACCTCAATCCCATTCCTCCCGGCATCATCGACCACAGGGAGTGGACGCCCAGCAACGGCCGCAACAATGCCCTGCGCATCAACGGCCTGGGAGCGCCGCGAGCCTTCTACACGCCCGTGCTGCGTGAGGTGAAACTGCCCAACACCAGCTATGGCGAGGACTATGCGCTGGGTCTGAACATCTCGCGTTACTACCAGATTGGCCGTGTCTATGACCCCGTCTATCTGTGCCGCCGCTGGGATGACAACAGCGATGCATCGCTCGACGTCGAGAAGATGAACCGCAACAACCTGTACAAAGACCGCATCCGCACCTGGGAACTCCAGGCCCGCATAGCTCTCAATAAAAGATCTTAGACTTTAGACCTTAGACTTTAGATTTTAGACTTTAGACTTTAGACCTTAGACTTTAGACTTTAGACCTTATACTTTAGAGGTTGGTCTGCTGAGGGGAAAGAGGTCATTGTTAATAATCGATAGTGCAAATGAAATCAAGTGATTTTAGAAAACTGATCGTATGGCAAAAGGCCATGGACTTGACGATTGAAGTTTATTCTTTAGTGAAATTGCTTCCTCGTGAAGAGAATTACTGTTTGTCTGACCAAATGCGTAGAGCTGCTGTGTCAATCCCAGCGAATATTGCTGAAGGTCAAGGAAGAGATACAGATAAAGAGTATAACCGGTTTATTTCTATTGCACGAGGTTCTCTTTGGGAGTTGTTGACTCAAATAGAGATTTGTGAACGCTTGAGTTATATCAGCACTGTCCAATCGGCAAAAGCAAGAGATTTGATTACCGAAATCAGCAAAATGCTCTTTGCCTTATCCAATGCCATAACCCCCAATCTAACGTCTAATGTCTGACGTCTAACGTCTAATGTCTAAAGTCTAAAGTCTAACGTCTTTAAAAATAATGGATTATAGCAGGGTTATTGATAGACTTATTGTCAGGCAGATGCGTGACTGGGACTTGGCTGGCGCCAACTATGCGGCGCTGGCGGGTGCTGTCACGCGCACACTGTCGTTGGGTGAGTCAACCGTCACGCTGCAATTCAATCCCGAACGGCGCCGCTCGTCGGCTGCCGCCCTTGACAAGAAATCGCTCTCGGAGCGCAAGTGCTTCCTGTGCAGCGAACACCAACCCGCCAAGCAGAAGGCCGTGCTGTGGGGCGACCATTACAAGATCCAGGTCAACCCTTATCCCATCTTCATGCGCCACCTCACGATAGCCGACCTGCACCATGAGCCGCAACGACTGGCAGCCAGGGTGGGGGATATGCTGTCGCTGGCCAAAGCGCTGCCTGAGTTTGTGATCTTCTATAATGGACCGCGCTGTGGCGCCTCGGCGCCCGACCACGCCCACTTCCAGGCGGGAGCCAAGGGCGAGATGCCGCTGCCCGACGAGTTAGCGCATGCCACGACCCATCTGCTTGCCGACGGCGATGAGGGCTTTGTCGGCTATGTGGATATGCTGGGACGCAGCCTCTTTACCATCGAGACCTCGACCCAACGTACCGCCGTGCGCTATGCCCTGCGCCTGCTGGACCTGCTGCCTGTGCCCGAGGATGGGGATGAACCGATGGTCAATGCACTGTGCTGGTGGGACAAGACCAATCGCCTGTGGCGCCTGGTCATCTTCCCGCGACGCAAGCACCGTCCTGCCTGCTACGGTGAGGGCGAGGGCCGCCTGTTGCTCAGCCCCGGTGCCGTCGATATGGGCGGACTGTGGGCGGTCCCCGAGCGCAAGGATTTTGATAGCCTCACGCCCGAGACCATTCAGGCCCTCTATGACGAGCTGTGCATGTCGCGCCAGGACCTGACTCCCGTCTTCAACGGCTTTTCCCAACGCTGGGAAGACCTCCAACCGATTTAGTCCAATTGCGACATGATCGCAAATGGAAGTTTAGAGTTTATGGTTTAGAGTTTAGAGAAAGAAAAAGAATATGGACGAGAAACAGATACCGCAAGTGAGGGTGGGCATCATGAATGAGCCTCAGGTGGACTTTGTACTCAATGGTGACTACCGCGTGAATGGCGCCGTGTTGAGCGGTGACCAGACTGCCCGCTGTGTCGATGGACAGGTAGAGTGGGGCGGCAACCGCTATGCCGACCTGCTGTTTGAGCCTGTCGATGCCGAGAAGGCTTCGTTTACGCTGAAGGCGGTGACCATCGGCGTCAGTTTCCACTGGAAACGCCAGGAGGACCAGACGTTTAAGGGCGCCCTTCACCTCATCGTCGAGGACGGCAAATTGACGCCCGTCAACGTGCTGAGCGTCGAGGACTACCTGCTGAGCGTCATCTCTAGCGAGATGAGCGCCAACGCATCGCTCGAGCTCCTGAAGGCCCATGCTGTCATCTCCCGCAGTTGGCTGCTGGCGCAGATTCACACCGAGGAGACCGTCAAGGCCACGGAGCGCAATCCTCAAGGCGAGGGCGAGATGATGGACACCCCCGAGGAACTGGTCAAGTGGTGGGACCGCGACGACCATGTGAACTTCGATGTGTGTGCCGACGACCACTGCCAGCGCTATCAGGGCATCACCCGCGCCACTACCGAGAAGGTGGAGCAGGCCATCCGTGCCACGTGGGGCCAGGTGCTCATGCACGGCGGCTCGCTGTGTGACGCACGCTTCAGCAAGTCGTGCGGCGGCGTGATGGAGGAATTTGAGCACTGCTGGGAGCCGCAGCACCACGAGTACCTCGAGGCACGGCGCGACGGCAAGGATGAGGAGAATTTCCCCGACCTCACTCGCGAGGACAATGCCGCCGAGTGGATTCTGTCGAGTCCCAGTGCCTTCTGCAACACTACCGACCCCGAGATCCTCTCCCAGGTGCTCAACGACTATGATCAGGAGACCAAGGACTTCTACCGCTGGAAGGTGGAATATACCCAAGACGAACTCGCCGCCCTCATCAAGGAGCGCACGGGCATCGACTACGGCCGCATCCGCGACCTGCAACCCGTGGCGCGTGGCACCAGCGGCAGGCTGTACCGCCTGCGCATCGTCGGCGAGAAGTGTGAGCGCATCATCGGCAAGGAACTGACCATCCGCTATGCGTTGTCGCCCTCGTGCCTCTACAGCTCGGCCTTTGTCGTCGAGAAGCATGACAAGGGCGAGGACGGCTATCCCGCCAAGTTCGTGCTGCGCGGGGCAGGGTGGGGCCATGGCGTGGGCCTGTGCCAGATCGGTGCCGCCGTGATGGGTGCCCAGGGCTATGACTACAAGCGTATCCTGCTGCACTACTTCGTCGGCGCCTCGATCGAGAAACGCTACTGACAACCTAAAAGTCCTTAATGACCTTAGAAATTAAAAACTTAAAACCAAGATAATGATATGAAAGAAACAAATCTTGAATCGCAAAGACGGACACCGTGGTTGTGGATTCCGACGCTCTATTTTGCTGAGGGTATTCCTTACTTCGTCGTGAACAACATTTCGGTGCTGATGCTTGCCAAGATGGGTGTGCCTAACGGTCAGATGGCGCTCTTTACCAGTTTGCTCTATCTGCCATGGACCATCAAGCCCTTCTGGAGCCCGTTTGTGGACATCATCCGCACCAAGCGTTGGTGGACCATCTCGATGCAGGTGCTCATGAGCATTGCCTTTATCCTGCTCACGCTGACGATGCCCAAACCTGATGCGGCAACCATCGCATCGGGACAGACCCCCATCAGCATGTTCACCATCACGTTGATCTTGTTCGTGATCACAGCCTTTGCTTCGGCTACACATGACATTGCTGCCGATGGCTTCTATATGCTGGCATTACGTCAGAACGAGCAGGCTGCCTTTGTGGGCATCCGCAGCACGTTCTACCGTCTGTCGTCGATCTTTGGACAGGGTGTGCTGGTAGCCATCGCCGGTGCCATTGAGTTAAAGAATGGCAACATCCCCATGTCGTGGATGATTACGATGGGTGTTGCCGCTGTGCTGTTCAGTATCGTTACACTGTATCACACTTTTGCTATTCCACGGGTGAAAAGCGATGCTTCGACCCTCAAGGATGAGAAGCCCACGGTGGGTGCTATCTTCAAGGAGTTTGGCCGCACTTTTGTGACCTATTTCACCAAGCCATACGTGTGGCTGGCCATTGTCTTCATGCTGCTTTATCGCTTGCCTGAGGCCTTCTTGATCAAGATGTGTACCCCGTTCCTGGTCGCCAGCAAGAATGTCGGAGGCCTGGGCCTCTCGACTGCCGAGGTAGGCATTGTTTATGGCACCATCGGTGTGCTGGCGCTGACTATCGGCGGTATCTTGGGCGGCTTGTTTGCTGCCAAGGTGGGCTTGAAGAAATCCTTGTGGTGGATGGCAGCCTGCATGACGTTGCCGTGCGCCACGTTTGTCTACCTGGCTGTGGGACAGCCGACTAACCTTGTTGCCATCTCGATTGCCATTGCCATCGAGCAATTCGGTTACGGCTTCGGCTTCACCGCCTACATGTTGTACATGATGTACTTCAGCGAGGGCGAGTTCAAGACCTCTCATTATGCTATCTGTACTGCTTTCATGGCCCTGAGTATGATGATTCCGGGCATGTTTGCTGGTTATATCCAGGAGGCCATCGGCTATGCCAACTTCTTCTGGATGGTCATGGTCTGCTGTATTGCCACCCTTGTCGTGACCTACATGGTCGATCGCCGCATCGACCCCAACTACGGCAAGAAAAACGACTAACCACAACTGTTTTCTAAACAACTGTGTTTTAACAACTGAATAATCTGAATATTCTGATCTGATTATGGTAAAGTATTTATATCAAGATGAGACATATGCCATTCGTGGTTGTTTGAACGCGGTTGCATTTGAGTTGGGTAGTGGCTTTCTTGAGAAAGTCTATCAGGAGGCATTAGAACTGGAGTTTAAAGAGGCAGGAATTCCCTATGAACGTGAAGTTAAACTTTCTATTTCTTATAAAGGGAAAACGCTTCAACAAGAGTATGTAGCAGATTTCGTTTGCTATGGTAAGATTATCGTTGAACTTAAGGCTATTTCTCAATTGAATGAAGCTCATGAAGCTCAGGTTTTCAATTACTTGAAGGCAACAGGTCTAGATTTGGCATTGCTTGTTAATTTTGGCGAAAATCCTTTGAAGATCAAACGTTTGTTTAACTTCATGAAGAAATAAGAAGCTAATCAGATATTATCTGCGTGCGGATGCCTTCAGATAGTTCAGATTATTCAGTTGTTAATAATAATCAGTTGAAAGATGAAGAAGATATTGTTTTTGATTGTGTGGGTGATGGTGGCGATGACGGCCGGGGCGGTCGTCAAGCCAGGTGTCGAGGTGCTGCGTGACGGCGGGTTCGCCCCGTTGCAGGGCAAGCGCGTGGGGCTGGTGACCAACCCCAGCGGCATCGACAACAACCTCAAGAGCACCGTCGACATCCTCAACGAGGCGCCGGGTGTGAAACTCGTGGCGCTGTTCGGTCCCGAGCATGGCGTGCGCGGCAATGCCCATGCCGGTGATGCCGTGGGCGATGCCATTGACCCGCTGACGGGCATCAAGATGTATTCGCTCTTCGGCAAGACGCATGAGCCGACCGCCGAGATGCTCAAGGACATCGACGTCCTCGTCTATGATATCCAGGACGTGGGGTGCCGCAGCTACACCTTCTATGCCACGATGGGCGTGTGCATGGAGGCCTGTGCCAAGCACGGAACCGAGTTTATGGTGCTGGACCGTCCTAACCCGCTGGGCGGCAACAAGATCGAGGGCAACCTCGTCGAGGACGGCTACTACTCCTTCGTGAGCAAGTACTGCATCCCCTATATCTACGGCCTCACTCCTGGCGAGCTGGCTACCTTCCTCAACGAGGAGGGCGTCATCGCCGAGCGCTCCAAGACGGGTCACGGCTGCAAACTCACCGTCATCCCCATGGAGGGCTGGACGCGCAGCATGAAATTCCGCGACACGGGCATGCCTTGGGTAGCGCCCTCGCCGCAGATTCCCACGCCCGAGAGTGCCTTCTTCTATCCCGTGTCGGGCATCCTGGGCGAACTGTACATTTTCAACACGGGCATCGGCTACACCTTGCCGTTCCAGACGTTTGCCGCAGCGTGGATCAATGCCGACTCCCTGGCGATGAAGATGAACGAGCTGAACTTGCCTGGCATGCAGTTCAGGCCCATCAACTACAAGCCGTTCTTCGCCCTGAGTGTCGCCGTGGACAAGTCACTGCAGGAGGTGCACGGCGTGCAGACCTACATCACCGACCTGGATGCTGCCAACCTGTGTCTGACGCAGTTCTACTTCCTGCAGGTCATCCATGAGATGTACCCCCAGGTGGAGCTGTTCGAGCAGAATCCCAAGCGCTACGCGATATTTGACAAGGTGTGCGGCAGCAAGGAAGTGCGTGAGCGCTTCATCAAGCGTTACCAGGTCAAGGACATGGCAGATTACTGGAACAAGGATGTAGAAGCCTTCCGCATCCGTTCCTCAAAATATTACCTCTATCACTAACGGGACAAAGGGACGGTTCCATTGTCCTAAAAATGAAAAAATTATGGGTAAAGACAATAAACGATTACTATCGCTAGACATCCTGCGGGGTATCACCATCGCGGGGATGCTGCTGGTCAACAATCCCGGCTCGTGGAGCTATATCTACAAGCCCCTAGAGCATGCCGACTGGATCGGGTTGTCACCGACCGACCTGGTGTTCCCCTTCTTTGTCTTCTGCATGGGTGTATCGATGGCGTTCTCATTGAAGAAGTTCAGCTACAAGCTGTCCGGTCCCCTGTTGTGGAAGATTGTTCGCCGCACTGTGGTCCTGTTCCTCATCGGCTGGATTGTGCAGTGGTTTGGCCACCTGGTGCGCGGCCTGTGCAAGGGGGATCCCTTTGTCGAGGCGGTCAACAACATCGACACTTTGCGCTATCTGGGCGTGTTCCAGCGATTGGCGCTGGTCTATTTCTTCGGGTCGATGTGCGTGGTGCTGTTCAAGCGCAAGTTCATCCCGTGGCTCGTGGGGATCATCTTGGTGGCCTATGCCCTGATATTGGGCTTGGGCAACGGCTATGAGTTCTCGCTGAACAACATCATCGCCCAGATCGATAACAGCATCCTGGGCGCCGACCACATGTATCACGAGACCGCCTACGGTGAGAGCATATCGTTTGACCCCGAGGGCATCCTCAGCACCCTGCCGTGTATTGCCCATGTGCTCATCGGCTACCTCGTGGGGCGCATGCTCCTGAGTGTCTATAACAACACCGAGCGGGTCACCACGATGCTGTTGTGGGGCGCTATGCTGGTGTTGGCAGGTTGGCTGCTCCAGTATGGCATTCCCTGTGGCAAGAAGATGTGGTCCTCGACGTTTGTCATGATCACCTGCGGCATGGCGATGTGCATCCAGGCGATACTCATCTACTTTGTCGATATCAAGGGCCACAAGGGCAGGTGGACGCGCTTCTTTGAGTCCTTCGGCGTGAATCCGTTGGCATTGTATCTCATCGGTACCATCCTTGCCATCCTGTTCGGAGCTATTCCCATCGGTCATGATGCCGAGGGAGGCAACATCACTATTCACGGTGCCGTGTATGACTTTTTCAAGTCGTTCTGCAACGAGTACACGGCCTCGGCGCTGTATGCCATCGCCTTCGTGCTGTTGAACTGGGCCATCGGGCACATCATGTACAAGAAGAAAATCTATATTAAGATATAGTAGCTATAGTAGCTATAGTTACTATAGGGACTATAGTAATAAAAACGATTAATAATTTAGAAACCAAGATATTATGATGATTCTTATTGCTGACTGCGGATCCACCAAGATTAACTGGACACTGCTTAACGGAAAAGAAAAGGTAGCTCAGATTTTCACTACCGGAATGAATGCTCTCCTGCTCACCGAGGAGGAAATGAAGGAACAGATCAAGCGCGAGCTGATGCCTCACTTGACCAACTACAAGGTGGACGAGATCCACTACTATGGCGCCGGCATCATCTCGGACGAGATCAAGCAGCAGGTGATCAATGCCTTGCGTGCCAACTTCCCCAGCGCCGGCAAGGTCGAGGTGGCCAGCGACCTGCTTGCCGCCGCGCGTGCCGTGTGCGGCCGTGAGCCTGGCATCGCCTGCATCCTGGGCACTGGCAGCAACTCGTGCTACTATGATGGCGAGAAGGTGGTGATGAATGTGTCGCCGCTGGGCTATATCCTGGGTGACGAGGGCAGTGGTGCCGTGCTGGGCAAACTGCTCGTGGGCGACGTGCTGAAGAAGCAACTGCCACAGCACCTGTGTGACAAGTTCATGAAGGAGTATAACCTGGACTACACGACCATCATCACGTCGGTCTATCGCAAACCCGCCGCCAACCGTTTCCTGGCACAGTTTGCCCCCTTCCTGGAGCACAACATCGAGGAACCTGCCATCCATGACATCGTGCTGCGCTCGTTCACCGACTTCTTCAAGCGCAATGTTGCCAGCTATCCTGGCTACAAGGAACTGCCGTGTAACTTCGTGGGCTCTATCGCCTTGTGTGAAAAGGCCGTGCTGCAAGAGGCTGCCGAGGCCCTTGGCATCACCATCGGCACGGTCATCAAGGACCCGATGGAGGGCTTGGTGAAGTATCACTCGGCCGAGGTTGAGTAACCGCTATAGGGTAGAGGATGTGTCATCATTGGCTTCACCGAACTAAAGGTTTGCCTCGCGATTTTTAATCGGCTTAACGGCCGAGAGATTAAACAAAATTATTAATATAATTAAAAGCGAAGCGCGACTCAATTTGCAACGAAGGAATTATGACACAGCCCCGTGTGACGATGCACGTCGATAGCAACAAGGTCTCGATGAGGCATCATTAAAGATTGATAGTAGAATAATTTTTTGATTAGATTATGGCTTTTGTGAAAATCAGCGAACAAGAGTCGCTATACAATGACCTGGAGAAGAAGTCGGTGCATGAACTGCTCACCGAGATCAACCAGGAGGACCACAAGGTGGCCGATGCGGTACAACGGGCAATTCCTCAGATCGAGAAACTGGTCACGGGCATTGTCGAGCGCATGAAGAAGGGTGGACGCATCTTCTATATGGGCGCAGGCACCAGCGGGCGTCTTGGCGTGCTCGACGCCAGCGAGATACCGCCCACCTTCGGCATGTCGCCGGGCTGGATCATCGGTGTTATTGCCGGTGGTGATACCGCCCTGCGTAATGCGGTAGAGAATGCCGAGGACGATACCGAGCAGGGCTGGAAAGATCTGCTGGAGTACAAGGTGACGCCGCTTGACACGGTCATCGGCATCGCGGCGAGCGGAACGACACCCTATGTGATCGGTGCCCTGCGTGACGCTCGTGCCAACGGCTGCCTGACGGCTGCCATCACCAGCAATCCCGATGCTCCCGTGAGCAAGGCTGCCGAGATTCCCATCGAGATGATTGTCGGGCCCGAGTACGTCACCGGCTCATCGCGCATGAAGAGCGGCACAGGGCAGAAACTCATCTGCAACATGATCTCGACCACCGTGATGATCCAGATGGGACGCGTCAAGGGCAACAAGATGGTGAACATGCAGCTCACTAACCAGAAACTCGTGGACCGCGGTACCCGTTGGCTCGTCGAGGAGCTGAAACTCCCCTATGAGGAGGCCAAGCGCCTGTTGCTCCTGCATGGCTCGGTGAAAAAGGCCATCGACGCCTATCGCGACCAGTAATTCAACGGCTGTCTAGATGCTCTAGATATTCTAGACCTAATTAATTGATTAGTAATGAGAAGGTTTTTATTGCTGGCAGTGACGGCGCTGATGTGCCTCACTGCTGCCGCCCAGGCCAACCAGGACCCGTACTATGCCCGGCGGGCGACGCTGTTTGATCAGTTGCCCATCGGCAAGAAGGATATCGTCATGCTGGGCAACAGCTTGACCGACGGCTGCGAGTTCAACGAGTTGCTGGGCAACCGTCACATCAAGAACCGTGGCATCGTGGGCGACATCGTTCAGGGCATGATCGACCGCATCGCCCCCATCATCAAGGGACAACCCAAGAAACTGTTCATCATGGGCGGCGTCAACGATATCTCCCATGACGTGAGTGCCGACAGCATCGCCCGCGTGACTGAGAGGCTGATTGTGATGGTCAAGCAGGGCTCGCCCCGCACCAAGATCTACCTGCAGAGCCTGCTGCCGTTCAACAACGACGTGCGCGAGTGGAAGTTGCTCAAGGGGCGTGAGCATGTCGTTGTCGAGGCCAATATCCTGCTCGAGCAGGTGGCACGCCGCCAGGGTGTGACGTGGATCAACCTGTATCCGCTGTTCGTTGACGACCAGGGCCGCCTGAGGGCCGAACTCACCAACGACGGCCTGCACCTGATGGGTGAGGGCTACCTTATCTGGCGCGACGCCATCCGCCCCTACGTGAAATAGTCGTTACGCTCCTATCAAATCATCAAGCCGGACTCGTTTGAGCCGGCTTTGTTGTTTGGGACGGTGACTTCTGGCTTTATAAATTCGATTTGTATTGTTTTGTGGCTGATAATAAGGTGTTTACAATTTCGTGAGGTCAAAAAAAGAAAAATTGCAGGTCAAAAAAAGACAAATTCTCCAAAAGGATTTTGGTCATTTTTCCTAATTTGATATGGTTTCAGGCAGTAATTTTGTGGCGTAAAAAAATAAGACCCTCGAAAAGATTATTACCATACTTGGAAACAATAGCAGCTACTGTTTCAAGAGCATGTCAGGAATGTGCACCCCGCCTTCCTGGCTTTTTTTATATAGTTGCCTGTCATTGGCTGCTATGTGAAAAAATGTTGGGAGCCGAGGAATTTTTGGCGCGAGTGGGGTTAAAATTGGCGGTTTTATTGTAATTTAGCGGTTTAATAGCAGCCCAATTAGGGCTATATAAAGAAGATAATGAGACGTATATTGTTATTATTCAGTGTATTGTTATTGACGAGTGTCATCACGTCCGCTCAGGATCAGCTTGCCGAAAAGCAGCCAGGCGCCCTGTTCGCATACCCCTTGGCACCAGATACCTGCTCCACGCTTGAGAGCCGGTGTAATTACATCATTACCCACTTCTGGGAAAATTATGACATCAGCAAACCCATCAGCGATGATATGGCGTTCGAGAGGACGTTCCGTGACTTTGTGGACTTCTTCCGCTATGCTCACCGCAATGTCGTGCTTGGTGCCGTGCGAGACCTGGTGAACAAGGCCCAGTCCAATACCGCTAACCTGCAGAAGCTGGGTGAGATTGCCGAGCGTGCGCTCTATGGCACCGAGGCCGAGTACTGGAGCGACGAGGTGTATGTGGCGTTTGCTCGTACGCTGGCAGCCAGCAAGCAGTTGCCTCGCCAGGTGCGTGACCATTATGCCGAGCAATTGACTCGCATCAATTCGGTGCAAGTGGGCGCTATACTTGATTTTGAATATGTTGGGCTTGATGGTTTAAAGCATCGCTTGAGTGATGTGGAGGCCAAATCCTATGTCTTGTTGTTCATCGACGACAGCACCGACAGCATGATTGGGCGCCTGCGCTTGAGCACCGATGTTGCGGTAAATGCCCTCATTGACCAGGGTGAGACGGCCCTGATCTGCTTGAGTATGAACAAGTATAGCCCTGATTGGTCAAGTACTGCTTCAGCCTATGCCGACAACTGGATCATCGGTTGCGGCGAGAACCTGATACGTGACTTGGACCTGCGCGCCTTCCCGTGTTGCTATCTGCTGGACGGCCAGCGCACCATTGTCAACAAGAGTTTGTCGGTCGAGACACTGATGTCGGCCGTCAATCCGGCATATTGATTTTGATGGCTGATAAACTGATGGTTTAGAATGCTATCTTTAAAGTGTTAGTTAAAAGTATTGTCAAACAATAATTAAGATAATCATTGCGGTATGACAGGATTTTTCAAGAACCTTTTCCTCTACAGCGTGGGTCACACCTATAGTAACCTGTCGCGCTTGTTCCTGCGCCTGTTCACTGGCATCATGTTCCTGCAGCTGTGCATCCGCCAGATGTTGAACTTTGACCAGATTGTGCCCAACTTCAGCGGATTCTTGGGTCTTTCGCCCGAAGCCTCGATGACCATGCTGGTTGTCGTGGAGCTGTTGTGTGCTGTGTGCATCATGTTGGGTTTTCTGACTCGTCTTGCGGTGTTGTTCCCGTTGGTGCTGATGCTGTTTGTCGAGAATGTTTTCTTCTCGTCCCAGACGTCGGTCACCGACCAGATGTTCAACTTCGGTCCAGGCTATCCGGTGATGTTTATCGGCATCTTTATATTTATCCTGCTTGCTGGGCCAGGAAAGATTTCGCTGGACTACATCATCGGCGCCCACTTCACCGAGACCGTTGATGATGAGAAAGTGATTGATAATGCGTAGGTTAGGTTTTAGGCTTTAGGCTTTAGGTTTTAGGTTTTAGGCTCTAGGTATAAGCGATTGGGTTTTAATCATTGACAAGTTGAGTATTGCAGTATTGATATCGGGAGGCGTTGACAGCGCCGTGGTGGTCCACCGGCTCAAGGAGCAGGGCGAGGACCTGCATCTGTTCTACATCCGCATCGGCATGGACAATGACGAGGGGGACTGTAGCGCCGAGGAGGACATCGAGATGTGTACCCTCATCGCTCACCGCTACGGCCTGCCCCTGGAGGTGGTGTCGCTGCACGAGGAGTATTGGGACCACGTGATGGAATATGCCCTGCGAACGGTGCGTGCCGGTCTCACGCCTAACCCCGACATGATGTGCAACAGGATGATCAAGTTCGGCTTCTTTGAGGAGCGGTGGGGCAAGGACTTTGACCTGACGGCAACGGGCCACTATGCGACGACCGAGGTTATCGACGGCGTGAAATACCTTGCCACTGCAGTTGACCCCGTCAAGGATCAGACCGACTTTCTTGCCCAGATCACCTATGACCAGCTGAAGCATGTCATCTTCCCCATCGGCCATCTGCCCAAGGAGGAGGTGCGCCGCATTGCCGAGGAAGCCAAGTTGCCCAATGCTTATCGTCGTGACAGTCAGGGCATCTGCTTCCTGGGTCAGATTGATTATAACGATTTTATCCGCCGCCACCTGGGCGAGAAGCCCGGTCCCATCATCGAGCTGGAGACGGGCCGCAAGCTGGGTGAGCACCGCGGCTACTGGTTCCACACCATCGGTCAGCGCAAGGGCTTGGGCCTGAGCGGCGGACCGTGGTATGTCGTGCGTAAGAATGTCGATGACAACGTCATCTACGTCTCCAACGGCTATGGCACCGACAAGCAATATGGCCGCACGCTGCGCCTCGACGAGATGCACTTTATCTCGGGCAACCCGTGGGAGGGACAGGACGGCCCCGTGGACATCATGTTCAAGAACCGCCACACGCCCCATATCATGCGGGGCAAGTTCACCCGCGTCGGCGAGTTGCAGTGGGTCATCGAGAGTGAGGAGGACGTGCAGGGCATCGCCCCTGGCCAGTTCGCCGTCATCTATGACCCGCAGGGTCACCTGTGCTACGGCAGCGGAATTATCACAGGTTAAAGGTTAAAGGTTAGAGGTTAAAGAGATTATAATATGGAGGAAAACGAGAAGTTGATAGAGTTGAAGGTGCTGGGCATCACACGCAGCGAGGTGCAGGCTGGAGCCTATGCGTTGCTGCTGGAGAATGCCGACAGCACGCCCGACGAGGCGCGCCGCATCCCGATCGTGGTGGGTGCTGCCGAGGCGCAGTCCATCGCTGTGCACCTGGAGCAGGTGATGCCTTCCAGGCCGATGACCCATGACTTGTTCGTGAGCATGTTCCATGCCTTCGGCATCGAGTTGGGGTGGGTGACGATCTACAGCTTCAAGGACGGCGTGTTCGCCGCGATGTTGCACATGAGCAACGGCGTGACCAGCATGAGCATCGATGCCCGCACGAGTGACGCCATCGCGATCGCGTTGCGCACCGGAGCGCGCATTTTCACGACGCCCGAGGTGATGGAGCTGACCAGCTACGAGTGGCGCCGTGACGGGGACTACAAGCCGCAGAAGCCCGTCCGCCTTGAGGATTTGCCCCTGGACAAGCTGGAGCGCCGGATGCAGCACTATGTCGATAAGGAAGAGTATGAGAAGGCTGCCCGCGTGCAGAAAATCATTGCCCAGAAAACAAATCCATCGCAAGAGGGTGAGTGATTTGGCGTTTTTTACTAACTTTGTAGGTTGAAATATCAATTTTTAAAATATAGGTTCTTATGAAAAATCTGAAGTTGAGACTCATTGTGATGAACTTCCTGGAGTTCGCCGTGTGGGGTGCCTATCTGACCTGCATGGGCAACTACCTGGGAAAAGCTGGTATGGGCGCTGAAATTGCGTGGTTCTATGCCATCCAGGGTATCGTGTCGATTTTCATGCCCACACTGATGGGTATTGTCGCCGACAAGTACATCCAGCCGCAACGTCTGCTGGGCATCTGCCACTTGATTGCCGGTATGGCGATGATTGCCCTTGCCTATATGGGCATGACCAATCCCATGCCAAACAAGGTGGCGTTCATAGCCATCTACACCCTGAGCGTGGCCTTCTACATGCCGACGCTGGCGTTGTCCAATACGGTGGCATTTACTATCCTGAAGGACAACGGCATGGACACCGAGAAGGACTTCCCGCCCATCCGCGTATTCGGCACCATTGGTTTCATTGCCACGATGTGGTTTGTCAACTGTGCCGTGCTTGATGGTGGCAGTTTCGGCTTCACACTGGGCGAGAATGCCAACAAGTTCCAGTACACCTACATGCAGTTCATGGTATCGGGCCTGTTGAGCTTCGTGCTCTTCCTGTACTGCTTGACCTTGCCCGAGTGCAAGCTGGTGAAGAAAGAGGAGCAATCATGGGCAGAGAAGTTGGGCTTGACCGCATTCAAGTTGTTCAAGACCAAGAAGATGGCGATGTTCTTCATCTTCTCGGCAATGCTGGGTATGTCACTGCAGGTGACCAACGGTTTTGCTACTCCCTATCTGACTCACTTCAAGAGTGATCCCTCGATGGCCGACAGCTTCGGCGCCAACAACGCCACGATGCTCGTGTCGCTCTCGCAGATTGCCGAGGCGCTGTGCATCCTGCTGATTCCCTTCTTCCTGAAGCGCTACGGCATCAAGGTGGTGATGCTCATCGCGATGTTTGCTTGGGTATTGAGGTTCTTCTTCTTCGGTGCCGGCAATCCCGCCTTCCCGGGTATCATCCTCATCGTGTTGTCCTGCCTGGTATATGGTGTTGCCTTTGACTTCTTCAACGTCTCGGGCGGTATCTTTGTCGACAAGGAGTGCGAGCCCAATGTCAAGGCATCAGCCCAGGGTCTGTTCATGCTGATGACCAACGGTCTGGGAGCCACGATCGGCACCCTTGCCGCCGGCGCTATCGTCAACAGCCTGTGCCACTGGACCGATGACGGCTTCCTAGTGGGCAACACGCCGACGAGCTGGAGCACGGCATGGTATATCTTCGCCGGATTTGCACTGGTGGTAGCCGTGTCGTTCATGTTCTTGTTCAAGTACAAGCACGTGAGAGAGGAGAAGAAGTAAGAGTCCTTGTTGCCGCGGCATAGCCACGGCATGGGGGACCTTGACACACACCCGAGAGACGCCAGATGGTGCGTCTCTACAACAGATGAAACATCATGCACCGTTTCTATTGTCCTGACATAGCAGAGACGTTGACGCTGGGCGAGGAGGATTCCAAGCACTGCGTCAAGGTGTTGCGCATGGGCGAGGGCGACACCATCGAGGTGGTGGACGGGAACGGCATGCTATACACCTGCCGCATCACGATGGCGCACCCCAAGCGGTGTGCCATCGAGGTGGTAGAGCGCGCCGAGCAGCCGCCTCACTGGGGCTGCCGGATTGTGCTTGGCGTCGCTCCGACCAAGAACATGGACCGCATGGAGTGGCTCGTGGAGAAGTGCGTGGAGATGGGCGTGGACCGCATCATCCCCCTGCGCTGCCACAACAGCGAGCGCACGGTGCTGAAGACCGAACGCCTGAGGAAAATCATGGTCTCGGCCATGAAACAGTCGCTCAAGGCAACCCTGCCGCAGCTCGACGAGCTGACGCCGGTGGAACGGGTGATGGCCGAGCCGTTTGACGGCACGCGCTGCATCGCCTACTGTGACGAACAGCTGCCGCGCGAGGAGCGGAAAACGCTCGTCGGCACCTATCGGCCCGGTGGGGACGTGATGGTGCTCATCGGCCCCGAGGGCGACTTCAGCCCCGAGGAGGTCCAGGTGGCGAGGACTGCCGGTTTTGTCCCGGTGACACTGGGCGAGAGCCGCCTGCGCACCGAGACTGCTGGCATGATGGCGGTGGCGTTTGTTCACGCTTTGAACTCAAAGCGTGAAGGTTAAAGGTTAAAGGTTAGAGGTTAAAGGTTAAGGGTTAGAGATTAACGGCCTAGGGCTACAAAATATTGAAAAAGAATATGTTATTAAAAGAATTATTGTCGTCGCCGAATTTCTTCCTGCTCGCCGGTCCCTGTGTGATCGAGGGCGAGGAGATGGCGATGGATATTGCCGAGAAGGCGTTGAAAATCACATCGACACTGGGCATCCCCTATGTGTTCAAGGGTAGTTACCGCAAGGCCAACCGCTCGCGTATCGACTCGTTTACCGGCATCGGTGACGAGAAGGCGCTGCGCATCCTGCGCAAGGTGGGCGAGACCTTCAAGATTCCCGTAGTGACCGATATCCATGAGCCGGTGGAGGCCGATATCGCTGCCGAGTTTGTCGATGTGCTGCAGATTCCCGCCTTCCTGTGCCGCCAGACCGAGTTGCTCGTTGCTGCCGCTCACACAGGCCGCCTGGTGAACATCAAGAAGGGTCAGTTCCTGGCTCCCGAGTCGATGCGCTTTGCCGTGCAGAAGGTGTGTGATGCCGGTAATGACCAGGTGACCATCACCGAGAGGGGTACCACCTTCGGCTATCAGGACCTGGTGGTGGACTTCCGCGGTGTGCCGGTGATGCAGGCCTTTGCCCCGGTGATCGTTGATATTACCCACTCGCTGCAGCAGCCCAATCAGGGTGGGGGAGTGACCGGAGGCCGTCCCGAACTCATCGAGACCATGGCCCGCGCCGCCATCGCTGCAGGAGCCGACGGCCTGTTCCTCGAGACACATCAAGACCCGTCGGTCGCCAAGAGCGACGGCGCCAACATGCTGCGCCTCGACCTGCTCGAGGGACTGTTGACTCGCCTGTCGACCCTCAAGGCAGCCATCAATGCGATAGACAACAAATAAATATAAAACTAACCAAAAATTCCATACCGATGAATGCAAGGAGAATCATCCTCTCGCTCGTTGTAGCTGGCGTTGCCCTGACGTCAATGGGGCAGAGCAGCGACGCTGTGGTCCGTGACAAGATGACCGCTGCGGTGATGAAGGTCTATGATGACCATCTCGCCCAGAATCCGAGCGACTACAACGTGTTGTTTGCCCGCGCCCATCAGCACTTCTACAACGGCGACTATACCGCAGCGCTCACCGATGTGAACCAGGCGTTGTTGATCACGCCCAAGACCGACAAGGAGCTGCGCTTTGACGAGTATATCCTGAGGGCCCGCATCAGCGACGTCCGTCAGGACTATACCGGCGAGCTTGCCGACCTGAATATGGCGCATGAGTTACAGCCCAAGTCACTGCCGTGCATCGACATGATAGCCAAGGCCAATCTCAAGACTGGCAACCTGGCGGCTGCCGAGAAGGCTTTCAAGACCATCTTGCGCGCCGAGTCGCTGAACTATGACGCGATGTATGGTCTTGCCCAGGTGGAAGTTGCCCGAGGCAATTCCAAGTCGGCCATTTCCCATGTGACCAAGGCGGTGGAACTGTTCCGCGTCGAGCCCCAGGTGTATGTGAACCGTGCTGACATCTATGCGCGCCAGGGTGACATCCGGTCGGCTGTCATGGACCTGTTGAACGGTATGTCGGTGGGTGACGGAGGCATTGCAGCCCAGCGCCTGTTCGAATTGAGTGACAAGCACTATAATGAGGTGATGGCTGCGCTTGCCGACATCGCTGACAAGAGTAGCACGGAGGCGGGCATGTACCGCTATCTGCGCGCCAGTGTGGCACTAGACCACTGCAAGTATCTGCAGGCGATGGAAGACCTGGAGATGATCAAGCGCGGCAACCTGTATGACAGTCCTAATGTCGATTACCTGATCTCGAAGTGCTGCTTGGAGCTTGCCCGCTATGACGAAGCGTTGACCCATGTTGACAAGGCGATTTCGGCTGACCCGCTGCAGCCCGAGTATTATCTCGTGAAGTCTCAGGCCGAGTACTATGCAGCCGGCGACAAGGGCAACTTTAAGGCTGCCATGCAAGCGCTGGACCATTGCTCGGGGTTGTTCCCGCAATATGTGCCGATGCTGCTTGCCAAGGCATCGCTGTATACCAGCCAGGGTAAAGACAAGGAGGCGCTGGGCTACCTCAATGCCGCCGTTGCCAATGACCCGAACGACGCCCAGGCTTTGCTCTATCGTGCCCTCGTGCTCAAGCGCCAGGGTCTGGACGAGCTTGCCGTGCGAGATCTGAACACCGTGGTTCTCATGGGTGACGACCTGTATGACCTGAAGGGTTTTGCCCTGAGCGAACTGGGTCGTGACAATGAAGCCTTCAGGTGGATGAACAGCATCGAGACGATGAACCAGCCCGGTGGTGAGAACTACTACATTGCCGCCTTGTTCATGGCTCATCGAGGTGACAATTTCCGCGCCAGGGACTTCCTCGAGAAAGCTATCGATCAGGGCTTCGGCAGTGTTCATCGCCTGAAGTATGATGTCCTCTCGCCGCTGAACCTGAAGTCGCTGCGCAGTGAGCCGGAGTTTAATAAATTAGAGATTAGGAACTAGGAATCCGCCGCTTGATGCTTCCCCATGCCAGAGTGCTCATGCCTGCAGCGTGGAGGCTGACTATTGAGTTGTGAATCTGATGATGTCGAGGATATTGAAGCTAGTCGCTGTGGGCCTGTCGCTCATGGCGCTGCTGGCATCATGTTCCTCGACCAAGCATGTGCCCCAAGGGCAGTTGCTGCTGGACAAGGTGAACATCCACATTGCCGACCCGCGCGACGATGTGAAGCCCTCGCAACTCGCCAACTACCTGCGCCAGAACGCCAACCATCGCGTGCTGGGCGGCTTGAAGTTACAGCTGGCGTTCTACAACATGTCGGGCCGCGACAGTACCAAGTGGTTTAACCGCTGGATCCAGCGCGTGGGAACACCGCCAGTCATCTATGACAGCACCCTGACGCATGCCAGCCAGGAGCAGTTGCACATGGCGCTGAGCAACCGCGGATACATGAACAACACGGTGAACTACCGTGTGAACTGCGACAGCGTGAAGCGCAAGGCGCGTGTGGATTTTGATATCACCCTGGGCGAGCCTTATTACATCCGTTCGATCGACTATGATATTCCCGACGAGGTGCTGCGCGAGCTCATCCTCGCCGACTCGGCCCACTTCACTGTCCACAAGGGCGACCTGCTGAACTATAACAACCTGGACGAGTGGCGCCAGCTCATCACCGAGCGCCTCCGCAACCATGGCTACTATGCCTTCAACAAGGAATACATCACCTTCATGGCCGATACCGCTGCCGATTCCAAGGCTGTGGACCTGACGCTGAACACGCGCGACCCCTATCGCAACGACCACATGCCCTATTACACCGAGCATGAACCATTCTACGTGCGAGATGTGGTCTATGTGACCGACTATGACCCTGTCGAGATGCGTGACGGCTATCGAGGTGAGGACACCGTCGTGATACGTGGCGGCGTCAAGGTGTTCGAGGGTCAGGAGCGGTACCTGAGGCTCGACGTCATCGACGAGTGCAACCACATTGAGCCCGGCTCGCTCTATAATGCCGATGCGGTGAACCGCACCTATCGTGCCCTGGGACGCCTGGGTATCCTCAAGCAGGTCAACATCGACGTGCGTCCTGTCGGCGAGGTGGAAGGCGTGCTGATGGTCGATGCCTGGGTGCTGCTGCAGCGTGACAAGTCGCAGACCGTGTCGGTCTCGCTGGAGGGAACCAACAGCGAGGGAGACCTGGGATTTGGCGTCGGTGTGAACTATCAGCATCGCAACATCTTCAAGGGCGCCGAGGTGCTGAATGCCAAGGCAAAGGCTTCCTATGAGAGCATCTCGGGTGACCTGAGCGGCCTGATCAACAACAACTTCAGTGAATACTCTACCGAGCTGGGTGTCACCTTCCCCAAGTTCATGTTCCCGTTCCTGAAACGATCGTTCAAGCGCAAAATCCAGGCCTCGACGACGTTCTCGGTCAACTTTGATTACCAGGCCCGTCCCGATTATACCCGTATCATTGCCGGTGGCGCGTGGCGCTACCAGTGGACCGAGCGCAGCCGCCGCTTGTCACACACGCTGACGCTGTTTGACATGAGCTTCATCAATGTTCCCAAGCTCAGGGATGAATATCTCAAATCGATTGAGCGCAATCCTGTGCTCTATGACAGCTATCAGGACCACTTGATCATGAGGACGGGTTACAACTTCTATCACACCAACAAGGCCGAGATGAGCGTTCAGCAGATGGGACAATTCCAGCGCAACGTGTACACTATCCGTGCCAATGCCGAGACGGCAGGCAACCTGCTCTACGGTCTGTCGCATCTCTCGCGTCAGAAACCCGATTCCGTCGGCAGCTACAGGGCTCTGGGCATCCGCTACTCGCAGTATGTCAAAGCCGATGCCGACTTTGCCTTTACCCATTACCTGGACAATCGCCAGAGCATCGCCTTCCACATCGGTGCCGGTATCGGGATCCCCTACGGTAACAGTGATGTACTGCCGTTTGAGAAACGCTTCTACAGTGGAGGCGCCAATAGCGTGCGAGGCTGGGGCGTGCGCACTCTGGGTCCCGGCAGCTATGCCAGTGTCGACTCGTTGTCCAACTTCTTCTATCAGTGCGGTGACATCCGCTTTGATGTCAACCTGGAGTATCGCGCCAAGTTGTTCTGGGTCGTCGAGCTGGGATTGTTTATTGACGCGGGCAATATCTGGACCATCAAGGAGTATGATAAGCAGGATGGTGGCGTGTTCAAGTGGAATAAGTTCTATGAGCAGATCGCTCTCGCCTATGGCGCGGGCATCCGTCTGGACTTCAAGTATTTCCTTGTGCGTGTCGATATGGGTATGAAGGCCCATGACCCCGCTAGCGGGCAGGAACATTGGCCCTTGCTGCATCCCAACTTCAAGCACGACAGCGAATTCCATTTCTCGGTGGGATACCCGTTCTGATGGCTCGGTGGCCCGAGGATCGACACTACTGGGGGGCGCCCTCGCGTTACTCGGTCAGATATCTTTTGGTGTCATTGCTATCTGAAAGTTTTTTTTATTTTATTTGCAAATCACGTGATTCTTTTATAATTTTGCGGTTTATAAAAGATTTATATTTTCTTTTTGTTTAACTTTTAAATTACAAGCTTATGAAGAAATCTTTATTTGTTCTTTTGATGGCTGCCTTGGCATTGCCCATGATGGCTCAGTATGCTAGCAAGGCAGAGGCTCTGAATGGTATGAACCGTGACAAGGTTCTCACCTCTACTCCTCTCAAGGCTTTTGATGGAAAGCTGAATATGAGGGCTGTTGCTGAATCTTGGACGTTTGAGACCGTTGAGGAGATTGATGCATGGCAAACTATCGACGCTGATGGCGATGGCTACACCTGGGGTTTCACTACTGACGCTGCTCATGGTGGCTACACCAGTATGTGCTCTGATAGCTATAAAACTGGTGTTGGTGCTCTGACTCCCGACAACTGGATGGTTGCTGCTGTCGAACTGAAAGGTCTCTTGAAGTTCTGGGCAGCTAACGAGTCAAGCTATTTTGCTGATATGTTTGATGTTCTCGTATCGCTTGACGGTGAGAACTGGACTGTCGTAGCTGAAGACGTTATGCCTGGCACCGCTTGGGTTCAATATGAGGTTGACCTGACCGCTTATAATGGTGCAGCCGGTTTCGTTGCTTTCCGTCACTACAAGACTACTGACATGTGGCGTGTGTATGTCGATGATGTAACCATCGAGACTGTCGTTGAATTGCCCACCAACGTGACTGTAGATCCCGCTGCTACCACTGCCAACGTGGCTTGGGAGAATCCTGCTAACGTGAGCTGGAGCGTGCGCTACAGGCCCTTCCACCAGGCAACTGGTTATTTCTGGGACTTTGAGGACTATACCAGCGATGCTGATATGCCCTGGACCTCAATCGATGCTGATGGTGATAGCTACGGCTGGTTCCTCTGGGATCCCGTTAGCCTGGGCTATGATCCCGGTGATGGTGAGAGGCTGATTGGCACCAAGTGCGCTACCTCGGCTAGCTATGTTAGTGGTGCTCTTACCCCCGACGACTGGTTCATTTCGCCCAAGGTTACCCTTAGCGATAAGTTGGCGTTCTGGGCTTGTGGCCAGGATCCCAGCTATGCTGCTGAGGTATTCGGCGTATATGTATCGGTCGATGACCAGGCAACCTGGGAACCCCTTGCTGAGAATGTCGTAGCTTCGAGCCCCATCCAGCAGTACATCTATGACCTGAGTGCTTATGAGGGCATGGAAGGCTATGTGGCTATCCGTCACTACAACTGCACTGACATGTTCCGTCTGAACATCGACAACATTCTGATTGGTACTCCCGCTGAAGAGGAGGAGTGGATCCTGATCACCGATCTCACTGAGACCAACTGCGCTCTTGACTTCCTTAGCCCTGAGACCACCTATGAGTTGCAGGTTAGGGGTTACAACGATGAGGGCGATGATTCTGGCTGGACCGAGAGCGTATACTTCACCACTCTGCCCGGTGATGTTCCTCCCGTAGTTTACGACGAGACCTGCGCTGCTCCCAACGGTGAGTACATCATCATCGACAAGGAGAAAGCTCTGGTAACCATCACCAACAACGAGCCCGGTGCAACTGTACACTATGTAGTAACTCTGGACGGTGTTGTAATGGAGGAAGGCGACTTCACCGGTGAC
>JBGUJU010000103.1:0-2655 GCA_045114065.1 Sodaliphilus sp.
TGGATATACCGGTGCGGTGAAACCGCCTGTCCGGAGGACTGGAAACCGCAAGTCCGGGCCTGAGGAAACCGGTATCTATGCGGCGGAGCCGCCATCCCGGAGAAATAGCTTTCCGGGATGGGGACGCCAGTTAATAGGTTACATTATTCGCTCAGTGCCGGATCCAGTCCGTATACCTCTCTCATGGAGCGGTAGTTGGCAGGATCGGTCGGAACGATGTTGATCTTATAGGCATCGTGCTTTATACGGTCGAGGATAGCTTCGGCAAGAGGGCTGTCATCACCGCCAAGCTGGTCGTACCAGCCGCTGGGGTCGTACTGTGAGCAGAAGATCGTTGAGGACTTCTTTCTCCGCCTGTGCAGCAGTTCCAGAATGTCGTGCTGTTCGGCCTCCGTCGGTTTCAGCAGGAGCCATTCATCAATGATGAGCAGGACCGGATTAGCGTACTTTGCCTGTACCTTCTTGTAGCTGCCGTCTGTACGTGCCAGATCGAGTTCAAGGAGCAGGTCCGGCAGACGAACGTACTTTGTTTTGTAACGCTGTTTGCAGGCTTCCATACCGAAAGCACAGGCCATGTAGGTTTTGCCGCTTCCTGTAGCGCCGGTGATGAACAGGTTCCGATGTTCCGTGATGTACTCACAGGTTGCCAGTCTTTCGATCAGGCTGCGGTTGAGCTTCCGACCGGAAGTATAGTTGATATCGGCGATGTAGGCCTCCGGCTGGTCAAATCCAGCGCCCTTGATGAGGCGCTTCAGGCTGTTGCTCTTGCGGTTGTTGTATTCGATGTCGACCAGCAGACCAAAGCGATCCTCGAAAGGAACGTCCTTCATCTTAGGGTCATCCATCTGGGTGATAAAGGCATCGGACATAGATGTCAGGCGCATTTCAATGAGTTTATCGATGGTACTCTGATTGGTCATGATACTTACCTCCTGTAGTAGTCAGCGCCGCGAGTAATGGCGTGGTTGTTCTGAGTTGATGCAGCAGTGGGAGCCTGAGACTCCGTGTCGGTTTTGTCCTGCCCGGCTGCTAGGATGTTTTTAATGCTCTTGTAGCTCGGGCTGGCTGTATAGGAGAGCGCCTTTCGGCATGCTGCTTCCAATCGTTGGTCAGAATACTTATCTGCCAGCTTCAGAAGCCCCATACAGCTCCGGTAGGATTGCTGCTCAACCCTCTGGGAGGCAAGGATCGCGTTAACAACCTTGCAAGTATTGTTTCCAATCCGCTCTGCCCACTTACGGAAACGGTCGCCGTTCCATTCCAGATATGCCTGGTGGTCGGCCGGCATGTGTTCCGTAACGGTGCTGTACTGCCCCTTGCGGCCGAATAAACGGCGATGGGAGGCAATGCGGTTGTGATTGTAAAAGATCTCAATGATAGTGTCGCTTACCCGCACATCCACCTTGCGTTTGATGAATTCGTAAGGGACGGAGTATAGCATTCCGTCAACGGATATGTGATAATTAAACTGAACGGTGGCTTGTTTCCATTCCGCCAGTTCATAAGGGGTAGCCGGCAGCTTGGCCAGTAATGGCAGTTCTTCGTCGCGGAAGATCTCGTACCGGGTACCCTCTTTCTTTTGGAAGGGTCGATTCACGAATGCCTTCAGCTTCTTGCGGATGGCCTGATTTAATTCAGCCAGCGAAAAGAACTGTTCATTACGAAGTGCCGCGGTGATCCAGGTGGAGATGACACCCACAGATCCCTCAGCATTAGGCTTATCCTTTGGAGCACGGACACGGGCCGGTATGATGGCTGTGTTATAATGCTCCGCCATCTCATGGTAGATGGTATTGAGTTCCTGATTATACCAGTCATTGTTATGGATCACAGCTGTCTTGGTATTATCCGGAACCAGGATACGGGTAACACCGCCGAAGTACTCATACATATGTACATGAGCTGTGATCCAGGCACGCTGTTTCTCATCGATAAAGGCTTCAACGTAAGGGTACTGGCTGTACGTCATAACGCCTACAAAGAGAAATGCCGGGATGATCTCACCGGTATCCGGATCGGTGATCTGAGCAGGATCTCCGGCCCAATCGACCTCGATCTGCTCACCGGGCTTTCGGTTGATATGCATCGTAGCACGGCGTTTCTGTTCGTCCTGCTGGATGTAATAGCAGAACTGGGAATACATTAGGGGATCGTCGCCGGACTGGCGGCACTCCTCCAGGTATTCCGTCCAGAGGAGTTTTTTGTTGACTCCGTTGCGAAGCAACTCCTTCTGGATGTAGTTGAAGTCAGGCATCCGTTTTGTTGATGACACTTGCTTCTGTGCGGATGGAAACAACTTCTCCGCAAGGACGGCATCGGTCTCGTTGGCTTCCAACGGCCAAAAGATGTTGAGCTCTTTGGCGCGCTTAAGCACACGGTTGACCGTTTTCTTGGATACACCGCTACTGTCAGCGATGCTCTGTTGACTGAGACCCAGACTTGCCAGGCGCAGGATCTCTCGGTACTTGGTCATATGAGCGACCTCCTTAGAATTATTTACGCCGTGATGGCGCATACCATAATTCTAAGGCAGTGTATGAGTGGTTTCCATTGCCGGATCGTTGGTTTCCAAGCATCGGAATCACGGTTTCCTATTTCCCGGAATGCTGGTTTCCGAAGGCCCGGACACTGGTGTCACGAGTCCCGGAATACTCA
>JBGUJU010000104.1:0-1766 GCA_045114065.1 Sodaliphilus sp.
TAAAACATGAGATAAAGAGCTTGATTCACAAGGAGTCAGGCTCTTTTCTTGTCTTTCTGTCTTTTTGGGGCAGACTACCCCTAGGGAAGAAATGAGGAATGAAAGATAATCAAGCGGTTTCTTCTTCTGGACCGGCCTTGATCCGGTACCAGAAAGGAGTACCCACCTTGTCCTGTTCAATTCTGGCTGCAAGTTGAACTGTGTTTACAGCCATGCAGCAGATGAGCCATTCAGAAAACACCCTGGTCTTTCCGAAAGAACTGAATCTCCTAAGACTGAACTGTTGTTTCTGGAAGGCGAAACGCCCTTCAACCTGAATGCTTCTGTTCGCACGAACTTCTGTTCCAAACTCAGAGGAAAGCTTCTCATAGGCGGTTCTCTGATACTGTCCGTGTTCCAATTGAACTTCAATCTTCTTGAACCTGTTCTTCCCAGGATTTTTGATACAGGATTTTCTGTACGGGCAAGTAACACAACCCCAATGACATTCATAGATTCTTGACGGTTCCAGACAACCTTTGCGTTTTCTAGTTCCGGTAAGAAATAGTTTTCGGTTGTTTCTACAGATGAAATAGTCTTTGTCTTCAACATACTTCATGTTCGCGACTTTTCCGCAGTCGTTTTTGTACTTTCTGGTCTTGCTGATTTCCCAATCCTGTGGCTTGATGTAGGCCTCAATTCCTCTTTTCTCGAGACTGCGAAATGATTCAAGACTGTCGTACCCGCTGTCTGCACAGTAGATGTCATACTTCCATGAATACATGTCCAGTTTCTCCAGAATCTGTTCGGCAGTTCTGTAATCAGTTCTGTCGGAACAAATTGATGAGGCAACAATGTAGTTGCTGTCCACTGCATTCTGAATGTTGTAAGCAGGTTTCAGTTGACCGTTACGCATGTAGTCTTCCTTCATTCTCATGAAAGTAGCATCTGTGTCAGTCTTGGATAGGCTGTTACGTCCTTCCATCATGGAAAGATGCTTTCTCTGCGTCTCAAGTCTTGCCAATTCTTCTACAGCTTTCTCTCTGAGCTTGTTTACTCTGCTTTTGTGATGACCGCGACCTTTCTTCTCATGAGGATTGAACAGCCCCTGTTCACTAATTACATCCAGTGCAGAAGCAAGCAGATTCTCAGGTGCGGAACTGGTTAATCGATCAGTCTGAATTATTCCAACTTCCACAGCCTCATCAAGGAGTTTCCTAATTCTGAAAAGACACTTCCCCATGTTCTTCTCTGTAGCAGACTTCCATACGAATGTGTACTTCCCAGCACGGCTTTCAATCTTTGTGCCATCTTGAAACACCACTTTCTTTCCCAACTCTCCAAGGGAGGCAAGTTTCTCCACGCTCTGCCTGAACACATCCTCAATCTGTTTCGGATTCCTGGAGATAAACCTGCTGATGGTACTGTGATCCAGATGAACATCAGTTCCGAACACCGCTTTCATGAACAGATCTCTTTCTACATGTTTCTCTAGGTCTCTGCTACTTGTCCTGTTATTCATTGCACCATGGACCAAAAGAAGCATCATCTTGAATGGCTCAATCTTTTCTTTTCTCCCGAGCCTTGTGCCAAAGGCTGAATAATCCAGATTCTCAAATAATGTCAGAAGGGCAACCTCTTCAGATGTCAGTTCAACAGTGAAATCAAGCATGAAATCAAAGGTCAGTTGTTTTCTAAGGCTGTTTAAGGTATCATTAGACATGGTTGGTTGACGACTCCTTTCTTTTTAATTCTTTGTGGTTAAAGAAATTATATCAGAAATCAGT
>JBGUJU010000105.1:0-14912 GCA_045114065.1 Sodaliphilus sp.
AGCCCATAGCAGAATCGAACTGCTCTTTCAAGAATGAAAATCTTGCGTCCTAGCCGATAGACGAATGGGCCGTACCTGGCTGAACCACGACACCCGCGAGGGCATCGCGCTCCTAATTGCTTAGGCCTGGTTCAGCTTGTTGATGTGCTGAGCGAGCTTCGACTTGAGGTTTGCAGCCTTGTTCTTGCTGATCACGTTCTTGCCAGCAAGCTTGTCAAGCATAGCAACGACCTTGGGCATAGCCTCGGTGGCCTCCTTAGCGTCGGTCATCTTGCGGATGTTGCGAACGGCGTTGCGCATGGTCTTGCTGTAATAACGGTTGCGAAGACGACGGGCCTCGCTCTGACGGATTCTCTTAATAGCTGATTTATGGTTTGCCATAATTTAATATAAAACTTTGATATTTACGTTGTTAATTGTAGCCCATAGCAGAATCGAACTGCTCTTTCAAGAATGAAAATCTTGCGTCCTAGCCGATAGACGAATGGGCCGTTTACGGGATTTTCCCGCAAAAGCGACCGCAAAATTAGCACCTTTTTTTGAATTGACAAAATTTAACCCCTCGAAAAGCTGAAAAAGTTGCATTTTTGATGGCTAAATGGCCTCTGATTGCCGAATAATGAGTAAATTAGCGCCATGTATGAGAAACTGAGGGGCATCGTACTCAATACCGTCCGCTATAGCGACAAGCACAATATCGTGCACATCTATACCGATGGGCGCGGCTTGATGTCGTTTGCCGTGCCACAAGGCAAGACTTCGGCTTCGCGCATGCGCAATGCACAGCTCATGCCCTTGTCGCTCGTCGATCTCGAGGCGACGATGCGCAATGGGCGGGAACTGGCGACGATGCGCGAGTTGCGCCGCAACTACCCCCTGGCGACCCTCTACAGCGACCCTCTGAAAAATGCCATCGCCTTGTTCATCAGCGAATTGCTCGCCCATGTGATCCAGGAGCCCGAAGGCAACGACCCGTTATTCCGTTACATCGAGCAGGCGGTGCAGCTGCTGGAGCAGATGCCAGGTCAGGTCGCCAATTTCCACATCTGTTTCCTTTACCACTTGGGAGCCCACCTGGGTATACAGCCCAATCTGGAGAGCTACCGCAAGGGGCGTTGGTTTGACATGACCGAGGGCGTCTTCGTGCCAGCGGCAGTGCGAGGACATGCCATGTTGCCGCCCCAAGAAGCCCACGTCATCCACTTGTTGTCGCGCATGACATTTAGCAATATGGGGGTCTTCCGCTTCAACCGCGAGGAGCGCAACCGCATGCTGGACGTCATCATCAGCTACTATCGCCTGCACAATGCCGCCATCGGCACCCTGCGCTCCCCCGACATCCTCAAGCAACTGTTTGTATAAAACAAGTTCCAAAAGCATTTGGCTTTTGGAACTTGAGTTTAGCGTTTAGCGTTTAGCGTTTAGAGCAGCTTCCGCCCTCTACGGCAAATATCTAAAGGCTAATGGCTAACGGCTAAAAGCTGAGAACTACCAACTTCCACCGCCTCCGCCACCGCCGAAGGAACCGCCGCCGAAGCCGCCCCATCCTCCTCCGCCACCGAAGGAACCGCCGCCGCCCCATGATGAGCCGCCACGTCCCCAGTCGCTGCCAGAAGTGAAGATAATGGGTCCGCCCCAGGTGCCGGTATCCCGGTTGTTGCGGTTACCATTGCCGCCATTGCTCTTGCTGGCGAGGTAGAAGAACAGTGCCATAATGACGATGAACAAGATCAAGCCCAACAAGGCATCATCGCCATCCTCACTCGCATAGTCCTCCTCGTTGTACTCGCCGATGGCCAGGTCGCGCACGACCTGTGCTCCAGCCCACACGCCCCCCAAGTAGTCATTCTCCTTGAAGCGGGGAATCATCTCCTGGTCCACGATGCGCCTGCAGGCTGCATCGGTGATGCCGCCTTCCAAGCCATAACCTGTGGCGATGAAGGCGTCACCCTTGCTGTCGGCGGTCTTGGGCTTGATGAGGATGACAACACCATTGCGGTATCTCTGGGTTCCAACACCCCACTGCTGGCCGATGCTGTAGGCCATCATGGCCTTGTCATAGCCGCCGAGGTCGTCCATGGTAACCACACAGATCTGGTTGCTGGTCTCCATGGCAATTTTCTCCAAGGAGTCCTCCAGCCACTGGCAATCGCCCAGAATGCCGGCAAAGTCATTGACCAGCCGCGGCGGGTCTGGCTTCGGCGGCACCTGTGCTGTCGTAGTCAGAGCAGCGAAGCACAGCAGCAAGACTGTGGTCATGCGCAACACTGCTTTATTCCATATTGCCATAGTCATGGTCATTGTGGTCGTCGGATTCGTCATCATCGTCAAGGTCGTCAAAGGTGACCTCGTTGCTCAACTCGTTCTCATCGTCACGTTCGCCAGGAAAGTACTGTGACAGGCGTTCGCCGATATGGGCGATGATCTCGCACAGGCCGTCAACCTGTCGCCCGGCTTTCAGGAAACGCCCCAGTTCCTCGACCTCGGCGTCCCAGAACCCCTCGGGTACCACATCATTGATTGCTGTATCGCCCAGGATGGCAAACTTCCGGTCTTCATAGGCGACGAAGATTAATACAGCGTTGCGGCGCCTAGTGGTGTAGAGGTGCAGGCGGTTGAACGTCCTGGTGGCACGCTTCATCACGTTGCCACGACAGCGGGGCGTTACATGGACGCAAATCTCGCCCGTGGTGTTACGCTCGGCTGCGGTAATGGCATCAGCGATGCGACGCTGTCCTTCACTGGGGATGAAATCGACCAGTGCCATCGGTTACTTGCCCTCGCTGGTTCCGAAGTCTACTTTGGGAGCTACGTCAGCACCAGGTTGTGCCTGGAAGTAAGGCTTGTCACCGAAGCCAAAGATGCTGGCAATGATGTTGGTGGGGAAGGTGCGGCGCTTGGTATTGTATTCCTTAGCTACCTCGTTGAACTTGTTGCGCTCAACGGCAATACGGTTCTCAGTGCCCTCCAACTGGCTCTGCAACTCCAGGAAGTTCTGGTTAGCTTTCAGGTCGGGATAGGCCTCGGCAACGGCGATAAGTTTGCTCAATGCATTGGTCACGTCACCCTGGGCAGCCTGATACTTCTGCAGGTCCTCAGGGGACATGTTCTTCGCGTCGATGGTGACCTTGGTGGCGTTGGCGCGAGCTTCAATGACGCCCTCGAGGGTCTCCTGCTCGTGCTTGGCATAACCCTTGACGGTCTCTACCAGGTTGGGAATCAGGTCAGCACGGCGCTGATACACGTTCTCCACATTACCCCACTGGGTCTCAACGCTCTCCTGGGACTTAACCAGACCGTTATACTTGGGGACACCCCACAAACCTAAAACGATAAGCGCCAGAATGATAATTCCAAAACATCCTTTTTTCATTGTCTCTATAAATTTATATGGTTAATAATGTTTTATCCAAATGGCAAATTTAGTAATAACCTCGTAAACATCTGCAAGACTCGTGCCACTTTTTTTAGCAAGGACACAAAAAAGCTGGTGAAGTAAACTCCACCAGCACTCGTGATATCACTTGGGAAAAGTGTTATAGCGCCAATCTCATACTGATGCCATAGCTGCGATTGGTGGGAGCAACGCCATTGCGGAACGACACACGGCAGAACCACTCGTCAAAGTACCAACTGCCACCACGATAGACGCGCATCGTCCCGCTAGCGGGTCCAGCTGGGTCAACCTGTGCCTCCGAACTATAGTTTCCATACCAGTCCTGGCACCACTCATGAACATTACCGCTCATGTCAAAGAGCATCAGTTCATTAGGATTGCGGGTGGCTACAGGGTGAGGACCATAGTAATCGGTACCGCGCATGTCCCATGAGTCATTACAGGAATACCATGCTACCGCACTCAGCTCGTCACTACCTGAGTACTTGTACCCCGCGCTCTCATTGCCACCGCGGGCGGCAAATTCCCATTCTGCCTCGGTGGGCAGGCGGAAGTTCATGCCGGTCATCTCATTGAGCGCAGCAATGAACGTTTGGCAGTCCTGCCACGACACTTGCTCCACAGGAAGCTGGCTGCCCGAGAAATAGCTAGGTGATTGGCCCGTGACTGCTTGCCACAAAGCTTGGGTGACCTCGGTTTCACCGATATAGTAAGATGACAATGTCACTTGATGAACGGGCTTTTCACGGCTGCTTGCATCACTTCCTTGCTCGGCAGTGGCGCCCATTGAGAAAGTTCCACCTTCAACGCGAACCATGACAAATGTCACGTCACCCACAGTGAACTCCAGCACTAGAGGTTCAAACGGTGGCAATTCACTGCCGTTCAACAGATGATCAATGAGGACGGTGACATCTGTGATGCTCAGGATTCTATCGGCATTCACGTCGGCGGCAGCATTGCCCGAGCCATTATCCCCCGAGAGCAACATATTGATGAGATAGGTGACATCTGTGATGTTGACCTTGCCGTCACCATTGGCATCGCCTCGCTGTTGGTCGGCTGCTGCCTGCAACGGGAAGAAAGACAGCAAGACCAGCAACAACGGTAGGAAAAAGAATTGATATTTTCGTCTCATCTCAATCAAGGCTTAATGAACGCGGATGTATTTCTTGGCACTTGAGCCATTCTCACTGTCGGTAGTCACCTCGATGTTCAAGCCATCAAAGGGGGTGTTGCTTTCCATCCCTCCGAGGTTGTAGTAGCGTACTTTGGTTTTTCCGTTAGATTGTGGGGCAGGAGTGGGCTCGGTTTCCACCTCCTCGATATCGGTCAGCGTGTCATGACCCTCGTCATTGATGGGCTCCAGGTAGAATGAGCGCAGGGGCTCATAGCCTTTTTCCTCCATCAGCTGATCCCAATCCGCAGGCAGTTCAACGGCGACGGTCGACATGGCACCTCCGGGCAAGGTCTGGATCTTGTTGCGCGATGCGTCACCTGTTATCAGGAAGGCAGTCTCTCCCTTGACCATTGTGGGAATGGTCAACATCTGGGCGGCGTCACTGGCATACCATTCAGGGGTATTGGTCATCTCGGCATCCTCCTCTTCCTGCAGTTGGACCATATAGTCTGCTAGCGACGTGTGGTTTGGGTTGATGGCACTGCCGGGATTGGCATAGTAGTGGGCAAAGGCTCGCTCATACAGCGGACGGCGGGCTGTTGCAATCAGCTGGTCCTCAAGGTTGTCGATGGTACCATATTTCTCCTTGAGAATAGATGCGACTTCCTCGGTCATGAGGATGGTGCGATGAGTGTATTGCACGCCGCTGCCCAGTGCCAGTTGGCAACGCTCGGTGATGTCCCAGGCCAGCAGTTGCATGATTTTCTCGCCATCGGTCGTGGCGGGTGGCATATTGTTTCCCCACAACAAGGTAGAAGCCACTGTTATCGCACTCTCGTTGAGGTCGATGCCCTGACGGACGTGATAGGGGTTCCAACCTACGCGTAGGCAGGCTTCATCATCCTCGGCAAGACACCATGAGACAGGGTAGCCGAAGGTGCCCATACGGTCTTGCTTCACATAGTAGCCTGCCAGGTTCAACATCGCCAGGTTCATGAAACGGCCGATGGCTATATTGGCCTGCTCATTGATCTGCCCCTGACCGTGGTCCAAACCCAACTGCCGTGCCATGGGACCATTGGCCCAGCAGTAGGGGATCCAGGCATGGGTGCTGCCTAGCGTGCGGCGAAACTCACTCGATGTCATGGCCTTGGTCAATGCAATCAACAGGGGCATGTGTTCTGGTTTGCAACCAGCCATGACGCCGTTGACGGCGACATGCCATACCAGGCTCTGGCGATAGGACGGCGACAGCACGGCTATCGTTCGGTTCCAGCGGTAGTCGGTATATTTCATGAATTCCTCAACGCGGTCCCTGGTCGGCGGGATGATGGGCATGCCATCACTCCACATCATGTCGTTGTAGAATTCATTGACTTCATCAATCGTGCCGCTGAATATGGGAGCCTGAGGATCCTCGGGTTCCAAATGCGTATTCTCAATAATCTCGGCAACAGTGATAGGTGTGGTCAACATTTCCAGAATCTGGGGCCACAACACTTCGCGGGTGTTCTGTTTGAGTTCATCCTCGGTATGCGAGGCAAACGCGCCAGGGTAAACAGCTACACGCAGGACGGGAACACCGTTATTATAGGCTGTGGTCTTGGCTTGGGCTTCAAACGTGGGAGCGGTAATCATCACCGATGGGATACCGATATACTCGGCAGCAATGCAAGAGCCGGTCTCCTTGGGGGTACAGATTCCGCAACCGCCGTTGCCCGAGATGACAGCATCCACTCCGTATTCCAGCAACCGTTGCTGGAAGCGCTCCACTTGAGGTCTGTGTGAATGGGGGCCAGGAAACAGTCCTGCCGATCCGATTTCGCTCAATACATAAACCGTCGCAGTCGGGTAATTCTCCTGAATGATTCTCTTCAGTTCCACATGGGTCACACTTGCCATAAAGGACCCGCCCACTAGGGCAATGGTCTTGCCCTCAAGGGTTTCTAGGCGTGGCGCCTGTTCAATCATGTCGACCGATGACACTCCCACAGGAGACATGACATCATAGTTGCCAACAGCTGTTGTGTCGCCACCGCAGCCGCCACCAGGCTCACACGTCTGGGCGCTGGTGCTCATTGCCATAAGGAATACGCTTGCTACAAGCAAGAGTCGTTGGATAGATTTTTTTATCATAGTAAAACGAGTTTAGAGGTTTTTACAATAAGAAGATGCATAAAACCGATAAAGGTTAGATTCCGAGACAAAAATAATAAAAAATACTGCTATATATTTAACTTTCATCCCTTTTTCACATCTATATAATAACATGGCAACCAAGAGCGACGACAGCACGTTTCAGCAGATGCTCCAGGACCCGGCTCAGCGCAACGAGGGTTTCAGGTGTCTCATGAAGCAGTATGGGCAAACCCTATACTGGCACATTAGGCGCATTGTCGTCGGTCATGATGACGCCGAGGACGTGCTGCAGGAAACGTGTATTAAGGTACTGGATGGCATCGGCTCGTTCAAGGGCGATGGCCCCCTGTTGACATGGCTTTATCGTGTGGCAACTAATGAGGCCCTGCAGCACTTGCGCCGGCAGACCCATCTGTTCCAGAGCATCGACTCCCTGGGCGAGACGTTGACTTCCAAACTTAGGGCCGAGGCTGTGCTTGATGGTAACGAATTGGAAACGATGTTCCAGCAGGCTTTGCTCACGTTGCCTACCCAACAGCGCATCGCTTTCAACCTGCGCTACTATGACGAACTCAGCTATGAGGAGATTGCTCGCATTACGGGCAAGAACATTGCCTCGCTGAAGACTAATTATCACTATGCGACCCAGCGGGTCAAGAATTACATTAAAGAACACTCACAATGAGAGAACAATTGAATGACATAGGCAAGAGGCTGCCCTATCAGGAGAGTGAAGAGTACCTGAATGAGCTGATTGACGCAAAGACCGAAAATGCCATCCGGGTTCAGGGCAGAGCCAACACCCGCAAGCGCTGGAGGATAATGGCAGCATCGGCAGCTGCTGTCGCGCTACTACTCATCGGCTTTGGTGTGTCGCTGATGCATGACCAAGCCCGACAAACTATTGTCGCACAAAGCAGCGATGGCCCACTTGACGAGTTCCTGAGTACCCTCAGCGATGAGGAGGCAGCCCAATTACCATACTACGAGATTGAAGAGATTCCAGAATACTAAACCCGATTAAGTCATGGAAAAGACCAAGAAAATATTCATTATCCTGCTATTGAGTGTCATCAGTTTGACAGCTGTAGCCCAGGAGAATAAGAGCGGAACGCTCAACGAGCGGCTTTATAAAGCCAAGGTGCGCGAGCTTGTGTATCGTCTCCATATAACCGAGGCCCAACAGAAGAAATTTGAGCCGATCTATCGTGCTTATTGCGAAGAAATGACCTCCCTGTGGGCTGAACGAAAGCGCCCCATCAAGCCTAGTACAAGCAGTGATGCGGCCGCTATCGAGAAACGCAAAATTGAGATGCAGCAGCGTGCCCAGGGCATCCGTCTGAAATATATCGATAAGCTGGCCACAGTGCTCAATGCTGGTCAGGTGGAGCGTTTCTTTGAGGTTGAGAGCATCATTCAGAAGAAACTCAAGGAGCGACGTGATCAAGCCCGCAACCAATAGGAGCCCGTTACTATAAAAACACCAATGGCGGACAGGAATCAACTCCTGCCCGCCATTGTTAATCGCAATAGCCCAAAACGTCTAACATCTAATGTCTGACGTCTAATGACTAAAGTCTAAAGTCTAAAATCAATAATTCTCAGCCTTGATCTGGAAGTAGGCCTGCGGATGGTTGCACACGGGGCACATCTCGGGGGCCTTCTTGCCGATAACCACGTGGCCGCAGTTGCTGCACTGCCAGATGGTGTCACCGTCGCGTGAGAACACGATACCCTCCTTGATGTTGTTCAACAGCTTGAGATAGCGCTCCTCGTGCAGTTTCTCGATAGCGGCTACGCCTTCCATCTGCTCGGCAATCTCGATGAAACCTTCCTCACGGGCCTCCTCGGCCATGCGCTTGTACATGTCGGTCCACTCGAAGTTCTCACCGGCAGCAGCATCCTCCAGGTTCTCGATGGTGCCCTTCACGGCGCCACCCTGCAAGTGCTTGAACCACAGTTTGGCGTGCTCCTTCTCCTGGTTGGCAGTTTCCTCAAAGATGGCTGCAATCTGCACATAGCCATCCTTCTTTGCCTTGGAGGCATAGTAGGTGTACTTGTTACGTGCCTGTGACTCGCCAGCAAAGGCTTCCATCAGGTTCTTCTCAGTCTTGGTTCCTTTTAATTCTTTCATTGTGTTAGTGATAGTTTAGTAGTTAATTGATGTCATTATTTCCTGCAAAGATAATGTATTTTTGCAGCCCATCATCAGTTTGGCATCACTTTTTCATGCTAACTTCTCTATTTATTGATATCGGCACCGAAGAACTACTTGTACTCGTGGCGGTAGGTATAGTGGTTGCGGAGGGATTCAAAGGCGGCGGGATTGGCTTTCAGTGCAGCAGAGTCAGCCAGGATGTCATAGCTAGCGGCAATGCCCTCGAGGGTTACCTGTGCCGCGCCTGTGGCGCGGCTAGCAATCATCGGGATTGGAATCTCCCAGCCGTAGAAGTCATTAAGGGCGGCAAGCATCATGGCGGTACCACGCTGCTTGCCCTCGGTGCTATAGCCGGCGATATGGGGTGTGGCAACGATAGCTTTTTCCAGCAGGGCAGGGGATATGTCGGGTTCGTTTTCCCAGCAGTCGAGCCCTACGTCGCCGTGCCAGTTCAAGAGGGCGGCATTGTCGGCGATGGGACCGCGGGCGGCATCGAGGATGAGTCGGCAGCGGGCCAAGCCGTCAAAAAACGCCTGGTCACACAGGTGCCACGTGGGCCACTGGCCGTCGCGCGTCAGCGGCGTGTGGAAGGTGATGATGTCGCAGCGGTGCTGTAACTCGTCAAGAGGGCTGAAGATCTCATCACAAGAACCGTCCCTATTCTCCGCATTCTCTCTTGGAGGGTCATTGAGCAGGACGGTGAAGCCGAGTTGTCGGGCCCAACGGGCGACGATGGAGCCGATATGCCCCACACCGACGACGCCCAGCGTGAGGTCGCCTGGCATGGCGATGTCACGGGCCTGCATCCAAGCATGAATGGCACAGAATACCCATTGTGCGACCGCCGGGGCATTGCATCCGGGGGCATTGCGCACGGTAATGCCGTGGGCGGCACAGTAGCCAAGGTCAATATGGTCGGTGCCGATGGTGGCAGAGCCGATAAAGCGCACGCGGCTGCCCTCGAGTAGGCTTGCGTCACAACAGGTGCGTGTACGCACGATGAGGGCATCGGCATCTCGCACGACCTCGTGTGTAATGTTCTCTGGCTCCAGGTACAGCACTTCGGCACGCGGCTCAATCAGACCGTGGATGTGCGGGATATGGTTATCTACAATGATTCTCATGGCAATAACAGATGGGCGGCAGCGGTAACCAAGCATGCCACAGTGAACAGGAGGATGAGCACATAACGGTGATGGAACGTTGTGCGCAAGGCAAAGGCCTGGGCTATCTGGATAGCGACCATCAGGTTGAGCAAGGGCAAGAAGACTGCGAGGTCATGATAGTCCAGACTGGCGGCAAGGATAGCTATCACAAGCATGATCATCAGGAAGATGTTATAGACACGCGTCTGCATCCTGTAGTTCATGATAGTGAGCAGGTTCATCACTGCCAGCACGATGCCGACCACGGCAGTGACGGCAGCAAATGCCACCTGCAGATTGATCTCAGGCCGCTCCATCAATGACCACTGGGGAGGCATCGCATCTGTCGGGCTGGCGAGGCCTAGGCCCAGGACAATCCAGAATGGTGTCACCACTCCAAAGAGCATCGCAAGGCATCCTTTCAGACCCAGTGCACGCATATTGGCAAACCCCAACAGGTAGGCGGGTATCAACATCAGGAAGCCGTAATGAAACATGGTGCCTGCAGCTACCATTGCAAAGATCAAGAAGATGCTGCGCTGGGCGTGGCTATCCTGAAACGAGGCGAACAACGGCATCAG
Organism: Sodaliphilus sp.; assembly: GCA_045114065.1. GTDB lineage: Bacteria > Bacteroidota > Bacteroidia > Bacteroidales > Muribaculaceae > Sodaliphilus. Next base: position 10,541 of record JBGUJU010000105.1, read on the forward strand.
CGTCACCGATGCCACCAGGCACAACAATGTGCCGGCATTGAAGGCGACAAGCCCCGACGGGTGGGCCAACTGTAACAGGAAAAATGCCGAGACGAACAAGTGGGTCACCGATCGGACAAAGGTGAAAACCTTGTTCAATGCCAACATGATAGCACCTGTCAACAATATGCACAGCACATTCAGGCCAGCCGCCACTGGGCCAGCGTCAATGAGTGTCCCCTGAAACGAGAAAAAGACGCCCTTTCCCTCAACCTCAGGCGGCTGGACACCAAAGGACAACGCCGCGAGTGTCACCACAACAAGCGCGACAACCGAAAGCGCCATAAAGCCCTTTCCGTTGAAATACTCGTTAATATGTTCGCTTGTCGACATCCTTGCCAGTCTGTTCAAGATACAAACTACCAATTACGCTAATTCCACAAATACATTATCGGATATCATGGGTTCAACTAGCGTAAACCGTAGTTCATTTAATGTAGGGCAATTTGTGAAACCTGAAAGAATAATAAGTATGCGGATGCCAAATTAGTTTAATTAGCGCAATTTGTAGTTTTTTCCAATGACGATTTATTCGTTATCAGTGTTGTCTTTCGGCTCGTCCAGGTCACGGCGTTTCCAACTCTTGCGGCGACCGTGGATGATGGGCACTTCCTTGTCTGCACCCAGCGTGGGCTTGCGGTCTCGCAGGATGCGCTTGGCAAAAGTCTCGGTATGGCGGAACTCCTGGTCAAAGTCGTTATCATAACGACCACGCTTGTCGCGGTTATCCACATCCGACATCATGCGGCGGTCGCGTGAGACGGCAGCGCGGCGCTGGCGTTCCTCGTCAGTGATGGGGCTGTCGTCACGGCGACGGTCGTCATCACGGCGATGAGGACGCTCGCCACGGCGGTCATCGTCAGGACGACGGCGAGGACGCTCACCGCGGTCATCACGGCGGTCACGATCCTCGCGACGCGGGCGACGTTCGCCTGCATCACCCGTCTGACGCGATGAATACTTGCCCTGGCTGCGCTCGCTGGCGCGGAAACCCTCGTTGCGGATGTGCTCACCACGTCCACGCAACTCATCATATCGACCGTCAAAGATGACATACTGCAGCAGTTCACAGTCCAGACCACCGTTGTTGAGCTTGTAGCGTACCGACGGCTTGAGACCCACCTTGTAATACAACTCCTCGTTGTTACAGATGAGCCAGACATTATAACCGCGGAAGGTGTGTTTGAGCTTGAATCCCAAGTCACTGTACAAGGCCTCGATATCCTCGACGTTGAGGCGCTCGCCATAGGGCGGATTGCTGATGAGTGTGCCGCCCTCGGGGACTAATTCAATGTCATTGAAGTCACGGCGCTCCAGCTCAATGTATTTGTTCAGACCGGCATTCTTGACATTGGCACGCGCAATGGCTATCGCCTTGCCCTCAATGTCGCTGCCATAAATCTTATGGGTGAATTCGCGTTCCGAACTGTCATCGTTATAGATCTTGTCGAACAGTTCCTCGTCATAGTCGGGCCACTGCTGGAAGGCGTAGGTATCACGATAAACGCCAGGGGCAATGTTGGCACCGATGAGGGCAGCCTCGATCAGGAAAGTGCCCGAACCGCACATGGGATCAATCAGGTCGGTCTTGCCATCCCAGCCGCTCAGCAGGATGATGCCAGCAGCCAGCACCTCGTTGATGGGGGCATCGGTCTGAGCCACGCGCCATCCACGCTTGAACAGCGGGTCGCCGCTGCTGTCAAGCGATATGGTCACCTCGCGGCCCGAGATGTGTACATCAAAGCGGATTTCAGGATTGGTCAGGCGGATGCTGGGACGCTTGCCGTATTTCTCATTGAAGTAGTCGGCGATGGCATCCTTGACACGGTAAGTGACAAAGCGTGAGTTGTTGAAGTCCTCACTATAGACGGTAGCATCAATGGCGAACGTGGTTTTTACGGTCATCAATTGCTCCCAGTCAAACGTCTTGAGTTGCTCATACAGGTCATCGGCACTGTTGGAACGCAGTGTCAAGAACGGCTTGAGGATACGAACTGCCGTGCGGCAGGCGAAGTTCGCCCGATAGAGTATCTCCTTGTCACCCTTGAAATAAACCACGCGGTTGCCCTCGGTAACTTCCTCGGCGCCCAGAGCGCGCAACTCGTCGGCGAGCACGCCTTCCAAACCCAGGAAGGTCTTCGCCACCATGTCAAATTTCTCAGTCATCATGTTAATTCACCTTTTGTCGCTGCAAAGGTACTCCAAAAACTCGAAATATTGCGAATTAAATCGCTTTCTTTGCCGAAAAAAGTATAACACGCGAGAGGATAAATAAAATCGTGCCATCCTGTTTGATTCTGAGCGCGTTTTTTACTACCTTTGCACGAAATTTTTAATTAATTAAAGACTACAATCATTCAATGGAGAAAATTCAAGCAGGAAAATACGTAGAACTCGTATATGAGATCTTTGTCGTTAACGGTGATCAGCAGACCAGTGTGTTCAAGTTCAACAAGGAGCACCCCGATGCTTTTGTCTTCGGCATGGACCTGTCACTCATCGAGGGATTCCAAAATCACATCATGGGATTGGAACAGGGCGATAAGTTTGATTTCACTTTGCAGCCCCATGAGGCTTTCGGCGTGAAGAACCCCGAATTGGTCTATGAACTGGAGAAGGAGATTTTCCATATCGACGGCAAGTTTGACGAGGAGAATATCCGCCCAGGCGCCCGTGTACCCATGATGACGCAGGAAGGTATGCGCATCGAGGGCCAGGTCGTCAAGGTGACCGACGAGAAGGTATTTATGGACTTTAACCACCAGCTCGCTGGCGAGACGGTGCGCTATGCTGGTTTTGTACAGGTTGTGCGTGACGCTACGCCCGAGGAACTCCAGCCCCATCATCACGGCTGCGGATGCGGTTGTGAGGACTGTGGTGGTGGCGATTGCGGTCACGACCACGGCGACGGCTGCGACTGCGGCTGTGGCGGCTGCTAACTGCTAAAAAAACATAACGAGGCAACAATTAAAGAAATTTTTCTTTAATTCTCGTTGCAGTATATAAATTAATGTGTACCTTTGCGGCACGTTTCAAATAGATAAAATTCCTAACTCATTAATATTTAAATATTTATTATGGCTAGATTTGATAAGGCTATCTTAGCAGAGAAGTACGGTATCACTGGTGTTACCGAGGTACAATACAACCCCAGTTATGAGGTGTTGTTCAACGAGGAGATGAAGCCCGAGCTCGAGGGTTATGACAAGGGTCAGGAGACCGAGCTGGGTGCCATCAACGTGATGACTGGTATCTATACCGGCCGTTCGCCTAAGGACAAATTCATCGTTGACGATGCCAACAGCCACGACAAGGTGTGGTGGACCACCCCTGGCTATCCCAACGACAACAAGCCCGTGACCGAGGCCACTTGGGCAGCTCTGAAGGACCTCGCCGTGAAGCAGCTGAGCGGCAAGCGCCTGTTCGTTGTTGACGGCTTCTGCGGTGCCAACAAGGACACCCGCATGAAGGTGCGCTTCATCATGGAGGTAGCATGGCAGGCCCACTTCGTGACCAACATGTTCATCCGTCCCCAGAACGAGGAGGAATTTGACCAGGAGCCCGACTTCACCGTTTACTGCGCCAGCAAGGCCAAGGTGGACAACTACAAGGAGCTCGGTCTGAACAGCGACACCGCCGTTGTCTTCAACGTGACCAGCAACGAGCAGGTCATCCTCAACACCTGGTACGGTGGTGAGATGAAGAAGGGTATGTTCTCGATGATGAACTACTACCTTCCCCTGCAGGGAATCGCTTCGATGCACTGCTCGGCCAACACCGATATGGAAGGTAAGAACACAGCCATCTTCTTCGGTCTCTCCGGAACTGGTAAGACCACACTTTCTACCGACCCGAAGCGCCTGCTCATCGGTGACGACGAGCACGGTTGGGACGACGAGGGAGTGTTCAACTTCGAGGGTGGCTGCTATGCAAAGGTCATCAACCTGTCGAAGGAGAACGAGCCTGACATCTACAACGCTATCCGTCGCGATGCTCTGCTCGAGAACGTCACCGTCGATGCTGAGGGAAAGATTGACTTCGCCGATAAGAGCGTGACCGAGAACACCCGCGTCAGCTATCCCATCGAGCACATCGAGAAGATTGCCAAGAAGGTGAACAAGAAGAGCGCCGGTCCCGAGGCCAAGAACGTAATCTTCCTGAGCGCCGATGCCTTTGGCGTACTGCCTCCCGTGAGCATTCTGACTCCCGAGCAGACGAAGTACTACTTCCTCTCTGGCTTCACCGCCAAGCTCGCTGGTACAGAGCGCGGAATCACCGAGCCTACGCCGACTTTCTCGGCTTGCTTCGGCCAGGCCTTCCTTGAGCTGCACCC
>JBGUJU010000106.1:0-6831 GCA_045114065.1 Sodaliphilus sp.
TCCGTGCAGTGCGCGTTTCCCAGAATTAGTGTAGCAGCGTCTTTTCAAACAAAACATACGCGGTTGATTGCCTTTGTGCAGAATCAATCGCTTGTTATTGTGTTTTTCCGTCCCTATAGAGTTCCGATAATATGAACCGCATATAATGATTTGAAATTCAGCGATATAACTAATACTGAATGGAGGTAAAGCATTTTAAAAAACATCCCTATAGCGTCCCAGTAGGCATGAAAAATTAATGTAATGAATTGATTTTCAATTCATTACATTAATGTGCGGAAAGGGAGGGATTCTCCACCATGAAATTTGCTTGGTAACGACCCTTGATAATCAGTGAGTTAGCATTTTGGAAAGGTGCCAAATTTTACTATTACCGTCCGAAAATCGTCCGAGTTTAATTGCCACTTAACTGCTTGATATAAACAGAGTTTAACGCTTCAAGAAGCTTAATTCTTTCTTCTTTTTCTCTGATAATTTCGTCTTTGAGGCGGAGAAACTCGTCCCGTTTAGCTACCTCGTGCTTGAGAGCCTGAATGCTTGAAAGCTCCGTGCTGGTGGGTAGAAGATCAGTCATGCTCTCCCTTATAAATAATGTGTCAATGGACACGCCGAAGAAATCCGCCACCTGCTCCAGGCGGTTTGCTGTCGGGTTGCCATTGATGACAGTCTTAAGGGAGTTTTTTTTGGGATCCAGGCCGAGCGCAGAAAGAAGGGCAGAATTATTTTGTCCACGCTCGTCTAGTAACTCTTTGATTTTTTTGCCGTTATACATAAGTCTTGAATTATAGCCTAAATATTTTGCAAATTTAATGGCAGTTTATTGCCATTTCTTTGAAAATATTTCTTTACCTTTGCACAAAATTACAACTAATTTTTGAACTACCAAAATATTTTGCCATAAAATGAACATCGCCAAGTTTTATTTTGACCTTCCAAGATCAAGGAAGCCCAAGTTCCGCACCAAAGTGAGTGATGCTTGCGGCTGGTCCTACGGTACCTTCTATTATAAACTCAGTCACGGAAACCTTTCCAAACTGGAGAGGAAAGTCGTGTTTGAGATCATCAGCGGCTATCAATCCTCTAATCCGGCGATGTTATGAGTGGTTTGTTTAGGGACCACCACCGCGTCAGCGAGTGGGAAGAAGCCGTCGAGCGTGATGGCCGTGCAGAGTTATATGCCGTATACTATGTACCAGGCAAAAAGGTGCTGGATCATGCTTCGGGAGTGGTGAGAATAGGAATGAACGGTGACCAGCCGATAAACCGCTATGTCACTTGGCATCATGACGGTCTGTGCTACAATGGTAAGAACAGGCTGCCCGAGTATGACCTGTTCTTCGAATGATCACCGAAAGAAGCATAGAAAATGTGCTGAACCGCGTCGACATTGTCGATGTGGTGAGTCGCTATGTGGATCTGAAGCGTAAAGGCGCCAATTATGTCGCCTGCTGCCCGTTCCATAATGAGCGTACGCCGTCATTCATCGTAAATCCGAGCCGCAATACTTGGCACTGCTTCGGTTCGTGCCAAGAAGGCGGCAATGCCATCAAATTCCTCATGCGCCAATGCAACATGTCTTTCCCTGAGGCCGTCAGGGAACTGGGCAAGATGTATGGTGTGACCATCGAGGAAACAGACAGCAAAGAACAGACTGCTGAGCAAACCGCCAACGCCCGAAAACGCGAGGCTATGCTCTTTGCTTACGAGGCCCTTCAGCCGTTCTTTGTCTCGCAGTTGAGCGAGAGCTCAGAAGAAGGGCGCTACGCGTACAACTATGCCACAAAGCGATGGAGCCAGGACTTTGTCAACGAATGTGGCATTGGCTATGCGCCGCGCAATGGGAACCTTCTTGTTCAGTTCGCCCAGGCCAACAACATTCCTCAAGACGTGTTGCTGGACATGGGCGTGCTCCGCACTTCGGAGAGGAACGGCCAGCTGTATTCCTTTTTCCGGGAGAGGGTAATGATACCGATTCGCGACCGTTTCGGACGCATCATCGGCTATACAGCTCGTTACATCGGCGAGAACGAAGAAACCGCCAAATACCTCAATTCAACGTCTTCGTTGCTCTACAGCAAAGAGAACTCGATTTTCGGCATTCATGTAGCGTTACGCGCTGCCGCAAAAGAGAACAAGTTCTATCTTGTTGAAGGAGCGCCAGACGTGCTGCGTCTCCACTTGCTTGGCGTGAACAACACCATTGCTTCACTCGGTTCTGCCTGGACTGAAAAACAGTTCAGCCAGATTAAGCGTTTCTCGCAAAACCTTTGCTTCCTGCCCGATGCCGACCCGCCCAAGCCGGGAGAACCTTACGGAACAGGAATTTCAGCCGTCATCAAGAACGCCTTGATGGCTCTTGATATGGGGTTCAATATCACTGTTAAGGAAATCCCTTTGGGTAAGGGAAACACGAAGAATGACCCCGACAGCTTCTGTCGGAGCAAGGCCATTCTGGAAGATCTTGAGGAAGAGGACTTCATCATTTGGTATGCCAAAAAGCTTTCAGTAGAAAATGGTTCGCAGGAGCAAAAGAGTCAGATGGTTATGACCATATCCACGCTCGTCGCCAAGATTGAAGACGACGTGAAGCAGTCCATGTTCATCGATATGCTGGTGAAGACACTGCCGGGGCGGTCGTTGTGGAAGAATGCCATCAGGACCGCCAAGAAGCGTCTCACCGAGCAAAAGCTGAAGGAGAGCAACCTGTCGCTAGACATGATTGAGCAATACGGGTTCCAGGAGCAGAACCATTGCTATTTCTCCGTTGGTGAAGACGGTAAACGCCGCCAATGGTCAAACTTCACGATGAAGCCGCTTTTTCATATTAAAGACAACACGATGGCGCTGCGTCTCTACCTGCTCACTAACGTCAACGGCGTTGAGGTCACGGTGGAGATGAAACAAGAGGAGCTTGTTTCCCTCACCAAGTTCAGGCAACGCGTGGAGAGCCAAGGCAATTTTATCTGGAAAGCAAAGGAGGAGCAGCTCACAACGCTGAAGATGTACCTCTACGCCACCACCGAGACCGCCGAGCAGATCGTTCAGCTAGGCTGGCAGCAGCAGGGCTTTTTCGCCTTCGGCAACGGCATCTTCACAAGTGAGTGGCATGAGGTTGACGAACTGGGCATCGTCAGGCTTGGCGAACAAGGTAACTACTACCTCCCTGCTTTCTCGTCAGTGTATCGTAACGATACCCAATTCTTCCAGTTTGAACGCAGGTTTACTCACTTGGGCCTCAACAAAATCCCGCTGTATGACTACAGTGAGCTTCTTGTAGATGTGTTTGGCGACAACGCCAAAGTGGGTATAGCTTTCCTGCTTGCCACCTTGTTCCGAGATGTTGTTGTCTCCTACACCAGGAGTTTCCCGATCCTCAATCTTTTTGGCCCCAAAGGTTCGGGCAAATCAGAATTGGGCCACTCTCTCATGGCGTTTTTTATCATCGACAACATACCGCCAAACATCAGCAATTCCACATTGCCGGCCCTTGCTGATGCCGTAGCCCAGTGCTCTAATGCGCTTGTTCATCTTGATGAGTTCAAGAACAACATCGATATAGACAAACGCGAGTTTCTGAAAGGCCTTTGGGACGGCACTGGCCGTAACAGGATGAATATGGAAAGGGACAAAAAGCGCGAGGTCACGAAAGTCTCCTGCGGGGTCATTGTCAGCGGCCAGGAAATGGCGACGGCAGACATCGCCCTGTTCTCTCGCTTCATCTTCTTGTCCTATTCCAAAAGCCAGTTCTCACAGGAGGCAAAAGAGAAGTTCGCCAAGATGGCGGCAATCCGCAAACTGGGATGCTCGCACCTCGTCCTTGAGATACTTCAGTGCAGAGCATTGTTTGAGGCCGAGTTCCGTGGAAACTACAATGAAGCCTTCGAGGATATCATCAATGCTCTTGGTCAGTCGAACATCGAGGACAGAATTATCCGTAACTGGGTCATTCCTCTTGCGGCACTCAGGACGCTGCAAGACGCGCTGCGGTTGCCGTTCACCTATAATGACCTGTTGAAAGTGAGCATTGATGGAATAATAGCGCAGAACGGGGAAACGCTCTCAAACAACGAACTGAATATATTCTGGGATATTGTCTCGTTCTTGAGACAGGAAGGAAAGATCTGGCTTGGCGGAGACTACCGCATAGAACTCGAAAACAGGATCAAATGCACGAACCACAAGTATGAGATCGAGTTCCCTGCAGCTAAAAAGATTCTCTATCTGAGGCACACGCGCATCTTTCAGTTATACAAGATGCACGGCCGTTATGTGAACGAGGCCTTATTGCCTCCTGCTTCTCTCCAACACTATCTTGAAAACTCTGATGCCTATATAGGAAGGAAACAGTCCATCAGGTTCAAGAATATCGTCAACGGAGTACAGACGAGGATTGAGGTGATAGAAAAAGGACAGGTGACAACCCGGCCCGTCACAGCTGTTGACCAGGCTCTCGTCTTCGACTATGACCTGCTTGTGAACCAATTCGGATTGAATCTCGAAGAATTCGCTTCATAATAATATCTGTAAAATAACCCGTTTTCTTTCAAAACCCTGAAAAGTTTTGAATTATAGCCGGAGCCGACGGCTTGTGAAAGTAGTCGGCTCTTTTGGGGCCTTTTCGTTCGAAAAATTTTCATTGCCCTTTTGTCACTACATTCTCTACACACTCTACAACGCAAGAAAAGAGACGGTTAGCCTTTCTATAGCACTCTACATTTTTCTACAATCTTCTACATTGTTGATAATCAATACGATATAAGTTTTTGACTCCTCAAAATCCATTGAAACCATGATGATTTTTCTACATTTTCTACAATATGATTACTTTAATCATCATTATAATCCTTTCAACCTCAGTTTATTGCAGATTTGTAGAAGTTGTAGAGTCAGTATATTTCAGAAAGTGTATGTGTTTTTGAGAAAATCAAAAATGCTATTTTTCAGCTCTTGTTCCTGGAGCGGTCTTGGGCGCAACCGCTTGCAGGAGAAATAGCCTGTTGTCCGTAAAAATCACCAAGACAACCTTGACTTGTTCACCCTCGCTTTCGATGCCTTTACGCTGCAAAGGTATTGCGGCTTGCCCACACGCAAGGCCGAGACGAGTTGCCTTCGGAAATTCTCCAGCCCTGCGGGTAGTAATTCCCGGGCAAGCCTTGCTTTAGTGTGCTCCAGCCGCACTTTGCAGGCATCGTAAAGGCGAAGCGAAAGCGACAACAAGTTCAAAATCGTATGTTTAACTTTTAATATTTTTCAGTTATGGACAACAATCTCAATTCTTTCAATCCTGCAAGCGGTGCTGACAGCGCCAGTGTTCAAGAGCAGATCGTAAAAGGCTCGCTCAGCTCATCCAATTTCAATATCGATGATGAGTTTGACCTCGAAGATTACAAATACGATTACCGCACGGGGCACCCTGCCGTGTATGTGGGCACGTACCACAAATATAATTGCGGTAGCCTGTTCGGGATGTGGCTTGATTTGACCACCTTTGCCAGCTATGAGGACTTTTGCGAGGTGTGCCGCTTCCTGCACCGTGATGAGGCGGACCCTGAGCTCATGTTCCAAGACATGGAGAATTTCCCCGATGCATGGTACAATGAAAGCGGACTGGACGAGGTCACGTTTGACCTCATTCTGCAATACGCTGACCTCGATGATGACGAGCGCAGGGCGTTTGACGCCTTCATCGAGAACAAGGGCAGCGGCAGGGATGCCGAAGTGTTTGACGATTTCCGTGACAAATACGTCGGCGAGTTCGACAGCGAGGAGGAATTTGCGGAGCACATCGCAGACGAGTGCGGGATGCTGGACAAGGTTCCCGAGAGCATCAAGCAGTATTTCAATTATGAGCGTTTCGCCCGTGATCTCTTTGCCTCGGACTACGATTTCTTTGACAATGCGTTTGTGTTCCGTGCCTACTAAGGCAGGGCAGCACCCAGCGAGAAGGAGCCACCGCAAGGTGGCTTTTTCTTTGCCCCGGCCGCAACGGATCCATCCACGACACAACCCGCTGCGATGAGAGTGACCGGGCCCGCCCTCCGCCCGGCAAAGGCATCAGAAACCAGGCTCTAATGTCTTTTGCCATAGGTGGTCATCGCAGTATCTTTGCCTCACGATAAACATTTACTAAGCCAAAATTCACAACTTTAAATTATGCCAAGCACACAATACCAACTCCACCTTAAAGGGTTTGTAGGAGGCTACGACTTCGACCGCAACTATGTGGACTACGTGCTCGCTCGATATGAGGGCAAGCCCGTGAACGTGCTGATCGACAGTCTCGGCGGCTCGCTCGCCACGGCGCTCTCGATTGCCTCGGCCTTCAAGAACCACGGCGACGTGACAGTCCATTTCGTGGGCATGAACGCTAGCGCGGCAACCGTCGCTTCGCTCGGTGCCAAGCGCATCACCATGGACGCATCGGCCATGTACCTCGTGCACAAGTGCAGCGCGGAGTTCTTCGAGTGGGGCAACCTCAATGCCGACCAGCTCGCACAGCTCGTTGACCAGTGCGAGGCCACGATCAAGGACTTGACCAAGCTGGACAACAACATCGCACAGATGTATGCCTCCAAGTGCAGCAAGCCCCAGGACAAGCTGCTCGACCTGATGAGGGAAGGCGGCTGGCTCAATGCGAAAGAAGCCCATGAGTGGGGATTCGTGGATGAGATCACCGACCTGGGCGAGACCAAGCCCGTGCTCACTGATGCCGTCGCCTCGGCCATGGCCGCTGCAGGTATCCCGATCCCCAATGTTCCCGCTGCAGACAAGGAAACGGCCTTCGCCCGTTTCCTCGCTGCCATCTCCTCACTGTTCAAGAACAAGAACGAC
>JBGUJU010000107.1:0-85397 GCA_045114065.1 Sodaliphilus sp.
AAGAAATAAAAAAGTGGAAGATGTCTCACGACAGCCTCCACAAACCTTAAATCTAATACCATGAAAAACACACGTACAAATGTACAACCGATTTTTTGAATCGTACAAATTTTTTAAGAACTTTTTATATTTTTATATATAAATTTAGAATTTTCCGATTGTTCGCAAAAGGAAGAACAAAATTAATTCTAATGTGTCCTTGGACATATAAAAGTTGAAAAGCGACTGCCCCAATAACGGAGCAGCCGCTTTTCATAATTGTATTTCTCTCTTGTATTCTGAAATGGTTATCAGAACTTCATACCGAAGGCAAGCTGGATGTTGCCGTTCTTCTCTTTGTTGAGATCACCCTCAAATACCTTGGTCAAGCCCAATGTGTAGCGAGCCTGAACAAAGGCGTTCTCAGTGAGGTTGTAGGTGCCGCCCAAGCCAAGACCGAAGTCAACGGTTTTGGTGCTCTCCTTGAGGTCATAGGTGATGTCGTCTTTAATAGATGCCTTGCTGTATACGTTGAAGCCCACTTGAGGACCGAAGTCAACGCTAAATGCGGGGGCAACGTAGTACTTGAGCATCACGGGAACATTAATGTAATTGGTGTTGAAGGTGATTTTCTTTTTGCTGGCAATTGAGAAATCGCCCCAGTTGAACTGGATTGCATCGAATTTACCACCCTGTGAAGCAAACACAACTTCAGGAGCGATGGCAAAATGAGGATTGAACTTGTACTCCATCACCAGACCGGCCTGGTAGCTAGGCTTCATGCCATGCTCGACATCCTTACCCCAGAAGTTGGTCATGTCAAAACCAACCTTTGCACCGAACTGAACCTGAGCGCTTGCGCTCATGCACACGATTGCAGCAGCAATCAAAACTAAAACTTTCTTCATAAACTTAATTTTGAAATTTAAAAAAAACGTATAGTTGTTCTCTTATAAGTTCTGTTGTTTTGAAAAACGAAAATTTGACTAAAGTATTACATTGAGGTTTAAATACTATGGTGGAAAAGGAAAGTTTTTGGGAAATATGAGACACTTTATTGCCGCTATAAGACACTTTACTTGCGATATTGCTTGCAGTACTGCTGGATACCGCAGTTCAGGCAATCGGGACGTTGGGCCTTGCAGATGTATCGCCCGTGCAGCAATATCCAGTGATGAGCCTTGAAGCGTAATTCCTCGGGGATGTGGCGCATGAGGTCTCGCTCCACGTCGTTGGGCGTCTTGCCCTGTGACAGACCCATGCGGTGCGACACGCGATAGACATGGGTATCGACAGGAATGGTAGCCTTGCCGAAGGCTGCGCCCATCACCACGTTGGCTGTCTTGCGGCCCACGCCGGGCAGCGAGGTGAGATCTTTCATGTCGTCGGGCACCTGACCGTCAAACTCGTCAACCAGCTTCCGTGCCATGGCTTGCAGGTGAGCTGCCTTGCTGTTGGGATAGGAAACGCTCTTGACATATTCTAAGATGTCCTCGACGCTGGCTGCTGCCATAGCAAGGGGAGTGGGGTAGGCCTCAAACAACGGGGGGGTAACGATATTCACTCGTTTGTCGGTACATTGGGCGCTCAGCATCACGGCAACCAGCAACTGGAACGGGTTGTTGTGCTCCAACTCGGTTTCAGGATTAGGCTGTTCCTGCTGGAAATACTCCAGAATCCCCTCAAATCTTTCCTTTATCGTCATCTCTTTATTAAAATGTAGAGACGCAAAATCTTGCGTCTCTCTATAATTAATCACTAATCACTAATCTATTTTGCCGCGTTGCGGCAAAATACTAGTGTGCGCTCTTGAACTCGTCAAGGAAGCGAACGTCGTTTTCGCTGAACATGCGCAGGTCTTTCACCATGTACTTCAGGTTGGTGATGCGCTCAACACCCAGTCCGAAGGCATAGCCGCTATAGACGGTGCTGTCGATGCCACTGGCTTCGAGTACGGCGGGATCAACCATACCGCAACCCAGGATCTCGACCCAACCGGTGTGCTTGCAGAAACCGCAGCCCTTGCCACCGCACAACATGCAGGTGACGTCCATCTCGGCGCTAGGCTCGGTGAAGGGGAAGTAGCTGGGACGCAGGCGGATCTCGGTCTCGGTGCCGAACAGCTCCTTAGCGAAGTGGAGCAGCACCTGCTTGAGGTCGGCAAAGGTCACGTTCTTGTCGATATACAGACCCTCGATCTGGTGGAAGAAGCAGTGGGCACGGGCGGTGATCGCCTCGTTACGGTAAACGCGGCCCGGGCAGATGATGCGGATGGGCGGCTGGTTGCGCTCCATGGTGCGCACCTGTACCGAGCTGGTGTGGCTGCGCAGCACGATGTTGCGGGTCACGTCCTGGTCATTCTTCTCGATGAAGAAGGTGTCCTGCATGTCACGGGCGGGATGGTCGGCAGCAAAGTTCAGTGCGCTGAACACGTGCCAGTCGTCCTCGACCTCGGGACCATCGGCGATGGTGAAGCCCAGGCGGGAGAAGATGTCGATGATCTGCTTACGCACCACCGAGATGGGGTGCCTTGTTCCCAGCTCAGCCGGGAAAGCGGGACGGGTGATGTCGATCTTATTCTGCTCCTTGGCCTGCTGCTTGGTTGCCTCGCGCAGGGCATTGATCTTCTCGGTAGCGAGGTTCTTCAACTCGTTGAGTCGCTGACCCAACTCACGCTTCTCCTCGGGTGCTACCTCACGGAACTCGTTGAACAAAGCGGTAATTTCACCTTTCTTGCTCAGGTATTTGATACGCAATGCCTCAAGCGCCTCCTCGTTCTCGGCCTTGAGCTCTGCAATCTGCGCTTTCAGCGCTTCTATCTTGTCCTTTAACATAGTCATAATCTTGTTTTAACGTGCAAAGGTACAAAAAAAAGTAGAGACGCAAAATTTTGCGTCTCCATATTGTCATTTTATTTGTTATTGGGCATACAATAACATCAGTCATGAGTGCTTCGGCGCGTTCACCACAGCGGATTGTGTTTACCCAGGATATAGTCTATCAGGGCATTGAGATGGCTGATATTATAATAATCGGGGAATAGAGCCATGTACTTGATCAGTTCGTCCACGTCGGCGATTGTTACCTCTCCGTCGCGGTTGAAATCAAAAATAAAAGGAGGAGGTGTAGGCGGCCCGATTGTATATCCCTGCATGAACTTGTAGTCAATGTAGGCGCCACAGAAGCCAAAGCGTACGATGGCCTCGCGGTATTGCAAGCCTTCGGGCAGGGGCTCGGCGGTCACCACGGCATTCACTACGCCTGTGAATTCACCTTCGTTAATCTGGTCCTCGAGTTCGATGGTGAGCCAGTCGGGAATCTCCTCACCATTGCAGGTGATCTCCCATCCGTCGTCTTCGCTGGGAAACCATGACCAGAACTCGATGCTACGTGAGGTATGGTTGATAAAATGCTTCTCCATCACGCCTCCCTCGGTGGGGAAGGCGTACTCGCCGTCCTCATAGTCGATGTAGAAGGTCAGATAAGGCAACTCGGTGGTTAAGAAGATGGTGAAGCCCGTCTTCATCGTGTGGTTCGCAAAGAAGTTGTTTAGGCCTCTCCATTCATAGTGGTCCAGATTGCCCTCCTCATCGGGAATACCGTACTTGAGGTAAGCGAGTTCGCCGAAACCCTCATCCTCCTCGTAGTTGCTGGCAATCATTGCCGAGAAGTCCCTCAGGTTCACCATCTCGGGGTCGTTGTAGCCTTCGACAACCACGAGGATGGCTTCGTCGATGGCAGGAGTGACATCATACTCCAGACCGTCTTCTTCATTATAGAGTGTGAAGAACATGAGACCGCCAGTTTCTAGATTGGTCTCGGGTGTCAGCGTAGCGCGGCCCATACAGATGAGCTCGCCGGGCACCTCGGGGAGCGTAGCCACGCCGTCATCCATATAAGGGGGGATTTCGTCAATCTTGTAGACTTTGCAGTACATGTCAACCTGAGCAGTCACATCAAGCACGGCGCAGTCCATCACCACTTGCTTGAGCATGTAAGGATGCTCGGGCTTCTCAAACGCCTGGGCAATGCCGTCAAAGCGATAGTTGTTCATGCCGCCATTTTTGCCGAACCACCAACCTCGGTCGTTCTGTCCGTAAGGATCAGGTCCGCTCAAGACTAGCATGGGCTGGAGCTGGCCTTGATTGTTTCCATATCTGAAGGTCTTGCTCGACTTGAGGAGGTCCCAGCCCCACAATTCCTCTATTGGGCCAGGCACAGAAAGCAGATTGGCTTTATGCTCTACGTAAACCGTCGGTTGGGTTGAACTCATCTCATAGCCATGCAGGTACCACGAGTGGCAATCGTCGTTGTCTATCACATTGAATGTGGGCACCTCGTCAATCTCATTACCCCACTTCCAAGTGAGGTTTTTGCCCTCTACGGTAGTTGTTGTTTGCTCAGGTCCATTAGGGCCCATCATGTCCCAATACTGAACATCCCAATAATACTGGGCATTCCCGCTCACCCCTTCGGCAAAGCCCAAGAAAGTGTAGTCGCTATAGGGCTTCACGGTCAATAAGGGTGTAAATAAGAAGCCGGCATAAACACCATTTTCTACTATCATACTACCGGTAAATGCACCTGCGGGGCGACGATACCACACCTTGACGTTATCGGCCCGCTGAGGGGCCTTTACGACAGGGGTTCCAGGAGCGCGCATCTGCATCTCCTCCATCTTGATTTCGGGTTTACCAAGTTGCATGGTGGGACGGGGTGGAGTTTGGACCAACTCCGAACGCTTGATTTGAGCATTGGCAGCCGTTGCAACGAGTAAGGCTGCAGCAAGAAGTAATAATCTATTCATATTGAACCTGAAATTAATGAATCAATAACTTTAATTACCTAGCAAGACATACTTAACGATGATATCACAATCAGGTCATATCACGTTAAGTCATTATCCAAGCGCAAAGATATGCATTAATCGCAACAAAAACAAATATTTTGCCGCAATTGTGAAATAAAAACCCAGGAGATGACTGTTTTCGGCATGAGGTACATATGATGAAAAAAAGAGACGCAAAACTATTGCGTCTCCATAAGTTGAATTCTTAGCGTGAGGCCCAAGAAAGCGGATGCCTCCTAAAACCTAACACCTAAATGCTAAAACCTAATTACGGCTCGCGGCCCTCGACGATAGCCTCGGTGTCGCGGGCGATCATGTATTCCTCGTCGGTGAGGACGACAACGACCTTGACCTTGCTGTCAGGAGTGCTGATTTCACCTTCCTTGCCGCGCCACAAGGTGTCGTTCAATTCCTCATTAATCTTCACGCCCAGGTACTCCAGGTTGCGGCACACGCGCTTGCGAGTCTGGTACTGGTTCTCGCCGACGCCACCGGTAAAGGCGATGATGTCCACACCGCCGAGTTCAGCAGCATAGGCGCCGATGTACTTGAGGATACGCAACTCGTACATGTCGAGAGCGAGTTGTGCGCGCTTGTCGTTCTTCTCCTCGGCAGCGTCAACGACATCGCGCATGTCGCTGCTCAGTCCAGTGATGCCCAGTACACCGCTCTTCTTGTTGATGATGTTGAGCATCTCGGCCGGGGTGAGGTTGTACTTCTCCATGAGGAAGAGGATGGCGCCGGGATCGACGTCACCCGAGCGGGTACCCATCATCAGACCCTCGGTGGGGGTAAGGCCCATCGTGGTGTCGATGCTCTTGCCGTCCTTGATGGCACTGATGCTGGCACCGTTACCGATGTGGCAGCAGATGATGCGCTTGCCCTCGGGGGTAGTGCCCAGCATTTCGCATACGCGCTGAGCGATGAAGCGGTGGCTCGTTCCATGGAAACCATAGCGGCGAACGTGGTCGGTGGTATAATATTCCATGGGCAGGGGATACATATAGGCAGCCTTGGGCATCGTCTGATGGAATGCGGTGTCAAACACTGCTACCTGGGGCACATTGGGCAATACAGCCTCAATAGCCTCGATACCTGCCATGTTCACGGGATTGTGCAGCGGGGCAATGCCGTAGCACTCGCGGATCATGTCCTTCACCTCGTCGGTGATGAGGACACTGCGGCTGAACTTCTCACCGCCATGCACCACGCGATGACCCACGGCGTCGATTTCCTTCAGGTCCTTGATGCAACCGTATTCGGGATTGATGAGGGCATCGAGGATAGCCTTGATGGCACCCTTGTGGTCGATGAGACCCAGGTCGATGTTCTTCTTGCTGCCGTCGTCAAATTTCAGCTTGATGAAACCGTCGGGCAGACCGATTTTTTCTACACCACCCTCGGCGAGGGTCTTGTTCTCCTTGATCTCGATGAGTTTGTACTTGGCAGAGCTGCTGCCGCAATTCAATACTAAGATATTCATTATTCTTTGGTTTTATATATTTCTCTAATCACTAATCACTAATCTCTAATCACTAATCATCTATTGATTGCCTGGTTGCAGGTGAGGATGACGGTGCGGTAGATATCGTCCTCGTTGCAGCCGCGCGACAGGTCATTGACGGGGGCGGCAAGACCTTGCAGGACAGGACCTACGGCCTTGGCACCGGCGATGCGCTGAACCAGCTTGTAAGCGATGTTGCCCACACCCAGGTCGGGGAAGACGAGCACGTTGGCATGACCGGCGATATCGCTGCCGGGAGCCTTGCTGGCACCCACGCTGGGCACGATGGCGGCATCGGCCTGCAGTTCGCCGTCGATCTTCAGGTTGGGATTCATCTCCTTGGCGAGACGGGTAGCCTCAACCACTTTGTCGACGCGCTCATGCTTGGCGCTGCCCTTGGTCGAGAAGCTCAGCATTGCAATCTTGGGATCGTCGATTTCGGCGAGAGCGCGGGCGGTACGGTCGGCGCTCACGGCAATCTGTGCCAGCTGTTGGGCGTCGGGGTCGGGCACGACGGCGCAGTCGGCAAATACCATCACGCCATTGTGTCCGTAGGGTGAACCCTCGGGCAACAGCATCAGGAAAGCACCGCTAACTGTGCTAATGCCGGGCGCGGTCTTCAATACCTGGAATGCAGCACGCAGCACGTTGCCAGTCGTGTTCATCGCACCTGCCACCTGACCGTCGGCATCGCCAGCCTTGATGAGCAAGCAACCCAGATAGAGCGGGTCAAGCACCTTCTTGCGGGCGTCCTCGATGGTCACGCCCTTGGCCTTGCGCAGCTCATAGAACAGTTGCGCATATTTCTCGACAGCCTCGGCATCGTTGGGATTGATGACCGTAGCCTTGTCGATGTTCTTGAGACCAAGTTCAGCGGACTTGGCAAGGATCTCGGTCTTGTCGCCAATGAATACCACGTCAGCGATGCCGTCGGCGATGATGCGGTCGGCAGCCGTCATGGTGCGGGGTTCAGTACTCTCGGGAAGAACGATGCGCTGCCTCTTGGCAATCGCGTTGCTTTTGAGTTTCTCAAATAAAGGTTCCATTTCTCTAATTTGTTGAATAGTATTTTAGGAAAACTGATTATGTTTCTATTATTGCCCCAAAGGTACTGCTTTTTTATCAATACGGAGTTATAATGGGGATAAAAAATCAAACAACTTTGACAACATTCTGACAACCAATACAACTAAAAAGTTGTTTGTGTAGTCAGTTGTGTTGTTAAAGTTGTTTGAAATAATAAACCTTAGCGCCTTAGTGCCTTATCGTGAGGCTAAGCGTAGGCGATAGTGTCTTACTCGCCCAGGATGGCTGCTACGCCGGGGAGGGTCTTGCCCTCGATGGCCTCAAGCATAGCACCGCCGCCGGTCGATACGTAGGAAACCTGGTCGGCGAGGCCGAACTTGTTGACGGCTGCTACCGAGTCGCCACCGCCCACGAGGGAGTAGGCACCGTTCTGGGTTGCCTCGGCCACATACTTGGCGATTTCGCCAGTGCCATGTGCAAAGTTCTCAAACTCAAAAACGCCGACGGGACCGTTCCACAGGATGGTCTTGGAGTCGAGGATAATCTTCTTCCAGTTAGCCAATGAAGCCTCGCTGGCATCCATGCCCTCCCAACCATCGGGGATGTTGTAGATGTCCACCGTCTGGCGGTTAGCGTCGTTAGAGAAGCTGTCGCCGGCTACGGTAGCTACCGAGAGGCTCAGGTTCACGCCTTTCTCCTTGGCAGCTGCAATGACGTTCAGAGCCTCGGGCATCAGGTCGTCCTCGTGCAGCGAGTCGCCGATGTGACCGCCCTGTGCCTTGATAAAGGTGTAGCCCATGCCACCACCAATGATGAGGTTATCTACCTTGTCGAGCAGGTTCTTGATAACCGACAGCTTGGACGATACCTTGCTACCGCCGATGATAGCGGTGAAGGGGTGCTGAGCGTTCTTCATCACGTTGTCGATAGCGGTTACCTCTTTCTCCATGAGCAGACCCAGCATCTTGTGCTCGGCGTCAAAGAAATCGGCGATAACGGCAGTCGAGGCGTGACGACGGTGAGCGGTACCGAAAGCGTCGTTCACATACACGTCGGCATAGCTTGCCAGCGTCTTGGCGAACTCGGTCTGACGAGCCTTCATTTCCTTCTTGGCAGCGTCATAGTTGGGGTCATCCTTCTCAATGCCTACGGGCTTGCCTTCCTCCTCGGGGTGGAAGCGCAGGTTCTCAAGCAGCAGCACCTCACCGGGCTGGAGGGCATCGGCCTGACCCTTGGCATCGGCACTGTCCTGAGCAAACTGTACGGGCCTCTCCAGGGCAGCAGCTACAGCGCTAGTGATCTGGCTCAGCGAGAGTTTGTGGTTGATTTTGCCCTTAGGCTTGCCCATGTGTGACATGATGATGAGGGCGCCGCCGTCGGCAAGGATTTTCTTCAGGGTGGGGACTGCACCGCGGATGCGGGTGTCGTCGGTGATTTCGCCTTTCTCGTTCAGGGGCACGTTAAAGTCAACGCGCACGATTGCCTTCTTACCGGCAAAATTAAAGTCATTGAATTTAGCCATTTTTCTTAATATCATTGAATTGTTGAAAATTGTATTTCTTTTTTAAGGGTGCAAAATTAAGAAATAATCCGCTTGATATGGCTATTTTATGGAAAAAATCAAATTTTTCTTGTCATTTTTTGCGATTTTGTCATTTTTAAGAATTGACATCAATTACAAACGGACTTTTCATGCTATCTTTGCACGAGCAAACCAAAAAGTGTAAAAGGTATGAAAAAATTATTTGTATTGCTACTGCCGCTGTTGGTGATTTCGTGTGGCATGTTGAATCACAATGCCAGTGATATCATTAATGACATGCGTGACGCCAGACATGCACAGTATCTCAACGTGGGAAGTGGCTTGCTGGGCCTCGGACGAATCATATCACCCACTCTGGCCGAAGCCAGCATCGGCATCAATTCGGTGCAAGTACTTGACCTGAGCAAGTGCAGCTCCAGTGTTCGCGATAAGTACCGTAAGCGCATCCAGGATCTCTACAAGAATCGCTCCTATGAGGTGATACTTGCCAATCAGAACGGCTATGACACCAAGACGGCCCTCGTGCGTCGTGACGGTCAGTATGTCAGCGAGATTGTTATCGCTAATGCTAGTGATATGACCGATGCGATGATTGTCATCAACGGTCACATCAATACTGAAAATCTAGAGCGTATTCTCAACGATCCGAACGGCTATTTCAATAAGTAACGTTGGACCTTTATTCTCACGGTTAAGAATTGCCGCTCGGCGGTAAATTCCCTTTCATGTCGCATGCGCTCGACATGAGTTATCATGAAGTCAATATTGTTAACATTAATTACTATAAATCAATTACAAATGAAAGAAAAGATTCAAGATCAATTCAAAAAACGCTTCGGTACAGATGGCGTGATTTACGCATCGGCTGGCCGAATCAACCTGATTGGTGAGCACACTGATTATAACGGAGGTTTTGTTTTCCCTGGTGCCATCGACAAGTATATCATGGCCGAAATCAATATCAACGGCACTGACAAGGTCCGCGTGTACAGTATGGATATGGATGCCTACTGCGAGTTTGGCCTTAACGAGGAGGATGCTCCCCAGGAGCAGTGGGCACGCTACATCTTCGGCGTGTGCCGCGAGACCATCAAGCGCGGTGGCGTGGTCAAGGGCTTTGACACCGTGTTTGCAGGCAATGTGCCTCTGGGTGCTGGCTTGTCATCATCGGCAGCGCTGGAGTCCTGCTTCGCCTTTGCCCTCAACGATATGTTCAACGATAACAAGATCGACAAGTTTGAACTTGCCAAGATCGGACAAAGCACCGAGCATAACTATTGCGGTGTGAACTGCGGTATTATGGACCAGTTTGCCAGTGTGTTCGGCAAGAAGGACTGCCTGATGCGTCTTGACTGCCGCTCGCTGGAACATGAATATTTCCCCTTCCACCCCGAGGGCTACAAGCTGGTATTGCTCAACAGCAAGGTAAAACACGAGCTGGTGGATTCGCCCTATAACAAGCGCCGCGAGTCATGTGAGCGTGTGGCTGCTACGTTGGGTGTCGAGACCCTGCGTGATGCCACTTATACCATGCTGGCCGATGTGCGTGACAAGGTAAGCGACGAGGACTATCGTCGAGCCCGCTTTGTCATCGGCGAGAAGCAGCGTGTGCTCGACGTGTGCGACGCCCTGGAGCGTGGCGACTATGAGACGGTGGGCCGTTGCATGTTTGAGACCCACGACGGTCTGTCGCGTGACTATGAGGTGAGCTGCGAGGAGCTGGACTACCTCAACGATGTGGCCCGCGAGTGTGGCGTGACCGGATCGCGCATCATGGGTGGCGGCTTTGGCGGTTGCACCATCAACCTCGTGAAAGAAGACCGTTATGACAACTTCATTGCCACAGCCAAGGAGAAATTCAATGCAAAATATGGACACGAGCCCGAGGTGATCAATGTCATCATCAGTGACGGCGCTCACAGGGTGGAG
Organism: Sodaliphilus sp.; assembly: GCA_045114065.1. Taxonomy (GTDB): domain Bacteria; phylum Bacteroidota; class Bacteroidia; order Bacteroidales; family Muribaculaceae; genus Sodaliphilus. The sequence goes on from JBGUJU010000107.1 coordinate 10,831, forward strand.
GATTGAAACATGAAGAGTATCAGAATTGACACCCACGAGACCGAGCGTGGCGAAATCACGACCTATGAATTGATCAACGCCAGCGGAGCAAGCGTGAAACTCTCGTCGCTGGGAGCCGGCATCCTGGAAATCAAGGTGCCTGACCGTGACGGCAAACTTGCCGACGTGGTGCTGGGTTACAAGAATTTAGAGGATTATTTCTTTGACGGCCCGTGTGCAGGCAAGGTGCCTGGACGGTTCTCCAACCGCATTTGCAAGGGTCATCTCGAGATTGACGGCAAGACTTATCAGCTGAATTGCAATCACCAGGACAGGCACCACCTGCATGGCGGTAACGTGGGCTTCCAGAACAAGATCTGGGAGTGTGAGATGGACGGTGACACCGTTGTGTTCTCGTTGGAGAGCCCCGATGGTGATGAAAACTATCCTGGCAACCTCACCGCACGTGTCGCCTACACCTGGAGTGACGATAATGTGCTCAAGATTGAACTGGGCGCTGTGACCGATGCACCCACCGCCCTCAACCTCACCAACCACACCTATTTTAATTTGGCAGGAGAGGATAGGGGAGGAACCGCCCTCAACCAGGTGCTGCAGCTCAACTGCTCCCACTATCTGGAGACTGATGACGACCTCATCCCGACAGGCGTGATTGCCCCTGTCAAGGACACTCCGATGGACTTTACCGAGGCCAAGGTCATCGGCCGTGACATCAAGCTGGATTTCCCTGCCCTGAACTACGGCAAGGGGTATGACAACTGCTGGGTCATTGACGGCCATGAGGACGGCAACTTGCACTTGGCTGCCGTGCTGTGTGACAAGGAGTCAGGCCGTCAGGTGGAAATCAGTACCGACCAGCCTGCTGCCCAGATGTATGCCGGCAATTGGCTTGAGGGTTGCCCCCTGAGCAAGAGTGGCAAACCATATCATGACTATGATGGAATTGCCATTGAGTGCCAAGGCTTCCCCGATGCACCCAACCATGACAACTTCCCGTCGTCGCTCTTGCGCCCCGACGAGGAGTATCGCCGCACTATCATCTTTGATTTTAATACAATAGACAATTAATCATTTGTTCACCGCGTCATGGCTATGCCATGGCCTTTTACAACACTTAAACTAAACAATGAAACCGACATTATTTGTGCTTGCTGCAGGCATGGGTAGCCGATACGGCGGCCTCAAGCAGCTCGACGGTCTGGGCCCTCATGGCGAGACCATCATGGATTATTCTATTTATGACGCTATCAAGAGTGGCTTCGGCAAGGTGGTCTTTGTAATCCGCAAGGACTTTGAAGCCGACTTCCGCGAGAAGATCTTGTCCAAATACGAGGGACATATCCCCGTTGAACTCGTCTTCCAAGGGCTGAATGATTTGCCCGAGGGCTTTACTTGCCCTGAAGAGCGCGTGAAGCCGTGGGGTACCAACCACGCCCTGCTGATGGGTAAGGATGTCATCCGTGAGCCGTTTGCCATAATCAATGCCGATGACTATTATGGCCGCAACAGCTTTGAGGTGATGGCAGCCGAGTTGTCGTCACTGCCCGAGGGCAGCAAGGGTCACTACAGCATGGTAGGCTTCAAGGTGGGTAATACCATGAGCGAGAGCGGTACCGTGGCACGTGGTGTCTGTGAGACCCGCGAGGGCTTGCTCACCGGCGTAGTGGAGCGCACCAGCATCGGTTATGACGCTGACCACAACATTGCCTTCACCGACGAGAACGGTGATGTGCAGCACTTGGCATTTGACACCCCCGTGTCGATGAACTTCTGGGGCTTCACGCCTGACTACTTTGTGCATAGCGAGCGTTGCTTTGTTGACTTCCTCAAGGAAAACATTGACAAGCCCAAGGCCGAGTTCTTCATTCCCACTGTGGTCAACGAGATGGTGAACAACGGAACCGCCCAAGTCAAGGTGCTCACTACCGAGAGCAAGTGGTTCGGTGTGACCTATGCCGCCGATCGCCAGGGCGTTGTGGAAAAATTCGCTGAGCTCCATGCTACTGGTGTCTATCCTGAGAAGATGTTCTGAAACGATTAATAACACAATTTAATTTTTGTAAAGATGAGACGCTATCTGTTACCGTTGATTGCTGTCGTTATCAGCCTATTCGCGACTTCTTGTGGCGACAATCCTGTTCTGGACGTGAAAGAAGTTGTTAAGACGGACCTGACAAACCCGCTTTTCTTGGCCTTTGACAACACGCTGGATGCGCCTGTCAAGAAGGTCTGGGCTTTCAATGAAAAAGAGGCTGTTAAGGGCACTATCTCAGTTGTGAATGATGACCTGCTGCGGTTCAAAGCGGAATGGTATTTTGAATCGTGGAGTTATTCTGGCAGGACTCTCACCCTGACAGGTGATGAGAATAAGAAGACTTACGAGCTTACTCAAGTGGCTTTGTTGGGTTATAATGCCATCGCTTTTGGAACGGCCTACGTCTGCGTTCCGTCTACCAGCAAGGGCCTGGATGGCATTCGCTATGAAGATGACTGGTATAACCGTGGGCTGACTGAAAACGCCTTCTGGGAAGCCATGCGCAGTTCCTATGCCGATGGCACCAATGTTGATTTCAAGCTCAAGTAATGAGTAGTCAATTCCAGCGAATCGCCGTTATCAAGCATTTGTGCCTCTGAAGGCTAAGGACTGAATCATTTAATCCCGCCAGGATAGTTCCTGTGCGGGATTTTTTTATATATTTGCGCCATGAAACTAAACGCAAAATTACAGATAGCAGCCTCGAGGCTCAAAACAAAACGAGTCAAGAAGCCCAAACCGCCGAAACCTATCAAAAAGAATACTTGGCGCCGTAAACTCCATGCATTGGATTTGAAGCTCGATCGGCGGCAAAGGGAAAGAGCTGCATTGCCGGCGGCCGATCATACCGACCATGTCTGCATCAACTGTGGCGAGGAGTTCATGGGACGTTACTGCCCGCAGTGTGGGCAAGCAGGTTATTGGAGCCGTTTCTCTTGGCGCCAGGCGTTTCTCAATCTTCTTGACATCTGGGGACTGGGCAACCGACCGATTTTCCGCACGATCCGCGACCTGTTCTGGCGACCGGGTTATATGGTTAAAGACTACTTGGATGGGCATCGGCAGCACTATTTCCCGCCATTTAAATTGCTGGCCATCACTGTTGTCTTTACTCTTTTTGTCAGCTTGTTGCCTGGTGTTGAGATCAATTCTCTCTTTTCTTGGGTAGACAACCGCTTTTTTGAGCGATTTCACCCTACTGGTGTCCTGCTGATCCTGTATAATGCATTTGTCTGGTTTGCCCACTTCTTGTCACGCAACTTGTTGTACGAGTGGCTGTTCATCGGCATTTTTATGGTGCTTTGTATTTGGGCCGCATTTCGCAGAGTCTGTCATTACAACCTTGTTGAGACCTATATCTTCTTGATTTTCGTTCTATCCCAGATGCTACTGTGCAGGATTCCGGCTTATTTGGGGAGCAGCCTGTGTGGTTTTGTTGAGACCCACATGCTATCATCTGACATAGCGGGAATCAAACAATTGGCGATCGGCTTCTTAACAATTTCTGGATTGATATCGTTAGTCTTCTCTTTGCTGGTCACTTATCTGCTTCTGTTGGATTTCAGACAATTCTACGGACTGAGTTGGAAGTCAACCATTAAACGACTGCTGTTTTCCTGTGCTATAGGGTTCGGTATTTTATTCATTCTTTTGTACATCATAGCTCTTGTTGTTACTGCAGGAGAACCCGAGGCTCATGATTTTATCCTTTTATTTGGCCTGATGATGATAACATTATCTGTCGCTTTTTTGATGGCAGCCGAATTTTTGAGAAAGAACAAATCTGTCCTGGATAAGAAGACCGAACGAATCTGCAAGGGGGCGATGCTCTCGGTTTTTTGGGGATTCATCATTGGTGCCTATATGGCTGGGAATGGTCACAAATGGTTTGAAGCCTTTGGAGCGATGTTTTTATACACAGCCATAGCTGTCTGTCTTAGTCTGCTGCCTGCGATTCTCTATAAGAAATTTCAACGCACCTGGCTCTCTTTCTTATTACTGATTCCGGTCATCGCTTTTTTTGTTTTGACTTATTCATTATTGAAATGACAGTTAGACAATAGATGTTGTCCGATTCAGCTGATGACTTAGTTAATGATCAAAAATCAAAAATAATAATAGATATGATGAGATCTAAATGGCTACAACTCGCCTGCGTGGTGGTCTTCATTGCTCTCACTGCTTGCAATTCAGTGAAGCAGAGCGTGATGTCGCAACGTGCTCCGTCGCTCAATGAGGAGGCTTGGAACGCCTCGTCATGGATCGCTGTTGCCGATGCCCCCGTTGTGACAGGAAAAATCCAGGATGGAACCCGGGCGGCCGATGGTGCCAACTGGTTTGTCTCCACGCTCAAGAATGAGCAGCAAGTGACCAAGGCCGTGTGGATGACGACAGGCCTCGGTGTGTATGAAATCTATGTCAACGGTGAGAATATCGGTGAGGAAGTCCTCAAGCCGGGGTTCACCCATCCGATGAAGACCAAGCGTTCTTTCACCTATGACATTACAGGTGAATTTAATACCGCTGCTGGTGCTGAGAATGTGTTGTCGGCACAGGTGACGCCAGGGTGGTGGGCTGACAAAATCGTCACGCCTGGCGGCAATGACGGAATGGTTGGCAAGAAGTGTGCCTTCCGAGGTATCCTGGAATTGACCTATGTTGATGGAACCAAGAAACGCTACGGCACCGACACACAACACTGGAAAGCCGGTATTGCAGGTCCTGTAAAACATGCTGCTATTTTTGACGGCGAGGAATATGACGCTCGTGAGCGCGCAGTCAATGCCATGAGTCCAGAATTGGCTACGCCTGTTGTGAGTGACGAATTCAAGGGTGAAATCCTTCCGACAGATGGCGCTGAGATTTACCTGCGCCGCGACCTCGCTCTCGCTCCTGTTCGTGCCTACATCTGGAAAGATGTTGAGGGTGCTGATTCGACTGCCTATGGCAAAGTGGTCATCAGCAGGGAATATACGAGTGGAGAGCCGATGCTTGTTCACCAGGGCGAGCATCTGGTGATTGACTTCGGTCAGAATTGCTCTGCTGTGCCGGCCTTTGTATTTAATGCCAAAGCAGGAACACGACTCACCTGCATCACCTCTGAATTGCTGAACGACGGTAATGGCTTGAAGAGCCGTGGTATGGATGGCCCCGAAGGTAGTGTGCATCGTCAGAACCTGCGCATCCCAGATACGGGCATGAGAATTGACTACACGTTTGCCGATTCCAAGGTGCCCGCCGAGTGGTATCCCCATTTCACGTTCTTCGGCTATCGTCTGATCTCAATCACAGTGACCGACGATGTGGTCATCAACAGTGTGAAGTCTATTCCCGTGACATCTATTGCCCAGGATATGGAGATCGGCAAGATCACAACAGGAAACGACCTGGTAAACAAACTGATTTCAAATACCCTATGGGGACAGCGTTCCAATTACCTGTCGGTTCCCACCGACTGTCCGCAGCGCAACGAGCGCCTGGGTTGGATGGCCGACACGCAGGTGTTCACCGAGACGGGAACCTTCTTTGCCAACACCGACAGCTTCTTCCGCAAGTGGCTGCGCGATGTGCGCGACACCCAGAGCGAGACGGGTGCATATCCAGGTGTAGCACCATGGGCACAATATGGCGCCATGTCTAACGATATGATGCGCCTGGGCTGGGCCGATGCCGGCATCATCGTCCCCTGGACAGTTTGGAAACAGTTCGGTGACAATGACATTGTGAACCAGCACTGGGCATCGATGGAGAAATTCATGGACCACGTGAACCAGACGAAATATGACCACACTGCCCTAAATACCGAGAACGGCAACTATCAGTGGGCCGACTGGTTGAGCTATGAGCCGCTAGAGAGCTGCACGGGCAGGGCATTTGGCAAATATGGCGTTAAGTCCGATACCCGTGTCTACTGGAGTTACCTAGGTGCGTCCTATTGGGCTATCGATGCCGCGATGATGCGCGACATGGCACTCGCCACAGGCCGTGACGCATCAAAGTATGAAGCCATGGTCGCCGAGGCAAAAGCCTATCTGTTGAAGCGCTTCTTTAAAGAAAATGGCGACTTCAAGGCCGATATCCTCAACACGATGCAGACACCGATTCTGTTTGCTCTCAAGAATGAATTGTTCACGGGTCAGTCCCGAGACAACCTGTTAAAGCGCCTGCGTGAGAACTTTGAGTCGCATGGTAATTGCCTGCAGACAGGCTTTCTGGGCACCTCCATTCTGATGTCAACACTCACCGAAAACGGCATGAGTGACATCGCCTATGAGTTGCTTTTCCAACGCAAGAATCCCAGTTGGCTCTATTCGGTGGACAATGGTGCTACAACCATCTGGGAACGCTGGAACAGCTATATGATTGAGGAAGGAATGGGACCTCAGGGCATGAACAGTTTCAATCACTATGCCTATGGTGTCGTCTGCCAGTGGATTTGGGAAACCGTGGCAGGCATTGCAGCCGACACGGCTCAACCTGGATTCCGTCACATTATCATGAAGCCTGTCCCTGATAAGCGCCTCGGCCACGTTGACGCCGAATATAACTCGGCAGCCGGCCTTATCAAGAGTTCTTGGAGGTATGAGGGCGACAAGTGGATATGGAAGTTCACAATCCCCAAGGGGACGAAAGCATCGGTTACCCTCCCGGGTGAGACCCTGTCACGAGAATATCAGCCTGGCACCTACACCGTCAAAAAGACCCTCGACAAATAACCCGATTTCCCCAACAATACAAGAAGCACAAGAGTGCAATAGCTCTTGTGCTTCTTAATTATTATGTGAAAAATTACTTGCGAAGGAGGTGGTTGATGACCAGCCAGCCGCCGACGGCTTGCAGAAGCATGCCGAGCCAGCCCAGTTTCCAGTCTTGCAACGCGCTGGCGATGCTGCCGGTCAAGGGCCACTCGATGAGTCCACCCACGAGCTGATAGGCCAGCACAACACCGATGAGGGCTAGCAGCGAAGCGCCCTTACTGCGGTTGGCCATCCAGGCAGCGGCACCCGCCAGCAGCACGCCCTTGATCATGATAATGGGCAGGGCTGCAACAGGAGGCATCCCGAACAACGCTGAGTTGATCAGCGGTGACAACACGGCGGTCAACAAGCCCACACGGATGCCGAACTTGTAGGCGGCAATCAGTGTGAAGAAGTAGATGGGCAGCATGATGAGGCCACCCTGCGGGAACAAGTGGCAGAATTGCGGCAAGATGATGTTGCCGGCAATAAACAATAGTGCGAACAGATAGGTGCGCATCTCGCGCCATCCCAGCGAATACAGTCTGATAGTTACGTTATTCTCCATTTTTGTATAGGATAGTAGATAAACTCTGCGGCCCCCTTGCCAATGAACAAAATCTCATAAGACACTTGGTTTGCATGAGTTTTGGTTAATATTTGTGCAAAGATAGTCCATTTTTTTTACTCATGCAATCTCACGACACATTTTCTGATTGTGATTTATTGATGTCAGTTACCAACAATTGATAAGCGTTCTTCATCAACATGCCACAATCTATAGCAATACTATTATTTTCGGTTAACCCAAATATGTGGTTTTTAATAATTGTAGATATTAATTTAAGAAAAATTTTTAACAAAATAAAAAACACCTTATATTTGCACAAAATATACAAATGTAACCAATTCAAGGAAACAATCTATAAATTGAAAGAACTTCCTGCAGGCTGGGTATAATTGTATTTAGAATTGATTTTTGTGTTTTTACTCCTTTTTATATTAACTTAAAACTGTATCATTTATGAAGAAATTATCTTTAATTCTTTTGATGGCAGTATTGGCATTGCCGATGCTGGCCCAGATGACAGAAACTTCTAAGGCATTGTCATCTGCTGATAGGAATGTCCGTACCCTGAAACAAAATGTGATGAACCCGTTTAAGGCATTTGACTGGACATTACAATCTGCTGCCCAGACGAGAGGTGAAGCTCTCTACGAGTGGGACTTTGAGGATGATGAAGACTTTGAAGGCTGGGCCATGATTGATGCTGATGGTGACGGCGAGTGCTGGACAACAGACGATTCCTATGGCCACAATGGTCCTAATTGTGTGTGGTCATACAGCTGGAACGGTGAAGCATATTCTCCTGATAACTGGCTGATTTCACCCGAGGTTCCACTTGGTGGTACTTTGACGGTGTGGGCCATGAACTATTCTAGTAACTATCCTGAGCATTTTGCTATTTACGTTTGCGAAGGCACGCCCACAACGGTGGCAGATTTTGTTCAAGTAACGGATGACATTGAGCCCCCCGCAGCTTGGACTGAGTACACCGTTGACCTTTCAGAATTTGCTGGTAAGGTGGGTTGCTTTGCCATCCGCCACTACGGCACCTACGACATGTATCGTCTCTACATCGATGACATCAGCCTTACCGCAGCATTGCCTGATGCTCCCGAGAACTTGGCTGTAGTTCCTGATGTTAACACTGCTGATGTGTCGTGGACGGATGACAATAATGTAGCTTGGAACCTGCGTTATATGGAAATTGTTCCTGGTAGTGAGAACAACCTGTTGTGGGACTTCGAGGAGGACACCAATGGTAATGAAAATACCGAACTGACTGGTGGTTGGACCGCTATTGATGCCGATGGTGACGGCTATGAGTGGTACCACCTGTATGGCAGCTTCAACAATCACAGTGGTAAAGGCCACGTGACCTCGGCAAGCTACCAGAGTGTAGCCCTCACTCCTGACAACTGGCTGATCTCGCCTGAGGTAAAACTTGACGGCAAGTTGAGTTTCTGGGCAGCCGGTCAGGATCCCTCTTATGCTGAAGAGGTATTTGCCGTTTATGTGAACGTAGGTGGTGATCCCACTAACACCGCAGACTTCGTGTTGATTTCGGATCCTGAGCTCGTTGCTACCGGAGAAATGACCGAGTTTGAGTTTGACCTGACAGGTTACGAGGGTGCTATGGGTTATGTGGCTATCCGTCACTACAACATCACTGACATGTTCCGTCTGAACATCGATGATATCGCCATCACCTATGTTGAGCCTGCCGAGTGGATTTATCTTAATGAGGTTACCAATCCCTACACCATCGATGGCTTGAAACCTGAGACCAATTATGTGGTTCAAGTTCAGGGTCTGGACGAGGAAGGCGCTGCCAGCCCATGGACCGAGAGTGTAGCATTCACTACGTTGCCCGAGCCCGTTGTAACTGTTCCCAATGTTTATCTCTTGGGTCTTGTCAACGATCAGAACTGGGCTCCCAATGTCGGCACTATGATGACCTATAATGAGGAGAATAAGATCTACACCGCTACTGTTAACCTGGATGCTGATGAGACCTTCGGCTTCACCACTGAGCTTGCCGAGTACGACGATCAGGGAAGTTGGGACTACATTGAGCCCTTCCGCTTCGGTCCTGAGAGCAATGGTGACTTCTATCTGTTCGATGAGTTTGTAGGCCAGCCTCTGACTCTGACCTTCGATAACTACGGAGCTATCAAGGTTCTGGAGACTGCTGAATACAACATCACTGTTGACCTTGAGAACAATGTCATTATTGTTGATAAGGTTGTTCCCGCTGTTGAAATTGGCGACGTTGACATGGATGGCTTCATCAAGATCAGTGACGTTACTGCTCTGATTAACTATCTGCTGAACAACGATCCTACTGGCATTGATCTGCAGGCTGCTGACTGCGACCATGACGGCTTTATCAAGATCAATGATGTTACCACGCTGATCAACTACCTGTTGAATGGCACTTGGTAATCATTAATGAACAGTAACGCTTCATGACTTCAAGAAGCGACCAACAAAATGCATCAGGCATCTCCCGATAGGGCAGATGCCTGATTTCTTTCTATTGGTGTCAGTTAAAAGCTCCTCAGGAGCGGCTAGGGCATAGGCAGGGGTGTAAAGAGGCGAAGCCGAGTGCAACCTCTGCAATTGTGAGCATTCGTCTTGGACTCATCTAGGTGGTAGTAAATCTTTGATACACAGTATTTCGCCCCTAATGGGGCTATTATCTGTGTTTGGCGCTGATCTACAGGAGTTCCGCTTCGCTTCACTCCTGTCTATAACCTGGCAGCCCAACGGGCTTAAAATGGAACGTATTGTAACGACTAAAGTTTCTACATCGTCGATGAGGGCTGGAATTAGCCTTTCAGTGGCGAAAGTTGCTTGCTGTTGCCCACAATCCACAGGATGTCTCCGGTCATGAAGGTGAGGTCGGGGGTGGGGGATATGTAGTCATCCTCACCGCGCTGGACTGCTACAAGCAAAGCGCCGTAGTCTTCTCGCAGACGGGTGTCCTCGAGTCGTACACCGACAATCGGGGAATTCTCGCCGATAGCAAAGTGCATGAATTTAACGTCAGGGGGCGGTGCCTCTCCGGTCTCTTTTTGTGCCTCGACGAGTGGTAGCATACGTTGGATCTGCTCCTCGGTGCCAATGACGCCTAGGATGTCACCCGGGAAGATGCGCATATCGCCCGACGGTACGGGATAGGACTTGCTGCCGCGCTGGATGTTGACCAGGCTCACGCCATAGCGCGTGCGCAGGTCCAGGTTGCGGAGCCTGTCTCCGATGAAGGGACAGTCTTGTTCCACCTTCATATAGGCGACCTGGAGGTCGCTCACCAGGTTGTGATCGCGTCCAGTGCGCCGATTTTCACGTTCGTTAATATTGTCGATGAAGCGCTTCTCCAATTTGCTGATGCGTTTGCGCAGCGGCGATGGTAACAACATGAACACGGTGATGGTGATAAAAGCGAGCAATACAGCTCCTATAACCGCTGTAGCGCTGTGGTAAACACCCTGGAGGATAAAGGCGATGAAGACGATGGTGAACAAGAGGCTGATAATGCCCATGACCACAAAGGGGACATAGGATACCGTGCCGCTAGTCTCTACCAGACGGTCGCGTTCCGATTTCTTGACAGGGGGGCGGACAATAGACATGATAAAGGGCGACACAACAGCTATGGAGGATATCACGCAAATCAGACGGGTTGTCGAGGTGTTGCCCAACCATCTGAGAATGATCGGCATCAAGTAGTGGCGGCATACTACAATCAGGGTAATGATAACTACCGAGTAGACGAGAAGCCTCACCACGTAACGAGATACGATTGATTTCCATAGTTGTTTAGTCTCGCTGCTCTCGTTCTCGTTGGCGTCGTGGCTGTAGCCGTTGAGCAGGCGTGTCCAACTCTTGGGCAATATTTTATATAATGCGTTGTAACAGGGTTCGGCCTGCTTGATGAAGAATGGGGTCGTGAAGGTCGTGATCACCGATACCGCAACGATGATGGGATAAATGCTCTCCTCAAGCACGCCCAGTCCGGTACCCAGGGTGGCGATGATAAATGAGAACTCACCGATTTGGGTCAGCGAGAAACCAGATTCCATCGCCAGTTTGAGCGGTTGACCCGTGGCCAGCATACCGAAGGTGCCAAATACAATCATACCGATGACGACGACAACAGCCAGCAGGGCGATGACGTTCCAGTGCTGAACAATCACTGTGGGGTCAACCATCATGCCCACCGAGATGAAGAAGACGGCTCCGAAGAGGTCCTTGACGGGCGAGATGAGGCGTTCGATACGCTCTGCCTCGATGGTGCCTGCCAGGATGGAACCCATTACAAAGGCACCCAACGCCGACGAGAAACCAGAATTGACAGAGAAGAGCACCATCGCAAAGCACAGTCCCATGGCTATGATCAGCATCTGCTCGTCGCTGATGTAACGCTTGAACCGCTTGAATAACGTGGGAATGAGGAAAATGCCCACAGTGAACCACATGATCAGGAAGAAGGATAGTTTGAGGATGCTGCCCAGCATCTCGCCACCCTTGACGCTGTTGTTCAATGCGATAGACGACAGGATTACCATCATGACGACAGCAAACAGGTCCTCGACGATGAGCACGGCAAAGGTCATCGGCACAAAGCGCCGTTGTCGCATATTCAGGTCGGTCAACGCCTTGAGGATGATGGTGGTCGAGGACATCGATATCATACCACCCAGGAAGACGCAGTTCACCAGCTCGTATCCCAGGTATTTGCCCACGAGAAAGCCCAGACTCATCATGCCCAGCACGATGATCAATGCGGTGATGATCGCCGAGCCGCCCACGTCGACCAATTTCTTAAAGCTGAACTCAAGTCCCAGAGAGAATAGGAGCACGATGATGCCGATCTGAGCCCAGAACTCGATGTTGGCCTCGGTGCCTACCGACGGTAGCAGGGCAAAATGAGGACTGGCGAGAAATCCAGCTACAATGTAGCCCAGTACGACAGGCTGCTTGAGCATCTTGAAGATGATGGAGGCAATGGCTCCGAGGATGAGGATAAACGCCAGATCACTGATTAGGCTGTTGATATCGAGATTTTCCATTTTCAGTTGTTCGTTTTCAATTGTCAGATACAAGCGACTAATGTCTGATGTCTGATGACTAATGTCTGATGTCTAAAGTCTAATGTCTGATGTCTAATGTCTAGCGACTAAACTACATATTCATCTCATTGGTAATAGTAATCGAGATGGGGTCGCCCTGTTGCTTGATTTCTTTGAACAACGCCGGTACATTGACCTTGCTCGTGCTACGCACCATAAAGTTGACAATGGTGAAGCCATCCTCGTAGTCAAACTTCATGAACTCGTCGCTGATGTGGACATCTCGGCAATTGATGATGTCTCGCAGCGGCTGGATGTCATCAAGGATGCCATGCATCTTGACGCGTATGATTTTGGTTTCCCACATGAAGTTGTGGCGTTGCTCGATGCGCTCGATGTTCACCAGGATAAAGATGATGAGTATGGTGGCAATGATACTGATCAGATACATGCCTGCCCCGACAGCCAGTCCGATGCAAGCCGCCATCCAGATACCTGCTGCGGTTGTCAGACCTCGCACCGAGCCTTTCATCTGGATAATGGCACCAGCACCCAGGAAACCCACACCACTCACCACCTGGGCAGCGATGCGGCCAGGGTCACCATTCTTGAGGCCCATATAGACCTGAGGGATATAGATGGAGATGAGCATGACGAGGGTGGCTCCCATCGAGATGAGGGCAAAAGTGCGCAATCCGGCAATCTGGCCCTTGCGTCGGCGCTCCATGCCGATGACGGCACCCAGGGTGAGGCTGAGCAGCAGCTTGGAAATCGCACCGATGATATTCACGTCGGGGCTGATGATTTGTTGATAGATATTCTCAAACATATTGTCTTTTTTCTTGTTAGTCGGCAAAGATACGGTTTTTTGAAACGTTTGCAATCCTGTGTGCCGTTTTTTTACTAAATTTGTGCCATTAATTAATTGATAATATGATGAAGAAACTTTATTTGACGATTTTGATTGCTGTGGCTGGAGTGGCTTCACTCTCGGCACAGATGCTTGTGGGCTCCTATAACATCCGTTACAAGAATGGCGGCGACAGTATCGCCGGCAACGTGTGGGCCAAGCGCTGTCAGGTCATCTGTGACCAGGTGAACTTCATGTCGCCTGACGTGTTCGGCGCTCAAGAGGTGCTGCATGGTCAGTTACTCGATATGCTTAAATGCCTCGACGGCTATGATTATATCGGCGTGGGCCGCGACGACGGCAATATGGGTGGGGAATATGCCTGCATCTTATACAAGACCGATCGCGTGAGGCTGTTGGACCAGGGCAACTTCTGGCTCAGCGAGACGCCCGACCGTCCTGGCTTGGGTTGGGATGCAGCGTGTGTCCGCATCTGCACCTGGGGCAAATTTGCTGGCCAGACTGCCACCAACGACGAAGCATTCTATTTCTTTAATCTCCACATGGATCATGTGGGCGTGATGGCCAGGCGTGAGGGTGCCAAACTCATCGTTAGGAAGATCCGCGAGATCGCCCAGGGGGCTCCTGTCATTGTCACTGGTGACTTCAATGTGGACCAGAAGGATGAGATCTACAGCATCTTCACCGAGTCAGGCCTGTTGAAGGACTCTTACATGGCCTCGCGTCTCAAGTTTGCCGAGAACGGCACGTTCAACTCCTTTGACGCCGACCTGTATACCGCGAGCCGCATCGACCATATCTTTGTCTCTCCCGAAACCAAGGTGGACTCCTATGGCGTGCTGACCAACTGCTACTGGCTACCCAACGAGGAATCGCTTGACCAACTCAAGGGGCATGACGCGCCTCAACAGATCAACTTTAGCAAGTATTCCCGTCGTTTGCCCTCGGATCATTATCCCGTCTTCGTCCGCATTAACTTTAATTAATCCTGATATCTGGGGTTGATGTGGCAAAAAATAACTACTTTTGCCTGACGGCGAAAGTAGTCGGCGTCTCAATTATGCCAAATAAATCCTTTTTTATTTGGCATTATGTTTGACTTGCAGTACCTTTGCCGATTCTTGGCAAATGTATAGACAATGATTAGTGCGATAATAGACGATAAGACCATAGAGCGATTGCGTGCCTTTATCAATGGAGCGCAACGCATTGTCATTACCTGCCACAAGTCTCCCGACGGTGATGCCCTGGGCTCATCACTAGCTTTGTGCCATGTGCTGCGGCGGCTGGGTAAGGATGCCGTTGTGGTGACGCCCGACATGGCACCCAAGTCATTGGAATTTATTCCTGGAATACGTGAACTGGTGGTATTTACCAAGCACGAACAGCGCGCTCGCCGTGTGATGAGCGAGGCCCAACTGATTTGCTGCCTTGACTTCAACTCGTTGAAACGTATTGACCGCCTTGCCGAACTTGTTGAGCCGCTCAATGTGCGTCGTGTGCTGATCGACCATCATCTCGACCCCGAAGATTCCTTTGACGTGATGATTTCACATCCCGAGGTCTCATCGACGTGTGAGCTGGTATTCCGCGTCCTGATGCAGATGGGGCTCTTGAGACTGATGGATCGTCATGCAGCCAGCTGCCTGTATGTCGGGCTGTTGACCGACACTGGAGGTTTCGCCTTCAGCTGCGATAATCCAGAGTTCTACGAGATATTGGCCTCCATCATGCGTCGCCGCATTGACCGCATTACACTGTATAACAAGGCGATGAACACCTTCAGTGCCGACAGCTTGCGCCTGCAGGGATATGCCATCCATGAGAAGATGCAACTCTTCCCCGAGCAGGGTGCTGCGCTCATCACGTTGAGCAGGGAGGAACTGGAGCGCTTTAATTACAATCGTGGCGACACCGAGACGCTGGTCAACAAGCCTCTTGCCATTCCCGAGATCTACTGGAGCGTCTTCCTGCGTGAGGATGCCGACAAGATTAAGGTCTCTTGTCGCTCCCAGGGCGATTTCTCGGTCAGTGACATCTGTGTGCGCTACTTCAATGGCGGCGGTCACTTCAATGCTGCCGGAGGAGATTTCAACGGCACGCTAGACGAAGCTGTCGCTGCCTTCCACCAGGTGCTCGCCGACCTCTTTCCCCCTCAAGAAGTTTCCCAAGAAGAACAAACAACACAAGAACAAGAATAAAGATAATGAGAAGATTTTTCATTCACACAATGTTGGGCCTGTGTGCCCTCACAGTGCTGACCGCATGTGACAACGACCAGAGTTACGCCGACCGCCTCAATCTGGAGCGCAACGCGGTCAATTCCTATCTTGCTAATCATCGCGTGGTGATGTCTGTCCCCAAGGACTCTGTCTTTGAAGTGGGGGAGAACGCACCGTTCTACCGCATCGATGTCGATGGTAACGTCTATATGCAGGTACTTGATGCTGGCGACAGGAAGAACGACAAGCCCATTAATGGCACACCCATCTATTTCCGCTATACCCGATATAATCTTGCCACCTGGTATGCCGATGGCACTTGGTCGGCCTACAGCGGCAATGAGAATACAATGGATGCTACGCCATGCAGCTTTAACTATGCCGACTATACCCTGCCCAGCTCATCACAGTGGGGTTATGGCCTGCAATATCCGCTATTGTTCTTGGGCGTGGAATGCGAGGTGAATCTCATCATCAAGTCGCAATATGGCTTCACGGGTGAGATTTCCTATGTCACACCGTTCTTCTACCACGTTCGCTACTATCATAGCCAGATTTAGGCTTTAGGTTTTAGGTATTAAGTTTTAGGTGAGAGCCAACTAACAAGTAAAAAAACATACAAACGACTAGCGACTACTGACTAGTGACTAGCGACTAAAAACACAATAAAGAATAATGTCACTGATTAAATCTATTTCAGGCATTCGCGGCACCATCGGCGGTAAAGCCGGTGACGGCCTTTCGCCGCTCGATATCGTTAAATTCACTTCGGCTTACGCCACCTTTATGCGTCGCAACTCCCCCGTGCAGTCCAACGTCATCGTCGTCGGACGTGACGCCCGCCTGTCGGGTCGCATGGTGCTCAACACTGTTGTCGGCACGCTCATGGGCATGGGCTTTGACGTGGTCAACATCGGATTGGCTACCACGCCGACTACCGAGTTGGCTGTCGTGGGCGAGCATGCCTGCGGTGGCATCATCATCACGGCTTCCCACAACCCCAAGCAGTGGAATGCGCTCAAGCTCCTCAACCACAACGGCGAATTTCTCACCGATGCCGAGGGCAAGGAGGTACTCCGTCTCGCCGAGGCCGAGGACTTTGACTATGCCGACGTGGACCACCTGGGCCGCGAGCAGAAGAACTACACCTGGCTGCGCCGCCATATTGATCAGGTGTTGGCTCTTGACCTGGTAGATGTCGAGGCTATCCGCAAGGCAGACTTCACGGTGGCAGTAGATGCTGTCAACTCGGTGGGCGGTGTGGCCATTCCCCAACTGCTGGAGGCTCTAGGCGTGAAGAAGGTGGAAAAACTCTTCTGTGACCCAACGGGTAACTTCGGCCACACGCCGGAGCCGATTCCCCAGAACCTGACCGCCATCAGTGACTTCATGCGCCAGGGCAAGGCCGACGTGGGCTTTGTCGTGGATCCCGATGTGGACCGCCTGGCCATCGTCATGGAGAACGGCGAATTCTTTGTCGAGGAATATACCCTCGTGGCTGTCGCTGATTATGTGCTGGCTCACACACCAGGCTCTACCGTTAGCAATTTGTCATCGTCTCGCGCCCTGCGTGACGTGACCAATAACCATGGCTGCACCTACACGGCAGCTGCCGTCGGTGAGGTTAATGTCACTACCGAGATGCGCCGCACGGGTGCCGTTATCGGTGGTGAGGGCAATGGTGGTGTCATCTATCCCGCCAGCCACTATGGCCGTGACGCCCTCGTGGGCGTGGCTCTCTTCCTGTCTCTGCTGGCCAAGAGTGGCAAAACCGTCAGCCAACTCAAGGCTACCTATCCGCAATATAGTATCGCCAAGACCAAGCTCGAGCTCCGTCCCGAGATGGACG
This sequence comes from Sodaliphilus sp., assembly GCA_045114065.1. Taxonomy (GTDB): domain Bacteria; phylum Bacteroidota; class Bacteroidia; order Bacteroidales; family Muribaculaceae; genus Sodaliphilus. The sequence continues at coordinate 28,184 of JBGUJU010000107.1, forward strand.
TGGATGCCATCCTCAAGGCTGTAGAGAAGCATTACCAGGGCGAGCAGATGACGACCATCGATGGCGTGAAAATCGACTTTGCTGACAGTTGGGTTCACCTGCGCAAGAGCAACACCGAGCCCATCATCCGTATCTACAGCGAGGCCCACACGATGGAGGAAGCAGAGCGCCTGGGCGAGGATGTCAAGCAGATCGTCCTTTCCCTTATCTGAGGCAGCCGCGTTTTGAAGACTGCAGACTTAGCGACTTGGCGTCTTAACGTGAGGTAATCGTGACTGAAATGGCAGGTGGGTGACAATTTGTCGCCTACCTGTCACATTATATGCCCTTGGCACACTCGTTGCAGTCTTGCAGAGCGTGAAATCAATTTAATACAAAATAAAACTCAATTAACATTAAAAGTAATCATGACTATTAAACCACTGAATGACCGTGTTCTTATTGAACCGGCAAAGGCTGAAGAAGTTGTCGGCGGCATCATCATCCCCGACAGTGCTAAGGAAAAACCTCTCAAGGGCAAAGTGCGTGCCGCTGGTAATGGCACCAAGGACGAGGAAATGATCGTTAAGCCTGGTGATACCGTACTCTATGGCAAGTATGCTGGCAATGAGATCGAGATTGACGGTGAGAAACTGTTAATGATGCGCCAGAACGACATCCTGGCCATCGTCGTTGAATAATCAGGAAAATCAAACAACATTAACTTGTCAAACAACCAGAACAACTATGAACAACCAAAACAACATCTTATAAATAATTAAGTTGTTTATGTTGTTACCTATTGTTTAAGTTGTTTGATATAAATGAAAACAATAAAAATGGCTAAGTTAATTAAATTCGATATCAAGGCTCGCGAAGAGTTGAAGAAAGGCGTTGACCAGTTGAGCGACGCCGTTAAGGTTACCCTTGGTCCCAAGGGCCGTAACGTGATTCTCGACAAGAAATATGGTGCTCCCCACATCACCAAGGACGGTGTGACCGTAGCCCGTGAAGTGGAACTGGAGGACGAATTCCAGAATATTGGCGCCCAGCTCGTTAAGGAGGTCGCCAGCAAGACCAACGATGATGCCGGTGACGGCACTACCACTGCTACCGTTCTGGCTCAGGCCATCATTACCGAGGGTCTCAAGAACGTGGCTGCCGGTGCTAACCCCATGGACGTGAAACGCGGTATCGACAAGGCCGTCAAGACCGTTGTCGAGGGTATCAAGGAGATGGCCCAGGAGGTGGGTGACGACTTCAGCAAGATTGAGAATGTAGCCCGCATCAGCGCCAACAACGACGATGCCATCGGTCAGCTCATCGCCGAGGCTATGAAGAAGGTAAAACAGGACGGTGTCATCACCGTCGAGGAGGCCAAGGGCACCGAGACCCGCGTTGATGTGGTTGAAGGTATGCAGTTTGACCGTGGTTACATTTCGCCCTACTTTGTCACCAATGCCGACAAAATGGCATGCGAGATGGAGCGCCCCTACATCCTCATCTTTGACAAGAAGATTTCGGGCTTGAAGGATATTCTGCCCCTGCTGCAGGGTGCCGTACAGGCTCACCGTCCCATGCTCATCATTGCCGAGGACGTTGACGGCGAGGCTCTTGCATCGCTCGTTGTAAACCGTCTGCGTGGCTCGCTCGAGGTTTGCGCCGTTAAGGCTCCAGGCTTCGGCGATCGTCGCAAGGAGATGCTTCAGGATATCGCTATCCTCACTGGTGGCACCGTCATCAGCGAGGAGACCGGCTTGACCCTTGAGAAGGCTACCCTCGAGATGCTGGGTACCGCCGAGAAGGTCACCGTCGACAAGGAGAACACCACCATCGTCAACGGTGCCGGCAACAAGGACATGATTGCCGACCGCATCGCTCAGATCCGCGTTCAGATCGAGAATACCAAGTCTACCTATGACAAGGAGAAGCTCCAGGAGCGTCTGGCTAAACTGTCGGGTGGCGTAGCAGTCCTCTACATCGGTGCTCCCAGCGAGGTCGAGATGAAGGAGAAGAAGGACCGCGTGGACGACGCCCTGAGCGCAACCCGCGCTGCCGTTGCCGAGGGTATCGTGCCTGGTGGCGGTACCGCCTACATCCGTTGCCTCAAGGCCCTCGAGGGCATGAAGGGTGACAACGATGACGAGACCACGGGTATCCACATCATCCAGCGCGCCATCGAGGAGCCCCTGCGCCAGATCGTTGCCAACGCTGGTCTTGAGGGTGCCGTAATCGTCAACCGCGTGAAGGAGGGTAAGGACGACTTTGGTTACAATGCTCGTACCGAGAAGTTCGAGAACCTGTTTGAGACGGGTGTCATCGATCCTGCCAAGGTGGCCCGTATCGCCCTGGAGAACGCTGCCAGCATCGCCGGCATGTTCCTCACCACCGAGTGCGTCATCGCCGAGAAGAAAGAACCCGAACCCGCTATGCCCGCTGGAGCTCCCGGCATGGGTGGCGGCATGGGCGGCATGATGTAATCCCAGTTATGGCTATTTTTCATAGTAGTTAAAAGTTAATATTTGTCCCCTGTCGGCGTCTTCGTCGGCAGGGGATTTCATTTTAAATTGTCAATTATCTAGACCTTCCAGAGAATCTAGTAGAACAAGCAACTCTTAACTCCTAACTTCTAACTTCTAACTCTCCTCCCAATCCTTAAAGGTGGAGCACACCTCCAGAATATGGTCTTTGTTGCGTGTGATGCGCTCGTCAAACGCATCTTGGCATTCGCGAATTACCGCCTCGGGGAACGAATCTGAGAGTGACAGCCAACTGAAATTGCGTGCGAGTCCAACCACGTGTATCTGCTCGATGCGGTGCTCCAGTTCCTGTTGTGAGGCACCCTTGAAATAATACCCGATCATGCGATGCCATAATTCAGAACTCAGGTCGGCCGGTAATCCGATGATTTCTTCATAGGAGCCCAGCAGATTGGCCATCGATGCGTAGGAATGTCCCAGGTCTAACAAGGGGTGACCATATCCCACCTCGCCCATGTCTATCAGCATGATTTCTTCGCCCTGCATCATGGCATTCTTGCTCTGCAAGTCGCAGTGCAGCAGGCGATCGCCTTGAGGAATGCTCTCGACGATACGTAACAGCAGGTCAATCTTTGCTGCATCAAAGTAGCGCCCAATGTGTTTAACAGCCTTTACCTCGTTGTCCATGGCGCTCGGGATGAGGCTGCTCAACGGAACGTGGATGTCATGGAGCTGGCGGAACAGGCCGGCATACAGTTGGGCATAATAATCTATCTTTTCGGGGAAACGCTTGACAATGTAACTCAAGGTATCGGCTTTCAGCAATTCGTACACTAATCCAAGTTGCTCGCCCACGCGAACTATGTCAAATGAGATGGCAGTGGGCATGCCCAGGACGAAGGCCTCCTTGGCCATAGTGATTTCGGTCTGTACTTCTTCAAGGGTGGTCCCTTCACGGAACACCTTGATGATCGTGTCATCATCAATGCGATAGACCGTACCGACACCACCGGCTCCAATGACCTGGCAACCCTTCACACTGAGGCGTCGAAGCGCCTTCTTGACAGACATGATTTTAGTAAACCCTGTCATATCAAAGACCTGGTAGACGGCCGGAGTACACTCGACGATGGAGAAGTCGTTATATCGCTTGGCAAGGCCCATAAGGATGCGTAGTCCCGAACTGGAAATATATTCCAGTCCTGAAGCGTCACAGGTCAGGCTGATGATTCTGTCGCACTGGGCCAGTTGCTGATCAATGTCGGCGACGACCTGGGAGGTTACCGCAGTGTCGAGTCGGCCGTTCAATTTCAGCACGACATGCCCATTATCGTTTTTTACTGAGATGTTCATACTCTTGAGAGATTAGGAGTTGGTCAAATTCTTGGTGAGCACCAGGACATTAAGATTTCCACGGCGCTCATATTCTACAGTGTCCATCAACTTGCGGACCAGATGAATGCCCAGACCGCCGATACCGCGTTCGTTTGTGCCGAGTGATGTGTCAACCGCACTCTTGGTAGTGGGATCAAATGCCACACCGCTGTCGCTGATGGTGAAACGCAATGTGTCACTGAACAGCTGGGCCTCAATGCGGATTTCCCCCTTTGTGCCCGAGGGGTAGGCATAGTTCATGATGTTGACCACAGCCTCCTCGATGGCAAGATTGAGCTGCATCGTCAACGTTTCATGAAGTCCCGCCTTGAGGCAGACGGCATTGATGAACGATTCGAGCAGTGTTACCTGTTGCACGTCGTTGGCAAGTGTAATTGCTAATTGGTATCGCAAGTCAGGTTTGCGGGTATATTGGACAGCAAGCATCGTCATGTCATCATACTGTTCCACATCACCGACAAAGGCGCTGACAGCGTCTGTCAATTCCTGGATAAGCGTTTGAGGCTGATGGCGTTTTTGCTCTAGCAGGCGGCTCAGGACTTTCCTGATACGAGGTGTATCAAACTGTCGATGATTCATGTCCTCAGCCTCGGAAAGGCCGTCGGTATATAGGAAGATTGTCGTCTGCTTTAGGATAGATACCTCTTGTAACGTGAATTTCCAACCCGATTGCAAGCCGACGGGTATGTTGGTGTCACACACTAGGGTTCCGATTCCTTTACCGATGAGCATCGGTGCTGAATGACCGGCGTTGCAATAGAGCAGGCTGCCAGTCGTCAGGTCGAGAACACCGACAAACAAGGTGACAAACATATTGGACTCATTGCCATCGACCAGCGCCTCGTTGATGGCAGTGACAATACCGTCCGGGGAATCCAGCGCTGAGGAAATGTTGCGGAACAGGTAACGGGTTACCGCCATCACCAGGGCAGACGGGACCCCCTTGCCACTCACGTCACCGATGCAGAAGAACAGTTTCTCGTCACGCATGTAGAAATCATACACGTCACCGCCGACGGTTTTGGCTGGTGTCAGTTGCCCGTAGATGTCAATATCGGTACGGTCAGGATAGGGTGGGTACTCCTTGGGTAACATTGCCCGCTGGATTTCACTGGCAATCTTCAGTTCACTTTCCAGCGAGGCCTGGGTCGCCGTCGTGCGTTTCAGGTCCTCGACATAGCGCGCCAGCGACTGCTGCATTCCCTCAAAAGAATCCCGTAACACGCCGATTTCGTCATCGGTGGTAATGACCGGCAACGGCGTGTGAAAGCGGCCCTGAGCAATTTCACCTGCCGACTCGGCAAAACGGCTTAGCGGCTCGGTAGCGTGCCGGATGAGGATGCGGCAAACCAGGAATCCTACCAGCAAGCCTAGTGCCATCAACGCGAGAATCACTCCGCCGACAATATCGGCACGGTGATAGAACGTGTGGTGGGGCACTACGATAGCCATTGACCAGCCTGCGCGTTCCAGCGGCGCATAGAACAAAAACGACGGTGTCTTGTTGATATTGAGTTCGACATGACCTTCCTCGCCCTCCAGCATCGATTGTATCAGTTGGGCATCCAGCATGTCATGGACTTCAGTGCTCCTGCTGGAAAGCGTATCACGTTGCCAGTAGGGCCGGACAATGTAAGAACCACCCTGGCCGATGATGAAACTGTAGCACAGGTTCTTGTTGGCACTACCCATCTGGGACGGCGAACTTAGGTTGTTGTTCTTCAAGTCAATCTCCATGAGCTGGCTATTGAGCCAGTCCAGTGAAATATCGGCTCCTAATACACCCACTACGCGGCCGTCCGCGTCATGGATCGGAAGGGAGTAGGTGAACAGCATCGTCTTGCCACCGGCATTGTCAAGATAGGGATCGGTCCAATGGCCTTCCTCGTGTTGCTTGCCCTGCAGGTACCACTCGGCTGGCAGATAATCATGGTCGGGACCGCCGATCTGGGACGTTTTGATTTCGCCGATGGAGTGTCTTAAAGCATAGAGCTCGAACCACTTGCCACGTTGAGGGTAGTAATTGGGCTCGAACGCCAATCCGCAGCCCACGATGTAGGGGTTCTTCTGCACCATGTCACTCAAGATGGCAGTCATCCTGTCGGGCCTGTCGAGGTCGTCCTCGACCTCTACCAATTTGCTGGACGCTGCCATCTCAACAACCGACAACACGTTGTCCATGGTCTTGTTGGTCAATGCCATGAAGCCGTGGTACCGGTTCTCGGCCTCGGTAATCATCGCATTCTTGGAGAAGATGTAGATGATTCCGGCGATGGCGGCCATGGTGACGAGCAGTGTCAACATGATCCATCGCGTCAGTCGACTCGCAAATGAGTGCCAACTGGGAATCAGACGATGGAGTTTAGCCGGTCGTTTCATGTCACGTTAATCAGTTGGTTTGTTGTCCGACGGTTTGTCACCTGTTTTAGACGGTGCAAAGGTCGCCCCTCTCTTTTTTTGTGCCGCTAAGTTACTCATTTTTTATATTTTATAGTGTGATGACTGACATTAATGGATTTTTGTATAAAATGTTAATCAATTTCCCCTGTCGGCATTTTCGTGGGCAGGGTTTTCTTTATTGATAGCAAATCAGGTCAATTCCCGAATAAGGGTAGGCGTTTTAGTCCTTCCTGTCAAGCAGCCAGTAGGCATTCTCCAGGAGTTTGTTCATTAATGCCGCTGGCAGCATCGGGTGTGCTTCGATCCAGCCGCTTACTGCTTGCCTAGCCCCTTCACTGCTGTGCCCGTCTAGCAGGCTTGACAGCCAGTAACCAGGGAAGAAGATGTCACCTGTCCGCTGGATTTCTTCAAGAATGTCCAGTCCGGGCACCAGGTAACGGTTGCTCAGTGGCTCACGCGTGGGGTCGTTGAGCAATGCCAGCATCGTGCGAGCCCAGGGCTCGACCCGTCGGTTCTCAACCTTGAGCAAGTCGTTGAACAGTTGTTGCTGTACCATCTCATCGGGGTTGCAGGCGCGGGAAATGAAGTCAAACTCCTTGCGCTCGTCGTCGGTCTTGAGATAGGTTCGTTCTGTGCCAAGAATCTCTTGCCAGCGCTCGGGCAGCATGATGGCGAGATGATAGGCCATGCGCATGTAGTCACGGTTGTTGAGGAGTGTCGTGCGATGGTCTTGCCAGACGCCATAGAGGCTGTCAACGACATCGGGTGTAGTGGCCTTCAGTGACAGTTGTCGCAGTAGTGTCTGGCGCACTGATTGCAGGCTGTGGCTCTGCATCATATCGAACATGCGGCGCTCGGCTGTGGCACGTTGCAATGCCTCGAGTCGCGGAGTGAGGTTGCCCAGACAACTCGCAGTGGTGGAGGCGACCAGTTCGTTTTTCTCATGAGAGAGATAATTGAGCAAGATTTCCACCAGCGTATTGGCGGTGATAGTACTCAGATGGTAATTCTCGTAAAGATTGAGCACAGCGGCATAACGGGTCATGTCATCAGGCATGGTACGCCAACCTTCAGCGAGAAAGGGACGGGTTCGTGGGTCAATGACAAAGCGTCCATAACCTTCGCCGTTGCTGTTGAGAATCGGTGTCATGCCGTTAATTCCTTCAACATAGGTCTGCGCCGTTTCCATATAGACGGCAGTACTCTTTGATATGCCGTTCTCATCAGCAAACGACACGTCAAAGCCTTGCTTCCAAACCAAGCTTCGGCCATAAGAATCATGTTGCCTGATTTCGAGACTGCCGTCTCGTGTGTCCGTGCCGTCGATAGTGATGGTGGGAAGTCCTTTCTGCTTGACCCACACGTTGCTGAAGGACTGGGCGCTATGTTCGGGGGCAAACTTGTCGAGTTCGGCAATCAGGTCGTCCCAGGTGGCGTTGCCATAGGCATATCTTGTGAGATAACTCCTCAAGCCCTGTTGCAGCGCCTCGGCTCCCTTTTCCTGTTCCAGCTTGCGCATCATGATGGGCGCCTTGTGATAGATGATGTTGCCATAGAGCAGCCCTGCCTTGTTTAGGTTGTCCAGTGGCTGCTGGATGGGGTGTGTGCCGCGTGTCCGGTCTGTATTCATCGCCAGCGGATAGTGAGCCTTGATAAAAGCCAGGTCGTGGTTGACGTCGGGGAACTGTTCACGCGAAATCTTGTCGGCCATGAAGTTGGCGAACACTTCCTTGGTCCACACGTCGTTAAACCAGCGCATGGTGACCAGGTCGCCAAACCACATGTGGGACGTCTCGTGGGCAATGAGATTGAGACGTGTCATCTCTTCGTCAGGAGTGGGGTGGGGACCGAGGAAGATTTCCCAATCTGTGAACTGGATGCAACCAGGATGCTCCATGCCACCGAACTGATAACCAGGCAAAACCACGAAATCATATTTCTCAAACGGGTAGGGGATGCCTGTGTACTCTTCCATCCACCGCAAGGAGAGCGCCACTTGGTCAAAGACGATGGGCAGCTGCGCCACCTTGAGAGAATCGGTTTCCCTATAGAGGGCGGTAATGTTGCGGCCATCGCGCATGGCGGTCTGCACTTGGAATCGGCCTGCCGTGAAAGAGAACAGATAGGTGGGAATTGGCTTCTGCGTATCATTGCTGATGCTTACCCATCCGTCGGGGAGCGCCAACGACAGGGAGAAACGAGCCTTGAGGTCTGGCTGGTCAAAGCAAGGGAATGCACTGCGCGCATGGTCAGGAACAAAGAGCGTGTAAAGGTAATCCTCATGACGATTCAGCGCCTTGTCACCACATCGGCCCGAAATGGTGACCTGATTCTTGCCAGGGGAAAGGCTGGCGTGGGGAATGATGATATGCTCGTGGCGCAGGTCGGTAGCCAGCTCGTGGTCGTTGACAGTGATGGTGCTGTCCAACTGGTCGGATGTGCCTTGGAAATCGATTTGTAGATCCTCATCGCCTGTCCAGACAAAAGTCAGGGTCTCGTGGAACGATACTGGTTTGGCCAACTGGTCAGGTACGGTGAATGACAGCGAATAGCTCACATCGGTGATATTGGCACTGCGGAAGGTAGCCAGTTCCAACGACACGCCGTCCTGGATGGTCACGGCATTCAAGTTCAAGCTGCTGAAGGCACACAGTCCAACAAGCAGAGTAATCATCAACTGTTTTTTCATGCCGCTAAGTTATTCATTTTTTTCATATTTTTCATAGATACGGCGGCTGTTAATGGTTTTTTATATAATTTTGTTTGCTAATAGTAGTTGGCTCGTGCCATCTATCATTCATCGTAACTTAACTGAATAAACTCGAAACGATATATGTCTGACCGCAAATTGCCTCATTCGCTAGTATCCCTCATCCCCGTCATCGTGCTGATCGGGTTGCTGGCGATGGTCATCATGCTGTTCGGCAGCGACTCGCTGACGGGAGGCAGCCAGATTGCCCTGCTCATGGGGCTTGCCGTGTGTGTGCTGATATCGATGACCTTCTACCACACGCCATGGAAAGTGTTTGAAAAGCAGATGACGCGCACGTTGGGTGACGTGTCGGTGACGCTGCTCATCCTGTTGACGGTGGGTATGCTTGCCGGCTCCTGGATGATCAGCGGTGTGGTGCCTACGCTCATCTACTATGGCGTGCAGATCCTGTCGCCGCGCTTTTTCCTCGTGAGTGCCTGTATCATCTGCGCCCTGGTGTCGTTGCTCTCGGGCAGCTCATGGACAACAATTGCCACCCTGGGCGTGGCGCTATTGGGTATAGGCCAGGCATTGGGCGTGAGCGAGGCGTGGACGGCTGGTGCCATCATTTCTGGAGCCTACTTTGGCGACAAGATGTCGCCGCTGAGTGATACCACCATCCTGGCATCCTCCTCGGTCAGGGTGGATATCTTTGAGCATATCCGTTACATGGTGCTGACGACAACACCGTCTATCCTCATCACGCTAGCCATCTTTTTGGTGGCTGGTCTGGGCCATGGCAATGATGGTGCCCTACACGTCGCACAATATACCGACGGTCTTGCAGAAACCTTTAATATCTCGCTGTGGACCCTGTTGGTACCGCTGATAACAGGTGTTCTCATTGCCCGCAAGGTGCCCTCGCTGGTGGTGCTCTTTGTCTCATCTATCATGGCTGGTCTCACCGCCATTATCCTGCAGCCCCACATCCTGTGCCAGATTGCTGGCGACCCGTCGCTGAGTACTCCCGCTGCTATCTTCAAGGGCATGGCGATCACCTATTACGGCTCGACGGCTGTCCAGACAGGCTATGATGCGCTCAACGACCTGGTTTCTACTGGCGGTATGGCAGGCATGCTGAACACCATCTGGCTCATCATCTGTGCCATGTGTTATGGCTCTGCGATGGTGGCGAGCGGAATGCTTGAGAGCATTACCAGTGTCATCATCAAGTGGGTTCGCACGCGGTTGAGCCTTGTCGCTTCGACTGTGGGCACCGGAATTTTCCTTAATCTGACGACTGGCGACCAGTTCATCAGCATTGTCTTGACTGCCGACATGTTCCGTGATGTCTATGACAAGGAGGGCTATGAGGCGCGCCTGTTGAGCCGCACCACCGAGGACGCCGCAACTGTCACGTCGGTACTAGTGCCGTGGAACACATGCGGTATGACCCAGGCCACTGTGCTGGGTGTTCCCACGTTGACCTATCTGCCATATTGCTTCTTTAATCTCCTGAGCCCCTTGGTAACCCTCGTTGTCGCTGCGATCGGCTGGAAAATCAAGAGAAAGCGAAAGTATTAGGAATTAGGGATTAGGAATTAGGGATTAGGGATTAGGGATTAGGAATTAGCATTCTCTATTCCCTCTTTTTCTATTCTAAAGCCAGAAGTCTAATGTCTAATGTCTAATGTCTAATGTCTGATGTCTGAAGTCTAATGACTAAAGTCTAATATTTTAGCCGAAAACGATTGCATTGATATTAATATGTTGATTGTCAGATATTTGTATGATAGCTCTGTTGCGCTGGACTATTGTCCCATATCGTTGAGGTTCAGCCATTTATAGGATTACTTTTCTAGAAAACTATTGAGAAATAGGTGAAAAGTGTGGTTTTTTTTGTACCTTTGTGCCCTAAAAATCAATATATAACTGCCAAGTGATGTTGGACTTATTGTTTGAAACCAGTTGGGAAGTCTGTAACAAGGTAGGTGGCATCTATGCGGTGCTATCGACCAAGGCTAAGACTCTCCAAAAAAAATATAAAGACAACCTGATATTCATCGGTCCCGACCTGTGGACGGCCGATGTGCCCTCGCCCTATTTTGTCGAGGACAGTACGCCCCTGGCAGCATGGCTCTCTCAGGCCCAGCTCCCGCAAGGGATGCGGGTGAGGGTAGGCCGTTGGGATGTTCCCGGCAAGCCTATCGCTGTGCTCGTGACCTTTGACGCCCTTTATCCCTATAAGGATGCTCTCTACACCGATATGTGGAACCGTTATCGTGTGGATTCCCTCCATGCCTATGGTGACTATGACGAGGCTTGCATGTTTGCCTATGCTGCCGCCCTCATCATCGAGAGCATTGTCAAGTGGAAGAATCAACCGTCACTGCGCGTCATTGCCCACTTCGACGAGTGGACAACCGGCATGGGACTCCTCTACGTAAAGTCACGCCTGCCTCAGGTGGCCACAGTATTCACTACCCATGCCACGAGCATCGGTCGAAGCATCTGCGGTAACGGCAAACCCCTGTATGACTATATGCCGGGCTACTTTGGCGACCAGATGGCCGAGGAACTGAATATGCAGTCCAAGCATTCGCTCGAGAAGGCTGCTGCCCATGCTGCCGACGCCTTCACGACGGTTAGCGACGTCACCGCCCGCGAGTGCCGTCAGCTGCTGGAACGGATGCCGCTAGTGACCCCTAACGCCTTTGAGCAAAACTTCGTGCCCAAGGGTGCCAAGTTCACTGCCCAACGGACCGCTGCGCGCCGCCGCTTGCTGCAAGTTGCAAGTGCCCTGACGGGGGTACAATACGATGACGACACCATGCTCGTCGCCACTTCGGGCCGCCTGGAGATGCGCAACAAGGGAATTGACGTTTACCTGGATGCCTTGTCCACGCTGCGTGACTCGCTGGGACATGGTACATCACATCGACGCAAGGTTGTCGCCCTGGTACTGGTACCGGCATGGATGAAATCACCACGTGCAGACCTCGTCGAGGCCCTGCGCGCCGATCAACTCCGTCGCCAGTTTAATCCCGTCATCACCCACACCCTGCATGATCCAGACAGCGATCCCGTCTATCGCCGCATCAACGCGCTGGGCTTCCACAACGAATCTCAGGACATGGTAACGGTGATCGATGTGCCCTCCTATCTGAACGGCGATGACGGCATCCTGGAAATGACCTATTATGACCTGCTTCCAGGTCTTGATGCAGCCGTCTTCCCGTCCTATTACGAGCCGTGGGGCTATACCCCGCTGGAGAGTGCAGCCCATGGCGTGCCGACGATTACGACTGACCTTGCCGGCTTCGGCCAGTGGGTGCTCGACAACTATGGTGACGCTCCCATGAAGTGTGGTGTGAAGGTCATCCATCGCACCGACAGCAACTATCACGATACCGTCCAGGCTGTGGCATCAAGCCTCGTCCGCCTCTATCAGATGGACAAAAAAACGGCCAGCAAGGTCAGCCAGGGTGCCAAGCAGACCAGCAAGGCAGCCTCGTGGGAGAATTTTATTAAGTATTATGATGAAGCCTATGACCAGGCGCTTAGCGCTCGCGATGCTCGTGAGAAAAAGGTTAATGGTTAGTGGCTTTAGGTTTTAGGCTTTAGGAACTGAAAACTGAAGACTGAGAACTGAAAATTTATAACTGAAAACAAGATAAATAAAGAAGAAATGAAATTTCAAGTCAGCAACAGCAATACTCCCCAGTGGAGGAGTATTACAGTCAAGTCCGAGATGCCAGGTAAACTGAGCAAACTCGACGAGATGTCACGCAACCTGTGGTGGGCATGGAATAGCGAGGGCAAGACCCTGTTCCATGACCTGGACCGCGACACCTGGCGTGCTACTAGCGAGAACCCAGTGAAGATGCTGCAGCGTCTTTCCAATGAGAAGATCGATGCTATCCAAGCCGATGCCGCCATGATGGCCCGCATCGACAGCACCTATGAACTCTACAAGGAATACATGAAGAAGCCCCTGCGCAGCGACCTGCCGTCGATTGCCTACTTCAGTATGGAGTATGGCCTGTGCAATGCCATCAAGATCTATTCTGGTGGTCTGGGTATTCTCGCCGGTGACTATGTCAAGGAGGCGAGCGACCGCTGCGTCAACATGACAGCTGTGGGGTTCCTGTATCGTTATGGTTATTTCACTCAGACGCTCTCGATGGACGGTCAGCAGATTGCCAACTACGAGGCACAGAATTTTGACCAACTGCCCATCGAGCCCGTGCTCGACGAGAATGGTCGCCAGCTGGTACACGAGGTTCCTTATCCCGGCCGCACCATCTATGCCAACGTGTGGAAGGCCAACGTGGGCCGTGTCACCCTCTATTTGCTGGATACCGACCTGGACCTTAACAGTGACTATGACCGCGAGATCACCCACAAGCTCTATGGTGGCGATTGGGAGAACCGCATCAAGCAGGAATATCTGCTGGGCATCGGTGGCGTACTGCTGCTCAAGCGTCTGGGCATCAAGGCCGACATCTATCACTGCAACGAGGGTCATGCCGCGTTGCTCAACCTGCAGCGTCTTGTGGACTATGTCCAGGAAGATGGATTGAACTTCAACGAAGCCCTTGAGGTCGTGCGTGCCACCTCGCTCTACACGGTACACACTCCCGTGCCCGCCGGACACGACTACTTTGACGAGGAGCTCTTCGGCAAGTATATGGGTGGTTATCCCGAGCGTCTGGGCATCTCTTGGCAGGAGCTGATGGACATGGGCCGTGAGAATCCCGGCAGTGATGAGCGCTTCAGCATGAGCACCTTCGCCCTGAACACCACTCAGGAGAGCAACGGCGTGAGCTGGCTCCATGGCGAGGTGAGCAAGAAGATGTTTGCAGGCATCTGGAAGGGCTATGCCCCCGAGGAATCCCATGTGGGTTACGTCACCAATGGCGTCCACATGCCCACCTGGGCTGCCAGTGAGTGGAAGGTGTTCTACAAGCAGGTGCTGGGCGAAGACTTCCTCGAGAATCAGGAACTGGAGTCTTCCTGGGCTCCCCTGATGAATGTCCCCGACGAGAAGATCTGGGAAATGCGCATGATGTTGAAGCAGAAGTTTATCCGCTTTGTCAAGCGTGACTTCAAGGAGAGCTGGCTTAAGAACCAGGGCGATCCCACCCGCATCGCCAACATCGTGGACAAGATCAACCCCGATGCACTGCTCATCGGTTTTGCCCGCCGCTTTGCTACCTACAAGCGTGCCCACCTCATCTTCAATGACCTGGACCGCCTGAAGAAGATTGTCAACAACGAGCGCTATCCCGTTCAGTTCATCTTCGCTGGTAAAGCACATCCTGCCGACGGTGCCGGTCAGGGCCTGATCAAGCGCATCATCGAGATCAGCAAGATGCCCGAGTTCCTCGGCAAGATTATCTTCCTCGAGAACTACGACATGACGCTGTCCAAGCGCCTCATCACCGGTGTTGACGTGTGGCTGAACACGCCGACGCGTCCTCTCGAGGCTTCGGGTACTTCGGGCGAGAAGGCCGAGATGAACGGTCTGCTCAACTTCTCGGTACTTGATGGCTGGTGGTATGAGGGTTATCGCGAGGGCGCCGGCTGGGCATTGACCAGCAAGCGCACCTACACCGATCAGGGCCAGCAGGACAAACTCGACTCGGCCACCATCTACTCGATGCTCGAGAACGAGATCATCCCCCTCTACTTTGCCAAGAATAGCAAGGGCTACAGCCCCGAGTGGGTTCAGTACATCAAGAACTCGATGGTTCACATCGCGCCCAACTACACTATGTCGCGCATGATGAGGGACTACTTCCAGAAGTTCTACACCCCGCAGGCCGAGCGTGCCCGCAAGCTCATCAAGAACAAATATGCCCTTGCCCGTAAGATTGTGGCATGGAAGGAGAATGTGGCTAAGCATTGGGACGACGTTCAGCTCGTGGGTGACATCATGGGTAACCGTGATGCCATTGCCGCCGGTACTGCCGACATCGACGTTACCATGCGCATCGACACCGCAGGCTTGGGTCGCGACATCAAGCTCGAACTCGTTGTCTATAAGGAGGAAGACGGCAAGACGAGTTTCTTCCGCAAGGCCCTCTTTGACGTTGTGGCCGAGGACGGTAACGTAATCACCTATAACTGCAAGGTGCCTTTCCGCGAGAACGGAATCTTCCGCTACGCCTATCGTGCCTTCCCCTGGTGTGACGACCTGCCTCACCGTCAGGACTTCGCCTATCTCAAGTGGTTCTAATCCGATAATCACTACATCGATACAGATGCTGCCCGCTGGACTCAATTGTCCGGTGGGCAGCGTTGTTTTCTACATGATCAGGAGAAGTCACTGGCTTGGAGATCTCAATCATTCTTTATCCTTCATCTCATTATATAAAAAAGAAGAAAACATTTTTTGTACTGCACTTGATTTTATGTACCTTTGCAGTTTTGAATAAACATGGCGGCTTCATAGCAATTATTTGGCTCTGGGTCAGCCCAAGTTTAGAATATAACAATGAAAGAAAAACGAAACATTGCGGTGCTGGGTAGCACAGGGTCTATCGGGCGTCAGACGTTGGATATCATTGCTGAATACCCCAACCTGTTCAATGCCTGGCTGCTTGTTGCCCGCAGCAGTGCCGATCTGCTTATTGCTCAGGCTCGGTTGATGCACCCCCACATGGTGATTATTGCCGATGAGCAATACTATGACTATGTGCGCGACGCACTTGAGGGCACCGGCATCGAGGTTGCATCGGGCAGCTCGGCTATCGCCCAGGCGGTCACCGCCCCCGAGATCGATACCGTTGTCACTGCCATGGTGGGCTACAGCGGCCTGGAGTCGACCATTGCCGCCATTGGCGCCGGCAAGCGCATTGCCCTCGCCAACAAGGAGACGCTGGTCGTCGCCGGGGAATTGATCGACCGCCTCATGAAGGATTCGGACAGCGTTCTTTATCCCGTCGACAGCGAGCATGGGGCTTTCTACCAGTGCCTGGTGGGCGAGCGCCATGAGGATATTGAGAAGCTGTTGCTGACGGCCTCGGGTGGCCCGTTCCGCACGATGCCCAAGGATCAACTCGAGCATGTCACTGCTGCCGATGCCCTGAAGCATCCCAATTGGTCGATGGGTTCCAAAATCACCATCGACTCGGCAACGATGATGAACAAGGGCTTTGAGATGATCGAGGCGCGCTGGCTGTTCGGCGTGATGCCCGATGACATTGAGATCCTGGTGCATCCTCAAAGTATCGTTCACTCGATGGTGGCGTTCAAGGATGGCTCGGTCAAGGCGCAGTTGGGTCTTCCCGATATGCACTTGCCCATCCGTTATGCCCTGGGATTGCCCGATCGTCGACTGGCGAGTGACTGCCGCAAGATGACGATTGACGATTTTGCGACATTGACGTTTGAGCGGCCCGATTTCGACAAATTTCCCTTGCTGGGCACGGCCTATGCCGCTGCTCGCATCGGTGGCACCGCCCCCTGTGTAATGAATGCTGCCAACGAGATTGCCGTGGCATCATTTTTGCAGGATAAAATCAAGTTTACTGACATTTATAGAATTATTGAAAAAACGATGGAACAGGCGCCACACATCGAGCAGCCCTGCTATGAGGACTATGTTGCCAGCAACACTGCTGCCCGCGATTTTGCCAGCCGCCTGATCGATGAACTATCCATCTGAAGAAAGACAAAAAACAGTTTTATTTGAATAATGAGCACAGCATTTTGGGTTAAGACCCTTGAACTAATTCTTGCATTGGGCATCCTGGTAATGATCCATGAGTTTGGACATTATTTCTTTGCCCGCATCTTTGGAGTATGGGTAGAGAAGTTCTACCTCTTCTTTAATCCCTGGTTGTCCATCGCCAAGTGGAAACCTGGCAAATACTTGAAATGGTTCTCCCATGGCAACGAGATGGCAGTTGCCGGCGAGAATGACCCTAACGAGAACAAAAGGTCGTGGCGTGCCACCGAGTATGGTATCGGCTGGTTGCCCCTGGGTGGATACTGTGCCATCAGTGGAATGGTCGACGAGTCGATGAACACCGAGGCGCTCAAGGAGCCTGCCAAGGCCTATGAGTTCCGCAGCAAGCCTGCCTGGCAACGCCTCCTCATCATGTTAGGTGGTGTGATGTTCAACTTCCTGCTGGCGGTAGTCATCTATGCCGGGATTGTTTACGCTGTCGGTGAGCAATACGTCAAGTTTACCGATGCCACCGAGGGTATGGAGTTCTGCGAAGGAGCCCATAAAGCAGGATTTGTTGACGGTGATATACCATTGATGGCCGACGATGAGCCGTTGGAATATCTGAACTATGAAAACATTAATTCCATTCTCATCGCCAAGGAGGTGACCGTCTTGCGTAATCACAAGGACACGGTGACGATCACGTTGCCCAAGGATTTCTTGGAACAGATACAGAAAGATGCCGAGGACAAAGAGTCGTTCATGGCCTATCGTCTGCCTGTCGTAGTGGCTCAGGTGCAGCCAGGTACTGGGGCAGAGAAAGCCGGACTGCAAACGAGTGACAAGCTCATCAGCGTGAATGGCGTGCCCACGCCCGAATTCACTAGTTTCAGTGAGCAGCTCGCCAAGAACAAGGGCAAGAACATTACCCTGCAGTACCTGCGTGATGGAAAGATTATCACTGTTACCGATGTGCCCATCAGTGATGAGGGCTTGATTGGCATCCTGCGTGCGCCTGGTGTTGAGATTTTCAATACCACGGTCAAGCACTACAACCTCTTGCAGTCTATCCCGCGTGGCATTGAGCTGGGATGGGACAAACTCGTTTCCTACACCAAATCTCTGAAGCTGCTCTTTACCCCCGCTGGAGCAAAGAGCCTGGGTGGTTTCGGCACGATTGGCAGCATCTTCCCGCCAACGTGGAACTGGATGGCATTTTGGGAACTGACCGCCTTTATCTCGGTCATTCTTGCCGTGATGAATGTGCTGCCGATTCCTGCCCTCGATGGTGGTCACGTGATGTTCCTGTTGTATGAAATCATCACGCGCCGCAAACCGAGCCTCAAGTTTATGGAGAGAGCTCAGACCATCGGCATGATTATTCTCATCGCTCTCTTGCTGTTCGCTAACGGAAATGATATCTATAGATTTTTCATTAAATAGTCGATATTAGTCACTAGCCATTAGCCGTTAGCTTTAGGTGTTGGGGAATGCCAACAAGGGACTAGAAACTAAAGACTAAAAAACTAAACAAAAATATGACCTATAAAACCGTAACTCTCAAGCGCGGCAAGGAAGAGTCACTCCAGCGCTTCCACCCCTGGGTGTTCTCGGGCGCGATAGCCGCAGCCGACGATACTATCGAGGAGGGAGACCTGGTGACAGTATATGCCCATGACGGCACACTCATCGGCAATGGTCATTCACAGATTGGCAGCATCGCCGTGAGAATGCTCACCTTTGACGACACAGCGATTGATGAGGCCTTCTATGAGCAACGATTGCGAGACGCTTACCGTATGCGACAGTCCCTGGGCTTGCAGCGAGAAGACAACAATGCCTTCCGTCTTGTCCATGGTGAGGGCGATTTCCTGCCCGGACTGGTGGTGGACATCTATGGCCCCACCGCTGTGATGCAGGCCCACTCGCCTGGTATGCACTTTGCCCGCAATATGATTGCTCATGCGTTGACAAGCCTGCCGGGTATTCGCAACGTTTATTACAAGAGTGAGACCACCTTGCCCTATAAAGCCCAGCTCGACCCGATGAACGATTACATCATCGGCGGCATGGAGACCGACGAGGCCCTGGAAAACGGACTGCGTTTCCATGTGGACTGGCTCAAGGGTCAGAAGACGGGCTTCTTTGTCGATCAACGCGAGAACCGTAGCCTGCTCGAGCATTATAGCCGCGGGCGTAAGGTGCTCAATATGTTCTGCTATACAGGTGGCTTCTCGGTCTATGCCTTACGGGGTGGGGCAGAGTTGGTACACTCGGTGGATAGTTCGGCCAAGGCAGTACGTCTCACTGATGCCAATGTCTCCTTGAACTTTAATGCTGAGGATAGCCGCCACCAATCCTTTGCCGAAGACGCTTTCAAGTTCCTCGACCAGATGGAGCAGGGCGCTTATGACCTCATCATCCTGGATCCACCGGCTTTTGCCAAACACAAGAGCGTGCTGCGTAATGCCCTGATGGGATATCGTCGCTTGAATGCCAAGGCACTGGAGAAAATAGCACCAGGCAGTATCCTGTTCACATTCTCATGCTCCCAGGCAGTGAGCAAGGAACAGTTCAGGCTGGCAGTGTTCAGTGCAGCAGCCCAGACCCGCCGCAAGGTAAGGATCCTGCACCAACTCACGCAGCCCGCCGACCATCCGATCAATATCTACCACCCCGAGAGTGAGTACCTCAAGGGATTGGTTCTGTATGTCGAATAATCATCAAACATCATTAACAATAAAAAATCTTTTAAATGACAATGAAGAAGTTTTATGTCCTTTTTGCTGCCGTGGCTATGATGGCCATGACCGCATGTAATGAGAAACCCGCCAAGAATGATACTGCAGCTCAGGATCAGAATGCTCCTGCTACCGAGCAGGTTGATAACAACAAGCAGGGCGACGGCTCGGTCAAGGTAGATGTCGAGAAAGCAAAACCCACCGAGGACGGAAAGGATCATACTGTGGCCGAGTTCAATACGCCTGACTATCAGGTGCGTCTTGAGAATCTGGCCGACGGAACCTATCGCATCAGCATGTGGAAGGCCGGCGAGGATAAGGCTGGTAAGCCCGAGCAAGTTGCCGAGAGCAAGCAGTGTGTCATGAAGGATGACAACTACTTGATGAAGACATCCGATGGCACGGCCTATCTCATCACTGCCAAGAAAGGTGCTGAGAAGCTCGTTATCATGAATGGTAAGGAGATCCTTTATCCGAAGCAGTAAACCATTCATATCGTCTATGAAAAAGATAGCATTATTTCTCGCGCTGTTCGTTGTCGTGATGGGCTCATGCTCCAAAATGGAGCGCAATGAGAAGAAATATGTCAAGGGCATGCAGAGCGAGGACATAGAAACGTCGACCGCTGCATTCAATGATTTCTGTCAATGGATGCAGAAAGACCAGGAAACCATGACCTATGATTTCCCACTCATGAAGAAAGAGTTTGGAATGAAGGTGGTTTCCAGTCCTGACAGCCTGGTGCGCTGCTATAGCTGGGTCACTAATAACAATGGCAAAGAAGTTTTCTATGCCAGTATCATTCAATGGCTCGTGGGCAAGGCCTTTGTTGCCTATTCAGGACCTCTCGATTTTGTGCTTGCCAACCGCAAGACCGATCTGAAGAATTATTCTTCGTTTGCCCATAGCATTGACACCATCTTTATGATATCTAAAGCCAATGTCCCGGTTTATCTGATTGCCCAGTCCTATTACGATGATGGAGTGCGCCGTGCTTATGTGTCGGCGAGCCGTATTAACGGAGTCAAGCTTTCGTTAGTGCCCTTCTTCTTTGACGGTATGGAGGTTGCTGGCAATGCCGACTTTGTAGATGATGGTAAGGTTTCCATTGGCGACCTGTTCAAGTGGGATGATAAAGCCGGTAAGTTCTATGCTTATCAGACCGATGACGACAATCATATCATACCTGGTAAGTATACCATATATGTATTGGGCGAGAATCGATTCTCTCGACTGCCAGACGAATAATTAACCTGATGAATAATAAGTAACAATTGTTTTTTATATGAAGAAATTATTTTTTGCCGCAATTTTGACGGCGTTAACAACTACTGCCATGGCTCAGAACAAAGACTTCAATTACTCGGTTGACCGTTTTGCCGACATTGAAGTGTTACGCTACCAAGTACCCGGATTTGAAGAATTGTCACTCCAACAGAAGGAGTTGGTTTACTACCTCACTGAGGCCGCTCTTAATGGCCGCGACATCCTCTTTGACCAGAACTGCAAGTACAACCTGATGGTTCGCAAGACCCTGGAGGATATTTACCGCAATTACAAGGGTAACAAGAACGATAAGGATTACCAGGCTTTCCTCAAGTACTTGAAGCAGGTTTGGTTCGGTAATGGTATCCATCACCACTACTCGATGGACAAGTTCATCCCTGAGTTTTCCAAGGACTTCTTTGACAAGCAGTTTGCTGCATTGCCCAATGCCAAGAAGCGCGTTGATGAGAAGAAGGTGCTGGACCGTGTCATCTTTGACCCCAAGTTCATGGCCAAGCGTGTCAACCAGGCCGACGGCGAGGACCTGATCCTTACCTCTGCCTGCAACATGTATGAGGGCGTGACCCAGCAGGAAGTTGAGGATTTCTATAACAACCTCAAGGACACTACCGATCTGACCCCGATTTCATGGGGACTGAACTGCAAGGTGGTGAAGAAGAATGGCAAGATTGTCGAGGAGCCCTATAAGGTGGGTGGCCTCTACAGCAAGGCTATTGAGAAGATCGTCTATTGGCTCCAGAAGGCTGCCACCGTTGCCGAGAACGAGGGTCAGCGCGCCTATATCAACGAGCTCATCAAGTTCTACCAGACCGGTAGCCTCAAGACCTTTGACGACTACAGCATCATGTGGGCCGAGGAGACCAAGAGTGACGTTGACTTCATCAACGGCTTCATCGAGAGCTACGGTGATCCCCTGGGCATGACCGGCTCATGGGAAGGTATGGTCAATTTCAAGGACAAGGCCGCCTCGCGCCGCAGCAAGCTCATCAGCGACAATGCTCAGTACTTTGAGAGCAACTCGCCTGTTGACAACCGCTTCAAGAAGAAAAACGTGAAGGGCGTGAGCGCCAAGGTCATCACCGCTGCCATCCTCGCTGGTGACAGCTATCCCTCGACGCCTATCGGTATCAACCTGCCCAACAGCAACTGGATCCGTGCCGCCCATGGCTCTAAGTCAGTTTCTATCGAC
Source organism: Sodaliphilus sp. (assembly GCA_045114065.1). Lineage (GTDB taxonomy): Bacteria > Bacteroidota > Bacteroidia > Bacteroidales > Muribaculaceae > Sodaliphilus. The sequence goes on from JBGUJU010000107.1 coordinate 50,025, forward strand.
AATATCACCGATGCCTACAATAAGGTGGCTGCCGGAACCGGCTTCAACGAGGAGTTTGCCTACAGCAACGAGGAGGTAGAACTGATGAAGAAGTATCTGGACATCGCCGATGCTCTGCACACCGACCTGCACGAGTGCCTCGGCCACGCCTCGGGCCAATTGCTGCCCGGCGTTGACCAGGACGCTCTCAAGGCCTATGGCTCATCGCTCGAGGAGGGCCGTGCCGACCTGTTCGCCCTCTATTATCTTGCCGATCCTAAGCTGGTGGAACTTGGCATTTTCCCCAACATGGATACTTATAAGGCTGAGTATTACAAGTATATCATGAACGGTCTGATGACCCAGTTGACCCGCATCGTTCCTGGCAAGGATATCGAGGAGGCCCACATGCGTAACCGCAAGTTCATCAGCGAGTGGTGCTATCAGCATGGCAAGAAGGACAATGTCATCGAGTACGTGAAGCGTAACGGTAAGACCTATATCCGCATCAATGACTACCAGAAATTGCGTGGTCTGTTCGCTGAGCTGCTCGCCGAGGTGCAACGCATCAAGAGCGAGGGTGACTACGAGGCTGGCCGCCAGCTGGTTGAGACCTACGGTGTGAAAGTGGATCCCGAAATCCACAAGGAGGTGCTCGCTCGCTACGAGGGTCTGAACATTGCCCCCTACAAGGGCTTTGTCAACCCCATCTACACCCCTGTCTATGACAAGACCGGCAAGCTGATCGATGTCAAGGTTTCCTATACCGAGGGTTACATCGACCAGATGCTGCGCTACGGTCAGGACTATTCGCCCCTGACGCATTGATTTCAATCGGGACCGCGGTTTTAGGGCAATCCTAAAGCAGCATCGCGAACAGTCCCCGATCACGACTTACACAACGGGAGCCTAGCAAATGGCTCCCGTTGTGTCTTTTATTGAGGCAGAGAGATTTTAGGACTCTTGAAACACTGACAACTAGAAACTTTTATGTAATTTTGCAGGCTGAAATGCGATAGCGCATAGACACTGACAGAATATATGATAGATTTTTTAGATAGTTTAGATAACGAATTGAACGAGAACGGATCTCGTGTACTCCCCATCATTACCGAGATACATGAGATTGCCGGTAACACAGATATAAAGGACTGCAATGCCGATGATATCCCCATCCTGCCATTGCGTAACATGGTGCTGTTTCCCTCGATGACGATGCCCGTATCGGTCGGCAGGGAAAAATCAATGCGCTTGATCAAAGAAGCCGAGGAGAACCACTGCTCCATTGCTGTGATCTGCCAGTATGACAGCCATGTCGATGATCCCGTTGAGCGCGACTTGTATCGTTATGGCACCATTGGCACCATTATCAAGGTGCTGGAATTGCCTGACGGTTCTACAAACGTCATCCTTCAAGGCCGCTCAGCATTCCAATTGCAGCAGGTGACCCAGACAAGCCCTTACCTTCGTGGTTCGGTCACGTTGGTTGAGGATAAGATGCCGCTGGTTGGGGACAAGGAGTTCGAGATGTTGATGCAGTCCATCGCCGAAGTGACCCTGCGTATGTTGCGCAATATGGGCAACAACGGTCGTGAACTGGCTTTCGCGATGAAGAACATCGACAACCCGATGTATCTGATGAACTTCTTGGCAACAAACATCGCCTTTGACCCTGACCAGAAGCAGCACATGCTTGAGGAGCGCGACGTGAAGAAGCGCGCCTATCTGCTCTATCAGTTGCTTGCCCGCGAGGAACAACTGGTGGAAATCAAGGCCAATATCCAAGAGCGCACCCGCGAGGACCTCTCTCAGCAGCAGCGTGAGCACTTCTTGCAGCAACAGATCCGCACGATTCAGGAGGAACTGGGTACCGACGTCGACGATATCGAGGAACTGCACGAGAAGAGCCTGAAGATGAAATGGAAAGAGGATGTACAGAAGCAATTTGACAAAGAATTGCGCAAGCTGGAACGCCTCAACCCCCAGTCGCCAGATTACTCGGTGCAGTATGCCTATCTGGACAATATGCTCAACCTGCCGTGGGATACCTATACCGAGGACAATTTCGACCTCAAGAAGGTAGAGGAAAAACTGAATGCCGACCATTATGGTCTGGAGAAAGTCAAGGACCGCATCCTGGAACATCTGTCGGTGCTGAAGTTGCGCGGTGATCTCAAGGCGCCCATCCTTTGCCTCTACGGCCCTCCGGGCGTTGGAAAGACCTCATTGGGTAAGTCCATCGCCGATGCCCTGCATCGCGAATATGCCCGAATCTCGCTGGGCGGCCTGCATGATGAAGCGGAGATCCGCGGCCACCGTCGCACTTATATCGGAGCCATGCCTGGTCGTATCATCGCTGCTCTTGCCAAGTGCGGCAGCAATAACCCTGTTATCGTCCTTGACGAGATTGACAAGGTGGGACAGGACTTCAAGGGAGACCCGTCATCGGCTTTGCTCGAGGTGCTTGACCCTGAGCAGAACGGGCATTTCCACGACAATTACCTTGATGTGGACTATGACCTCTCCAAGATTTTGTTTATTGCCACCGCCAACAGTCTGGCAACAGTGAGCCGACCCCTGCTAGATCGTATGGAGATTATTGAGATCAACGGTTATATCCCGGAGGAGAAACTGGAAATCGCTAAGCGCCACCTCATACCTAAGGAGTTGGACAACAACGGTTTCGGTAAGAATGAAATCAAGTTTGGCAAACAGACTATCCTCAAGATTATCGAGGATTACACGCGTGAGTCAGGTGTGCGTCAGTTGGAGAAGAAGATTGCTACCGTATTGCGTCGTGTGGCTCGTCACAAGGCTAGTGGTGATACTTATCCCACGAGCATCAAAGCCGATAACTTGAAGGAATATCTCGGAGCTCCGGATTATAGCCGTGACAAGTATGAGGGCAATGAATTTGCCGGTGTGGTGACAGGCTTGGCTTGGACTGCTGTGGGTGGCGAAATCCTGTTTGTGGAGTCCTCGTTGGCGCGCGGTAAGGGCGAGAAGCTGACCTTGACCGGTAATTTGGGCGATGTGATGAAGGAGTCGGCAGTGATTGCGTTGCAGTACCTGCGTTCCCACTGTTCGTTGCTCAACATCGACCCCGATCTGTTTGATAAGTACAATATCCATATCCATGTACCCGAGGGTGCTATCCCCAAGGATGGTCCTTCGGCTGGTGTGACAATGGTCACCTCGCTGGCGTCGTCGTTCACCCAACGCAAGGTGAAAGATCACTTGGCCATGACGGGTGAAATCACCCTGCGTGGCAAGGTCTTGCCCGTGGGAGGAATCAAGGAGAAAATCCTTGCCGCCAAGCGTGCCGGTATCAAGGAGATTATCCTGTGCAAGGACAATCACAAGGATATTGACGAGATTAACGAGTTATACCTCAAGGGCTTGACCTTCCACTATGTCAACACCATCAAGGACGTGCTGGATATAGCATTATTGCCCGAGAAGGTCAAAGACGCCATCGAGCTGTGATGCTCGCTGCGCTCGCAGTTTAGAGTTTAGAGAAACATCCGCATTCCGTTTGACAGGACTGACCTGTTAACGGAATGCGGATGCTATCTTTAGCTTTTAGCCTATAAGCAGCGAACCTTATTTGAAAAGGAAGACGTCGCCGATGGATTTCTTCATGTTTACATGGCTAATGGCGTAGGCGAACAGTTTATCGACACTCAAGACACGCACCTTGGGGCAACGGTCAGTATCAAAGGGGATACTATCGCTGACAACCAATTCGTCGAGTCCGCTTTCCATCACACGCTCCGAGGCTGGATCGCTCATCACAGCATGAGAAATATAGGCACGAACTGAACGTGCACCGTTTTCTTTCATCAGGCTAGCAGCCTTGCAGATAGTGCCGGCAGTATCTACCATGTCGTCGATGAGCACCACGTCCTTATCTTTTACGTCGCCGATAATGGTCATGCTCTCTACCACATTGGCCTGGAGGCGATGCTTGTGGCACAGCACGAGCGGAGCGTTAAAGTATTTGGCATAGGAGTTGGCACGCTTGGCGCCACCTACATCGGGCGATGCGATGACCAAGTCCTTCAGATTCAGTGATGCGATGTCTGGAACAAACATTGTCGAGGCATACAGGTGGTCGACGGGGATGTCAAAGAAGCCCTGAATCTGGTCAGCATGCAGGTCCATCGTGATTAGACGGTCAATGCCGGCGGCGATCAGCAAGTTAGCAACCAGTTTGGCGGCAATCGACACGCGAGGCTTGTCCTTGCGGTCCTGACGCGCCCAGCCAAAATAGGGAATTACTGCAATCACCGTTGCGGCCGATGCACGCCTGGCAGCGTCAATCATGAGCAACAGTTCCATCAAGTTCTCACTGCTCTTAAATGTGGATTGCACCAGATAGACTTCAGCACCACGCACGGGTTCCTCATAGCAAACCTCAAACTCACCATCAGCAAAGTGGGAGATGTTGAGTTTACCAAGTTTCATTCCCAACTCTTTAGCAATCTTCTGGGCTACATAACGCGAGTTAGTGCCCGAGAATATCTTCATTTCAGCCATAACAAATAACCCTTAAAAATCCGTTTACCTCTGCAAAGGTAATGTTTTTTTAGATAACTATTATTAGTAAATAGATAATACTTGTCTCCAAAAATGTTTTTTTTATAATAATTGACTCCATCTCCTGCAATTTAGGATTTAGAATTCCCCTTCCGGTGAATCGTTTTTTATCTTTATTATCTTCGAGAACCATCAGTTGAAACTGGTTAGTATACACGTTCTATGAAATAAATAATTGAATTATCTGATTTCCTAATAACATGCACACATTTAATAATGATACTTATTTGATTATTCTGAATAAATTGTGTTAGATTGTTGCTTGTGATAAATAATTATTGTAAATTTGCGGCGATACTGAGGTTGTTGCTTCCGTGTATCAAGACATTTAGGATAAATGGAAAGGTGTTTTTGCTTTTTTGCAGAACAATGTCCTTACGCCTTATTTTATCCTCCCTTCGTTATACTTTAAATATGCCTTTTAACTAGCTGAACCTGAGGAGGACCAGCATCGGCGAGAAAAACTTGTGCTTATGAAAAAGAATCTTTTCATGCTATTAATTACATTAATAGTGGCGATTGGCTTTGATGCAAATGCGACAATGTACATCGTCGGAGATGCCCCATTCGGCGGGTGGAATCCTGTAGGTGGAGTTCAAATGACGGACGAAGGTGGAGGAATCTATAGTTACAAAGCATCGATAAATGGCAGTATTTATTTTGTCTTCTCTGATGGACTTGATGGAAATTGGGACGTTTTCAACTCTTCTTATAGAATTGGTCCAACTAATGGTACAACTAGTGTAACTGTTGGCAAATGGTTTTCCGCTTCAAAATCTGGAGATAGTGGCTCTTTCTTTTTCCATGGAAATGGTGAAGAGTATGTTATTACTTTTGACCAAAACAACATGATATTTAAGATTGAAGGATTTGTGCTAGATGACAATGTATATACTGTTGTAGGTAGTCCTTCAACTGTCTTCGGAACAAGCTGGGATCCCAATAACACTGATAATGATATGAAACTGGTTGATGGACTATTTGTGCTAGAGAAGCATAATTGTGTCCTGGGCGGTACACTTGAATTAAAGATTGTTGCAAATAGAGATTGGTCCTCTTCTTGGCCTGTAAATAATTGGTCCTGTACTGTAGGTGAACTTGGACAATATGATATTGTATTTACTTTTGATCCAGTGACGCACGAAATATCTGCATCATGGAATAAAGTTTCAGATACAGATATTCTTCATACAGGAGAGATGTTTGTTATGGGCGAAGTGAACGGTAATGGTTGGGCAACCAATGTCGGCGTTAAGATGTCAACCCATGACCAGAACACATTTAATGCGACAGTCACTGCTTATGGTGATGTGATCAATGAAAACGATGGCATTGGTTACAGTTATTTTTCATTTACGGCTAAACTCAGTGATGAACCCGATAGTTGGCTAGAGATAGAGCCATATCGCCTTGGTTCAGCATCTTCTGGTGATTATTGGGTTACTGAACAGGATATGGGTGTCCCCATTCAGTTACGTAGCGGTATTGGAGGAAATCATGCTTTTAGAGTGACCGAAGGCATTTATAATCTAACAGTCAACCTTGATGACTTATCATTGGTAATTAAAGAACTAAATAGTGCATTGATCGTTAATTTTCCTGCTGATGTCAACATGGAAGATTATGCAAACATGCGTTTAGTCTTGACAAATATTGATAATGGCCATACAACATTCTTTATTGTTAGTGACAAGTCAAGTTACTGCTTTTCCGGTATAGAATCAGGAACAAACTGGAGTGTGTCTTTAAAAAATGCTTATGATGACATCCTCGGCAAGATAGACAATATCCATGTAGACAGTAATGCTTTATCTGTTTCCTTTGAATCATTATTGCGGCCACAGGATGTCACCATAATGGTTAAAACACCTAATGGAAATGATGTTACTGATCAGACAATTATTAGTTGGCTTAGTGATAACGGAGTATTAATAGGTCAGGGTAATCAAATCAATGGACTACCTGTAGGACGCAAGTTGAATTATCAAATTGCACTACCACAAGAATTGGCAACTGCTTATTCTGTGCCAACCAATACCATCTACACTGTCAGGGATGGCGGTAATCTCATTGTTTGTCAACTGATTACTATTGGCCAAGCACGTCTATATGGTAAGGTCAATGACGCTATTAACAATAAACCGATTACAGATGCGACAATTTCTGTAACACAATCTTTTGGAAATGGAAATAGCAAGACATTCACAACAAGTGTAGATGAAAAAGGGGCCTATTCTATTGAAGCATCATTGGCACCAACGTCAATCACATATGCAGCACAAGGTTATATTTCCCAAACACTGAATTGTGACTCATTAATGAGTAGGGCTACAGGTGTAGCTTTGCCTGATATTAAACTATGCCCTATAGAAGGTGCCGTTATTAATTTTAGCTACACTTATACACCAGCCCACTCACAAAATGAGGTTGCTGAGATTGTTAATTGGTACGATGACTATAAAAATGTAGACTACGAGATCTACAACAAGACCACAGGTACTGCAATCACTGATATCAATATCCAGTACCCGCAAATAGTCCTAATGAGTCCAGTGAATGATGGAGATGTGTTAGAAATAACTGCTATAAGCCGTAAAAATGCATTTGATCCAATAACTTTCAGTGTTATAGTTGAGGAGCAGAAAGCAACCGTCACATTTAATGTTAGAGAATATGGTAAGATTGCATCCCAATTCAACAAAAACTCGAATCCCAATGTTGTTGGGTTGCTGTATGATTGCAATGGCAAGTTAATCAAGTCGAATGATTATTCTGACGGTTCCATTGTTTTCGATAACCTTACTGATGGTGAATATACTTTAGTGACGATGGGCATGAGCGACTTTTTCAACACAATATATGATATGTCTGAATTTGTTCATGCCAATCTTGTGTCTGGCGTGGATTATATTGAGAGCAATGTCGAGGTTCATGGTGGATTGATCAGCAACGTAGTTATTGATCAGGTTCCGTTCCTTGATGAGAGCAAGCTATATTTCACTGGCGACAAAACTTCATTGTCGGTCAACAAGCCGATGATTGTGATTGGAAATTATTTAACTTTTAGAGCACAGATTGACTTCATGGAGCAATTTGCAGAGAAGGTTAACAATGTTCAATTAATAATTGACTTGCCTGAATCATGCTCTTTCGTTGATAACTCCGTATTGGTAGGGTCAGCTTCTGCTAGCTATAGTATGGATAATCATCGAATTACAATTCCGTTGATCAATTATGCCAGTATTGTGCGATTCTGTGCAATTCCTACAGTTGTCGGTAATTATTCTCCGAGTGCATTTGTTCGGTTTGAGCTTAATGGAAAAACAATTACTCAACCTATTGGAGCATCAAATTATATAGCACAAGACCTATCAATTAACGTTCCTTCAATCACTTCAAAGAAAACCATACCAATAACAGGTTTCTCAGTTGGATCATGTGCTATTAAAATCTATGATAATAATGTGTTGATAGGCCAGACAACATCCCTTGCAGATGGCTTTTGGTCCGCAAAATGTACATTAAATGACCCGTATAATCTTTCTGTCCACAATATTTATGCCGAGGTGTCAACAGAGCAGGGGCTTGACCTTAAGACTGAAGTCTCTACCTGTACCTATGATAAAAATGCTATTGATGTGTCCAAAGTACATATGTATTACACAAATAATGACATTGTCTTTGACTATCAGAATCCTGAAGATATGTCGAGTGATTATTACGCTTATGTTCCCACAAGTAATGATTTCACGTTTACAATTGATTTTATAGAGAACGACACCACTCAAATCAGTAATGTTGTGTTATATGTAAGAACATCCGATAATAAATGGACTCCCTTAACGGCGTCATTTGACAGTCAGAAGAATTGCTGGATTACTAGTGGCAGGTTTGATGATTCTGCTCTTCCTGTCAATGTGAGCGTTGATTACAAGATGAGTTCAAAGATTGCAGGAGACAGAAATAGATGTCAAAGCATCTTTAATTACATTCAAACCCTTTATGAAAATGAAGTTACCTTAAATTATTTATTGACTAGTTTTCAGAATGCAGTGGATTCTAAAGACGAGACTCTAATTGAGTCGTTGTCTTATCAAATTGATGAATTAATAAATTACGATTTTGCAGAAGGTGTTGAGGACCCTTATGAGGAATTAACAGAAGAAGATTTTGAATTGATGGAGTCATATCTTGATTCCATACAATCTGAAATTATTTGGCATAATTTAAAGGAACCAACCGAATTTGTTGATGAGGATGGTGTAAATCATGTCATAAAATGGATATCATTTGCTGAAAGTGGCATAACTACTAGTGATTTAAATGGTTATTTATCATACACATTAGATGATAATAGCATCATATACTATTATGCCAACAACGACAGTACAGTTTATTTAGACCCCAATAATGATTTATGCGTTATTGAATATAATTCAAGTTCAAGAACAAATAATGTGCACCTTAATGGACAAAATCTCCAAAACCTACTGAATTTTGTCAATTATTGGAGTGAAAAATATGAGTATATCCAAGAACGATATGGTCCGATACTTGAAGTATTGAAGACAATCCAAAATTTCTATGATTCAAAAATTTTAGAAATAACAGAAAAAATCGATAGATTTACGAGATTTACTAATGGGTATGAGGGTCGGCCTAAAACAAATGGATTTTGGAGAGCACTAGGTATAACAAATGAATCTAAAGGATGCTTAGAGAAATTCACGAGAATTAGTAATGCGTTAGGAAAATTCCTGAAATTTTTTGATGTCGCTCAAATATTAAATGATTTTAAAACGGCAATCTCTAGTATAAAAGAATGGTGTGACATAATACGTACAATTAACTCAATTGAGTGTGATGGGATGGACGCATTGTCCAATAGAGCTCTTCATTATGCTACCATGGTATATCGTGGATATGAATTTACTCTAAAAACGGAATTGGCCATGTTCTTATTAGCAGACAAACTTGCTAAAACTGGTCCTGGATTGGTTGTAGTTTCGTTGGTGAATGATGTGACGATTATTCAGTCTGGTATAAATCAGATGAATGATATCAGTTGGAAAGCTGATATCCGTTATGAAATCCCGAACACCAAGAATTGCAACAATGATCCAAAACCAGAACCTGATGAAGATTCAAAAGATTTTCCCGGTGAAGACAAGAAACATGGTATCGATCCTTCGGGATTTGTTTATGAGGGTGTGCCTTCTAATCGTTTGAAAGGTGTGACTGCTACTTGTTACTATAAAGAAACGGTTGAGGATATGTATGGTGACCTGCAAGAGGAGGTTGTACTGTGGGATGCGACCCAGTATGGTCAGGAAAACCCGCTGCTGACTGACGAGAACGGCTACTACCGCTGGGATGTCCCCGTCGGTATGTGGCAGGTTAAATATGAGAAGGAGGGATATGAGACCACCTATAGCGACTGGTTGCCCGTGCCTCCTCCCCAACTGGACGTGAACATCGGAATGGTACAGATGCGTCAGCCCGAGGTCATCAAGGCTCGTGCTTACCTAAGGGCCGTTGAGTTTGAGTTTGACAAGTTCATGCTACCCGAGACACTGACGAGCGATAATATCACAGTCACTGTCAATGGCTCACCTGTGAGTGGTACCATTGAGTTACTCAACGTCGAGGTCGATGACCCACTGGCCATTACTCCTATCCGCCGAGCTCCCGGAACAGGCTTGACCTTTGCCTCGCGTGTACGCTTTAATGCCAGCAGCCCATTCAATGCCGACAAGGTAACGCTCCATATCAAGCAAGACGTGAAGAGCTATGCAGACCTGCAGATGAATGGGGATTATGTAGCTGTTCTTCCAGTTGAGTATGAAATAGAGCGAATTGCCTCTGACTCGACTGCCAATGTCCTCTATGGCGACAGTCGCCAGTTGATTGTTGCTGTTGAGCCTTCGTACGCTTCCCATGGCAAGACCTTGACTGTGCGCACTGTTTCGCCGATGATTCTCTCGACTGATGCTGAGAAATACACGCTTGATAGCACTGGCAAGGCTGTAGTTACTGTCCATGGTGACTTGCCTGGTAATGGTTCGCTGCTGTTTGGCGTTGAAGGCTTTGACCTGAGCGCTGCGACTCTCGTCAATGTGTTGATGGAGAGCCAGATGTCTGTCGCCACACCAACTGCATCTATTGCTAGTGGCAGTGAGGTGGAGAAGGGTACCGCGGTTTACCTGCGCTGTGCTACAGAGGGCGCTACCATCTACTATACGTTGGATGGCAGTTGCCCGTGTGACAATACTCCCGCCCTCAAGATCTATGACGGCAATCCTATCATCATCAATAGTACTATGACCATCAAGGCGATGGCGACGGCTCCCGACCTGTATGATAGCGACGTGGCTGCCTTTGTTTATCGTGTGGGTAATGGCTTGAAAGGTGACGTTAATGCTGACGGAGAGGTAAACGTTGCCGATATCAATGCTTGTATAGACATTATCCTTGGTGGAGATGCTAATAGTGACATTCGCACAAGGGCTGACGTGAATGGTGACGCTGAAATCAATGTTGCCGACATCAATGCGATTATCGACATCATTCTGGGTGCTCATCATAGCATGAAGCACAATATTAATTGTGATGACTTGCTGCATGTTGACGACGTGACGATGAAACCAGGTGACGTGCGTGCACTTAACGTGATGCTGGATAACGCTAATCGATACAGCGGTCTGCAATTTGACATCGTGTTGCCAGCTGGTCTTACGCTCGTAGGCGTGTCATCTATCGATGGGCATATAAGTAGAGCTGATGACATTGACGGGATTCTGTCTCGTGCGGTTAGTTACTCGATGAACAAACGTCCGTTTGTGGGTGATACCCAACCAGTACTTACTTTTATTGTTCGCTCTGATGCCGCCCTTGCGCCTGAGAATGAAATCATGCTGACCGACGTCATCCTTGCTGATGCTGACAATAGAGCATGGTATGCAGGCGACTGTGCCGTCCGAGTGAATAACGCCAGTGGAATTAACGACCTGACTGTTGGTTCCGACCGTGTCTGGATGGAGGGAAAGACCTTGTGCATTGAGGCTCGTCAAGACGGTATTGCTCGAATCACAGCTATCAATGGCGTTGTTTATGATATAAATGTGAAAACAGGCATCAACCGTCGTGTGCTTGATCAAGGAATCTATGTGGTAGTAATCAATGGCAAGAGCTACAAGATCGCTGTCAAGTAGATCGATCTTAGAACTGAGATTATAGACTTTAGACATTAGATGGTATCCGCTTCCATTGGTGGCGGATACTGTTTTGATTTGGGACTTGGAGTTTGGTATTGGGCGTGTGGGGTGTATTGTTAATAACTTTATTTTGTCGGTTTGGGAAAAAAGATGTAATTTTACACTCTGCATCTGTTTATAATATCAAGGGAAAAACTATGATTCCATTTGTACATCTGCACGTACATTCACAATACTCGATTCTTGACGGCATGGCTCCAGTCAAGGCATTGGTCGATAAGGCAATAGCTAACGGTATGCGTGGCATGGCGATTACCGACCACGGCAATATGTATGGCATTAAGGAGTTTCATGATTATGTCGGCAAGCTCAACAAGAAGCGCAAAGAAAATGGTGAGGAACCGTTCAAGCCCATCTTCGGCTGCGAGGTCTATGTCGCCATGAATGACCGCCATGACCGTAACGACAAGCGTGACAACGGCTATCACCTGATCCTGCTGGCTAAAAATCTGCAGGGCTATAAGAACCTGATCAAGATTGTCTCCCATGCGTGGACCGAGGGCATGTATTATCATCCCCGCACTGACCACAGCGAGCTGGAGAAGTATCACGAGGGTATTATCTGTTGCTCGGCCTGCTTGGGTGGTGAGGTGCCTCAATTCATCATGGGTGGCCAGTTGAACCAGGCTCGCGAGACCATCAAGTGGTTCAAAAGTGTCTTCGGTGACGACTATTATCTGGAGCTGCAGCGCCACAAGGCGACCGTCGCTCGTGCCAACCACGAGACCTACGAGAAGCAGTGCCTTGTCAACGATGCACTGATTCAGTTTGCCAAGGAATTGGACATCAAGCTCATCTGCACCAATGACTCACACTTTGTAAACGAGGAGGATGCCGATGCCCATGAGCGCCTCATCTGTGTCTCGACAGGCCGCAAACTGAACGACGAGAACGTAATGCTCTATAGCAAGCAGGAGTGGTTCAAGACCCAGGAGGAGATGAACGAGGTGTTTGCCGACATCCCTGATGCCTTGCAGAACACCAATGAGATTCTCGACAAGGTGGAAATCTACAGCATCGACCATGCACCGATTCTTCCCGACTTCCCCTTGCCCGACGGCTTTGCTAACGAGGATGATTACCTCCGTTATCTGGTCTATGAGGGTGCCAAGGAACGTTGGCCCGAGCTTGACGACGAGCACCGTGAGCGCCTCGACTTCGAGTTGGACACGATCAAGAACATGGGTTTCCCAGGTTACTTCCTTATTGTCCAGGACTACATCAAGATGGCACCCAAACTTGGGTGTTCTGTCGGTCCGGGCCGTGGATCGGCTGCAGGCTCGGCAGTAGCCTATTGCTTGGGTATCACCAAGATTGACCCGATGAAATATGACCTGCTGTTTGAGCGTTTCCTCAACCCCGACCGCATCTCGTTGCCCGATATCGATACCGACTTTGATGATGATGGCCGTGCCGCCGTGCTGAACTATGTGACTGAGAAATATGGTGCTGACAAAGTGGCACACATCGTCACCTATGGCACCATGGCAGCCAAGAGTGCCATCAAGGACGTGGCACGAGTTGAAGACCTCTCGATTGCCGAGAGCAACCGATTGGCCAAGTTCATTCCCTCGTCTCCCAACGAGATGCCCGAGGACAGCAAGGGCAAGAAGCCAAAGATTACCATCAAGAACTGTCTGGAGTGCTTCGACAGTTTCCGTGCCGAGTTGGAGAACGAAGACCCGAGGGTGGGCGAGACTATCCGTTTTGCCGAGAAACTGGAAGGCAGTGTGCGTAGCACCGGTGTCCATGCTTGTGGTGTCATCATCGGTCGTGATCCCATCACCGACTGGGTCCCTGTGAGCACTGCCACCGATAGCGACGGTGAGAAAATCATTGTAACTCAGTATGAAGGCGGTGTCATCGAGAGTACTGGCCTGATCAAGATGGACTTCCTGGGACTGAAGAATCTCTCCATCATCAAGGAGGCACTTGCCAACATCAAGCTGAACCATGGCATCGACATCGATATAGAAAAGATACCTGTTGATGACCCCAAGACCTATGCCCTCTATTGCAAGGGCAAGACAGCGGGCACATTCCAGTTTGAGTCGGCAGGCATGCAGAAGTACCTCATTGAACTGCATCCCACCTGCTTTGAGGACCTGATTGCGATGAATGCCCTCTATCGTCCGGGTCCCATGGAATACATCCCGCAGTTCATCAATCGCAAGCATGGTGTAGAACCCATCAAGTATGATATCCCCTGCATGGAGCAATACCTCAAGGAGACCTACGGTATCACGGTCTACCAGGAGCAGGTCATGCTGCTGTCACGTCAGTTGGCAGGTTTTACCCGTGGCCAGAGCGACACACTGCGCAAGGCGATGGGTAAAAAGCAGGTAGAAAAGATGAACGAGTTGAAGGAACTCTTCTTTGAGGGCGGTGAGAAGAACGGGCATGACAAGCAGGTTCTTGACAAGATTTGGGAAGACTGGGTGAAGTTTGCTTCCTATGCCTTCAATAAGTCGCATGCCACGTGCTATAGCTGGGTCGCTTACCAGACCGCTTATCTCAAGGCTAACTATCCCAGCGAGTATATGGCTGCCGTGTTGAGCAGCAACCTCAATGATGTGGACAAGCTCTCCAAGTACATGGACGAGTGCCGCTCCATGGGCATCGAGGTGCTGGGTCCCAACATTAACGAGAGTTATAAGAATTTCAGCGCAACCAAGGATGGCCGCATCCGCTTTGGCCTTGCCGGTATTAAAGGCGTGGGCAGTGGCTGTGTGGATTCTATTGTTGAAGAACGTAAGAAGAACGGCACCTTCAAGGATATCTTTGACTTTGTGCAACGCATCGATCAGCGAGCCTGCAACCGCAAGGCCCTGGAGTCGATGGCACTGGCGGGCGCGTTTGACGATTTCAAGGAAATCAAGCGCGAGGATTTCTTTGAGGTGAACCCCAGGGGAGAGAGTTTCAGTGAAACACTGATGCGCTTCGGTGCCCGTTATCAGACCAGCCAACAGGAGATGCAGAATTCTCTCTTTGGTGCCTTTGGTGCTATCGAGGTAGCTACCCCGGCAATCCCCAAGGGCGAGCAGTGGTCTCAACTTGAGCGCCTCAATCGTGAGCGTGAACTGGTGGGCATGTACTTGTCGGCTCATCCGCTCGATCCTTATTATATGGAAGTCACCTATGGATGTGACACCCCGCTCGCCGAGGTGAACTCTCACAGTGGCGAACTTGACCGCGAACTCACGATGGGCGGTCTGGTTGTGGATTTCCAGACTCGCACGGGCAAGAAAGGAGGACAATTCGGCATTCTCAAATTTGAAGACTATTCGGGCTCTTTTGAGTTCATGCTCTTCGGCAACAGATACGTGGATTTGAAGAAGTATGGAGAATTAGGACTCGCTATAGTCGTGAAGGGCGCTTTTGAGCGAGGATATGGCGATAATGTGCGTTTTAACGTACACACCATCGACCTGCTTGACAATCTCAAGGGCAAGATGGTTCATAATCTTGTCATTACACTCAAGGACAGCGACCTGAGTAGTGTTGATTTTCTGAAACAGTATCTCGGTGCTGATGGCGATAACTGCTGTGACCTTTACTTCCGCATGAAAGACCAGATCAGTGGCAATTATGTCATGTTGCGTTCCAAAAAGCGGATAGCTGTTGACAAGTCCTTGATGGAGGCCCTGCGTGAGACTGATATTAAGTTCAAGGTCAATGCCCGCGTGTGACATGATGTGTGCATTGGCACTATATTTGCTATATATCTGGATATAATAACCAATTGATAAATAATAACTAATAAATCGAGAAAGAGATGGCTATTGAAATTAACGACACTAACTACAAGAGTTTACTGGAATCGGGCAAGCCCGTGGTGATTGACTTCTGGGCACCCTGGTGTGGTCCTTGCCGCAGCATCGCTCCCATCATCGAGGAACTGGCTGCCGCCTATGAGGGTCGTGCCATCATCGGCAAATACAATGTTGACGAGGGTGACGAACTGAGTGTGGAATATGGCATCCGCAACATTCCCACACTGCTCTTATTTGACAAGGAAGGCAATATGGTAGACAAGCACGTGGGTACCATTACCCATGATGCACTGACCGCCAAGATCGACGCTCTGCTGTAAAGACCGAAAGAGTAAAATTCTGAAATTGAAAAAGCCTGATGTTTCTGAGGACTTAATGGCCAAGAAACATCAGGCTTATTTTGTTGCTATTGCCTGGGAGAGTCACCTCGGGACCAATCAATATGGTAGCCGATGGATGCAAGTTCGTCCTCAAGCAATTTGATGCCCTGGACCGATTCGGCGCCTAGGGCTGCCTTATTGTCATAGAGGGCATATTGGCTGCGATTCTCCACGGGTGAGAGGTTGGGCATCACGACATTGGCTCCTGCCAGGATACCGCGACACCGTCCGTCTGAAGCCAAGGTTGCCATGGCGGTAGTGCTGGGTATGAGAGCATGGGGGATTGCCAGACGCATGATGGCGTACAGGCGGGCTGTCAGATCTACACTGCCTGCTGGAAAACGCCCCAGCGGTGTATCACTTTGAGGAATAAAAGGACCGATGCCTATCATGTGCGGCTTGAAATCAATCAGGTATTGAATATCCTCGACAATGGCTTTAAGACTCTGGAACGGTGCCCCCACCATGATGCCTGCGCCCACCTGATAGCCCAACTCCTTGAGCCATTCTAGGCATTGCAGGCGGTGCTGAATCGTCAACTCACGCGGATGAAGCAGGGAATACAACCGCTCATTATGCGTTTCATGGCGCAGCAGGTAACGGTCGGCACCGGCATCGCGCCACAATGCATAAGTCTCACGCGGATGCTCACCCAGCGAAAGGGTGATAGCACAATCTGGCCAATTCTGCCTGATTTCACGAATCAAATCGGCTATCCACTGCGAGCGTTCCTCGCCCCATTCGCCGCCTTGCAGCACAAAGGTGCGGAATCCGAACTGATAGCCTTTTTCACAGCAGTTAAGCACTTGATCGCGCGTCAGCGTGTATCGAGACACATGTCTGTTACTGCGACGGATGCCGCAGTACAGGCAATCATTTCGGCATACGTTAGAGAGTTCGATGAGTGCGCGCAGAAAGATACCTCTGCCAAATTGCTTCTGGGCAACTTCTCGCGCTTGTCCTATCAGGTATTCCACGTCTTGATGGTCATGCATTGTGAGTAACGCCAGATACTGATCAGGCGCCAACTCATGTCGTTCTCTTAACGTGTCTACCAGATTCCTCATTACTTGTCCAGATGATTGATGACCTTGGTGAACTGCTCGCCCAAGCCGATCGTATAACCCTGTGAGCAGAACAACACGCGATTAAATGTGTCGGCAAGGATAAACATCGGCATCTGGTCCTCGCTCTGGAGTTTCATCTCATGGGCAATCTGCTTGCGGATACTGCCATCTGTATCGATACCATAGATGATGTTTTGAGGCAGTGTGCCGTAGTTCTCCTGGCGATACTTCTGAGCTTCGGACACGTTCTCAAACAGCAGCACCATCGGACGTCCCCACTTGTTGAGTTCGCCGCTCATCTTGGCAATATCGCGCATGGCATGGTTGGTGGGCTCCTGGCCAACGCCGAGGACGCCCACGATAAAGTAGCCGCGGCCCGTCTGGGACAGAATGGTTACGGGATCTCCAGCAATGGGAGCCATATCGCCATCAAGAAGTTGGAACTTGGATTCGGAATTAAAGTTGCCAATGACTGCCACAATGTCGTCGCTCTGTCGCATTGTCAGATTAACAGTTGTCGTCTCTCCAGGATTGATCTTAAAGATGCGGTTGGCGACCAGTACCTTGCCGCTGGCAGCACGGGTGCCGCTGGTGAGCATATAGGTGCCGGCATCCAGCGTCGTGCCGTTCTTGAAAGTGTTGCTCCACGATGAGCCTTCTTCAAGACCTGAATCCCCTTCATCATAACTCAACAACTGGGTCGTGCCATCATCAAGGATGCGCGACAGAGAGAAATGGTGGTAGTATTTGGGGTCGTCAAGAATTGGGGTGGGGGTGTAACGCAACTTGAGGGTGCCCGTCTTGGCATTCTGCTGCTCCACTGCTTCAAAATTCACATCTTGCCAGTCGCCGCCGGTGCGGTATTGTACCTTGCCGGTTACAGGATCCATGCGGGACTCGATGTCGAGTGAGCGCGCCAGGTCCACAAAGAAAATGTCGCGCCCACGACCGTCGGACACACGAGAACGCCACACGCCCATCGGCGTCTGCGCGATGTGCAAGGCATTCTCCTCGGGACGGATGCTGATGTTGTCACGCACCCAAGCGACAAGCTTCGTCGGGTCTTCCTTGAACTGTTTTGCGGTGACGTTGTCAAATGCATCCTGCAACTCCATCTTGAACGGGGATGTAATCATCTCATATTCCACGCGTTGGCCCAACTGGCTGCTACGCGCATTGAAAGCATCTTGAAGGATCTCGGCCTTAACGTCGCGCATATCCTTCTCATTCAAGCCTTTAAGAATACCGATTGCACGGTCATAGTCATCCTTGTGCTCTACTAAAAAATTGAGAATGGTTTGCCAGTTGCTGCGGGCCTTAACCAAATATTCAGCGGCAGCGGGAGCTATGCTTTGGGCTTGTTCGGCGGTGATAAAGGCCGATGCCATATAAGCCTTGCGGATGGAATCCTCACGGGCGAAGCGTACCTTGTTGGCGGCTGCCATTTCGGGGCTCACCTTGGGCATGACAGCTTTTTCTACAGGGGGAACGATGTCAAAGGTCTCATAGATAGGTCCGCTCTTCAGGCTGTTACTCTTGTTGAGCGTGATGTCAACCTTTCCGTCCTTGCCGAAGGTCACTTTGCGGTAGCCATACCAGCCGTCCTTGCTAGCCCACACCAGCATGTCACCCTTGCCGGCAGTGAGCGAGGTATTGCCCTTGGCGTCGGTGTATTTTGTTGCTGCCGGATAGAACTCGCCATAATTGTAGATACGGAACTCTACTTTGGCACCTTTAACGGGTTTGCTTTCCTTGTCCAGTACTTGGACTTGAGCCGAAGCCGTGGCCGCATAGTTGCCGATGAGGTTAATCTCAGTGAAATTGCGTGTGCGCAGCATCACTTCCTCAGGGCCGTTGTAATCACCAAAGGCGCGCGTGTGCATCAGCATTGCCCTCGATGCGGGAGCATTGAACCAGCCCAAGTCCAGCACAGCCTCGGGCTCACAGGCTCCCAGGAAATGCCATTTGCCGTCGGCCCAAGCTTCTACCCAGGCATGGTTGTCATCGGTATGGGCCCAGCGGGGAGTATAGACCTGACGGGCAGGAATGCCGACGGAACGCAAGGCAGCGACAGTGAACGTCGACTCCTCGCCACAACGACCGATGGCCGTGTTCATGCAAGCTAACGGCGACAGGGTGCGGGCATCACTGGGCTGATAGGTCACATGCTCATGGCACCAGTGGTTGACCTCGAGGATGGCCTCTTCCATGCTCAGTCCCTGTACGCGCTCCTTCAACTCCTTGAAGAACACAGGGCGTGACATGTCAAGCGCCTCGTTATTGACGCGCAAGGGAAGCACGAAGTGATTGAAGAGCAATTCAGGCACCTTCTTGCCCCAGGGCATCTGCTCCTGGGCCTCGAAGGTGGCACGCACGTTATCCAAGTGGAATTGCAACGTGTAATCGGTCACATCGGCGAGAGGCATATAAGCATACAGGAACTGTAGCGCCTCCTTCTCTTGTTGGCTCATACTCAGCCCGCTGAAATCGGGTGTCCTCAACTCGTCAACGGTGGCCGCATTCATCATCAATATGGCGGCAAACACAAACCATAATGTTAGAATTATCTTTTTCATCGAGATCTACTTATGAAATTTTTTACAAAAATAGATAAAAATAGATTCATACCAAAGCGTTGATGATAAAAGTAATGATAAAACGACTGTCAACCGTTATAATAATGAGGCAATGAAATAGCAGTCCAATTTTTCAAATGTGGGAAAAAATCACTACCTTTGCACTCCAGAATAAAAACGAACAAGAATTCTCTAATGAAGACAATACGCAACTTCTGCATCGTGGCGCACATTGACCACGGCAAGAGCACACTGGCCGACCGTTTGCTCGAGTACACCAACACCGTTGCCGGCAAGGATATGCAGGCACAGGTGCTCGACGATATGGACCTGGAGCGAGAGCGCGGCATCACCATCAAGAGCCACGCTATCCAGATGGACTATATGAAGGACGGCTCAAAATATACCCTTAACCTGATTGACACCCCGGGACACGTGGACTTCTCCTATGAGGTGTCTCGCTCAATTGCAGCCTGCGAGGGCGCTTTGCTGGTCGTGGATGCTACCCAGGGCGTACAGGCTCAGACCATCTCTAATCTGTATATGGCAATTGATAACGGCCTGGAAATCATCCCCGTCATCAATAAAATTGACATGGACAGTGCCCATCCCGATGAGGTAGAGGACGAAATCGTCGAGCTGTTGGGCTGCGATCCCAGTGACATTATCCGTTGCAGTGCCCGTACTGGCGAGGGTGTGCCTGCTATCCTTGATGCTATCGTGGATCGTATACCCGCACCCGAAGGTGATCCCGAAGCCCCTCTGCAAGCATTGATCTTTGACTCGGTGTTTAATTCATTCCGAGGCATTATCGTGTATTTCAAGATTTTGAACGGCTCTATCGCTAAAGGCGATTTTGTGAAGTTCGTCAATACCGAGAAGGAGTATAATATCGATGAATTGGGCGTGCTCAAGCTGCGCCAGCAACCGTGTGACCGTCTTTCGGCTGGCAATGTAGGCTACATCATCTCGGGCATCAAGAATTCTACTGAAGTGAGGGTGGGTGACACGATTACCCATGTGCAACGTCCGTGTGAAAAGGCCATCGAAGGCTTCCAGGAAGTGAAGCCGATGGTGTTTGCCGGTGTGTATCCCATCGATCCCGAAGATTTTGAGAACCTGCGTGCCTCGCTGGAGAAACTCCAACTCAACGATGCTGCATTGACATTCACCCCCGAGTCCTCTGTAGCGTTGGGATTCGGTTTCCGTTGTGGTTTTCTGGGGTTGCTGCACATGGAGATTGTTCAAGAGCGCCTGAGCCGAGAATTTAACATGGAGGTGATTACCACGGTGCCCAACGTATCCTATAAGGTGTACGACAAGAAAGGCAACATGACCGAGGTTCACAATCCTGCCGGATTGCCCGATATTGCCGTCATTGAGCATATCGAGGAGCCATATATCCGTGCATCGATCATTACCCAGAGTGAATATATGGGCCCCATCATCACATTGTGTCTTTCTAAGCGTGGTGAATTGGCCAAACAGGAATACATCTCGGGCAACCGTCTGGAATTGACCTTTGACATCCCGCTGGGTGAGATCGTGATAGACTTCTATGACAAACTCAAGAGCATCAGCAAGGGTTATGCCTCGTTTGATTACTACATCAACGGTTATCGCGAGTCAAAACTCATCAAGCTGGATATCCTGCTCAACGGTCAGCCCGTGGATGCATTGAGCACACTGACTCACGTTGACAATGCAGTAACCCTGGGCCGTCGCATGTGCGAGAAACTCAAGGAACTGATTCCGCGCCAGCAGTATGACATTGCCATCCAGGCTGCTATCGGAGCCAAGATTGTTGCCCGTGAGACGGTGAAGCAGGTGCGTAAGGACGTGACTGCCAAGTGCTATGGTGGTGACGTGAGCCGTAAGCGCAAACTGCTTGAGAAGCAGAAAGCGGGCAAGAAGCGCATGAAGCAGATCGGCACCGTGCAAGTGCCGCAGAAGGCCTTCCTGGCTGTGCTCAAGCTTGATTAACATACTCAATCAGGGCTCAGCAGTGGCTATGGATGAACTGCAAAATATTGACCTTAACAACCCTGAATTTCAGGATGCTTGGGATGTGTTGCAACACACCCATCGCTCGGTGTTCCTTACCGGTAAGGCAGGAACCGGCAAGAGTACGTTCCTGAGGTTTATCCGTGATAATATCAAGAAGAAGACTGTGGTGCTGGCTCCTACTGGCATCGCTGCCGTCAATGTGGGCGGCCAGACCATGCACTCGTTCTTCAAGATACCGTTCAAGCCCATGGTGCCCGACGATCCTGACTATGCTAATCCGGCAAGGATGCGTGAGATGTTGCGTTATACCAAGGAGAAGGTCAAGCTCATCCAGCAACTGGAACTGATCATTATTGACGAGATCTCGATGGTGCGTGCCGACATCATTGACTTTGTGGACCGAGTGCTGAGGGTTTATTCCGGCAATATGCGTGAACCATTCGGGGGCAAGCAACTGCTGCTAGTGGGAGACATCTTCCAATTGGAGCCAGTGGTGACTCATGACACACGCGATATCCTGCGGCGCTATTACAGGAATTTCTTCTTTTTCAATGCGCGGGCCTTTGAGCAGATCAGCCTGGTAGCCATCGAGTTGCGTAAGATCTATCGCCAGAGCGACAACGATTTCATCGCCTTGCTCGAC
Organism: Sodaliphilus sp.; assembly: GCA_045114065.1. Lineage (GTDB taxonomy): Bacteria > Bacteroidota > Bacteroidia > Bacteroidales > Muribaculaceae > Sodaliphilus. Next base: position 72,323 of record JBGUJU010000107.1, read on the forward strand.
CGTGTGCGTGTCAATCGGTCGACAACAGCTGACTTTGTTCGCATCAATGGGCGTTGTAATCCTGATTATCAAGAAGTTAATGATAACTTTGCTATCACACTTGCTACACGTCGTGACACCGTGGACTCCATTAACGATGAGCACATGAAGGCGCTCAAGACCCCTGAATTTGTCTATGAGGGCGTCATTGAGGGCGATTTCCCTGAAAACTCACTGCCGACGGCATTAAATCTCGTCCTTAAGGTAGGTGCCCAAGTCATCTTTATCCGTAACGACAAACAGGGCCGCTGGTGTAATGGAACTATAGGCAAGGTGACAAGGCTCAGTGACGCGACAGTCTATATCGCCCTTGAAAATGGCGCTGAGATGCAGGTGGAATGGGAAGTATGGGAAAACATGCAGTACACCTACAATGAGAAGGAAAAGAAGGTAGAAGAAAAAGTACTCGGTTCTTTCTCACAGATCCCGATCAAACCAGCGTGGGCACTTACTGTACACCGCAGTCAGGGCCTTACATTCAATCACGTGGTCATTGATTTTGCCGGCGGTGCTTTTACAGGTGGTCAAACCTACGTGGCCCTGTCACGCTGTACCTCGCTGGAAGGCATCACGTTGCTTAAACCATTGAGTGAAAGAGATATCATCGTTAACCCAGCAGTGGTAGAGTTCAGTCGCCAGTTCAACAATCGTCAGCTCATTAACGATGCCATGGAGCAAGAGCGCGCCAATCAACTCTATCGTAGGGCAGTTCATGCCTTTGATAATCAGGAGTTTGAGGACTGCGTGAATTACTTTGCCGAAGCGATGAAGATCAATGACCAGTTGCAGAATGAAGCCGTCAAACGTCTGATTTCCAGAAAATTGAACTCATTCAAGAAGCATATTCGGGAGATTGAGCGTTTGAAGCAAGTCATTGAAAGTCAGAAGAGAATGCTTCGTGACCTGGCTCTGGAGTATGCGTCGATGGGTGACCAGGCTCTGGCCATTGACGAGAGTGGGGTAGTGGGAGAGGGTAGTGTGCCCTCCTACGGTAAACGGCTTGACGATATCGCTATCCGTTCGGCCATGGCAAACTACAATAAAGCATTGCGTATCATGCCTGATTGCGTCGAGGCCATGATAGGCAAGGCAAGGCTATTAATGACTCTTGACCAACTAGAGGATGCCGAAGACCAATTGAAAAATGTTCTGGATTTGGATAAGAACAATTACACGGCACACTTGATCATGGGGGAACTGATGGATCTGCAACATGATATACCCGAGTCTATCAAGTCATATAAGAGAGCAGCTAAAGCAGATAAGAAATCCCCCGTGCCTCATGAACGACTTCAGGCAATCTATGAGAGAATCGGCTTTGAGGATCTTGCCGAAGAAGAACAAGAAATTGCCGACCGCCTGCGAAAAGCACTTTATAAGCAATCGTCAAAAAAGAAGAAACGTTAGGCCTGTCCTACATTATAATATTATTAGCAGGTGCCTCAGACCCTGCGGTGCTAATGTGAATTGCGTGAGGCTAATTTCACGAGTTAAAATTATTATATCTCTTTTTTAATATTGAAATAGAAGGGGATTGAGTATTGTGAATTTACTGATATTGTATTTAACATAATACAAATATTTATCAAAATGGACGTTTTTTGATGGGGGACCAGGAATATGGATGCTCTAGGGATTTTGAAGCATGATTTAATTGAGATAAGACGTGGAAAAATCTGGGCCTCTTTAAGTGAGTTGCAAAATATCAAATTCTCGTTGAGTTAATTCTACAGAAAAATTTACTGAATCCTTTATTTCATGGGCTTGATGACTCATCATCATCTTTCGTGGATCGCAGCATCAGAAAAATCCAGATAACGACTTTTCAATAATAAAACCAACGCTGATATCACCATAAGTCAAAAAATCCAACAAAGATCCATCACTTGTGAGTTCAACGCAATTTGAAACCGTCTCAGCCATGTGAGTCCTTGTAGAGACGCAAAATTTTGCGCCACCAAGCGTCAGGCGTTACCGTTTGCTGACCATGAGACGCAAAATTTTGCGTCTCCACATAGCTGATGAAGTGATTGCTATTTACTTACGATTGAATTTACATTTGTAAACTATTGATTAATAATTATATATGACATTATATCAAAAGCAAATATTTAAAATATTTCATACTATAAGGTGATAATTTGAAAGCATCGTCAGCCATTTCAACAGACTATGACCAATTCAACGAGTAGATGTTAGCAAATTTATAATTTATAATACGTTGATATTAAGTTATATACAATATTATATTTAATCTAATTGTTTATTGCTTCTATTCTACCCTACTTTATCCCCTTTTTCGGCAGTTTTTGCATCAATCATCCCATTTGTCAGTAAAATATCAAAAGACCTCTATATAAATAATGAGAAATGTTTTGTATTTTTGTTGCTGATTCTATTACTCACTTTTTCTCTATGCTAAAAACCCTTTTAAAACAAGTCAAGCAGTATAAAACGGCATCGTTGTTGGTGCCCATGTTTATCATGCTTGAGGTTGTGCTTGACGTACTTATTCCGTTTGTGACAGCCAAGCTCATCGATAACGGTATCAGTGCCGGGCACATGCCCAGTGTCTATAAATATGGGATCATCATGCTTGTCATGGCGTTCCTCAGCATGATAGCCGCTATCATGGCTGGTAAATACGCATCCTATGCGTCGTCGGGCTTTGCCTGCAACCTGCGTGATGCCATGTACAAAAATATCCAGCGTTTTGCCTTCAGTGACATCGACAAGTACAGTACTTCGGGCCTGGTGACCCGTATGACAACTGACGTGACCAACCTGCAGAATGCTTACCAGCAGATCATCCGCACCTCGGTGCGCGCGCCATTCAATCTGCTGTCAAGTATCGTGATGTGTTTTGTCATCAGTCCTCAGTTGAGCCTCATCTTTATTGTGGCAAGTGTGGTCCTCTGCGTCTTTTTGGCATTGATTATCAGCAAGGTGTCCAAGATGTTTGCACTGGTTTTCAAGCAGTATGATGTCCTGAACGGAGTTGTCCAGGAGAATGTATCGGGAATTCGTGTTGTCAAAGCCTTTGTGCGAGAAAACCATGAGAATGCCAAATTCTGGAACGCCGCCAAGCGTCTCTATGACCTCAATGTCAAGGCCGAGAGCCTGATGGCCCTCAACCGCCCGCTCATGAATATGGTGGTATATGGCTGTATCATTGCCATCTCGTGGTTTGGCGCCCAGTTCATTGTTGCCGGCAACCTGACAACTGGCCAATTGACCTCGCTGTTCACCTATGTGATGACGATCCTGATGTCCCTGATGATGTTGAGCATGATTTTTGTAACTATTACTCAAAGTCTTGCTAGCGGACAGCGTGTGGCTCAGGTAATTAACGAGATTCCCGATATTGTCAATCCCGAGAATGCGGTAACAGAAATTCCTGATGGTGCCATCGACTTCAACCATGTGTTTTTTGCCTACAAAGGCGGGAGCGGCGAATATGCCCTAAATGACATTGACCTGCACATCGCTAGTGGTGAGTCGATCGGTGTGATTGGTGGAACCGGTAGCGGAAAATCATCGTTGATCAATCTGGTGAGCCGCCTCTATGATGCGTCCAAGGGCGAAGTGCTCATCGGTGGCAACAACGTGAACACCTATGATCTTGAGGCCCTGCGTAATAATGTCGCTGTCGTCTTGCAGAAGAATGTACTCTTCACGGGAACAATCCTTGACAACCTGCGCTGGGGCGACGAGAATGCCACGCTTGAACAATGTCGTGAGGCATGCCGCACAGCGTGCGCCGACGAGTTCATCATGGAGATGCCCGACGGTTATGAGACACGCATCGAGCAAGGCGGCGCTAATGTCTCAGGAGGCCAGAAACAGCGACTCTGCATTGCTCGAGCCTTGTTAAAGAAGCCCAAGATCATGGTGCTGGACGACAGCACCAGCGCATGTGACAATGCGACCGATGCCCGCATCCGTGCTGCCCTGCGCGACAACCTGCCCGAGATGACAAAGATCATCATCGCCCAGCGCATCAGTAGTATCAAGGGATGTGACCGCATCCTCGTGCTGGATAACGGCAAGATAGTCGGCTTTGATACTCACGACAATCTGCTCAAATCATGCAAGATTTATCAGGAAATCTGTGCCATCCAGGATGAGGCCGGAGGCGACTTTGACAAACCCCAAGACAACAGAAAGGAGGTACAATTATGAGAATGCCAGGAGCTCCCGGAGGAGGACCCGGACGTCATGTGGTCGTTGACACCACGGGCGTGGACAAGCGCAGCACCTTGTGGCGATTGTTCAAGATAGTGATGAAGAACTACAAGTTCTCATTCCTTGCAGTCGCCGTGTGCATCGTGGTGACAGCATGCACTACCCTAGCCTCTACCCTATTCACACGTACCCTCATCGATGACTATATCACGCCATTGGTCGGTCAGGTACATCCCGACTACGGACCACTAGCCAAGACGTTGGTCATGCTGGGTATTGTGCTGGCCTTCGGTGCCTTGTGCTCTTATCTGCATAGCCGCTTGATGATCAACGTGACTCAGGGGACGATGCTCAAGATGCGCAAGAGTATGTTTGAGCACATGGAGTTACTGCCCATCAAGTTCTTTGACACCCATGCCCACGGCAGCGTGATGTCCAATTATACCAATGACGTAGACACCCTACGCCAGATGATTTCCAACAGTTTGCCTCAAGCGTTCAACTCGCTCATCACGTTGGGCATCACCTTTGCCAGCATGATTGTGATGAGTGTGCCGATGACGATATTGTCGATTGTCATGGCGCTTATCATGGCATGGTCGACGACTTGGCTGGGCAAGCGATCGCGCAAGCACTTCCGCGTGCAGCAACAGAAGTTGGCCGAGGTCAACGGATTCATCGAGGAGATGATGACCGGCCAGAAGGTCGTCAAGGTCTTCTGTCACGAGGACAAGGCCATACAGCAGTTTGAGGTCATCAACGAGGAACTGCGCAGCAATACCTATGACGCCAACCGCATCAGCAACATCGTCATGCCGGTCAACGGCAACCTGGGTCACCTGAGCTATGTGCTCATGGGTGTGCTGGGAGCGGCGCTCATCATCAGTGGCCACAGTGGCATGACGTTGGGTACGCTGGTCGCTTTCTTGACTCTGAATAAGAGTTTTGCGCGCCCTATCGCCAGCATCAGCCAGGAAATCAACAGCGTGCTGAATGCCTCGGTGGGTGCCGACCGCATCTTCAAATTGATGGATGAGGAAGTCGAGCCCGATGCAGGCAAGGTGCGTTTGGTCAATGCCAAACGAGGTGCTGACGGCTTGCTGCATCCTTGCAACAGTCACACTCGCATCTGGGCGTGGAGAATTCCTTTGAAAGACGGTAAATCACGGTATGTCAAGGTATCGGGAGGTATCAAATTCAACGATGTGGACTTTGGCTATAATGAGGAAAAACAGGTGCTTTTTGACATCGACATTGACGCCAAGCCCGACCAGAAAATCGCCTTTGTCGGTGGTACCGGAGCAGGTAAGACGACGATTACTAACCTGATCAACCGTTTCTATGACATCCAGGACGGCAAGATTCTGCTTGATGGCATCAACGTCAATGACATCAGTAAGCGCGACCTGCGTCATAGTCTCGGCATGGTGTTGCAGGAGACACGCTTGTTTACGGGCTCTGTGCTTGACAACATCCGCTACGGACGGCTTGAAGCGACTGACCAGGAATGTATCGAGGCCGCCAAACTCGTCAATGCCGATGGCTTTATCCGCCGCCTGAGTGACGGCTACCAGACCATCCTCAATGCCGATGGAGGCAACCTGAGCCAGGGTGAACGCCAGCTGCTCGCCATTGCCCGCGCTGCAGTAGCCGATCCGCCCATGCTCATCCTCGACGAGGCAACGAGCAGCATCGATACCCGCACCGAGAAACTAGTGCAGCGCGGTATGGACTCTCTGATGAAAGGGCGCACCACCTTCGTCATCGCCCACCGCCTCTCTACCGTGCGCAACAGCGACTGCATCATCGTCCTCGAGCACGGCCGCATCATCGAGCGTGGCACCCACGACGAGCTCCTCGCCCTCAAGGGAAAATACTACCAACTCTATACCGGCGGCGAAATCACAAGCTAAACCGTCAACCGCCCACGATTTTACCGCCCGTTCACCGCGGGCGGTTATTGTTTTTTTTAGAAAAAATCTCTCAAAAAGGGTTTAGTAAATCGGACCTCGCGTTTCTATATAGTGAATGGAGGATAAGACACGACATATCGAATCGTTGTTCAAGCAGCATTACCAAGCGATGTATCGCCTGGCATTCATGATGTTGCATGACAAGGAGGAGAGCAGGGATATCGTGCACGATGTCTTTGCCCGATTGCTGGACGGCGACATCCGTTTCGATAGCGGCAAGGCTGAAGCATTCTTGTTATCATGCGTGCGCAACGCTTGCCTGAATGTGATGCGCTCTCAGGACTCCCGTGAGCGTGCCATGCGTGACTTCCCGATAGACGACGAGAACACTAGTGACAGCGAGGCGTTTGAAAGCGAGATTAAAGCGTTGCAGGATGGCATCAGCCTTCTCACTCCGCCTGTTTGCCGTGAAATCATCTTGCTCCACTACAGGTATGGATTGACGTTCAAGCAAATCGCCACCCAGCTGGGCGTGAGCGAGACGACCATCTACAAGCATCTGCGCAACGCGCTCAATCAATTACGTTTAACTTTACGGGACACCTATAAATTATCGAAATGATTATGATTTGTGTTGGCTGTATTTTGCTGCTTTTTGGCATCTTTTGCCTCATCTTCTTGGACCATAGTTTGCTATGCTCCTGCGAAGCTAAGACAAAATCTGCTCAAAAATCATTCAAAATCCAACTCAAGCTAATTTATAGGAGTCCCTCAAAATCTTTGGGATGATGGAAAAGACCGATTTACTGTTCCGCATGATGGACGATCCGGGACAATATACCGATGAACAATGGCGGGAAATCCTCGCCGACAGTGAGTGCGCATCGCTCTATGAGATGATGTGCAAGACGCGCAGTGCCCTTGACGCAGAGCAGGTTGATCAGGAATTCACGGCCAAAACGGTTGACCAGGAATGGGAACGCTTTGCCGCAGCCCATCAAGCTCGCGATGCCAAGCCCTTTAACTGGAGAAAAATCGCTGCCGCTATTGTCGTCCTGGCAGTCTTCGGCCTCGCTGCCGCGGCCATTTATTCCCATTTTGCCCATACTCCCCAAACCGAAACCGTTGAAAACACCATTCCCAACGTAAATCCGCAAGTGACCGACAGGACAGAGGGCGCCGTTGATGCCGTGGCGGACAAGCCTCAGGCGCACCTGTATGATGACGTGCCGCTGGAGCAGATTATCAATGACCTGGCCGCACACTACAACGTCCAGCCCCAGTGGCATGGCGACGACGTGCGCTCGCTGCGGTTATACTATAAGTGGGAACCCGATTTCACCCTCGACGAGGTCGTTGAGATGCTCAACAATTTCGAGGCATTCAGCGTCAAGCTCGATGGTGATCAACTGGTGATTACCGGGAACGACATGATGGCCAATCAATGATGAGATTGCGGGTATTGATATTATTCCTCATCGTTTGTGCAGTGGCGTTAGGCGTAGATGCACAACAAATCACGCATCGTTTCAATCGGGTATCGATGAGCGAGGCGCTGAAGTATCTGCAAGGCCAAACCGACCGTTACCGCATCGTGTTCATCTTCAACGAACTTGAGGACTTCAGTGTCACTGCCGACGTGAGAGGCAAAAGCGTCCCCGACGCCATCCGTCAACTCATCGGCTTCTACCCTATTGCCATGACCGTCAACGACAAGCACGAGATCTATGTGGAATGTACCCACAAGACCGAGCGCCGCCTCATCGGGCGCCTCATTGATGAGAAAGGAGGGCCGCTGGAGTATGCCAACATCATCGTGATGGATCCACGGGATTCCACTCTGCTCACCCACGGCGTGAGCAATGCCAGCGGCTTTTTTGTCATTCCCGTTGAGCGTGAAAAGGTCATTGCCCGTATCAGTCATGTGGGTTATAAGACCGTGTATAAGCCTTGTAAGACAGTGAGAATCGGTACTATCAAGATGGAACCCGAGATTACCAGGCTCCAGGAAACCTTTGTCATCGCCCCTAGGATGCAGGTGGCGCGCGACGGGACCAATTATACCATCTACAGCCTTGGCGGCACCATCATGGGTAACGCGGGCAACGCGCTGGACCTATTGCGCTGGGCGCCGGGTATCATGGTTGATGCGGGTGACGGCATCTCGGTCATCGGGCGCAGTTCGGCCGAGGTATATATCAATGACCGAAGGATCACTGACAGGTCGGAACTTAGAGCCTTGAGTTCCCAAAACATCAAGCGTGTGGAAATCATCCGCGACCCCGATGCACAATATGCCTCCACTGCCGATGCAGTCATCAAGTTATATACGCACAGTTCCATCAAGAACCATCTGGGCGCCAGCCTTACCGAGGTGCTGGACTTCAAGCACAAGGTGTCCAACGCCACGACCCTGACGATTGACGGCAAGTATAACAAGCTGTCGGGCAACGTCTCGCTGGGCTACAGCCGCAACTATTCCCGCAGTTACAACATGCAATATACCCATGCCTATGGCCGTGGCGTGAAAAACGACACCACGAGCTATCAGGGCAGCGGAGACAATTACCTTGTGTTCGCCGGCATCAACTATGCCTTCACCCCCAAGAGCGTCCTGGGTGTTCAATTCAGTGGTGATTTCAGCAAGACAGGTATTGACCTGCACTCGTCACGCAAGAATAACCATGGTTTCGTCAACATCCTGACAAATAAACAGTGTGACATGGCCTTGAGGTCAGACCACCAGAGCATTTCGGCCAGCTACTCGTGGCAACGCACCGACGATTCCCGACTGCTGCTTATCTACGACCGTGCTTTATCCTGGCAGTCCAATCGACAGGACGTCCTGAGCCCTGGCCTAGCCCCCCAAACGATAGACTATTACAACGACTATGAGATCATTACTGCCACGGCAAAATATGATTTTGTCACCCGAGGTTGGGAACACAAGACGGGGCTGGAATGGGGCAACGCAAATAATTTCAGCGAAGTAGAGAAAGAGGGCGATATCCAGCGAAGCAAACGCAACAACTATTGGACCTCGGCCTATTATGCGCTGAGCAAGCAATGGAAGCGATGGCGGTTGAACCTGGGGTTGCGCTACGAGTATGACTTCACCAGAACGCGTCAGGACGTCGTTATCCGTTATGAGAAAACCTATCATGACCTGTTGCCGAGCGTTAAGGTGGGCTATCGCGTGAACGACGACCTGGACCTCATGGCCAGCTATCGCCGCACGCTCGTGCGCCCGTCCTACAACCAGTTGCGCACCACATTCTACTTTAACGTGTTGCCGTACAACAGCCTGGGTTATTCCTTCTTGTCAAGCTCTGAGTTCATGACGGGCTATTCCTCGCAAGAGAATTTGCCGTACAATAACCTGTCGCCCAATATCATCTACCTGGGCGCTGATGACATCGCCACGGGCAATCCCGAGTTGCGCCCCACGGCGACCGACCGCTTTGCCCTGACGGCACAGTATCGCCATTTTGCGGCCCAGCTGTCCTACAACCGTGTGGACAATGCCATCCAGACTGTACATCAGTTGTTAAGCTCAGGAGCCTTGCTCCAGAGCCCCATCAACATCGGTCGCATCCATGCCCTGAGCCTCGACCTGGATTATTCCTACAGCAACAGATATTTCAACGTCTTCTTGCTGGCGTCGGGCACATGGCCCCGCATTCCCGTGCCCTCGTTGGGACGGGACGAGATTGAGAGCAGGCCGTTTGCCGTGCTGCTTGGCAACCTGCAGTACAACCTCTCGCAGCATGTGATGCTGGGGTGCAATCTGCTGTATTCCACGCCCTGGACCTCGGGCTGCAGCACCCGCTGCAATTCAAGACTGGGATTGAACCTGAGCGTGATGGCCCGCTTGCTCGGCGACAGGCTCACCCTTGGCGCCAACTTCAATGACGTGTTCAAGCGCAGCATGAGCACCCGCAACGAGACCCAATACGTGAACGTGTTCAACAGCACCGAAATCCACAACGACTCGCGCAGCGTCTCGCTCATGGTCAGGTGGACGTTCAACACCATCAACAACCCGTTCAAGCGCCGCAGCGGCAATAATGCCACGCTGCATCGCACCCAAGAAACAGTCAATTAGCAGTTAGGAGTTAGGAGTTATTTTGACAACCAACAAATAAAAACAATAGAGATATGAAAACGAAAATGTTATTTTTGGCAATGATGGCCATGATGGCTCTAATGGCTTGCACGAAAGATGAGCTGGATCAACAGCCCATGGATTTTGACAACAATCAGGACTTGCCCATGTTCGAATACGACAGGACTAAAGATTTTGCCTTCTGGCCCACGCCTACAATTGATGACAGCGGGCTGCAAGGCGGTGGCTATGACTTCGCATACTGGCAAGAGCACAAGGCCGAGGCTGAGAATGTTGAAGCACTGATGGCCATGTGTAACATTCCCAAGGATTTGTTGAAGACAATGTCAACGCGTAATTTGGCCATAACCTGCTCAAATTACCCGTATAATGCAACATTCATGGCTTACAACGATGCTTACAAAGGCTTTCTGGGAACCATCGCAGACTTCAACGGCTATGCCGAACTCATGAAACGCAAGGGCGGTCTGCAGGCCACGCTGGACCTGTATGCTGAATTGGACGGCCGCGTACTGGATATCTCGTTCACGCGCTTTCAGCCTTGGACATTCTTTGTTTGCACCGCAGTCGATCACAAGGTGCTATCCACTGAGCAGGTAGCCCGATTAGCACAGGTGGTAACTTCAAGATTCAACGATGGGACCGAGAGGATCAATCTCGCTTTCACCTATCTGCTGGGCGGTTTTATTGCTTATCACTATGACACCACCTTGCCCGACGAGCAACTGTATCTCCTCAAGACATATATACGTTTTGCGTGTCAATTCCCTCCCGTCGATAAGCCTGATGACCGCATCTCCACCATCATCGAGGCAAGCATGAATCGCCTTACCGGGGAATAACATGTTTAGATAGAAATAAATAAAAGAAATTTACATATAATAATCGAAAAATCATGAAGAAGACAATGGTTGCACTCGTGTGCATGCTGATGGCTGCTGGAACGGCCATGGCGCAGAAAACTATAACTTTTGGCCCCAAGATAGGTGTGGACTATACCCACCAATGGGGTAAAAACATCAACGACGAGAGCGCTTTGAGCTATCAGGCCGGTGTGTTCATGGAATACCGCTTGAACAATAAGTTCGCCATCGCCCCCGAGGTGGTGTTTGCTGCTCATAAACGCCCCAAGATGGAATGGAAAGATTGGTGGCTGAGCGAAGAACCCACCCGTGATATAACCACGACTTATCAGACCAATTACATCAACATTCCCGTCATGTTGAAGTATTATGTGACTTCATCATTGAGCATTGACCTGGGCCCACAATTTGGCTTTAAAGTCTATGACAAGAGTACCGATAAGTGGGACGATAGCAGCGGCCATTGGGAAGAAAAGCACAACATGGGCCACAGAGGCTTTGATTTCGGCATCGGACTTGGCGCGACCTATAATTTCAATGAAAGGGTCTTTGTTCAGCTCCGCTATACCATGGGCTTAGTGCCGCTATATAAAGACGGTAACGCCCGGAACGGCAACGCCCAACTCTCCATCGGCTACCGCTTTTAATTGTGAGATGAGATAAACACCCTTTTGGGTGTTGGCATTGTGACTTAACAATAGTATTTTTGCATCTGAAATAAAGCGTAGAATCATGAACATGACAAAGAAACTGATGGTCCTATTGTTGTCATTGCTGGCACTGACGGCCTGTCACAATGACGAGCCTGATTACAGCAAAGCTCCACGCATCTATATGGCTATTAGGGATCTATATCACGGATATGTGTTTGACGACAAGGGCAACACTATCTATGAATGTCCTATCAATTCAGTAATCACTAAACTGGCCAATGAGGGAAAAACCTGGTATGCCGTGCGCGCCACTGCCCTTGATGATAAAAGCGTTCAGTATGATCTGCTACGTAATGGGAAGGCACGGTTCCCGCTTTCCTGTCCCGTCGTGAGCATGTGTGTTGTGAATGGCGATGTTTACACCTTACAGTTCAGAGAGAGAAAAATTCCATCGGAGGCATGTTATCTGATTTACAAGAATGAAGAGTTGTTGTATGAATACGATGCCTATGAGCGTTCCTTTCATTCATTTGACGTGGTGGACGGCCATCTTGTGGCGGGTGTCTATGAATCTCCTTATGCCTATGATAAGGCCATCTATTGGATAGACGGCAAGTTCCACACCTATCCTTCACGCGACATGATTTGCCTGGAAAGCTATGCGCGGGAAGGCGATAACGAACTAATGGTTTTTAGATACGGGAATTATTTTTCTGACACCCTTAGTCCATTTAAGTATCTGTTTAACGGGGAATTATACGAACTTCCGAACGACTTTCCCATCTATCAATCGATGATTGTGAACGGCATACCATATATCTTTGGACGCCATGATAACACGTCAGGCCAGACGTCCTTGATTGTTAATGGTGTAGAATATCCTATCAGCAAGCATAAACCTGGCGGGATGAAACGTTATGGAGACAATGTGTACATTCTTGTCCGTGACTACAACGGCCCATCAAAATCATATTCTCAAATTTTCAAGATTGATGAGCCTATCGACATGAGTGCAAATGTCAATTTAAAGCATCTCGCCTATGGTGAGGAAAACGTGGTCCCCTTGAATGTAACCTATGTCGAAGACTTCGTTGTCTTACCCCCCAAATAGTTTATTTCACATTTTTACAACGAATTAATCATTTAACACGAGATATCACATGAACATGACAAAGAAACTAATGGCACTGTTGCTGCTGATGCTGGCATTGACGGCCTGTAAAGATGACGGTGAGGTTGTTTATATGCTCCCCGAGAAAAAGCCTATCCAGTTGAGCGCTGAACAAAAGCAGATGC
>JBGUJU010000108.1:0-64345 GCA_045114065.1 Sodaliphilus sp.
GTTTTTCCCGGGTGACACAATCACGGTAGCATACCGCATCAAGGAGGGTAACAAGGAGCGTATCCAGCAGTACCGTGGTGTGGTGATTAAGATCACTGGCGAGGGTGAGAAGAAGCGTTTCACCGTTCGCAAGATCAGTGACAACATCGGCGTTGAGCGTATTTTCCCGCTCGAGTCTCCGTTTATCGACAGCATCGTTATCAACAAGCATGGTAAGGTGCGTCGTGCTAAGCTGTATTACCTGCGTGGTCTCACCGGTAAGAAGGCTCGCATCAAGGAGCGCCGCATCATCAAGAAGGAGGCCTAATCGCCATCTCTTTGATACAAAAACTCATCCAGGACCGAGGCACAACAGCCCCGGTCCTTTTTGTGCTTGTTTTGAAATATTGGATTTTGCCATTATTTTTGTGCGATATTGTTGTTAATCAATAAATAATGTGTAAATTTGGGGCAGAGAAAGCCGAAACGCTCGAAAGGAAGTAGGCGCATAACCAGTAAATACAGGATATTTTATCATGGATGAGGAGATGAAGAATGCTGAGCAGGCTGCTAACGAAGAAGTGAAAAACGAAGCTGGCAGCATCTTTGATCAGATGAAGGAAATGTTTGACGATGCCGCTAACGAAGGCGCAGGCATGTTTGACAAGCTGAAAGGTATGTTCGAGGGAAAGGAAGGCGAGCCTGGCTTCTTTGACAAAGCCAAGGAGATGCTTGAAGGCAAGGAAGGCGAGGCTGGTGTGCTTGACCAGCTCAAGGAGATGCTCGACAAGGGCACAACCGCTGCCGGAGAAGTCAGCCAGGACTTCCTGGAGAAAGCCAAGGCGATGTTTGAGACCAAGGAGGGCGAGCCCAGCCTGCTGGATAAGGCCAAGGAGCTGTTCGGCGAGGGCGCTACCGCTGCCGGCGAGATGATGGATAAGGCTAAGGACTTTGTGGAGCAAGGCACTGCAGCCGCCAGCGAGGTCGCTCAGGACCTGAGCCAGAAGGCCAAGGAGGCTTTTGAACCCAAGGAAGGTGAAGAAAGCGTACTCGATAAGGCTAAGGGTGCCCTTGAAGATGCCGGCAAGGCAGCAGGGGACGTGATGAACAAGGTCGAGGACTTTCTGAAGGACGCCCTCGGGGGACCCAAGGACGAAGGTCAAGCCTAACACAAAACGGCAAATTGCTAAAATTCAACGAATTAGGCATCTGTAATCTATTGATTGCGGATGCCTAATTCGTGTAATGTGCGTAATACGTAGTTTGTCGTTAGTCGAGGAAGCGCTTGTTGAGGTCGCTGTAGCACTCGATACGCCTATCGCGCAGGAAAGGCCACCAGCGCCTTACCTGCTCGCTGCGTTCCATGTCAACGTCGATGACCTGCAGGTCCTCGCTGTCGTTGGGAGCGCGGTAGATGAGTTCGCCCTGAGGCCCTGCAACGAAGCTGCTGCCCCAGAACTGGATGCCGTTGGTCTGGCCCGACGGATCAGGCTCATGCCCCACGCGGTTAACGGTGATAACGGGCAGGCCATTGGCCACAGCGTGACCGCGCTGGATGGTCGTCCACGCCTCACGTTGGCGTTCCTGCTCGTCGGGCGTGTCGCTGCTCTCGTAGCCGATAGCGGTGGGGTAGATGAGCAACTGGGCACCGCGCATAGCCATCAGGCGGGCTCCCTCGGGATACCATTGGTCCCAGCATACCATCACTCCCAGTTTGCCCAATGAGGTCTCAATGGGGATGAACCCCTGGTCACCAGGTGTGAAATAGAATTTCTCGTAATAGGCAGGGTCGTCAGGAATGTGCATCTTGCGGTACTGTCCTGCCATGCTGCCGTCGGTATCAAACACGACCGCTGTGTTGTGGTACAGCCCCGTCGAGCGTTTCTCGAACAGTGAGGTCACGAGCACGATACCGCACTCGCGCGCCACGTCGGCATATTGGCGCGTCACATCTCCGGGAATGGGCACGGCGAGGTCAAAGTTGTCCACGCTCTCCACTTGGCAGAAGTAGAGCGAGTCGTGTAACTCGGGCAGGACGACAAGCTGTGCGCCCATGCCGGCGAGTTGTTTTATCTTGGTGATGAGCGACTGGCGGTTAGCATTGATGTCGCTGCTGTTGCGTTGCTGAATAATTCCGATTTTCATGATTAGTGATTAGAGATTATTGATTAGTGAGTGCCCCTTTGGGTAGCTGCATAGTGGCGCAATGCAGGGAGCCGTGCTGACAGATGAGCGGGCGGCAATCAACGGCAACCACCTTGCGGCCGGGGAAGGCTTCGCCGATGAGTTGGCACGCCTTCAGGTCTTTCTCGGCTTGGCCATAGACGGGAACCAGCACCTGATGGTTGGTCACCAGGAAGTTGGCATAGGTGGCTGGCAGCCTGGAAATTTCGTCATAGCAAGCGTCAGGCAGTGGCAGTTTGATAAGTCTATAAGGTTTACCCTCGGCATCGGTGAACTGCTTGAGGTCTTCTTCCATTAGCCTCAGCGTCTCGAAGTGTTCGTCCTCGGGATCGTCACATCCCGTATAGAGAATGACACCGTCGGGTGCAAAGCGTGCCAGCGTGTCGATGTGGCCATCGGTGTCGTCACCTGCCAGTTCGCCGTGGTTGACCCATAGCATCTTGTGGCAGCCCAATCGCTCCAGCAGCGCCTGTTCCAGTTGATCACGCGTGAGCGCATCGTTGCGGTTGGGAGCTGTCAGGCAACAGGTAGTAGTCATCACTGCGCCCTTGCCGTCGGTCTCGATGGAGCCACCCTCCAGTACCAGGCCACGGTAGTTGAGCAATGGCATCTTCAGGATGCCGAGCTCCTTGAGCCGCGATGTGACCAGGTTGTCACAGTCGGCAGCAAACTTCATTCCCCAAGCGTTGTAGGTGAAGTCGGTGAGCATGGTGTCACCATCGCGATTGATGGTGATGGGTCCATAGTCGCGCACCCATGTGTCGTTGGTGGGCAACTCGACGATGTCGATGCGTTGCCAGTCCACGTCAGCTCCAAGGGCTGCTCTTACCTCGTCACCGTCGGGTGCGACAATCACCAGGCGCTCATCGTCCTGAAGGATAGCCTTGGACAATTCAACATAACATGCCGTCACCTCGTCGAGCATATAAGCCCAGTCGGTGCCGGCATGAGGCCATGCGATCAATATGCCGTCTTGCTGATCCCATTCGGTAGCAAAACTGCAGTTTCCGTTATTGTCTTGGAACATTATCTTGCAATAGGAAAAACGATAGTGCTAAATGTTGTTGCCAAACTCTTGATAATTGTCCCAATAGGAATCTTGAGACTCGATGATCTCGTTAATGAAGTCACGGTATCCGTCCTTGACGTTCAGCCCATTCTCCTCGCACCATTCTGTGTAGTCTTTCACAAACTCCTCGTCCTCGCGCATCATGCGCTCAAACTCCATGTCAAGCTCTGGAGTGTTGCTGTAGCGGTCAAGCAGTTCCCGCAATATATCTGTGATATCGTTCATGTTTTTCGTTTTTTGGTTAAGTGAATAAATCTGTGAATAATGTTGATTTTGAATGTTCAAATTTAGTGCTTTTTTTTGAATCTCACCTACTTTTTAGACAAAAAATATCATATACTATTAAATATGATGAAACGCGGCCAAAAAGTTGACTCTTTTTTTGGTGGTATAATGGCAAACTTGTCGTAACTTTGTGGCATAATTAGTGGAACATTGCCACAAGAAAAGTTAGTTTAACCGTTTTTCTATCTCAATAAATATGTCTATGAGATGGTTGAAGTGTATCACTGCGCTGTTGCTCGTGATATTGATGACAGGCTGCGCCAGCGACAGTCTTGAGAAGATGATACCCGCCGATGCTACCGGTGTGGTGAGCATTGATGTGCCAGAAATCTTGAAACAGGCTGGCATGCTTGACGATGGCAAGATCGTTTTGCCCAAGTCCCTGCGCCAGGCAGTGGATGATAATGACACATCACCGTTGAGCATCCTGCTGAGTGACCTGCCCCAGATGGGTATTGACAGCGATAACAAAGCCTATGCGTTCTTCACAGTGAAGACTTTCGGGCGTGTGCTCATCGTGCCGCTTGATGAGCCTGACAAGGCACGCAAGACGCTGGCACTGCGTGTCGGCGGTGACTTTGAGAAGGTCGATGGCCTGGACTGCATGTATGTGGGCGATAACCTTTATGTCATTGATGGCAAAGTGCTGCTCATCGGCACGGTCAACAAGGCGATGGAAGTCTCTCGTGCAGCTCGTGCAGCCAAGGGCATCCTTTCCAAGACAGCCACTAGCATCGTTGACAATAAGGAGGTGACCAAAGTTCTTCACAACAAGGATGCTGCTATCAATGCATGGGTTCAGGGTAAGGGACTCAAGGCCATCCTCAACAAGAATGAGGTTTACCGTGAACTCTCCCAGAAGATGCCCCTGATCAGCATTTTCACCGAGAGTGACATTGATGCTGTGACCTGCAATATTGAACTTGACAAGGATCAGGTGGAGATGAAGACCAGCATCAGTGCTGCCGAGAATAGCGAGTATGCCCAACTGCTCAATTCCACGTTGGGCAGTCCCAGCGATGATGTGCTCAAGGCTATTCCTAATTCGATGGACTATATCTTTACGATGTGTGTCAAGGGCGACAGCTTTGTCAAGCTCAAACAGATCCAGCAATTGTTGGGAATGTTCGGCAAGATTCCCTATATCGGACGCATCGACCTGGCGAGCATCCTCTCGACCGTTGACGGTCCGTTCACCATCGGCTTGGCACGCGATCCTCATCTTGAGGGCGAGTGGAACATGGTTTTGGCGACGCGCTCTACCGACCCCGATGGTGTGCTCAGGCAGATCAGTACGTTCGCTAATGCGATGGGTCAGGCGCCCGAGGTGTACGAGGGAGAGTATATCTACCAGTATGACAACAAGATGATACGCATCGGCGTCATTGACGGCATTCTTTACCTTAAGGTGCTGGATTATGAGCAGACCGAGGGTTATGCCTATGAGATGAAGCCAGTCCGTGAGTTCTTTGACGATGCGCTGATCGGCTTCTTTGCCCAGGCTCGCAATGACAGCGTGTGCGGTTACTTTGATTTCGGCTTGAAGGACATCTTCAACGGCAAGGGACATTTCTATACCAATCAGCCCAAGGCCAATGCCACTCTGGAACTGTTGCGCGCCTTGTGCGCCATCAAGGCCGGTGACGCCTTCGGTAACGAGGCCAGCAATGATGAGGACTTCTCCTCGTTCATGTCCGGTGCCATCGACAAGTTGCAGCCGATGGAGTGAGTCGAAGCATATCCATGACAGAAGATAACAGAGGGCTGTGCCACGTGGCACAGCCCTCTATCGTGATGATAATTGTTGTCTGTGGTTAGAACTTGTAGTTCAAGCCAAGGCCGAAGACGCCCTGGTCAACCTTGCGGACGATGGTGTGACGATACTCAAAGTTCACGCCGAAGTGCTCGTTGAGCTCATACTCGATACCGGCACCCAGGTTGAGGCCGACATGGTTCTCCTCGTCGGAAATGCCATTATCCTTGAATTTCATCATCGTATAGTTCACACCGGCAAGTGGATAGATGTAGAGCTGGTCGTTCCACAGGCCTACCAGATAATGGGCATTGAGGTTGACATCAAAACACGAGGTGTGGTTGTGTGCAAAGAATCCGTTGAAACCGATCTCGGCACGCAGCTGGTCAAGTATGCCATATTGGAACCTTGCTCCGATGCCAAGGCTCTCGATCTCGCTACCGTACACGAGGTTGATGCCTGCAGCGGTCTCGCCCTGATGCACCTGAGCCTGTCCGATGCCCATACCGAGCATCATGACACAAACTAAAGTCAAAATCTTTTTCATTTTCTATTACTGAGTTTTGTTTATTGATATAAATTGATTGCCGCTAATAAAATACGTGGTAAAATTACAATCAAAAATCCATACACACAAGATTTTTGTCCGTTTTTGACAATTGTCGGATAGAAATCACAATAAACAGTATAAAAAAAGCTGCCCTTGTGAGGCAGCCTGAATGCTTTACTTAAAATGTCTTTATCCCAAATAGGCCTTGAGCAGTTTGCTCTTCTGGCCCTTCAGGCGGCGGATGGCCTTCTCCTTGATCTGGCGCACGCGCTCGCGCGTCAGGTCAAATTTGGCACCGATCTCCTCGAGTGTCATTTCCTGGCAGCCGATACCGAAGAACATCTTCAAGATGTCCCTCTCGCGCGGGCTGAGCTGATCCAGCGCACGGTTCACCTCCTTGGAGAGTGACTCCTGGTTCAGGGTCGAATCTGCCATGGGCGAATCGTTGTTGGGCAGCACATCCAGCAGACTGTTGTCCTCGCCTTCGACAAAGGGTGCATCCACCGAGACGTGGCGACCTGACACCTTCATGGTGTCACTGATCTTGTCAACGGGGATGTCCAGTCGTTCGGCAAGTTCCTCGGCCGACGGCCGACGCTCGTGCTCCTGCTCAAACCTGGACTGGGCCTTGCTGATCTTGTTGATCGAGCCCACCTGGTTGAGAGGCAGCCTGACAATACGAGATTGCTCGGCAAGGGCCTGGAGGATGGATTGACGAATCCACCACACAGCATAGGAGATAAACTTGAAGCCACGCGTCTCGTCGAACTTCTGTGCTGCCTTGATGAGGCCCAGATTTCCCTCGTCGATCAAGTCGGGAAGACTCAATCCCTGATTCTGATACTGCTTTGCGACAGAAACGACAAAACGCAAGTTAGCATTAACAAGTTTGTCAAGCGCTGCCTGGTCACCTTGACGGATGCGCTGTGCCAACTCGACTTCCTCATCAACCGTAATGAGTTCCTTACGGCCGATTTCCTGAAGATACTTGTCGAGTGATGCACTCTCGCGATTAGTAATGGATTTTGTAATTTTAAGTTGTCTCATCTATTGAAAATAGAGTTTAAGCGTGCAAAGGTACTACAATTTTGATTATTAAACAAGAAAAATCTCAATAATCGTAGAAAAAAGCGATTTTTCTGCCTAATTTTTGCCTGAGACACGAAAAAAAGGCAGAAAAATCTTGAATTGTGGGTGCGGTGCACCGCTCATCACAGGTAGGAGATGAGCAGGCTGCTCCTGTGCCCTTTGAGGCTGCGGATAGCCTTTTCCTTGATCTGTCTGACGCGTTCGCGGGTCAGGTCAAGCTTCGCACCGATTTCCTCCAGAGTCATCTCGGGACCTCCGATGCCGAAGAACATCATGACGATGTCGCGCTCTCGCGGGTTGAGTTGCTGGAGCACACGGCTTACCTCCCGGCGCAGCGACTCCTGGGTGAGGCTGGTGTCGGCCATGGGCGAATCGTTGTTGGGCAGTACATCGAGCAGGCTGTTGTCCTCGCCCTCGGCAAAGGGGGCGTCGACCGACACGGTGCGGCTTGAAGACTTCAGTGCCTGGTTGACCTTGTCGATGGGGATGTCCAACTCCTGGGAGAGCTCTTCGGCCGAGGCGCGGCGCTCGTGCTTTTGCTCAAACTGGGCTTGTGCCTTAACCACCTTGTTGACAAGTCCCACTTGGTTGAGCGGTACTCTCACCGTTCGTGACTGTTCGGCAAGGGCCTGGAGGATGGATTGGCGAATCCACCACACAGCATAGGAGATGAACTTGAAACCTCGAGTCTCGTCAAACTTCTGGGCGGCGGTGATGAGGCCCAGGTTCCCCTCGTTGATCAGGTCTGACAGTGCCAAGCCCTGGTTCTGGTATTGCTTGGCAACCGATACGACAAATCGCAGGTTGGCGTTGATCAGGCGGTCGAGTGCTGCCTGATCTCCCTGGTGGATGCGTTGTGCCAGTTCCACCTCGTCCTCGACCGTGAGCAGTTCCTGGCGGCCGATTTCCTGTAGATACTTCTCGAGTGATGCGCTCTCGCGATTGGTGATTGATCTGGTGATTTTGAGTTGTCTCATTTGTTTATTGGGTGATTAGTGTGCTTTATCGGGACTCATTGCGAGTAGAACAAAGAACAGAATTAATGATGATAATGCTTCCTTGAATACAAAACTTCACTGCAAATTTTGTGCCAATTTGCTGTTTCAGGACATATAAATTGCTCACGAGTAATCAGCAACGGCACAACTGATAAAACAATATATTCATCAAACGAGAAAAATTCAATGCAAACTGCAACTTTTTGTTCTGAAAAGCGAGGGGGATGAGGGCACTGCTGCCATCATCCCCCTCAATCAGGTATTATATTATGTGTGCGTGTTATTCCTCGTCGTCGCTCAGGTCAACGGCATAGTAGACCTTCTTGCCCGTGGGGTAGAAACCCGTGATGAACATCACCTTGTCGACGTCGCCACTGCGCATGATCTGGTTGTAGATGTTCTCCACATCGTCGCGCGAGTCAACGGGGATATTGTTGATGTCGGTGATGATGAAGCCGTCGCGGATGCCGGCATTCTTGAACTTGCCAGCCTTGACGCCGACCACCTTCAAGCCCTTGGAGATGGCGAGGTCCTGTTTGTCCTCCTTGCTCAGTTCGGTGAAGGCGCAGCCCAGTGACATGACGTCGCTCTGCTTGGTCATCTTGGTGTTGCCCTGGTCGTTCTTGAAGGTGACAGTGGTGCGGCGCAGCTTGTTGTCGCGATAGTACTCGACCTCGGCCTTGTCGCCAGGACGCAGCTTGTTCATCTCTTCCTGCATCTCGCCGCTGTCCTTGACACGGGCGCCGTTGAGCTTGACGATGACATCGCCCTCCTGCAGACCTGCCTCCTTGGCGGCGCCGCGGTCAGTAACCTTGGCAACATAGATGCCCTCGGCTGTGGCGGTGATCTTCTCCTCCTTGGCCTTCTCGGCGGTCAGCTCGGTGTACTGGATGCCCAGGACGGCGCGTTGCACGGTGCCGTACTGCTTGATGTCGGTGATGACCTTCTTGACAGTGTTGCTAGGAACTGCGAATGAGACGCCGCTATAGTTGCCGGTCTGGGAATAGATCATGGTGTTGATGCCGATGAGTTCGCCGGCGGTGTTCACCAGGGCGCCACCCGAGTTGCCGGGATTGACTGCTGCATCGTGCTGGATGAAGGCCTTGATGCCATTGTTGGCGTTGTTGTCACTCATGCCGCGAGCCTTGGCGCTAATGATGCCGGCGGTAACGGTAGAGTTGAAACCGAACGGGTTGCCGACGGCGACACACCACTGGCCCACCTTGACGGCGTCACTGTTGCCGAAAGTGATGGCGTGCAGGTCCTTGGCGTTGATTTTGATCAGGGCGATATCGGTTTTCTCGTCAGAGCCCACAACCGTTGCGTTAAAGGTGCGGTTGTCGTTGAGGGTGACCTCGAGTTTCTCGGCACCGTCGATGACATGGTTGTTGGTCACGATGTAGCCGTCAGGGCTGATGATGACACCTGAGCCCATGCCGCGAGCCTGAGGTTCGCTCTTCTGCTGCTCTTTGCGCTGGCGCTGGCCTTGGCCGCCACCAAAGCCGGGGCCGAAGAACCACTCAAACGGGTCAATGAAGTCCCCGCCGTAATAGTTCTGCTTGGGCGTAGCGTAATTCTTGATGCTTACCACACAGTTGATGGTGTTCTCGGCTACGTCAGTGAAGTCGCGGCTAAAGTCGACCGGGTGGGTCGATGTGCGCACAAAGCCGTTGTCAGCATCTGAGGTTTTGTTCTCCTTGGTCAACACGTAGGTATCAGTAATGACACCTTTCTTTTGTAACTCGCTTGTTGCCATCATGGTTACCGCCGATCCCATAATCGAGGCTACCACGAGCATAATCGCTAATTTCAAATTCTTTTTCATGTGTTTCTTAAATGTTAAATATTTGTTTGTTTTAATTTTTCTAATTGTTAATTTTAACTTTTCAAATTCTGTGCCAAAAGTACAACTAAAAATGACAATAGCAATAGTTGTGCCATTCTTTTTAAAATAAATTAATAGCAGAGTGCTTAGATTTTAATTAGTTTTACATTGGGTAACGGTGATATAACAATTAATGACATTTTGGCATTATGAAAATCTGCCCCGCATGGCATTATTGGGTGTCATGCGGGGCAGTGGTGCTGTCGGTCGGTATGGATTGGATCAGTTATCCAGATGGTCATCGTAGCCGATTGCGGTGAGCAGTTCGGCGAGGACATACATGCTGCCGCCCACGTAGATCAAGTCGTTCTTGCCGGCATTCTGGCGCGCTGCTGCCAGGGCTTCGGTCACATTGCTGTAGGTCGAGCCGTTGATGTGTGCGATACTTGCCAGCTGATGGAGTTTTTCGACAGGCAGTGAGCGCTGGGTTTGGGCTTGGGTGAAATAGAACTTGGCTTTGGCGGGGAGCATGTTGAGCATTGCGCTCACGTCCTTGTCGCCCATGAAGCCCATGACGATATGCAGCTGGTCGTAGGACTCGTTGCGCAATTGACGCATGGCGAGTTCCATGGCTGCCGGGTTGTGGGCCGAGTCACAGATGGTCAACGGGTTGTCGCCGATCTTCATCCATCGACCCATCAGACCGGTGTTTTCAATGACATGGGCAAAGCCTTCTCGCACGGCTTCTTGATTGATGCGGAACTTGAGACGCTTGAGGACCTTGAGCGTGGTGAGCACGGTGTTGGCATTCTCGACCTGGTAGTCACCTGTGAGTTGGCAGTCAACAATGCCATAGTCGGTTGTCGTCAGCCTCAACATGTTGTCGATGTGCTCTGTCTTGATGACTTCAGGCTTGTCTTGGGCGAACTGGATCTCGGCATACAGGCGACGAGCCTCGCGTTCAAACACGTCCCTCACTACACCCTCGGCACGACCCACGACGACGGGCTTCCCGTGCTTGATGATGCCGGCCTTCTCAAGGGCAATTTCCTCGATGGTGTTGCCCAGGAACTGCTGGTGCTCCATGCCGATGTTGGTGATGACGCTGATCTCGGGAGTGATGATGTTGGTGCTGTCCAGCCTGCCGCCAAGGCCTGTTTCGATAACAGCTACATTGACGTTGCGCCAGGCAAAGTAGTCAAATGCCATCGCCGAGGTAAGCTCAAAGAACGAGGGCTGATAGTCTTGAAGGGCATTTTTCTGGTAGTTTGAAACCCACTTCATGACGTAGTTGCGGCTGACTTTCCTGCCGTTGACGCGGATGCGCTCCCTGAAGTCTATCATGTGAGGGGAGGTGAACAGGCCTACGCGGTATCCGCATTGCTGCAGGCAGGATGCCAGCAGGTGGGCTGTAGAGCCTTTCCCGTTGGTGCCGGCGATGTGGATGATGCGATAGTGTCGATGTGGCTCTTTGTAGAGCTTGTCGAGTGCCAATGCTGTGTCCAGGCCAGGCTTATAGCCTTTCCCTCCTTCACGCTCAAACGCGGGTCGCTGGTTGAACAAGTAATCAAGGGTGCGTTCCCACATTCGTGCTAACTCTTCTTTTCGTGCCATATTCTTATGGATAAAGAATGTAAACCTGTGTCAATCTCTTGACTTGATAGTAAACTGATACAAAAAAAGGCAGTATGGCTATAAGCCGGGTTTTGTGCCTGCCTGGTGGCAGGTGCCTGTCATTTATCTGTCCGACGCATTGCTGCGCCGGTATAGCGTTCTACCCCCCGGCAATGGACGAGCAGCCCTTAGATGCCGGTATACATGAACTTGCAACTCACAGGTGGTGCGGCGCGCTGTGTCACCACAGCGTCCGGTGGGCTCTTACCCCGCCTTTTCACCCTTACCGCTCGCGCGGCGGTTATTTTCTGTCACCTTAACCCTACGGTCACCCGCAGCTTCCCGTTAAGAAATGTGACGCTCTGCGTTGCCCGGACTTTCCTCTCGCAACCATGAGACGTTAACGAGCGACAAGCCGCCATACTGCTTCTGATTTAGAATGCAAAAGTAGGTCAAAATAATAATATGTGCAAATGTTTAGTAAAATCGTTATAAAATTGTCATGTTTTTTTTGAGTTTGTCTTGGTAATGTTTGGATTTATATTAATAAGGTGTGTCGGGCTGCAATTTTTAATTGATCTATCCGTTATAATGTAAACACATAATGAGTTAAGTTATGGTTAATCTTAAGAGCTATTCATTGAGTACCCTAGTCGAGCGTTTTGGCCAAAGCTTTAAGCGATTCCCGATAGCAATGCTGCTCTCGTTGTTCTTGACGTGTTTCCTCATCTACCTCTGTCACGATGGCAGCTTGGGGGAATATATGGATTTTCTGCTTGTCTTCTATCCTGCCACAGGTGCCCTGCTGGCAGTAGCCCTCTCGCTGCTGACCGAGGACTTCAAGAGCCGCATCCTCGCAGTGGCGACCCAGGCGATCATCCATGCCGCGTGGTTGGGGATTTCGGTCTATCTGGCTCAGATCGACAGTTTCTCCATGCCACAGTTGATTGCAGTGGCGGCCACGGTGTTTGCCATCGGTTTGGCTGTTTTCCTGATATGCTTTTACCGCAAAAACCAGGACCTGCAGTTCTGGAATTTCTCGATACGCACCGCCGGCGCGCTTGCCGTGTCGGTGGTCATCGGCGGCGCATTGGCCCTGGGACTGCTGTTGCTGGTAGAGTCGTTGAAGATGTTGTTTGGCCTTGAGTTCGAGGATGCGGTCTATGGTGACATCTGGGCGGTGTGCATGTGCCTGCTTGCTCCGATGCTGTTCATGTTTATTATTCCCAAGGGAGAGGATAAATACCTGAATGGGGCCCCCGAGTTTTCACGCTTCACCCAGGGGGTGGTGCAATACCTGTTCATGCCGTTGTTGGGGGTGTACTTCATCACGCTCTATGTCTATGCTGCCAAGATACTGCTCCAGTGGTCGCTGCCGGTGGGTGGCGTGAGCTATCTGGTGTCGGGCAGTATGGTGCTCATGATACTACTCATCTATGTCACCTATCCGGTCCAGCATCTGGAAGGCAGAAAACTCTTCAAGCGGGTGAGCCGCTTGCTGCCCGTCGTGATGTTGCCGCTGCTGGCCTTGATGTCGGTCGCCATCGGTCGACGCCTGAGTGACTACGGCATCACGATGAATCGTCTCTATTTGCTGGCGTTCAACGTGTGGTGCTATGCCGTCTGCCTGTGGCTGATTTTTACCCGCAACAAGCGCATCTGGCTGATTCCTGCCTCGTTTGCCGTCATCCTGTTCCTCATCTCGGTGGGGCCCCAGAGCATTGCCAACGTCACCAAGCGCCATCTGTTGAATGAAGCTCAAGCCGCTTTCATGGCATCGGGATTCACTAAATTGCCGCTGTCTGATGAACAATATAAACATTGGGCTGACAAAGCCGACCCTGATGTCGTTGCGGCCATTGACTCCAAACTTTACTATCTGCATAGCGATTTTGGCCAAGAGTCAATCAATAGTCTAGTCAATGACAATGGGTCTGTGGGCTGTTATATGTCTTATAATAACGATAGTGATGATGGCTACAAAGAGAAGGTAATCTTGTACACTAATTCTCACTTGATTACTGACATGGCGATGCCTCAAGGCTACTCGAGAATGACTCTCCTGCGCGACATGACTGAGAATTTTGAAATAGAAGGAGAGAAGGTGATTCTAAAATTGAGAGACAACAATGGCCCAGAGGTATATCAGTTTGTGATTGATATGAAACTGTTTAAAAGATTTGACGGGAACGGGACATATCAACCTGGCGAGCCGCTGACGGTAAAGAATGACAGTGCTATGTTGATGTTTGATTATTTCAGGTTGTGGACTTCTTCTCGTCACATTAGGGACGATGAATGGGAGTTTGGATGGGACGGCATCCTGTTCACCAAATAGGTGAAATATCAAATAACAACAGTATTGGCCCGAGAAAAGTGCACTTGTTGATAACTTTTTTCGGGCCAATATTGTTTCCGTTACGGTTATTGGCAGTAACTTTGTACCAGAAAATTATTAATGTGCAAAATGAACCGTATTCTTTCGTTCTTCTTGATGGCCTTTACGGCCTTTTTCGTATTACAGGCAGCCGAGGTGACCTTTGATTTCTCGACGGCCGAGGGCATTACCGCAATGGGTTATGCCGTGCCTGCTCAGAGTGCTGGAACCAACCTTGTCCAGGCCGGTCCTGTAACTGTGGGTGGCGTGACGCTGTCGGCAACCGATGGCGCGACCCAGACGCGCATCTGGAACTCGCAAGGTAGCTTCTCGCTGCGCATCTATGTGGATGGCTCGATTACCCTGAGTGTGGCCGAGGGCAGCATTACGGGCGTGACCGTCAATGCGGCCAACACGAACAACTTTGACCTTCTGGCCGACGTCGGTGACTACAGTGCCATTGGTAGTGTGGGTGCTTGGACGGGCAATGCATCGTCGGTGACCTTTACCCACTATGGCAGCAAGAATGCTCAGGTGGCAAGCATCGTGGTGACCATCGGTGACGGTGGTTCGGTTGAGCCCGACCCCGAGGATCCCATCGACCCCAACATCTTCAAGCTTGACTCTATCCAGCACCTTGCAGCTCTTGAAGACGGCACCGCCTTCCAGTTTACCAGCGATGTCTATGTCAACTACCAGTGGAACGACCACCTGTGGGTGATGCAGCTTGCCGATGATGGCACGGCCTATGCTGGCATTATCTATGGCGATACGGGCAAGCAGTACCCCTTGGGTGCCGTCATCCCCGCTGGCTGGACTGCTGTGAAGAATACTTATAAAGGACAAGTAGAGGCCAGCCAGCCTGGTCACTTTGCTAATCCCAAGACCATCCTCGATGAGGATTACTATTCGCCCTTCGATTGCACGGGTTATCTGTCAATTGTTGCCGACCCCGAGGAGGGCTGGGGTGACTATAAAGTCTATTTTGATGGCGTGCATCTGAGCGAGATTGAGGGTAACGGCCTTTTCACGATTTCATGTAACGAGGTTGATGAGGAGAGCGGCCTGACTTTTGATGCCCTGATGACTGGTTTCAACAAGTTTGGCATCGAGTATCCCGAGGTTGATCCCACCGAGTTGTATTCCATTGAGGGAATGGTTGTTACCTACAACGGTGTTATGGAGCTTTATCCCATCTCGATTACCAATGATCCCGGCACCCGCTTGTGGAAAGTCGTTTATGAGGGCGAGTACGGCATGCAGTACAAGGTTAACGACACGCTCTATGTTGCTGCTGCCGTTGATAGCGAGAAGGGTAAGCTCATCTTTGTGACCGACAACGTTGATGAGATTTACTATGACACCTATGCCGATTGGGGCTACGCCGAGTGGATGGCATGGTACCCTGACTGGATAGCACTTGATTGTGCAGATAATGAGGAAATGTTCGATGCGATTGCCGGTGCCGAGGTGCTCAAGCCGGGCACTGTCAAGGGTGCGTTGGTCGATTGTGCGACCAATCCTCGTCTGATGCTCAACAGCACGCCTGTCGCGCTCGATGATGTTGAGTTGCCGGCGCTGACGATGTTTAGCTATAACTTAGATACTGACTATGTTGCAGCTATGGGCAACGAGGTGGGCCGTGCCGAGGGTTACTTCTTCTATCGTGACGGCATGCCCTACCTGTGCAGCGAGGGAGATACTGTGATGATGAAACTCAACTTCGACTATGCTCCTGAACTTGAGGCCCAGATGGCACAGAAAGAAGGCTTCAATTACGGTCTGCTGTGTGTATTCACCCTTGATGAGCCTTGGGCGGAAGTTGATCCGAAGATTCGTCGCATCCACACTACCGATGAGGACTATTTCACCAATTACACCCTCTATCCGCTGGCCATTCTCTCCTGTGCAGCTGTTGATGAAACGTTGGCTAACAAGCAGGTCGTTGACGTGAAATATGTCAATCCCGCAGGTATCGTGAGCGAGATGCCTCAGGATGGTGTGAACATCGTCATCACGACCCACAACGACGGCTCGCGCACCATCACCAAACGCCTCAACCGTTAACCGGCATCCGCACGTTTCTCACGCTAAGGCGCTAAGATTATTAAGTTTGCTCGCAAGAGCTAGCAAATAAAGAAAGAATCCGCATTCCATGATTGGGATGCGGATTCTTATCTTATAAATCTTCGCGACTTAGCGCCTTAGCGTGGGGTTTGTGTCGCGGGGGCGGCCACGCCAAGGCGAGGCCCTACAATGCGGATGCCCTTTGTTTAAGTTGTTTGAGTTGTTTTAAAACCGTGGGGTCCAGAAGGCTGATGATGAGGTCTAGCGCAGGGAGATGCGTTGCAGCACGATGACGATGCTGCCCTTGTTGTCGAGCAGGGCCATCTCGTGCTCGTTGATGCGTTTGCACGATTCGGTGCATTCCAGAGCCAGGAGCAAGTCGGTCTCAAAGTCGATTTCCTCGCAGTCATGCTCGTCCGAACGCAGGTCCTCGAACTGGATCGCCATGTCTTTGGTCGGGTCAAGTGTGATGATGCCGTTGATGATGTTGCAGCCCGTGTCGCCGTGGATGGTCTGCATGACAGCATCGATGACCACGCGCATATTGAGTTCGCTCACGTTCTCGCTGTTGATTTCTTTCACGAGCCATGCCCCGTTCATCGCGTCCAGGTTGTGGCGCTTGAGCACCATGATGACGTTGCCCTTGCTGTTCATCAGGTTGAGGTACTGGGCATTGTACTGGCTCTCGAGCGTGTAGCGTCGCGTATCGGCCAGAGCGTGCATGATAGTCTTCTCGTTGGTGATGCTATGGCAAGGCTCTTCGGTGGAAATGAAATCATTGAACTTCAAGTTGTTGCCGCTCAATTGGAATGTGCCGTTAATGGTGTTGCAGCCGTTGCAGCCATACACCTTGTTGCCGCTGGCAAAATCCAGATACACGTAAGCGCGGTCCAGGGTATAAACCTTTTTCTTGTTACGCAGCATGATGATGTCCCACTCGCCATACAATTGCTTGGCGGGATTGGTGATAGCGACTTCGCGCATAGGCTGTTCCACGTCGGCGATGACATTCTCGACGTTCACCCCGCGTTTCTCCATCTTCTTGTCCTTCTTCTTGCGGGCATCCATGGTCGCGGGCGCCAGTAACATCGCAGCTAACAGACTGATAATTATATATTTTCTCATTGTATGAATCTCGATTTTCTGTTTCAAACTTCAAAATTACTAATTTCTCTCCGCCCCGTCAAATCCTTTAGTGGTTTTTAAGATTTTATGCCATAAAATGTGAAAAACTGCACCCTCTAGTTCCGTTTTTTGGCTATTGTGAATTTTTCGTCTATTTTTGCCTGATGATTATAATCACTTTCGTACAGGGGGACGGTTCTTTTGTACGAAAATTAGAAGTATTTCAATGAAGAAGATGCTGACGACATATAGGCGATTGGTGCTGCTGCTTGCTGTGTTGACTGCGGCAATGGGTGTGCACGCCCAGATCAATACCGATCAGGTGGTGAATATCGGTCGCAATGCGCTCTATTTTGAGGATTATATCTTAGCCATTCAGTACTTTAACCAGGCTATCAAGGCAAAGCCCTTCCTTGCCGAGCCTTACTTCTACCGCTCGGTTGCCAAGATCAGTTTGGAAGATTATCAGGGCGCTGAGCAGGATGCCGGCATGGCGATTGAGCGCAACCCGTTTATCGTCGATGCCTATCAGGTGCGCGGTGTGTCGCGCCAGAATATGGGCAACTATGCAGGGGCCGTCGAGGATTATGATGCCGGCTTGAACCTGATGCCCGAGGACAAGAATCTGCTCTTTAACCGTGCTATCTGTGAGAGTGCCTTGAGGAACTATGACGAGGCACAGGTGACATTTGACCGCTTGCTGCAACTGGACCGTCGCAATGATCGAGCCTACATCGGCCTGGCGCAGATGAACCTGGCCCGTAAGGATACTGTTGCCGCCCTTGACAACCTGAATCGTGGCATCGCTTTGAGCAAAAACAACGCCAATGCCTATGTGATGCGTGCCGAAATCGCCTCGCGCACACGGCATGACTTTGAGAGCGCTCTTGCCGACATGGACAGTGCCATCCTGCTGGATCCACGTTATGCCGGCTACTTCATCAATCGCGCCTACATGAAGTATAACCTTGATGACTACTTTGGGGCGATGGCAGACTATGATTATGCCATCGGCCTTGATCCAACCAGCCAAGAGGCCCACTTCAACCGTGGCCTGCTGCGTGCCGAGGTGGGGGACAATAACAAGGCCATCAGTGACTTCAGCTTTGTCCTGAAGAACAACCCGTCAAACTTCATGGCCCTCTATAACCGCGCCCTCTTGCACATGCGCACGCGCCAGTTCCGCGAGGCTGTCAACGATTTCACAGCCATCTTGAAAAAGTATCCTGAGTTTGAGGCGGGCTACATGGCGCGTGGCGAGGCCAAGCGTCGCATGGGAGACTCTAAGGGCAGCGAGGCCGACATGGAGCGCGCCATGGCCATCTTCCGCCGCAACAAGACGCACGTCTCGACCTTTAACCCTGCCGAGATCGAGGCTACTGCCGCTATCAAGAAGGCCGAACAGCAGGCTCTTACCCTTGAAGAGGAGCCCGAGACAGCCGAGGAAATTATGAACCGTTTCAACACCCTGCTCACGGTCCATGATAATGATGCAGTCAAGCCCGAGTATGCCAACCGCCAGCGTGGTCATGTCCAGAACGACAATATCGAGGTGGAGCCGATGCCCATGTTCATACTGTCCTATTATGTACATGACAACAGGCTGAATGGCAAGACTCATTACATCCGCGAGATAGGCGACATCAATGACTTACGCTTGTTGCCTGGTACGCTGACATTGGTCTGTGGCGAGCCCCAGATGGATGAGGAGGATATCAAGCGTCATTTTGCTAGCATTGATTATTACAACAGTCTCTTGGCAAGTGCCAAACCACGCAGTATCGATTACTTTGCCCGTGGAATTGACTACTTGCTGGTCAAGAACCCTGATGCGGCTGTCGCCGATGCTGATGCTGCTATTGAGATGAGTCCGCAGTTCATGTTGGCTTATATGTTGCGTGCCGATGCCCACTACATTCAGTACCGCATGGCACAGGCTCGTGATGCCAGTGTCAATGAGTTGCTTGCCGGGGCGCCTGATGCCAAGTCCCAGGCGATGCTCCGCCAGCGTCAGGATGTCACGACCCTGGATCTGGTGGCTGCTGACTTGGATAAGGTCATCAAGTTATCGCCCAAGAATGTATATGCTCACTTTAACAAGGGCAACGTCTATATGCAGCAGGGCGATTACACCAGTGCCATCAGTTGTTACAGCACGGCTATCGACCTCAAACCCGACTTGGGCGAGGCCTACTACAACCGTGGACTGATGTACCTGCGCATGGGTAACAAGGCACTGGGCGTCAACGACCTGAGCAAGGCGGGCGAACTCGGTGTCCTGCCCAGTTACAACGTGCTCAAACGCATGACTCGTTAACCAATTTCAAGATCAAATAAAACACCTGCCGGCTCATGTGGCTGGCAGGTGTTTGTTTATGATTTCAGTATTGTGATCGGTTTGTGGAATTGTTTTAGTCTTCAGGTTTTACGACTTGGGGTGGAACCAATTTGAACCCAAACATCTTACCGGCTTCATCATAGATAATCAATAAACCTAACGGTGACTTCTCAAAATTGATGAGCGTGGTGTATGCTTGCATGCCCTGAAACTTCTGGATGTTCCAGGTTTCGTGGTTCAGGTACTTGCCAACCTTGGACTCAACCTGTGAAATCGCGCCTTCAAAGGTGTTCGGCTCGAGTTTGGCTTTCATGTCGTCAGCCATGCTGTCATAAAGCTCCTGGCTCTTGTTCTCAAGAAACATACCCAGCAGTTGTTCGCAGCGTGCGACCTTGGGGTCGTCGGCGGGCGCGGGGATGATTTCGGCTTTCGGCTTATCGGACTTGATCACAGGCTTTTTGGGCTTTGCCTCTTGTTTGGCGGCAGGGGCCTCGGGAGCGGGTCCCACCTCCTGCGGCATACTCAGCTGCTTCAGCACGGC
This sequence comes from Sodaliphilus sp., assembly GCA_045114065.1. Lineage (GTDB taxonomy): Bacteria > Bacteroidota > Bacteroidia > Bacteroidales > Muribaculaceae > Sodaliphilus. The sequence continues at coordinate 19,795 of JBGUJU010000108.1, forward strand.
TTCGATCTTATTCAGGCTGCCCTCGTTCTTGATGAGCACCTTGTAGTTGTTGTCCAGCAGATAGAAGCAGGGCAGGGTGGGCAGGTCATAGAGCTCGCCATACTCAATGTTGCGGCTCTGGTTCCAACCGTTGATCATCATCTTGGGATATTTGGCCTTCTTCCACAGTTTCTGGTCTTCGTAGGGGTAGATGGCGAGTACGATCAATTTCTTCTCGTTGACAAGTTTGTTGATGAACTCGTTCTCTTCAAGTCGCTGCTTTACCTGTTCGCATGACTCGCAGTCTGGGTTGTTGAAATAGACCAGGATGTTGTTGGCCTTCAAGTCCTTGAGGTGGTGGACGGTTTTATCACCAGGGGTGACGTAGTCAAAGTCAACAGCTGTCGTGCCGATCATGTTCTTTTTGGCTCCTGCAAGCAGCAAGCGCTGTTTTTCTTTTTCGGCACTGCTGAGGACATATTTCTCTAGGGCATGATTGATGACAATCATGTACAGGGTCTCGTTGTGAAGTGGATCGGCTGCGTCACTGAAACGTTTCTCAGCCAGTTCCATCATCTGTCGGTAGCCCTTGGGATTCTCGATGAGCGACTCCATGGTAGCGTTCATCAGGAACTCAGCCTTCTCGGGCTCCAGAGCAGCTATTTGTTCAAGAAAACTATTATATCTCTCGGGTGCAGGCATGGATTGCGCCTGTGCACCTAACCATCCCATGATGGCTACAATTGCTGTGAAAATGAATTTTTTCATCTGCTTTATCCTTATATAAATTTTGTTAGATTCCTATAAATTGTGGCGCAAAAGTAGTAACTTTGCAGCATTAAGCCAAATAACGATGAAAAAAATTGAAAAGACTAATGCTGCACGTCTGCTGGACGCGGCATCGATAGCCTATGAGCTGATTCCCTATGAGGTAGATGAGTCCGATTTGGGCGCCCAGCACATTGCCGATCAGTTGGGAGAGAATATTGAGCAGGTCTTCAAGACACTGGTGCTGCAGGGTGACAAGACGGGATATCTGGTGTGCGTCATTCCGGGGGCCGAGGAGGTGGACCTGAAGAAGGCTGCCAAGGTGTCGGGCAACAAGAAGGTGGACTTGATACCCATGAAGGAGTTGCTGCCTCTCACGGGGTACATCCGTGGCGGGTGTTCACCAGTGGGCATGAAGAAGCCTTTCCCCACCTATATCGACGAGGCCTGTATCCTCTATGACTACATCTATGTGAGTGCTGGAGTACGTGGCCTCCAGTTCAAGATTGACCCGCAGGCACTGGTCGCCTTTGTGGGTGCCGAGACTGTTGACCTGATAGCACAGAAAACAGAATGAATACGATAGGTAAAATATTGGCGCTAACCACCTTCGGTGAATCACACGGACCCGCAATGGGCGGCGTGCTTGACGGTATGCCTGCCGGTGTGGACATTGATCTGGAGCAGTTGCAGCAATTTGTGGACCGTCGCCGTACGGGGCAGACCGCCGGCAGTAGCCAGCGCGATGAGAAGGATAGGGTAGAGGTGCTGTCTGGCATCTGGCAGGGCAAGACCCTGGGAACTCCCATCGGCTTTATTGTCCGCAATACCGATGCCCGCAGTGCAGACTATGAACAACTAGCCAACTGCTATCGTCCTAATCATGCCGACTACACCTGGGAAGTGAAGTATGGTATCCGCGATCCGCGAGGCGGAGGCCGTGCATCGGCGCGCGAGACCGTGGCACGAGTGGTGGCCGGTGGCATTGCTATGCAGGCCCTCAACCGCCTTGGCATCACTGTCGTGGCGTGTAGAGACGCAAAATCTTGCGTCTCCACCGAGGAATTGCAGCAGGTGATGGCCGACGGCGATACCGTGGGCGGCATCATCGAGTGTGTCATCAAGGGTGTTCCTGCCGGCCTCGGTGAATCGCTCTTCGGCAAACTCCATGCCCAGTTGGCTGCGGCGATGATGAGCATCCCGTCGGTACACGGCTTTGAATATGGCGACGGATTTGAGATGGCTTCCAAGCGCGGCAGCGAGGTTGTGGACCAGTTCGTGAAACGCGAGGATGGCACTATCGGCACTAAGACTAATCACTCGGGTGGCATCCAGGGAGGCATCAGCAACGGTGAGGACATCACGATGCGCATAGCCTTCAAGCCTGTCCCGACACTCATGCAGGAAGTCCCCACGATCGACCGTGAAGGAAATCCTGTGACTTTGCAGCCCCGTGGCCGCCACGACGCTTGTGTGTTACAGCGCGCCCTGCCCATTGTCGAGGCGATGGCGGCGCTCGTGATTTTAGATAACTATTTAATCAAGAAAACCAATGTGCTCTGATAAAGATAAGAAGGTCTTTTACAAGGACTATTACCTCGCTGCTGGCGAATGTAACCCACAAGGCGAGATGCCGTTGACCTTGCTGATGACACGCATCATCGAGGTGGCCACGTTCCATGCCAATTCGTGGGGTGCAGGCTATGCTCGCCTGATTCAGGACAACCAGGTGTGGGTACTCTCCCGTGTCACCATCGAGATGAAGGAATATCCCAAGGTGGACACCAACTATCGTCTCACGACCTGGATTGAAGATTACAACCGCCACTTCTCGCAGCGCAATATGCGTATCGATGACGAGAATGGCAATGCGCTGGGTTTTGTGCGCACCATTTGGATGGTCATCGACATGAACACACGCGCCAGCGTGGATATCTCACAATTGGGTTACATCAGCGATAAGGTCTCCGACCTGCCGTGCCCCATCGAGCCGATAAGTCGACTGCGCCCCATCGAGGAGGGGCATGCCGTGGACTACACCTTCGGCTACATGGATTGTGACTTCAACCGCCACGTCAATACCGTGCGTTACTTGTCACACCTGATGAACCTGTTCGACATGGACTGCTATGACCACTTCTTCATCCGTCGCATGGAGATTGCTTTTATTAGGGAGACTCATTACGGCGAGACTGCCCAGGTCGTTATCGATGATGCCGATGCGATGATTACCAACATGAGCATCACCGTCGATGGCGACGACCACGTGCGCGCCCGCTTCCACTGGCAAGAACGCAAGTAAAAGAACGGAGAATAAGATAGGGATGAAAACCTATGATTGTTCTTTAGAAGTAATAACTAATTCGGTGAAGAGTTTATTATTAAATCATCCTTCTCCAGCTTATTCAGCAATCGTGCGATGCTGCGGAAATTGCCACTTATACTTATCAATCAGTAAAAACTATGCATAATATGAAAAAGTTATTATTCGTACTTTCTTTACTACTGGCGGCGCCTTTAATGGCTGTGGCCCAATTCTTTAATGTGGACGGAATCAGTTATCGTATCACAGGAGAAGGCGAGGTCGCCGTCTCTCACAACAACTATTCCGGTAATGTGGTCATCCCAGAAACGGTCACTAACGAAGGTAAGACCTTCAAGGTCGTTGGTATTGCTGATCAGGCTTTAATGAATTGTTATTCCTTGACCAGTGTATCTATCCCCAATTCGATAAAGTACATTGGAAATAGTGCGTTTTATTACTGCAATAGTTTGACCAGTGTGACCATCCCCAACTCGGTGGAAAGTTTAGGAAGCTACGCCTTTTTCCTGTGTGAGAAACTGGCCACGGTTGTAATTGGTAATCGAGTTGCCGCAATTGAAGAATATACTTTCTTCAAATGCTATGCCCTGTCCAATCTGACGATTGGCAATGCTGTCACCAGAATTGGCAGCATGGCATTCTATTCATGCAAATCGTTAGACCATGTGTCCATCCCTAATACAGTCAATGTGATTGATAGTGAAGCGTTTGAATCCTGCGCTGGATTGACAAGAGTGACACTGAGCAATTCGTTGACATCCATCGGGTATGGCGCATTCAATAAGTGCACATCATTGACTAATATTAATTTTCCTAATTCGCTGAATATAATCGGATCAAATGCGTTCTCGAAAACCGGTATCAAGAGAGTAGTCCTTCCGAATTCACTCAAGGAAGTATGGGATAATGCTTTCTCGGAATGCACGTCGCTGACCACACTCTCCATCCCTGCCAATATTAGGGAAGTCAGATGTTTCGCATTCCTTGATTGTGTGAATCTGGAAACCATCCGATCCTACGTTGTTGATCCTGATGACGCTTATTTCGAGAATAATTGCTTCATGGGAGTGCCAGAATCCACCTGTACGGTGTATGTGCCCAAAGGCTCACTCGCAGCCTATCAGGATCACTATATCTGGAGAGAATTCACCCATATCGTTGAGATGGAAGATGCACTGAGGGGCGATGTCAATGGTGACGGTGAGATTAATGTTGCCGATGTGAATGCCGTTATCGACATCATCTTGAATGGTAGTGGTGATCTCACGGATGGCGATGTGAATGGCGACCAGGAAGTTAACATCGCCGACGTGAATGTCATTATCGACATCATCCTTGGTGTCTCTTTACCGACACCTTAAGACATTGAGACAGTCACAGTGAAGGGAGTATCAATGATGTTGCGTGGGTCAATAGCAACTGTGGTTCCACAACTCATCCTGTGGGTTCAAAATCACCGAAACGTAAGAGAAAATGAGTATTTCGCAATAATATTTTTTACCTTTGCAATGTACAATGATGCATAAACGAGATATCACTTAATTTGAATTCACAATTTAATGATTCACAACATGAAAACAATTAAGCTGTTTTTTTTATTACTGTCTTTTGTTGCAGGGCTGGCATCTCTTACATCATGTGGAGATAATGAGCCAATACCTGTGGCTAAGGCTCCTGTCTTCGTTATGAACGAGAGTTTCACCATCACTGCGACTTGCCCCAACAGTTACATGGCATTTATTGATGGCGTGGAGAAAACACTTCCATACACAGTTACCCAAACTTATCAGCAACAGATTATCGTAGTTAAGGGATACGGCTATGGCGAAGGAATGCATAATAGTGATACCGTTGAACAGACTTTCGCAGTTCCAGCGATGGAGATGCCCAAAGCTGAAGCTCCAGTTTTTGCAATGAACGAAAGTTTCGAAATTACAGCGACGTGTGCCAATTCCTACAAAGCATACGTTAACGGTATAGAAACAGTACTTCCTTACACGGTTACTCAAACATACCAGCAACAGAACATCGTGGTATCGGGTTACGGCTATGGCATCAATTTACAGAATAGTGATACGGTTGAGCAGTCCTTCGTGGTTCCTGCCAAGCACTTCGATGAATATGTTGACCTGGGACTGCCTAGCGGCACGCTATGGGCCACGCGCAACATCGGCGCCAACACTCCCGTGGAATATGGAGATTACTTCGCCTGGGGTGAGACCGAGCCCAAAGAGATCTATTCGTGGGAGACCTACAAGTGGTGCAAAGGCTATGACGACTGGTTCACCAAGTATTGTACAGATTACGATTACGGCTACAATGGTTTCATTGACAACATAAGGAAGTTGGATCCCGAGGACGATGCCGCCTATGTCAACTGGGGCTCATCGTGGCGTATGCCGACGAAGGAGCAGCAGAACGAGTTGAGGGACAAATGCACCTGGACTTGGACGAGCCTGGACGGCGTGAACGGTCGCTTAGTTACTGGTCCGAATGGCAACACAATTTTCTTGCCTGCTGCGGGCGAGCGCTCTGACAGTAAGCTCCGCGATGATGGCTCCTGGGGCTACTACTGGTCGTGCGAGCTCTACTTTTACACGGACGGCTCCGACGTGAGTCAAGCATTACACTTTTATTCGGTGCACTTTGACACGGGCTGGAAATTGCGCTACTACGGGTTAACGGTCCGTGCTGTGCGTGTCCCGCAGAATTAATGCATAACCCGTTGGCGGGATTAAGCGAGCGCATACTTGATCCTGCCGATGGGCTTGTGATTAATCTTGTTGATGTATTGTGAAACAGTAAAGGCGCTCACTTTACTGATTATTCTCGTGAAGAATCCCTGATAGTCTTTGGCGTAGTTGCGCATGATGTTAAACTGGTCGGTGAACTGCGAGAAATTCGTTTCCAGTCTCTTGCGCGCCTTGGCAAAAGGCTTATGGAACGGCTTCCAGTCCTTCTGGTTATATCGGTAGGGCACTTCAAGCTGAATGTTCGCACTCTCGAACAGATTGTATTGGATCTCTGCGCTGAGGTATGCCTTGTCACCGATAACCGTGCAGGATAAATAGCCCTGTCCGACATCATTCAGGTATTTGATGTCGTGGACACTGGCCTTGGTCATGTCATAGGAATGGATCACGCCCGATACCCCGCAGACGGCATGCAGCTTGTAGCCAAAGTAATACAGGGCTTGAGTGGCGCAGTATCCGAAGTCCGGGGCCTTCTCAGGGCAGGTCTTGCCCATCGTATTGCGGCTGCCCCTTGAGGGCTGGCACACTTTGACGGGTTTGGAGTCAATGATGAAAACATCCTCTCCACCGTCAAGGAACTCCGCGACACGCTTGCGTATCTCTTCACACAGAGCGGCCGTGAATTTGCGACGGTCATTGTATTGTCGGCGTGAAATCAGATGAGGCAGTTTGCTGCGGTAGTCCTCAAGCTGGCCGAACAGGTAACACTCGCTGTCATAGCCCATGGTCTCCTGGGTCAAGCTGAGGGCAATGACCTCGAGGTCGCTGAACTTGGGGACGACGCCACACCTGGGCATATTTCCCTTGTCATTCACTAAATCTTGGGAGTATTGCTTGCATACTTCAAGAATTCTTACGAAATTTGCGTACAAGTTGTGCATACGGTGATTTGAATTTAATGTTTTGATCACCACTAAATTACTAAAAATCAGCGATATGCGCAACTTTTTGAACATCTTTTTATTAACTTTTTAATCCCGCCAACGGGTATGCATAATGTCATTTTAAGGCCTAATCGGTTGAACAACTTTTCCAAAATTATAAAAGTCAGGACGAGTACCAGCGCCTCATGAACAGAAAAAGCGTAATTAAGCGTGAGCGCTCCCCTGCTTGCATGAACATTGCCAAGCGAGAACGATTTATCCAAATCACCGAAAAAGAAGAGAAAATAATGCCTAAACTTAATTTTTAAGTTAATTTATTTGGCATATTCAGATCTTGGCTTTATTTTTGCACCAAGATAACTTAAAAGTTAAGAATGAAACAGTTTTATCAGATAGATCTAATTGAAGAATATCCTAATGTGAATTTCTACAGCATCCGCTTGGAGGACGAAGAACTGACTGAACTGGAAAAGTTTTTCGAGAAATTCCCGATAGGGTGTGAATATGACGACGAAATTGATGTCATCGTAGCTTGGCTTGACAAGATAGCCGAGTCAGGTGCGCTTGAACGCTATTTTCGTCCAGAAGGTCGTTATGGCGATGGTGTGGGTGTGATCCCGATTGATGTTGGTAACAAAGTACGGTTGTACTGCTTGAGACTTTCGGACAAGATTCTTGTGTTTGGCAACGGTGGAGTAAAAGATGCTTCCACTTGGGAAGAAAGCGAGGAACTTGCACCATACGTTAAACTACTTATTGACACGAGTCGATTCATTTCTTCGCGGATTAAGAACGGCACGATTGTTTTGGTGGATAAAGAGATTATTGGAGACTTAAATTTTAGCAGAGATGAAACGGAGTAGAATAATAGACGAACGTCGCAAGCATGTTAGTGCCGAGACGAGAGAGCGAGTCGCTCTTTCATTCCAAATTGTTGACAGGATTCATGAAATTCTTCTCGCTCGTGGCCTTCGCCAAAAAGACTTAGCTATGATGCTGGGTAAGAGCGAAGCCGAAATCAGTAAGTGGATGCGTGGTACTCATAACTTCACGATTGACACTGTTGTTGCCATAGAAGAATCGCTGCAAGCACCTATTCTGCAAGTTTACCACGAAATGGAGACTGCATGATAGTCGCAGGATGAGCGCCAGCGCCTCATGAACAGAAAAAGCGTAATTAAGCGTGAGCGCTCCCCTGCTTGCATGAACATTGGTGAACGAGAACGATTTATCCAAGTCACCAAAAAAGAAGAGAAAATGAGTGCTTGGCACAAGAATTACAACTTTTGCTACTTGCAATGTTGATTATTGAATTCTACAGATACGTCATATATCGAACATACCACGCGTTGATCCATTATGGATGGCCAAAAGAGGATGTTTTTTCTCACCTTTATTTAGGTCGGATACCTACTATATGCCCATTTTTGAATCTTGAGTCATTGTATTTTATTCTAGTTTTTTTTACCGTCGGAACTATTTCCGAGACAAATCTGTTGGTTTCTATAATTATTTGTTGTCTTATCAGCGTTCCGTTTATGTTTAAAGTCATGCCTACAGATACCACTGATGATACGGAAGAGTTCTATAAAGAGCTGAATAGCAAATACGAAAATGAAAAACACAGGATATTTAAAGGTTTTTTAGTCGCTCTATTCCTAATTCTTTCATGGGTTGTTTTTATTGGCATGGGAATTTTAGTGCTATCAAGATAAATGCGATAAAGAATAATGATTATAAGTTATTCTGTCTTTCAAGGCATACGCGGTTGGATTACTTTTGCGGTAATTCAACCGATTTCTTATGGTATTCACCATTACGAGTATTTAGCTAGCTTCAAGAAAGCCTTGAAGATGCTATTATAACGCTGTCTCGTTTTGTCAATGGCGTAGTCTGTGTTGGATGAAGAAAGGTTATTCGATGATACTCGTGCCATCGATGCCAGCGAACTGCTCTCGTAGTCCCGGCACCTTGTCGGCATCGGCTTCGATAGTCATCGAGCACACATTGTCAAAGGCCTGCTCCACGACCCGTAGGTCGCTCTTCTTGACAACCTTCATCACGTCATTCATGCTCAGGTAGGGGAAGGTGAACGACAGTCGCGCCTGCTCGTGGCACTCCAGGATTTCGCCCGCTTCGATGGCGAGCTTGGCAGCCTCGCGATAAGCGACAATGAGGCCCGATGTACCCAGCTTGATGCCGCCAAAGTAGCGGATGACGACGATGACGATGTTGGTCAGTTCAAACGAGTTGATCTGTCCCAGGATGGGCTTGCCAGCCGTGCCGCTGGGCTCGCCGTTGTCGCTGCTCAGGTACTCGTTACGCTCGGTGCCGATCATGTAGGCCCAGCAGCAGTGGCGTGCATCATGGTACTCGTTGGCATAGCGCTTGATGACGGCACGCGCCTCCTCGGCGCTTGACACGGGTTCGGCAAACGCCAGGAAACGCGACATCTTCTCACGGTAGATGCCCTGCGAGACGCCTTTCACTGTCTTGTAGAAATCACTCATATATTTTAGTTTCTAGTCCCTAGTCTCTAGTTTCTAGTACCGGGTTTCTAGTTCTAACGTCTGTTGCTGTCACAAAATTAGAAAAAAAACGCCAAATGACCAAAAAAACCTTATCTTTGCATCAATGAAATAACGATAGACGGTTATGGACAAGCAATCATTGAATCAGACAAAATTGGCATGCGCTCGCGGTCAGAAGCGCGGCCTTCACTTCATCATCGCCTCGGTCATTATTTGGACGCTGGTATTTATTGTACATCTGACCAAGTTGCCGATAGAGACCAAGAACCTGCTCACCTTCTGCTGCACGTGCCCGCTGATGCCATTGGCATGGATGCTCTCCAAGCCGCTGGGTATCACCTTCAGCGACAAGGAGAATCCGCTGTCGCCGTTAGGCATCGTTTTATCGTTGGCACAGATTCCTTATCTGCTTATCGTAATGTGGGTCTTTACCGCTGTGCCTGACAAGATGGTAATGGCGCTGGCGATGGTTTTTGGAGCCCACCTGTTGCCCTTCGGCTGGCTCTATAACTCACGCGTCTATTACTTCATGACGGCAGCCATCACGGTGGGCGCCTTGCTCGTCGGCCTGCTGTTTCCGCCTCATGTCCTGGCCTTGTGCATGATAGCAGTGGAAATTATCTTTTGCCTGCTGCTCATTGCCGAAAACCGCAACCTGAAGCAATAACCCTGATGACATCGCCATCAGGGTCACCTATGCCGCTGTGTCATAAAGCGCTCTAGATTTTTAATCGGCCTAACGGCCGAGAAATTAAACAAAATAAATTTTTATTATAATTTTATTTATAAATTTGATTAATTTCTCGCGCGAAGCGCGATTCATTTATGTTGAATGATTTGTGACACAGCGGCCTCAGTTTCAGCTGTTAGAACCCCAGTTTCTTTCTCACATCTTTGCCCACGGCGGCCTTGTTCAGGAAGATGTAGGTCGTGTTCAGGGCGATATAGGCCTTAGACATGTACCAGATGCCGTGGTATTCACCTGTGTTGCCCCATGAATTCTTGACCATGTAGTACTCGCGGCCGTTCTGGTCACGTGCGATACCGTAGATGAGCATCACGTGGTCATAGGTGGACTGCCAGTTGTCGAAGCGCTCCTGGCGCAGTGCCTGGCTGGGAACGAGTTCAGGCGTCTGGGCGCCGAGTTTCTTCAGCGACTCGGCTTTCTCGGCCTTGGTGAGTTTGAGCCAGCGGGCGGCGTCGCTGCCCGTCAGGTCAGGTGCGTGCTCGATGTCGGCAGCGATACCCAGGCCCGTGCGGGTGAAGCCGTCCTCGCTCACGTCACCGCCCCAGCACACAGTATAGCCCTGCTTCAAGGCGTTGTCGATGGTCGCCATCATCTCGTCGAGGGTGACGTTCCAGCTGGGGCGAGGACGCCACTTGTAGGGAGCCTCAATGACGAACTCCTCATAGAAAGGGTGATGCGTGAAGCTCGTGATGCTCACGTAGTTCTTCTTGTCAATACCCAACATCTGGGCGAACGATTGGGGCGTGTACTGTTTGCCTTCATAGGTGAACTTCTCGGGACACTTGCCCAGGTAGGCATCGAGGATGCCCTGCAGACCCACCTTCCATTGCGTGGTCAGCTTGGTGCTGTTGCCCTTGGCGATGGACTCGACATAGGGCTCCAGTGTGGCAAAGAACTCGGTGAAGTTGGCCAGCGTGTCGCCAATCATCGAGCCGGGGCGTGCCATGGCCTGCTCGGGACAGATGCCGTGACGCTCGATGACCTCAAACACGTCGTCGGCCGAGCCGCCCTCCGAGAAACGGCTGTTGCCGTGCATCCTCACGTGGTACTCGGCACAGTCCACATAGTCCTTGCTGGCCACGAACATCTCGCTCAGGTCATACACCTTGCCCGTCGTGCGTAGCAGTTCGGCCTCGATGTAGCCGATAGTAGCATAGGCCCAGCACGTGCCGCTGCGGTTCTGGTTCTTCACCGGGGTGATGCCGTTTTCAAGCACCGTAGTAAATACAATCTCGTCATTCGCCTGGCTGCCGAACATGCACCCCAAACACATCATCAAAGCAAAAATCGTCTTTTTCATATTCCGTTAGTTTTATAGTTTCATTTTTGCAAAAATACGAAAAAATCCCATATCAACGACCAGCGAGCATTAATCCCTTGTGTTTTTGACCGCTTTCACCACAACAACTTGTCATAGAGTGATTGAATGTCTGCCTTCAGTTGGTTGAATCCATCAGTCTTTTCAAGCGTCTCTTCATTCATGTATAGGCATTTGTTCACTTCTATCATCACTGAATGGTATTCTACTGGCACCTCAAAAGTTTTGCTGTTAGAGAATGGTGTGTTGATAGCAACCTTGTAGCCAAGTGAATTGAAATGCTGTTTGATATTGCCTATGACAACTTTGTTTGGACGGGTGGCGTCTTCATTGAACCCGATGCAGATGTCAATATCGGGCGGATTGCTGCACAACAGAGTAGGCTGGCTAGAGAAACTGTGGCAATCTATAAGTAGCGTTCCCTTTCCCAAACCGAGAAGTTTCTGAGACATTGACGAATGGTGTTCCACATATAGCCTGAACGCTTCTTCCCTAATGTTGAATGATCTGATGGGGAATACGTATTGTGGCGAATTCCAGATGAACCGGTCATAGCAAAAGCCCAATCCGTCCTTTTCCAATGGGTCATTAATGAGCCGTTCTACATCGCAATACAAGCGGCAATAGGGGAACACTACGCTATGTATATGCTCCGTTGCCTGCTCTGGTGAAAATAGCTCATCGGTGTAGTAGTCTATTAGTAACCACTCGTCACCATCCAGGTCGCTGAATGTGTGGTTGCTGCTCTCAGGGAATTGCGTTGAAGCATGGGGAATGTGAAGGACAATGTTTTTATAGCTTCTCCGGGCATCAGTCTTTATCCTGAAAGTATTCCAAACGGCACTTACAAATTGCTTGGAGTCACCGAAGATGCCATGTCTTTCGAAGATGCGTTCAATCGGTTGAATGAATTCCAAACTGGCCATTCCCCCAAGCCCTGGCACGGGACGGAAATTGCAGACTTTTGTGAAAACTTCAACAAACAAAGCATCAGTAATCTCAAAACCTAGGTTCTCTTCCAACTGAAACTTCAATGACCTCAAGGCCACAGCTGTCGGTGTGTTGCCAAGTGAAGCGATCTCTTCAAATCGTCTTAAACCTTCTTTGCGGTCAAACCTAAACCAATGTTCATGACCTTCCCATCTTGATTTTCTTTCTTGTTCCATTGTTGTGTTGTTATTAAATCGTTAAACAAAAACTAATTACCATTCTTGAGTGGGTTTAACGACAAGTAACAACACTTGCTGGTGGAGAAAAAGAAAACCCCTATATGCCACTGGTTTCGGACACATAAGGAAATCTACTATCTCGCTGAGCTATATGAGTTTTTGGCGTTAAGCCCACATCTGCTTTTCAGCTCGCCACCGTGGCTATTCGGGGTGCTCGCCCCTCGGAGCTCGGTTGGCACGCAGCTTTACTGCGTTCTTGATGTAAATTTCCCGAATGCTCAAATGAATGAGCATTTCAAGCTGTCTGCAAAGTTACAAAAAATCTTTCAATCAGTCAATATCGAAATGACTTCGTTAGTATCGTCTTCGCTGATACCAACTCTTGGGTCGGTTTGGACGAAGTGAGATTGCTGCTCAGGCAGCATGTCAGGCATGTCATCAAGGATGGCGTAGTGGGTCACGTTTTGACCATTAGTTGAAAGCCATTCCTTGATTTCGCTGCCTTTTCCTGCAGGCAGTTCCATAAAACTTAAATCTACAGATAACAACAGTTCATCACTCTCTGTATTAGGCGTGATGTCAATGACCTTACCAGGTAAACCTCTACTGGTCCATAATTTCTGCATCGTGGAGAGACCCCAAAACTTCCATGATGAGGAAATCACGATGTCTGCCCCAGTCGCTTCCACTATCTTCTTGAGGTTAGCGACTGCTACCGGGTCAAAGGCATAGCCGAAGTTGTCAACATAACCCACCCCCGCTTCCACGCAACGGTCATGCTGCTGCTCGGTATTCAGAACCCCGTCAATATCCAAAAATAGTATCTTACTCATTTACGGTTTAATAAGTATTGGTCTGAAAAAAGCGCAGTCATGCTTATTGTACTCTTTTGCAACAATGATATTTTTTTGCTTAAAGTCTGATACCCATTGTTTTGGCGAAACAAGCATGAGCAGAATAGCGATCCATCTTTTTTTGATGACATGATACTTCCTCGCCACATAAGGGAACAGGAAAAACAGAGCCATCCAAGTAAGTATGCAAATACAGATATTGACTATCTTCTCCTTATGGAATGCAGCCGCCCCGAGCAGAACAACAAAGACGATAGTGAAGAATACAAAAGTCAGCACGATTAGATTAAACATGGTCTGCTATGTTAGTTGGTTAATATTTGCACCACAGGCGATTGAGGAACCACTTGCGGGGGATGGTGATTTCAAACCAGATCCACATCACAAGGGCGATGACAATGGATAGCACGCAATAGATCCACAGGTTGACCTCGATATAGGTCATATTGAGTTGGCTGCCAATGAATTTCAAGTCACGAACGCAGGCCATGAATTGTTCATGACAGTTGCTGAGCTGCAGGTGAACCATGTTCGGCTGAGTATAGAGATGGTAGAACTCCTTGCTGATGAGCCAGAAGGCATAGGTCACAGTGCCCGATGCCGTCAGGTTGATTGTGTTCCACAACGTGAGTTTCTTGTACCAGTTGTAAAAGGCGATGAGTGTAATCACAGTCGGCATCGCTGTGATCAGTGCTGGCCATAAGTAAATACAGATATAGACGCTGATTGTCTCGTAGTCGAGTCCGAACACAAGGCCTGTCAGAAATAACATGCCGCACAGGGCATAATAGATAAGTTCCTGGAATGTCATTTTCTTGCTTTTTTAACGATAAATTGAACACCGAGTCTCAAAGCCGAGATGGCAAACACTAGCATGGCAAGCATGAGACAAGAGAAAAAGATGCGGACCATGAAATACTCGTTCATCGTGGCACTGAACGTCCTGGTCAGCATCGCATTGATTACATTAAAAAGAGTTTCCATCGTTTTTGATGATTTAGTTTGTTATTGATAAGCATTTCTTGCCTAGGACATCATAGATGCTTGGGTCGAAATAGTAGGTTCTTGAATCTGTGACCAACTCCACAAAGTCGTGGTCCTTCACGAAGTTTTTGTAACTGTTTTTTGGAGCAACTGCTTTGAGTACTTTACACCAGTTAATCCCGTTAGACTCGATGTAACCGACTACAGGCTTCGCTTGGCCGATAATCCCGTTTCCAGCTAGTGCCTGGTTGCAGATGCCGGCACACAACTGGGCATATCCCACACAGTTGGCTTTTCCCATATCCATCTCACTGTATCGTGAAAATTGGAGCCGAGAAGCTGTGAGTTTTAAGCTATAGTCAATGATCTGCTCAACGTTCATGCCCACAGTTTCCTGTTCCACTTGCTTCTTTAGAGACTTTGAAAGTTTACAGATTCTCTGCCTATCACCCGTTTTAACCAGGTTGAATGATGACAACGCTATCGTAAGTAAAAAAATGACCACAACCATGAGCAATCTGCCTATCATGCGTTTACTATTTCGTATTTTCATTGTTGATGTAGCGTTTTTTATAATGTTTGTGTAACATAAGCACAATCTTGATCAACGCATAGATTATCAGCACTTGAACAACACAGGGAATGATGAAAAACACCAGTATAAAGTTGAAAGTGCCAATCAGGATATCTAAATCACTGGAAGCGTGCTCGACAAAATAAGCGAATTGCTCAAATTGCAAGAGTTGTAGCATAACGTTAAAAGTGTTGTTTGGGAATATATTTGGCGCATGAATCACAGAAGTGGCGCTCTGGCGAGAGGTTGGGCTTGCCGTTGGCATCTACCATGAAGCAACTGCGATCCTTGTTGGGGCAGTGGGGGAGTCCCAGGAAGCCGTGTCCGAACTCGTGCAGGACGACTTTCCAGAATTGGGACTTGTCCTTCACCCTGAAAGTCGAGATGACGCTGTTTGATTTGTTCATGTAGGAGAGCCCCAGAATGCCAAAATCATCATGGCCATGCAACGTTGTGGAGATGTCCTTGTCTGTCAAGCCGATAATGACGTCACCAGGCTGCTGCAACTGACCTTGTTGTTGGTCCAAAATCTTGCTAGCGCGATAACGGGTCTTGGCATCGTTCATTAGACTCACGGTCAGCGGCTTGGCTGGCAGGATCTTGACCTCGGTTACGGCGAGTCCGTTCATGTGTTTGTCCAGGGCAGCTACCAACTGGTTTGACACCTCTTGGGCTCTCGCTTGTGAAAAATCACCATAAGGCTGAATGAGCAACCTGCAATGAGGGCAAGTACATTCCGCAACTTCTGTGCTGTCTGCTATGAGCTCAACTTTCTTGATTCGTTTTGCGTTATTGCAGCAACTCCATGCTAGACTCCCCACGAGAAGGGCCCAAACTATGATATAAAGTAATCGATAATTCATTTATTGTAGTTTTGTTGTTTTATCCTATTGGTTTTACGTGTGTGTTTCATATTGGTGTCCGCCATGGCGAAGAGTCCAAGCGGACACCAATGAATTGTAGAATTTATTCCTGGGGCACACTGGCGGTAGTGTCGTCAGCAGCCTTCTGAGCGGCCTCTGCGGCCTCAGGGGTTGCGTCGGTATTCACTACCTGGTTGCTGTCTGCAGTGACGGTCTCTACCTTAGTTGTCGAATCTTGAGTGTCACCTTGATTAGCAGGCTTGGTGTCACATGAAGTGATGCCCAAAACAAACAATGCTGCGAAAATAAAAACTAACTTTTTCATGTTGCAATAAAACTTAAATTAAACAATAAAACTATTTAGAACAGACTTGTTCTTGTCTCTTTATGTCGATTCGGGATAAAAGGTAAACATCTGCAAAAGTCTTTTTTTGAAAAAGATGAGGGGCTGCTTTCATGCCGTTTGGTGCTCCGATTTCTTGACATAGATATACTTGGGATAGCGCCCAAGGACAAACAGGGTGACGGGGCAAAGCCAGATTTCGCGTTCAAACCCCGGCAGGTTGGTCACCGTATAGGTCGAGCCACCAGCGAGCGAATGCTCTCCCTGAACCAGGCAGGCATAACCTGGCATGTCAAGGTGCCTGTTGCTGGGAACGACATCCACATAGGCAAATCGGTCGTCATCGCTGAGGAAGGCGCACAGCTTGTCGGCGCCGGCGACCATCATCAGATTGTGGTGGTCAAAGGGCCATCCCGGGAAATCCACATACCAGCAGTTGTCCTCCTCATGGTTGAACTGGAGGTTGTACTCACGACGACGTCCGAAGACGCTGCTTGCCATCACTTGTGCTCCGTGGAGCAAATCATTCATACTGTAGTTCATAATCAATGTTATTTAAAAAAGGTTACTTTCTTCTTTATGACAAAATGGGGCAAAAGGTAAACAATGACATGGTTATCTATCTGATAATAAGCAAATTGCCTGCAAGCTCTTCTGGCATGGCTTTGCAGGCAATTCTGTAATAAAATGTGGAGCGTTTTCTACCTCTTCAGTTTCTTGAGCAGGTCGGTAGCACGTTCTATCAAGATATCATTATGACCATCCTCAATCAATTCGTTTAGCTCTTTGATGGCACTTTCCTTGTCATTGGCCTTGAGATATGCCAGGGCCTTATACCAGTGGGAGCAATCGTTAAAGTTATCCGTGGTATTCTTGATTTCTTCATCATCGTCGGCACCCTTTGAACCATGCCTTGATGTCGGCCATTCCACTCTGTCAATATCCTGGACGATGGCCATCATGTTCTTGCTATTTCCTTTCTTGATCTGCTGCCTGATGGAAGCAAATTCATCAGGCTCGTTGTCAAAGGGTTTGTTAAATTCATCGGCAAGGCGGGCTAGCAGAGGTTTAGCCGGTTTCTTGTTCACTTTTTGTTCTACTGGAGTTTTCTTGGACACTACGACCTGTTCAGTATTTTGCACAGAGGCCGAAGGCCAGAATAGGTATAGGCCATAAACCATAATGGCGATAGCGGCAATGCTAGATGCCCATTTCATGAATGTCCACATCGGGCTTCCCGGCTTTTTCACTTGAGCTGCTTGCAAGAGCTCCTCACTGCTCAGATGCCTGATGGCGTCGAGTTGGGCTTGGCCTTCACGCTGCATGCCTGCATGGGAAATGCCCTTGACAAACATGGCGGTTGCCACCAGCCGCTCACGCAACTCCTGATTGTTGTCCACTTCCTGCTCAAAGGCAGCACGTTCTGTCGTGTCCATCTGGTTGCGCAGGTAGCGGTCAATCCGCTCGTCAAATTCAATATATCTTTCTTCTCGTGTCATGATCTCATTTGTTTGAAGATTTCTTCCATCGCAGTTTTTACCTTGGTCATGCAACGGCTCTTCTGTGTCGTAGCGACACGTGCATTGTTGTAATGCAATGTGTCGGCAATCTCTCTCATGCTGTTGTTCTCCCAATAGAATGACCACAGGATGGTCTTGCAGGGTTCCTGCATGTTGTCGACAATGTTATATACAGCTTGCTGCAACTCGTCTCGTTCCTCATCATTGTCTTTGCTCTGCCAACGGTCAATCGCCTCTTGAGCGATGCCGATGTCCACCGGGTCAAGCACGTCATCTGAAGACTGTCCCGATGATGTGGAGACTGTGGCAAGCTTTGCCTGGCCTCTCAGCGACTCCTTGACTTTCCTTTTCAATATGCCGATGGCATAGGTCTTCAGGTTACTCGTGAGCCTAGTCAATCTCCCCTCGCGGATGTTGTCAAATGTTGTCATTATCGTCTCCTGTGTCAAGTCCTCGGGAGAGAGCCCCGAGGTCCCATAGTGATTGCGGGCATACTGAAGCACAGCCTGTCTCACTTCGGCAAGGAATCCTGTATCTATGGTAAATGGTACTCTTGGCATCTTTGTCTTTTTTTCGCGATGGCAAAAGTAGCATTAATTTCTAAATCGATATCATCGCTCATGGATTTTTTTAGAATCCATACCAGTCGTAATCTACATCCCCGCCAGGATAGTCACCATACATCCCGTCGGTCATTGCGTACCACACGTCTTCATCGGTCACCCTTTCCTCGGGATAATCGTCATCACGGTAATCGTCATCGCGGTAATCGTTTTCGCAGTACTCGTCGTCACAGTACTCGTCATCGTACTCGTCGTACTCGAACTCGTCAAAATCTAATTGGCTCATTGTGATTAAAAATTTAGTTGTTGAACATGCGCTCTATCCGTTTATGTCAAAACCCGGCAAAAGGTAAACAAGCAAACACAAAAAATCAAGACTAAGTTTTGTTTTGTGCCCAGCAATCACTACCTTTGCAAGAGTAGAAATCAAAACTTTGAATCGATGAGAAGATTATTGCTTTTAGTAGCGGCGGCGGTGTTGTGTTTGCCGCTGGGTGAAGCCTGTACGAGTATTTTGGTGGGTAAAAAAGCGAGTGTTGATGGGTCGGTGATGTGCACCTACAATATCGACTCGTGGGGCGCTTGCCACAAGATGTACCGTTATGAGGCTGGCACTCATCCCGTAGGAACCATGCGCAAGATCTATGACCGCGACTCTCGTGTCTATCACGGTGAGATTCCCGAGGCTCCTGAGACCTACCTGGTCACGGGCAATATCAATGAGTGGCAGGTAGCGATAGGGGAGAGCACCTTTGAGGGGCGCGAGGAATTGATTGATACGGAGGGCATCATTGACTATGGGTCGCTCATGGACCTGGGACTGCAACGGGCGCGCACGGCACGTGAGGCCATCGGCGTGATGACCAGCCTGGCCGAGCAGTACGGTTTCTGCAGTTCGGGCGAGTCGTTCACGGTCTGTGACCCCGACGAGGCTTGGGTTCTTGAAATGTCGGGCTGCGGACCAGGCAGCAACAGCGTGGTCTGGATAGCTGTGCGTGTGCCTGATAACGCTGTGATGGCGCATGCCAACCAGAGTCGCATTCGCCGCGTGAATCTGAAAGATAAAGCCAATGTGATGATTTCACCCAACTGCATCAAGTTTGCTCGTGAGCGAGGCTATTTCAAGGGCAAAGACAGCGAGTTCAGCTTCTGCGATGCCTATAACCCGCCTACCTTTGGCGGACGACGGCTGGGCGACTCGCGAGTCTGGGCCATCTACCGTCACTTGACGACGGGCATGGACCGTTATCTACCCTACATTGAGGGCAAGCTGCCCATGAGCGAAGTCGAGCCGTTGCCCATGTGGATTATCCCTGACAAGCCGCTCGCTGTGGGTGATGTCATCAACTGCCTGCGCGACCGCTTTGAGGGCACGCCGTTTGCTATGGATGACGACCCGGGTGCAGGAATCTATGACAGCCCTTTCCGTCCACAACCATCCCGCTACGATGACGATGGCACGACCATGTTCCATGAGCGTTCGGTGGCAACGACACACACCGCCTTCACTTGGGTGTGCCAGTTGCGTGGTTTCATGCCGCGCGAGGTGGGAGGCGTCATCTGGTGGGGCAACGACGACAGTGGCATGGTGCCTTACACACCCGTCTATTGCTGTGCCGACCGTGTGCCGCACTGCTATAATGATCCCAAGGCCGACGCCTACACCTTCAGTGACGAGAGCGCCTATTGGGTCTGCAACTGGGTGAGCAATATGGTCTATCCGCGCTGGAGCCTGTTATATCCCGAACTGCAGCAGGTGCGAGACTCGTTACAGGCCAGTTACTTCGCCCGTCAGCCCGAGGTTGAGACTCGTGCCCTTGAAATGATGAAGAATGATCGTAATGCCGCCATCGCCTTGCTGACCGACTACAGTTGTGAGGTGGGCGACCAGATGGTAAAGCGTTGGCGCCAGATGGCCTACCACATGATTGTGAAGTATAATGACGGCGTTATTCGTCAGGAGGAGAATGGCCAGTATTTGCGTAATTCCAGCGGCTTCCGCCCAAGGCTCACCCGTCCTGGCATGAGCGAGAAAGTTCGCCGTCGCATCCATGAGTCCACTGGCTCACGCTTTGAGGTCCCTGCAACCGACACCCTCGACACTTCCTATATGTGATACAGAGATAACGATAATTAATTAACGTACGTTGAACTAGTAACAAAAGGGATTCAATATGGACGACGAGAAGAAAATAAAGGAACAATTGGGTTTAGGACCCGACGAGGAGTATCTGTGCTTTTCTCATATGGGCGGTGCCGGCACCATCCATTGTAAGGACTGCGGCTACGAGCAGGATATCATTAGCTTTATCCATGGTATGACATCCTGTGATATAGGCCGGCAATGCCCTCACTGCCATGCCTTTGTCGTGGAACACAACGAGAGTAATGAATATCATAAATTCGGTAAAGCGACCGAAGACTTCGTTTGCCCTGAATGCGGCGAGGTTATCAGGAAGAAAGAAGAGAATTTCTTGAAAGGCAATGATAATCCGCTCTTCTGCCCCAAGTGCCACAGTCCCCGCCTCATTTACCTCCTCGGTATTCTCACATAGAAACTTGAGCTTGAAAAATAAAAATGTCATCAAAGGGAAGATTCCTTTGATGACATTTTTATGTGGGGCCTCGCCTGGGCGCGGCCGTGGTTATTTCTTGCGGTGGGCGATGAGGTACTGGCCGATTTGGACTGCGTTGAGGGCTGCGCCTTTCTTGATTTGATCGCCGCAGAGCCAGAAGGTCAGGCCGTTGTCGCTACTGGTATCCTCGCGGATGCGTCCCACATAGACGGGATCCTTGCCCGAGCAGTCGATGGGCATCGGGTAGCGGTTGCTGCGCGGGTCATCGACGACGACAACACCGGGAGCCAGTTGCAGGGCAGCACGGGCCTCCTCGGGGGTGATGGGATTCTCGCACTCAATCCAGACGGCCTCGCTGTGGGCACGCATGACAGGCACGCGTACGCAGGTAGCACTCACGCGGATGTCGCTGTGCATGATTTTGCAGGTCTCCTTTACCATCTTCATCTCCTCGCGGGTGTAGTCGTTGTCCTGGAAGATATCGATGTGGGGGATGACATTGTAGGCCAGTTCGTGCTGGAAGTGGCGCACAGTCAGTTCCTCCTTACCGACGGCGATTTCACTGGTCTGCAGGGCGAGTTCATACATCGCCTCCATGCCGGCGCCGCTGGCAGCTTGATAGGTTGCCACCTGCACGTTCTTGATGTGCGACAGGTTGTCGAGCGGCTTCAGTGCCACAACCATGATGATGGTCGAGCAATTGGGATTGGCGATGATGTTGCGCGGGGTGTTGAGGGCATCCTCGCCGTTCACCTCGGGCACCACCAGGGGCACATCTTCGTCCATGCGGAAGGCGCTGCTGTTGTCAATCATGATGCAGCCGTACTTGGTGATGGTGGGGGCAAACTCGCGGGCGGGTCCGGCGCCCATGGCCACAAAGGCGATATCGATATCCTTGAAGTCATCGTTGTGCTGCAGGAGTTTCACTACATAGTCCTTGCCGCGGAACGTGAAAATGCGTCCGGCACTGCGCTCCGAGCCAAAGAGGACGAGTTCAGTCACAGGGAAATTTTGTTCGTCGAGGACACGCATGAATTCCTGTCCCACTGCGCCACTGGCGCCAACAATTGCAACCTTCATTAGTTTAGAGTTTAGAGTTTAACGTTTAAAGAAATTGTTCCGGGGTGCTTTGTGCAAATCTCGTGCCAATCGGTCAGGACTGGATGTGAGTGCCCTTGCTGGGATCGCCCAGTTGGGAAGGACAAGTGATATAGACGTCTTTCACACCGTGCTCGAGGGCGGTGAAGGCGTTATCCAGCTTGTTGATGAACCAGTCCTTGATGATATCCATGTCGCGCATGGCCTTGTACTGCGAGCGTCGCAGGTTGGCTACCACGCTGTCTGGGTCATAGTGGTTGAGCAGCACACCTTTCTCCTTAAAGCAATAGATAAGCGTGATGTCATATCGCAATGCCAGGGCACGGGCAATCTCGGCTGCCATGGCGTCGGTCTCGTTGAACAGCAGGTTGCCTCGGCCATCATGGGTGAGGGGAGCAAGCACCGGAACGATGCCGTTGTCGATCAATCGGGCGATACCCTCGGTGTTGACGTGGCGCACCTGTCCCGTGTCGCCAAGTGGGCTATTGGGAATTTTAGCGCTGGTGATGAGGTTCATGTCGGCACCGGTTACGCCCAGTGCATTGACTTTGTTACCCTGCAGCAGTGAGACGAACAGTCGGCTCACAAGTCCGCCATAAACCATCGTCAGCAGTTTCAATGTGCCGGCATCCACTACGGGGCGGTCGTCAATGAGTTTGGTCTTGATACCCATCTTGTTACCGATCTCTTGTGCCATCATGTTGCCGCTGAAGATGAGCATCTTCTTCCCTTTGATGGCAGCGAAGGCCTTGACAAAGGTTCGCAACTCGTCAGCTTTCTCGACAATCTTGCCGCTGACCTTAACTATAGTGAATTTCTCGTTCATTTTAGTCTCTTGTCCTTAGTCTATAGTTATTGCGTATTCTGATTTATTCTATTAGCGTCTTAGCTTCAGGC
Organism: Sodaliphilus sp.; assembly: GCA_045114065.1. GTDB lineage: Bacteria > Bacteroidota > Bacteroidia > Bacteroidales > Muribaculaceae > Sodaliphilus. Next base: position 42,540 of record JBGUJU010000108.1, read on the forward strand.
AGAAGAATGAGGATGCCCCCTAAAGCCTAAAACCTAAAACCTAATTTAGCTCTCGGCGAACTCCATGAGGTAGGCCTTGATGAAGTCGTCCAAGTCGCCATCCATCACGCCGCCCACGTCACTGGTTTGGTGATTGGTGCGATGATCTTTCACGCGGCGGTCATCAAAGACGTAGCTGCGGATCTGGCTGCCCCATTCAATCTTCTTCTTGCTATCCTCGACCTTGCGTTGCTCTTCCTGACGGTGTTGCAACTCCTTGTTATATAGGATAGAACGCAGGTTGCGCAGGGCGTTCTCGCGGTTTTTGGGCTGGTCGCGGGTCTCGGTGTTCTCAACGAGGATTTCTTCTTCCTCACCCGTGTAGGGGTCCTTGTACTGGTAGCGCACACGCACACCCGATTCCACCTTGTTGACGTTCTGACCACCGGCTCCGCCGCTGCGGAAGGTGTCCCACGAGATTCTCGCCGGGTCAAGGGTGATCTCGATCGTATCATCGACCAGCGGGGTCACAAAGACCGAGGCAAATGAGGTCATTCGCTTGCCCTGGGCATTATAGGGGGAGACGCGTACCAGGCGGTGAACGCCGTTCTCGCTCTTGAGGTAGCCGTAGGCAAAGTCACCCTCGATACTGATGGTCACACTCTTGATGCCAGCCTCGTCACCGTCGATGAGGTGCTCGATGGCGGTCTTGTAGCCGTGGCGCTCACACCAGCGCAGGTACATGCGCATCAGCATTGATGCCCAGTCCTGGCTCTCGGTGCCGCCGGCGCCTGAATTAATCTTCAATATTGCGTCCATCTTGTCCTCGTCGTGGCGCAGCATGTTGCGCAGCTCGAGCTTCTCAAGCATGGCCAATGCCTTGGTGTAGAGGGCGTCAAGCTCGCTTTCCTCGACGAGCCCTTCCTTGACAAAATCAAAGCCTGTGGCGACCTCGTCAACGGCGAGTTCTACCTCCTCGCAGCCGTTGATCCAGTTGCGCAGCGACTTGATTTTTTTCATCTGCGCCTCGGCAGCCTTCTGGTCCTGCCAGAAGTCGGGCACGTGGGTGCGCAACTCTTCTTCTTCGACCTCGATTTTCTTGCCGTCAATATCCAGATAGCGTTTGAGGTCGTCTTTGCGTTGTTGTAATTCCTTGAGTTGTTCTTGTGTAATCATTTGTTTTTTAGTTTCTAGTCCCTAGTCTCTAGTCCCTAGTTTCTAGTTGACGTCTGACGTCTATTCTTCAGTCTTGTCGGCTGATTTATTCTTCTTGCGAAAGTCGGCAGCATACATCGCATCAATGAGCGGGCGGTAGCGCTTGTTGATCACGGCGCGTTTGATCTTCAACGTGTTGGTCAGTTCACTGTTCTCCATCGTGAAGGCTCTGGGCAGCAGCACGAAGCGCTTAATTTGCTCATAGGAGGCAAGACCTTTCTGGTAGTCATTGATGCGTTCCTCGACCATCTTGTGGATGTCGGGGTTGTTGACCAGTTCCTCGATGTTGTGGTACTCGATGTGTTTCTTGTCGGCAAATGTTTTCAACTCGTTGAAGTCAGGCACGATGAGCGCCGATACATATTTACGACCGTCTCCGATGATCGCCACCTGCTCAATGTACTTGTCCTGTCCGAGAAGGGTCTCAAGCACTTGTGGGGCGATATACTTGCCGTTGCTCGTCTTGAACAGGTCCTTCAGGCGTTCGGTAAGGATGAGCTCGCCGGTCGGGGCGATTTCGCCACAGTCACCGGTATGGAACCATCCGTCGGCATCAATGGCCTCGGCGGTTTCGGTGGGCTTGTTGTAGTAGCCTTTCATCACGGTGGGTCCCTTGACAAGAATCTCGTTATTCTCGCCGATTTTCACCTGGATGCTTGAGATAGGCATGCCCACGGTGCCGATAGTCCATCCTGGCTGGGTAAAGAAGCTCACCGAGGCGTTAGTCTCACTCAGGCCATAGCCGATGCAGATGTTGATGCCCACAGCATGCAGGAACTCGGTAATGTTGTCACTCAGCATGGCACCTGCGGTGGGGAACATCTTGCCGTCGGTAACGCCGATGGCACCGCGCAGTTTCTTGAACACCTTTTTCTCGAAGTACTGGTATTGCTTCTCGATAATGGCAGGCGCTTTCTTTCCCACGCGGGCATACTTCAGGTTCCTGGTCTTGCCCACACGGATAGCCTGCTTGACCATCATGCGTATCACTGGCTTGGCGCCCTGCAGGTTGTCATTGATGGCGGTATATACCTTCTCCCAGAAGCGGGGCACGCTACACATGTAGTTGGGCTGTACCTCTTTGACGGCGCGTTGGATTTCCCTCGTGTCATAGTTGATGGCTACACGGATGCCGGTGCACAGGCACACCATCGTCCATCCCAGCTCGAACACATGGCTGAAAGGAAGGAAACTCAGCGAGATGTCGGTCTTGTCGTCGATGATGGTGTCAAAACGTTCGATATGGGCATCCATCGCGTTATTCATGTTGCTGTGCATGAGCATCACACCCTTGGGGACACCTGTGGTGCCTGATGTGTAGATCAGGTACATGATGTCGCTCTCCACACTTGCCTGCTTGCGGCGTTCCAATTTATCGGTTACCTCCTTGCCCAGTTTGTCGCCCGTGCACAAGAATTCTTCCCATGTGAGGGTGGACTTGTCGTCGGGATGACGTTTCACACCGGGATGCAGGGTGACGATGAACTTGAGGGTGGGGCACTCGTCGATGATCTGGCGTGCGATATCATAGTGGCCCTGATCGCCAGCAAACAGGATAGTCGCACCCGAGTCTTTGACGATGTAGGCGGCCTCATCACGGCTGCTTGTGGCATAGATGGGCACGGGTATGGCACGGTTATAGAAAGCACCAAAGTGGGTAATCAGGATCTCGGGACAGTTCTGGGTGAACAGGCACACACGACCTTGTTCCTCCACACCGTTGACGAGCATTGCTCCTGCTGCTCTGTCTATCTGTTCACTAAAGCCTTTCCATGTCAATGATGACCACACTTGAGTCTCATAGTCACGGAAACGAAGGGCCTCACGTTCGCCGTATTTGGCGTTTTGTTTGGGTATCAGTTCGACAAATCTATTCATAGAGCCAACATGATTTTAATTTCAAGTCGAGGACCTGAGTTTGTTACGTTGTCGCAAAATTACGAAAAAAAAGTGATATAACCATATTTGTTACTGAAAACGTCAAAAATTTGCTGCGATGTCCGAAAAACATTACCTTTGTCCCGTTCAAGAAAAACGTAGCGATGGAACAGGAATTTGCTTCAAGGTTGTTGGAATCGGCAGTCAGTGAGTTTGCCAAGCTGCCGGGTATCGGGCGCAAGACTGCGCTCCGCCTTGTACTGCACCTGCTCAAGCAGGACGAGCAAGAGTCGGTCAACTTTGGTGAGGCAATCATAAAACTGCGCCGTGAAATCCGCTACTGCCGTGTGTGCCACAACATCAGCGAGACCGAGGTGTGCCCCATCTGCGGTAACCCCTCGCGTGATACTTCCACTATTTGTGTGGTCGAGAATGTCAAGGATGTGATGAGCATCGAGAATACTCACCAGCACAATGGCCTTTACCATGTGCTGGGAGGGCTTATTTCGCCCATGGATGGCATCGGTCCTGGTGACATCGAGGTGGACAGCCTCGAGGAAAGAGTTAAAGCCGGTGGCATCAAGGAGGTCATCTTGGCCCTCAGTGCCACGATGGAGGGCGACACCACCAACTTCTACATCTTCCGCCGCTTGGTCCCGTATCCCGACGTGAAAATCACCATCTTGGCGCGTGGCGTGAGCGTCGGCAACGAGATCGAATATACCGACGAGTTGACCTTGGGCCGCTCTATCATGAACCGTACCCTTTTCTCCGACACCTTCCACAAGGAATAAAACGCGCTTTTAACCGCAATCGCCTTCAATTCGTTAAATACGGGATGATAAAGAGCGCGGATGCCAAATTAGTATAATTCGTGTAATTCGTAGTTTATAAATGGCCGACAACGATTTCGCATACCGCCAAGAGGACGCCGAGAAGCGCCGTCGCCGCCGCGAGGCCGAGCGTCAGCGCCGCCTCCGCCGCGCCCGCGAAGAATACCTAAAAAAGAAAAACGAGGAACGTTAAAAATCACTCTTTTGAAACAGGAAATCGACTCAATGATTTGTCAATTTGAGACGATTCTATTGCTTTTTTAGCTGATTCCCGCAATCTTGAATTGAAAAATTGAAAAATATTTTGTTTTATTTCTGAAATAACCTATTTTTGCGGTGTTTTAGAAATGAAATAATGAAGTATATAGATTTTTATAATACTTTTAGGGGTCTTGGTTGCTTTGATATCAATCAAGTCAGGATGGTACAACCTGACTTCGATAGAGATGCTTTTACCCGCTGGATGGCAAATGGGTATATTGTTCAACTCAAGAAAGGACTCTATGCTTTCAAGGAATGGACAGCATTACCTGGAGCTGATCAGATAGCTGCCAACTTCATGTGTCGTCCCTCCTATATTAGCTTGTATTCGGCACTTTCATTCTATGGTATGATACCCGAGTTTATTGCTCATACAATCAGTGTGACAACACTCAAGACGGCATCATTTAGTAATGAGATGGGCACCTTTGATTACCGTCATGTCAAGCCCGATTTATTTTGGGGATACCACCCGATTGATTCTATCGACCAACGTAAAATTCTCATAGCACTGCCCGAGAAGGCTTTGCTTGATCTGTTGTACCTCACCCCGAGTCTTAAGAGCGAGGAAGATATGCTCCAATTGAGACTTGACGAGGATTTTATGGTGAGTGAGTTTGACCAGGAACAGGCTCGGCAATTTCTAGCACGGTTCAACTCTAAGGCATTGAACCGACGTTTTGACTTATTACAAAAAATATACGTTAATGATTGATTTACAATACATTCGCAATTTTTATCCTGCCAATATCAGTGGGAATCCACGGTTCGACCGTCTGTTGTTGAAGGAGTACCTGCAATTGATGATTCTCGACCATATTCAGACCACGAAGTATGCGCCGCTATTGGCCTTTATCGGTGGCACATGTCTGCGCCATGTCTATGGCATTGACCGTTTCTCTGAGGATCTCGACTTTGATTGTAAGCAGTTGACTAAAGAGGATTTCTTGGCGATGACCGATGATGTGATTACCCACTTGCAACGTAATGGTGTTAATGCCGTGGCACGCGACAAGAATAATCCACGACTGTCAGCGTTCCGTCGCAACATCTATTTCCCGGAATTGCTGTTCGATTTGAACCTTTCGGGGCATCGTGATGAAAGACTCTTGGTTAAAATCGAGGCGCAAGACCAAGGCATTGATTATGAACCACAGGTTGTAACCATCAACAAATTGGGGTTCACTTTCCTGTTGCGATGCGCTCCAGCCGACATCATTTGCTCTATGAAGGTGGCTGCGCTGCTGGGAAGAGGCAAGGGACGTGATTTTTACGACTTGGTATTTCTGTCCTCGTTCACTAAGCCCAATTACAGTTTCTTGCACGAGAGATGTGGAATTGCCGATGGTGCTGAACTCAAGTCAGCCCTGCAGGATGTGCTCTCCCATACCGATTTACAGCTCAAGCGACAAGATTTTGCCCACCTTGTCATCGACGAACGTCAAGCCGATAAAATCCTTCTGTTCCCCAACATCATCCCCACCCTGTGCCAATAAAACAAAGAAGATTAATCAGACGATGAATAAACAAAAGTTATTAGTTGTTTAGATGTTGTCCTTGTTGTTTGAGAAGGTGTCGGCGAGGGCGAGGACCTGGGCGGTGAAGTCATCGGTGGCGAGCGCGCTGGATAGCCAGTGGATGGGGGTGCCGCGTTTTTCCATGCCGCGGAACCAGGTCATCTGGCGCTTGGCGAATTGATGGATGGCAATTTCCAGCTGGCGAAACATTTCCTCTTCAGTTAACTGGCCGATGACGTATTGGGTGACGAATTTGTATTCTAGACCGTAGTATATCAAGTCTTCGGGGTCAATGCCTTCGTTGATGAGGCGTCGCACCTCGTCGATCATGCCCTCGTCAAGGCGGGCTCGCAGGCGGCGGCTGATGCGTTCGCGGCGGGTGTCGCGGTCCACCTCCACACCGATAACCAGGGCGTTTTCCATGGGATGCGGCTCGGTGAGGGCTTTCAGTTCGGGGTGCAGTTCATAGTAGCGGCAGATTTCGATGGCACGTGTGGCGCGAGCCACGGTGTCGATGTCGCTGTTGTTGCGCAGGGTCTTCATCGTCTTCAACAGGGTCGTCAGCTCCTCCAGCGACTTGCCAGCCAGCTCGGCTCTCAACTCCTCGTTGCGGGGCACTGGAGGTAACTTGATGCCCTTGACAACTGTCTCAACATACATCCCCGTGCCGCCGCACATGATGACGGGCTTGCCCCGCCTGCGGATGTCCTCATAGACGCGCTCAAAGTCCTCAAGGAACTCATACAGGCTGTAACGATAGCCTGCGGGACGGATGTCGATGAGGTGATAGGGCACACCGTCATACTCGGCGAGGTCTTTGCCTGTGCCGATGTCCATGCCGCGGTAGATCTGCCGCGAGTCGGCGCTGATGATCTCTCCGCCGATGGCCTTGGCCAGATGCACCGCCCGCGCAGTCTTGCCCGTCGCGGTAGGCCCCGTAATGACAAAGAATACCTCTCTATAATCCATCTGTGTTATGGTTTTATAGTACCTATAGTTACTATCGCCACTATAGGTACTATTACTAATTACTTCAGGTACTGGTCGTAGAACTCGAGGGCGCGCTTGTAGACTACATAGCGGGCCGAGCAGTCGCGGATGCTGTGGTTCATGTTGGGGAAGACCATCATGTCACAGGTGCGGTTCATGTCCACCAGCTTGGAGACATACTGCATCGAGTTGACGATGTGCACATTGTCGTCGGCGCTGCCGAACATGATGAGCACACGGCCATTCAGGTTCTCGGCGCGGTTCAGCGGGAAGTTGCTATAGCCCTCAGGGTTCTCCTGGGGCGTGCGCATATAGCGCTCGGTGTAGATACTGTCATAGAAACGCCAGGTCGTCACCGGGGCAATGCTCACGCCGCAGGCATAGTTGCTGCCCGGTTCGCTCATCGCCATCAGCGTCTGGAAGCCACCATAGCTCCAGCCCATGATGCCGATGTGGTCGGCATCCACCCAAGGCTGTTCAGCCATATACTTGGCGGCAGCAACAGCGTCCTCGGTCTCATATTTGCCCAGGTTCAGGTAGGTTACCGATTCAAATTCCTTGCCACGGAATCCCGTGCCGCGGCTGTCCACCTCGCACACGATATATCCTTGGGTAGCAAAGTATTGTTCCCAACCCATGCGCCACTTGTTGAGCACCTCCTGGGAGCCAGGACCGTTGTAATGCTCCATGATGACAGGATATTTCTTGTTCGGGTCAAAGTCCACGGGCTTGATCATGTAGCCGTTCAGGGTATAGCCGTCATGTTCCATTGTGAAGAACTCCTTCTTGGGAACATCGACAGCCGTGTAGCGACGGGCATATTCCTCATTCAGCTGCAGGTCGCGCACTCGCTTGCCTTTGCGGTCATAGATGCGGTACTGGTTGGGCGTCTGTGAGTCGCTGTAGCAGCCCACATAGTAGCTGAAATCACCGTTGAAGGTGGCTGATGCGGTTCCCTGGCCGTCGGCAGTCGAAGGTGCAAGACGCGTCACCTTGCCCTTAACATCAACGTACTCGATAACACGGTTCAAGGGGCCGCAAGAGGCTTGATAGTAGAAGCGCTTGGTGGACTTGTCATAGCCATAGAACTGCGAGATGATCTTATTGTTGTCGTTGGTCAACTGGCGTATCAGGTTACCATCCAGGTCATATTGGTAAAGCTGCATGTAGCCCGAACGCTCGCTGGGGATGACAAAGAAGTTGTCCTCATACTGCACCTGCTGGCTGGTTTCGGCGTCAACCCAAGTGTCTGATGTCTCATGATAGACCTGCTTGACATCGCCGGTCCTAGGGTTGACGGCATAGATGCGCAGGTCGTTCTGGTGGCGGTTCAGACGCTGCACCATCAGTCGCTGTGGGTCGGGGCTGAAGGTGATGTGGCACACGTAGTCCTCTTCGTCGAGGGGCACGTTGAGCTTCTTGAAAGTGCCGTCAATGACGTCATAGCAGTGAACGCTCACGATGGAATTCTTCTCACCGGCAACGGGGTACTTGAAGTCGTATCGGCCAGGGTAGAGCGCATACTCGTCCTTAGGGTTGCAGGTGCCCTGATAGATGACCATCGAAGCCATCTTCACCTGGCTCTCGTCCCAGCGCAGGAACGCCAGCGAACGGCTGTCGCTCGACCAGTTGAGGGTGTTGAGCATGCCCAGCTCTTCCTGATATACCCAGTCGGGTACACCGTAAATGATGTTATTCTTCTTGCCGTCATGGGTCACCTGTACTGTCGTGCCATTGTCAAGATTGCGCACAAACACGTTGTTGCCCTTGACATAGGCTACGCGCTTGCCGTCGGGGGAGAGGGTGGCAATCTCCTCGCCACCGCCATCGCTCAGGGACTTCATGGTCTTGTTCTTGAGGTCATAGACATAATAATCGGCGCTGAAGCTGTAGCGGTAGATCTCCTGTGAGTTGTTCCACAATAGCACGTAGGCACCATCGGCTGTCACCTCAAAGTCGTCCCAACCGGTCACCAGCTCGTTGCTCGTGTCCACCAGGACGCTCTCGTCGCCCTTGGCATAACTGATGCGGTTGATGGCATTTCCGTCATCGCTCAGGCGGTAAAAATAACGCCCGTCGCTCTTGGAAGGCTGCATCGCGCCGACACCACGGGGTGAATTGCCGCGCAGCACACATTCTTCAAGCGTTAACGCATTGGCACCCATCGCAATAGCCGTCATGGCTAAAAGTAATAATATCTTTTTCATCTTTCTAAAGCTCTTTTTGTGGTTTTGTCAGTGTATTGCAAGGCTCTGCCTTGCATCTTATAGTCCCAGCTCCAGGATTTGGTTGGCGCTGTCCTTGGTGTTCACTTTCTCGATGATGTGTTTGACGATGCCCTGTTCGTCGATGATGAAGGTGGTGCGCACGGTGCCCATGTAGGTGCGCCCTGCCATCTTCTTCTCGCGCCACACGCCGAAGGCCTGGTTCAAGCTGGTGTCAACGTCGGCAATCAGCGGGAAGGGCAGACTGTACTTGTCGGCAAACTTCTGATGACTTGCCGCACTGTCTTTGCTCACGCCCAGCAGGGCATAGCCGGCACGCTTCAGTGCCCCGTAGCCTGTGGCCAGACTGCATGCCTCGGCGGTGCAACCGGGGGTATTGTCCTTAGGATAGAAGTAAATGATGAGTTTCTTGCCTGCATAGTCGCTGGCTTTAACCTCGTTGCCGTTCATGTCAACGCCCAGGTTCTCGGGTATCTTGTCTCCAATCTTCATAATGTCATTTAGTTTTAAAGTTGATTTAACCCACAAATTTACTACTTTTTCTATAAACTAGACCCACACGGTCTTATTTTTCGGCTGTGTCCGTTAAATTTTGCGAAATATTTTGCGGAATTGGACTTAGGAGTTGCACATCTTATAAAATAGTAGTAATTTTGCGGGCTAAATGCGCAAAAACGACTTTTCAATGTTCAAGAGACTGACGATAATAGTGGCACTGGCCTGTATTCTTGGTGGATGTGGCGAGTACAACAAGGTGATGAAGAGTTCTGACCTTGAGTACAAGTATGCCTATGCCAAGAAAGCGTTTGAAAACAAGCGTTATGCCCAGGCCTATACCATTTTGGGCGAACTGGTACCCATCTTCCGTGGTACGCCTCATGCCGAGGAGTCGCTTTATCTGCTGGGTCTGAGTTACTATGAGAACAAGGACTACATCAGTGCCGGTTCCTATTTCAGGCAGTATTACCAGCGCTATCCCCGTGGGCAGTATGCCGAGTTGGCGCGTTTTTATGCCGGCTATGGCTTCTATCTGGATTCACCGGATGCTCAGTTGGATCAGACCGAGACAATTCGCGCCATGGAGGAATTGCAGGCCTTCCTGGATTATTTCCCCAAGAGTGACAAGGCATCGATAGCCCAGAGCGCCGTCTTTGAGTTGCAGGACAAACTGGTGCTCAAGGAACTGCAGAATGCGACGCTCTACTATAACCTGGGAAATTACATGGGTAACAACTATGAGAGCGCTGTCATCACTGCACAGAATGCGATCAAGTCCTACCCCTATAGCAAGTATAAGGAGGAACTTGAGATGCTCGTGCTCCGTGCCCGCTACCGCGAGGCTGTTGAGAGCGTGGTAGAGAAGAAGGTGGAACGCTTCCGCACGGTCATCGATGAGTACTACTCATTCATCAACGACTATCCTGAGAGCAAGATGCGCAAGGAGGCCGACAATATCTTCAAGATTGCCAACAAGCATGTCAACGGCAATTAAGGTTGAACAGATAATAACAACACAATTAAATATATAGGAGTATTTATGGATTACAAGAAGACTAATGCGCCACTCACCACTACGGTGCATGACATCATTGAGATGGCTGAACCCACGGGTAACATCTATGAGACTGTTTGCATCATCAGCAAGCGTGCCAACCAGATTGCTGCCGAGATGAAGTCCGACCTCGAGAAGAAACTGGAAGAGTTTGCTCAGCAGAACGACAATCTCGAAGAAATCAGCGAGAACCGTGAGCAGATCGAGATTTCGAAGTACTACGAGAAGCTCCCGAAGCCCACCCTCATCGCTACTCAGGAGTATCTGGAAGGCAAACTCGCCTTCAGAAACCTCGCTAAGGAAAAAGAGGAGTTCTAGAAAAGAAATGTTTCAGAGTATAGATTAACGGCGCCCCATGAGAGGCGCCGTTAATTGTTTGCTATTAAAACGTTAGACGATGCTTCAATTAACATCGGTGCTGGGCACGGTGAATCAGATTTTTTTAGATGCCGTCCTAGTTGCCGCAGTCATACCTATCGCCGACGGTGGGCTTAGCGTGGACTGCGGTAACCATATCAATCCCTTTATAGAAAAGACTTCCCGCCGCGTCGTTTACAGCATGAGATGTGGGCCAGTTCCCATATTGCCTTGTATTGTTTTCTATTTCATCGCAATTAACGATGTCAAATACATACTTCTATTGATCAAGAATCATCAGTGCTCTGTCAATCACTATCAAATCATCAACATACCCCAAACCCTTGATATCATCATGAATAATATCTTGATCGTCAAAGAAATAGGTTAATGCCCATTGAGCAATTCTTTTCCTTTCTTCGTCAGGGTCATTCTTCAAAATGGTGTATAGTTCTGTAATCTTCGCTTTTATTTGTGAATTCTTTAACTCTTCGGGCAGTTCGTTGTTAATGAATTCGTGATAAAAGCTACTGATAGTTTCTTCATCAATAAAGCTGCCCATGATTGTGTTCATGGCATTGTTGAAGGCCTCATCAGTTTTGGGATGATAGACCAATTGAATAAAAGAGTCAATGTTGTTCTCTTCATATTCTTTCTGTATTTCTGCACATAATACTAAGAATGGCTGAATAGGTGCTATATGAGGTCCTAAATATAACAGACCTTGGACATAGTCGGGAAGGGTTAGAGATAATGCGGCACGAATAATTGATATAGCCTCTTCGTCTGTAAGGGTGTCATAGTCGCCAGTTATAAGGCCATTCAATGCCTTAGAAATGAGTTCTCGCCCAATAAGATTTAGTCGAGTCAATGTCAGTAGCAAGATATATGGGGCCACATGGTAGGCTAAGTTATTGGTGAATTCATCAAGCAGTCTCTCTCTGGAGATCAACTGATTAATTTGTATATCTGCTCTTTGGTATGCTCTCATGAGAATACTTGTGAAAGCGGAACAGAAAACACGTAATGCTGCATCAACTGGGTCAGGATTTTCTCTCAATTGTTCGTCATTCTCAATAAACGAAGATACAAGTGATAAATCATCCTGTTGCTTCAATAACAATTGTTCTCCCAAGACAGCTATGCCTTCGGCGCGATAATGATCAAATAATGACAGGATACCAATAAGGACCATTTGAGACCTTTTTAAATCATTTCTATATGAGAAGATGTCAGAATGATCGTATGCATTCTCTTCGGCAATCTGGTTTTTCAGATTAAGAATACCCTTGACTATAGGATAATCAGCTGCATGAATCATCTCGTGAATGACAGTACTTTTAAATTTAGTCATGTCGTTATTATCCAATACATCTCTGAATGTCTTCTCGTGAATGATAAAGGTCAAAAAATCGGGGCGGCTCCTCTGAAGGCTGAAACTGGCGAGTCTGATGCCTTCTTTACCATCAAGTTCTTCATCAGTATTTTGAGACGTCTGTACTTCAATAGTTTGTGGTGGTGTCTTCTGCAAGATCGTTGAGAATACAAAATTTGCTGCTGACCGAAACTGTCGTCTAATGGTTCTTTCGGCATCAATGATCTGTTCCTGGCTGTAGCCGTAATTATTCCTCAGGAGCAAGCCAAGTCCGTCTTGGTCTTTAATTCTTACGTTAATCTCAGTTGTTGCCATATCCTATTTCTGTTAAGAGTTAATAATTCGATTGATAATGAAAGTGTTATCTTTGATGGATTCTTTATTTATGGTTATTCGAGGCGGGCGGCGGCTAGGGTGAAGAGTGAGACGGTCGCGCCAGGGATTGACTTCAGCAGTGTGGCGCACACGGTGAGGGTGGAGCCGGTGGTGATGACGTCATCGACCAGAAGGATATGTTTGCCCGCCAGTTGGCTGGCGGCTTTTTTATTCAGGGCGTAGTTGCCTTGAATGTTCTGCCAGCGCTCCATGGCGCCTTTATGAGTTTGGGTGGAGTGGGGGCGGATGGCCTTCAGCGCTTCAATATAGTCGATATCGAGAGCGTCTGCAATGCCGCGAGCGAGGTATTCACTCTGGTTATATCCGCGATGCGCGAGTTTGCTGCGGTGCAGAGGCACGGCAGTCACCACATCGATACCTTCAAAGAAATGGCTCCCCGCCATATCGTTCACTGCCCGAGAAGTGAGCCAGTAGCCCATTCTGGGCGTGCTGCGGTACTTGATGTCATGCAAGATGCTGGCATAGGGTGAACCTTTCTCATAGAAGAAATAGGCGGTAGCACGTTCAATAGGCACCTTGCCGGCAAAGTGCTGTTCCATGGTGTTGAACTCGACATCCTCATATCGGGTTCGGGGAAGGGATGCAAGGCACTTGCGGCATAACCACTGCTCATCTCCGTCGAGTGACTTTCCGCATACGGGGCACACGCGCGGCAACGCTACGTCGGCAGCTGCGCCCAGCCATTGTTTAATCGTCTTCCACATCGAGTCGGGTCACTTGCTTGACACATTCACTGGCAATAGCTGTTTCAAAGCCTCTTGAGGCTGCAAACCGCATCATCGCTGCCCATGCGGCGCGTGGCTCTCGTTCCTTGACGCTGTGCCACTTGGTGCGCAGCAGCTCAATCAGGCGCTGGCGATAGGACTCCTCGTCAAGTGCCGCCATGGCTTGGGCAATGTCATCCTCGGGAATCCCTTTCTGCTTCAGCTGATATGCGATTTTGATGCGTCCCCAACCATTGAAGGCGAAGCGGTCGTTGACAAAGGCCTTGGCATAGCGTTTCGTGTCGAGGTATCCGTCGCTGTAGAGCTGGCGCATCACCTCGGCGGTATCTTCGGTCGAGAGTCCCCACTTGAGCAACTTCTCACGGATGTCGCCTGGTGCCTGTTCGCTGCGCGCGCACAGTGCTGCGGCGCGGTTCATGGCCTGGGCAGGAGTCAGCTGTCGTTTAGGGCTATTCATTGGGAGTGGGGGAGGCTTGTTCCTTCTCCTCGCCAGCGAGGAATCGTTTCAGCTCTTCAAGGCGTTGTAGGGCCTCTTCACGTCCTTGCTGATAGACGCGGTTCATCTCGGCAGCGTCATGGGTCGTGCGGCTCACGTTCAACGGTTTCAAGGGTCTGAAAACAAACGCATTGCCAGCCCGCTCTTGCTCGCGCACTTGTTGCAGTTGCTTGTTGTAGAGGGCGGGGCGTTTCTTGAGGGCTTCTATGACTTTGGGCCATTTGCGCAGCAGCGGCTTCATCAGCCACATGCCGTGTTCGGCAGTCTTGCGGTAGCCTTCCTCGCGGGTGAGGATGACGATGTTGCGCTTGTAGCCCTTGCTCATCATGAATTCCAGCGGGATGGAGTCAGCGAGGCCTCCGTCGAGCAATAATCGCCCGCCCACCTCAACGGGTTGTGCCACCACGGGCATGGATGCCGATGCGCGTATCCACTCAAAGAAATCGTCATTGACGTGATCCAGACGTTGATAGACACCCTCGCCACTTTTCACGTCAAAGCACACGGCATAGCATTCCATTGCCGTGTCCTCAAACACGTTATAGTCAAACACATCGTAGTGGGTCGGCACCAGATGATAGGCGAACCATGCGTTATAGTAGTTGCCGGTTTTCAATAGCGACATCAAGCCGCTATAGCGCCTATCGCGAGAAAACCTGACGTTGTATCGCAGGGCGCGTCCCGCTTGACGAGACTTATAATTGCAGCCGAAGGCGATGCCTGCCGACACGCCTACCATGCCATCTACGTAGATGTGGTTTTCCATCAGTACATCGAGGATGCCACAGGTGTACATGCCGCGCATGCCACCGCCCTCCAGCACGATGCCCGTTTTTTCAGTTCCCATATTCGGTAATAGTTTTGTTTCCTCTTGCAAATATACATAGTTTTTATCAAATATGAAGCGTTTTTCTGGTATAAAATCCTAATGGCGCTCCCGATATCCTCAGTTGGTCATCTGACAGAATAACGTCATTTGAAAGCATGACGAGCTGTTTTAACAAGTTTTTTGACATTTTTTTGACTGATATAGTGTCCATCAGTGAGAAAATTGCTAATTTCGCACAACTTTTTCAACCTTTAATGACCACAGTGATGAAATTAGACACTTTGCTTGCTCACAAACTGATGCAGATCAATGCCATCAAGCTGCAGCCCGACAGCCCGTTTACTTGGGCAACGGGTTGGCAATCACCCATATATACCGACTTGAGAATGACTTTGTCTTATCCCGAGGTGCGCAACCTCATCAAGGTGGAGATGGCAAGGCTCATCATGGAGAACTTCGGGGACGCCGATGTCATCGCCGGTATTGCTACCGGAGCCATTGCCCATGGTGCCCTGGTTGCCGATTCGCTGGCGATGCCCTTTGTGTATGTCCGCTCCACCCCCAAGGACCATGGCCTCGAGAACCTCATTGAGGGTGATATCAAGCCGGGGCAGAAGGTTGTTCTCATCGAGGATCAGCTTTCCACGGGTAACAACTGCATGAAGTGTCTCAACTCGGTGCGTGACGCTGGTGGTGACGTCCTCGGCGCTGTGGTGATCTTTGACTACCAGTTCTCGATGGCAGCCAAGGCTCTGCGTCGAGCCAAGTTGCCTATTGTCACCCTGACTAATTTTGAGACAATGCTTGATGTGGCAACCGACAGTGAGCTGATTTCAGACAGTGATGCCGATGCCCTGCGTCAGTGGCACAGCGACCCTGAGAGCTGGACACCGACCGGTATCAATGCTGTTGATTAACAACCGGGTAGAAACAACGGTCATCCTTTCTTGACCCATTCATTCTCACAACAATCAATTCAGTACCAGAATTATGGAATCATTCAAGAGCACCCCTCATGCTATCGCATGTAGCGCAGTAACTATATATAACAAACTCACCAACCCGTCCCTGATCAAACAGTTGATCGATGCCAATGCCCGCAAGCTTGAGGGTGAGGCACGTCAGCACTTCGATGCCGTGAAATTTGGCGAGGATGCGATTTCCATTCAGTCTCCTATGGGCGAGGTGACCCTCTCGTTGGACCACGAGCAGAGCGTCGAGGGCGAGCGCGTCGTCTATACGGCATCCGAGTCGCCCGTGCCCATCAACATGGTCATCAATCTGGACCCCCAGCCCGACGGTTCAACGATGAGCGTTGCCGAGCTGCAACTCCAGTTGCCTTTCTTCTTGCGCAAGATGGTCGAGGGTCAGCTTCAGGAAGGTGCTGAACGCTTCGGCGACCTCCTGGCCCGTATCCCCTTTGACCGCCTCTAGCCTCCTCCCCGCACTTCAACCGTTAAATATCTATAAGGAATAGCGCAACAATTTGTCGTTGCGCTTTTTTATGTTACCTTTGCGGGTGAAAACAATAATTAAGAATTAACTACAAATCTTTAGTATATGAAACGTTTCTATTTGACTCTGATTGCTGCGTTATTGTTGTCAGGGGTGATGGTTCAGGCATGGGCCTACAGTCAGCCTAAGCGTGAGTTCCGTTCGGCATGGATTGCCACCGTCTGGTGCCTTGACTGGCCCTCACAGGGAGCGGGTGCCGCCAAGCAGAAAGCCCAGATGGACCGCTTGCTTGACTCGTTGCAGGTCAACCGCTTCAATGCGGTCAACTTCCAGGTGCGTTCGATGTGTGACGCGATGTACCAGTCAAGCATTGAGCCATGGTCAAGTTACTTGACGGGAACCCGTGGACAGGACCCGGGCTTTGATCCCTTGCAGTATGTGGTCGAGGGTTGCCATAAGCGCGGAATGGAGTGTCACGCATGGGTGAATCCTTATCGCTGGAGCACGGGCACCGACTGGAACACGCCCTATGACCGCGAACTCAAGGAGGAAGGCTGGCTCTTGACCTACGGCACGACGGTCATCCTCGATCCGGGCCAGCAGCGCACCATCGATAGGATTGTCGCCGTGTGCCGGGAAATCATCACCAACTATGATGTGGACGGCATCCTCTATGACGACTATTTCTATCCCAGCGGCATTCCTGCCGATGCCACTGCCCAGGATTACGGCGAGTGGCAGGCTTCGGGCACGACCCTCTCGTTCGGTGACTGGCGTCGTGACAATGTCAACCGCATGGTGAAAGCCGTCTATGACATGATTCAGGAAACTCGTCCCGATGTCCGCTACGGCATTTCTCCTGCTGGTGTCGCCGCTTCGAGTTCGGCTGTGGCAGGTAAACATGGCGTTGAGCCTTGTCCCACTGGCAGCGACTGGCAATACAACAGCATCTTCAGCGATCCGCTGGCATGGTATGAAGCACAGAGCATTGACTACATGTCTCCGCAGGTCTATTGGCCCTTCGGCCACAGCACCAATGACTATGGACTGATTACGGAGTGGTGGGGCAAAATGGCTGACCACTTTGGCCGTCAGGTCTTTATCTCGTCATCAATTTCGGGCTTGACCAGCTCGTCGGGTCCTGTGCAATATAAGGAGTATGCCGATGAGGTGGAGTTCAACCGTACCAGTTCGCTTGACGGTGCCCCCGGAGCCATCTTCTACTCCTGCAAGTACCTGTATGCCCTCAACAGCAACCCCCTGGGTCATTACTTGAAGAATACAGTCTTCACGCGTCCCGCGCTGCCGCCTGCTATGCCCTGGAAGGAAGGGTATAACCCAGGTGAGGTGCAGAATCTGGAACGCACGGGCAATAGCATCCGGTGGGAGGGCTATGACAATGTGCGCTATTCGGTCTATGCCTTCCCGATAACCATGAACGCTTCCACATTCGCGGGCCAGATTGACTATCTGCTGGGCATGACCTACGAGCCTGAATATGAGATTCCTGCCGAGTATCAGCAGAACTATCAGTTTGCCGTATGTGTGCTTGATCGTGTGGGCAACGAGTGGAGCCCTGCTTTCTTGTGCGTTGAGCTTGACCAGCTTGATGATCCGCAGCTCATCAGCCCCGAGAGGGATGCTACTGTTGATGCGCCCTTCAAGTTCACGTGGCATCAGGTGGACGGCGCGACCAATTATCTGGTGGAACTGGCCTCGACACCCGGTTTTGAGAATGTGTTGGAGCGTGTCTCGGTCACCGATACCGTGGCCAGTGTGCTCTTGTTCAACAAGGTTTCTCATGGTGAGGTGCAATACTGGCGAGTGCAGTCCTGTGCCGACAGCTGCTACAGCGGCGTGAGTGAGGTGCGGGCCTTCACCCCCATGTTGCTGACCATTACTTCACCTGCCGATGGCAGCGAGGACCTGGCTGTGCCCGTTGTAGCCCAGTGGTACACTTGCGGCAGCAACGAGACGGCTCACCTGTATGTCTCGTCTGATGATCTGTTCACGTCGGTCATCTACACGGGAGAGTCGGCAACGGGATCACTGGAGATTCCTGAGGAGCTGCTGGAACCCGGCAATACCTATTTCCTGAAGGTTGTGCTGACGGTCGATGGCGTGACGATGACCAGCGATGTCGTGCGCTTCTCGGTGGCACATGCTGCTGCGCGGTTTGCCGTGCCCGTTGATGGCGGTACGCTCTACAAGGGGCAGCACATCGCGTTGCGACCCCAGCAGTGGGCAACTTCCTATGTCATCGAGGTGTCTAACAGCGCAACCACATGGGGTAGGACACGATTCATCGAAACCCTTAAGAATGGCCAATATGAGACCACGTTGCCCGCCGAGGAGATCAAGGTCAACAACAAGTTGTTGCAGGACGGTGCCACCTATTATGCGCGCAGCAAGACCAGTTACCTTGACTTTGACGGTAATACTCACACCACGGCCTATGGCCCCATCATCTCGTTTGTCTATCGTGAATCGAGTGTTCAGGCTGGTGATGTGAACGGCGACGGCGAGATCAATATTGCCGATGTCAACGCGGTGATCGATATGATTTTGGGTGGCAGCATCATGCCATCGGGTGATGTGAACGGCGACGGTGAGATCAACATCGCCGACGTGAACGTTGTCATTGATATGATCCTGAAAGGGTAAATTATAGCGCCCAGTAAAGAGGCTGTCGCCATCTTCTCGCATCAGGGAAGGTGGCGACAGCTTTGTCTCTTGGATAGAGGGTAGAGGACCTCGGTTGAGGCTCGGGTCAGCGTTGCTGGTTGAAGGGAGAGAAGATACCGAACAGGTTGGCGTCGATCTTGTCGCACACCTGTTGGAAATCTTCGGGTTTGTCACCAAACTTGATTTCATCGCCGTTAATGATGACAAGATTGCCCTTGTAGTCGGCAATCCAGTCCTCATAACGCTTGTTGAGGCCCTCCAGATAGTCCAGGCGCATCGTCTGCTCGTAGTCACGGCCGCGTTTCTGGATCTGCTGCACCAGGTTGGGGATGGTAGAGCGGATGTAGATCATCAGGTCGGGCATCTTGACCAGCGACATCATCAGTTCGAACAGGTCCTTGTAGTTATTGAAGTCACGGTCGCTCATCAGTCCCTGGCCGTGAAGGTTGGGGGCGAAGATGCACGCGTCCTCATAGATAGTTCGGTCCTGGATGATGTTGGCATCGCTGTTGGCAATCTCGACGACTTCCTTGAAGCGCTTGTTCAAGAAGTATATCTGCAGGTTGAATGACCAGCGCGACATGTCGGCATAGAAATCTTCCAGATAGGGGTTGTTGTCCACCGGCTCAAACCGTGGGCTCCATCCGTAGTGCTTGGCGAGCAGCTTGGTCAAGGTCGTCTTGCCGCTGCCGATGTTTCCTGCTACTGCTATATGCATATCTTATTTAGTTTTAAGTTTTAAGTTTTCAGTTTTTAGTTGACAAGACCTTAATGTCCTTAATGTCCTTAATGTCTTTAAAGTCTTTAAAGTCCTTAAAGTCCCTTAGTCTAAGGGCCCGAAGATACCGAACATCGTCGCGTCGATCTTGTCGACGATGGTGGCAAAGTCCTCGGGGCGGTTCTTGTAGTCCATGTCATCAACGTCAATGACGAGCTTGCGGCCCTTGTAGGTCTTCATCACAAACTCCTCATAGCGCTCATTGAGGTTCGACAGATACTTCAACGGCATCGTCTGCTCGTAGTCACGGCCGCGCTTGTGGATGTTGTCCACCAGGTGGGGCACGCTGGAGCGCAGGTAGATCATCAGGTCGGGCAGACGCACGATGGTCATCATCTGTTCGAACAGTTCCATGTAGGTCTCAAAGTCGCGGTCATCCATGTTGCCCATGTCGTGGTTGTTGGCGGTGAAGATATACACGCCCTCAAAGATGCTCCGGTCCTGGATGATGGTCTTGTCGCTGGCATTGATGCCCAGGATGTCCTTGAAGCGCTGCTTCAGGAAGAATACCTCCAGGGCAAAGGACCAGCGCTTGATGTCCTTGTAGTAGTCGCTCAAGTAGGGGTTGTCCACCACAGGCTCCATAAAGGGCTCCCAGCCGTAATGCTTGGCAAGCATCTCGGCCAGAGTGGATTTTCCGCTACCGATATTTCCTGCTATTACGATGTGCACGGTTCAGTTAACTGATAGGTTGTTTTACAATCCGCAAATTTACGCTTTTTCCTGCCCTCGTCCATCATCCAAGATAAGAAAGTTATTAACAACTAATTGACTGCTGAAAATTTTCGGTAAAAACACCTGTGTTACCGAAAAAATGTCTACTTTTGCACCTTGAATTATGAACTAAGGACTAGAAACTAGAAATTAGGGACTAGAAACTAGAAAATGAAACAGAACTGGAGACCTGGAACCATGATATACCCGCTGCCCGCACTGCTGGTCAGTTGCGGGGCGTCGCCCGAGGAATATAACGTCTTCACGGCGGCTTGGACGGGGACCATCTGCAGCGATCCGGCTCTGTGCTATGTTTCTATCAGGCCCGAGCGCCACAGTCACGGCATCGTGGAGCGCAACATGGCCTTCACGCTCAACCTCACCAACCGCGAGTTGGCGCGTGCCACCGACTGGTGCGGCGTGCGATCGGGGCGTGACTACGACAAGTGGCGCGAGATGGGGTTGACGCCCGTCAAGGGTGAGACCGTCGCTGCCCCCTACATCCAGGAGGCGCCCGTGAGCATCGAGTGCCGCGTGCGCGACATCATGCGCCTGGGCACCCACGACATGTTCATCGCCGAGGTGATGAACGTCATCGCCGATGACCGCTACATCGACCCCGAGACCGGCGCCCTCGACCTCAAGGCCGCCGACCTGATCACCTACTGCCACGGCCATTACTACGGGCTGGGCGAGGAGTTGGGACACTTCGGCTGGTCAGTCCGCAAGAAACCGAAAACAGACTAAATAACTTTAATACTAACAACTAGGGACTAGAAACTAGAAACTAAAAACTAAAAACAAAAAATCAATGGAACGAGACAAAGTGATTTTTGACATCATCGAGCGTGAACATCAGCGTCAGCAACACGGCATTGAGCTCATCGCCAGTGAGAACTTCGTGAGCGACCAGGTCATGCAGGCCATGGGCAGCTGCCTCACCAACAAGTATGCCGAGGGTTATCCCGGCCACCGTTACTACGGCGGTTGCCAGTGCGTTGACGAGAGCGAGAACGTCGCTATCGAGCGCCTGAAACAGATCTTCGATGCCGAGTACGTTAACGTGCAGCCCCACTCGGGTGCACAGGCCAACATGGCCGTCTTCATGGCTTGCCTAAAGCCCGGCGACAAGTTCATGGGTCTGAACCTGGCTCATGGCGGTCACCTCTCACACGGTAGCCCCGTTAACTTCTCTGGCTTGATGTTCCAGGCTTGTGAATATAACGTGACCCCCGACACCAACCTGGTAGATTATGACCAGATGGAAGAGGTGGCACAGCGCGAGCGTCCCAAGCTCATCGTCGGTGGCGCCAGCGCCTACAGCCGCGAGTGGGACTACGAGCGCATGCGCAAGATTGCCGACAGCGTGGGCGCACTGCTCATGATCGACATGGCACACCCCGCCGGCCTCATTGCTGCAGGTCTGCTGAACAACCCCTTGAAGTATGCCCACATCGTTACCAGCACCACCCACAAGACCCTGCGCGGTCCCCGTGGCGGTATCATCCTGCTGGGTAAGGACTTCGACAACCCCTGGGGCAAGACC
>JBGUJU010000109.1:0-6889 GCA_045114065.1 Sodaliphilus sp.
CGTTAACAAGTATGGTATCGCTGCCAACCGCATCAAAGCCGAGGGCCAGGGTATCAGCAACATGTTTGACGAATTGAGCTGGAACCGCGTTTCCATCTGTGAAATCATCGTGAAGTAAGATTAATCAGTTTTTAGCTTTAAGTTTTTAGTTTTAAGTAATATTACCTCATGATGATACAGTTTTCAGGCGGTACAAATCATACTTAAAACTTACAACTTAAAACTTACAACTAAAAAAGAAGATAATATGAAATCATTGAAATCAATTATACTGTGCGGTCTGGGTGTTGCGATGTTATCGTTGACCTCTTGCAACGACTGGCTTGACGTGAACGTTGACCCCGATAGCCCTTCGGCCGAGTCCACGACCTATGACCAGCGTCTGGCGCACATTGAATTCTATACCAACAGCGGTCTGCAGTTCGGCGCATGGCGTACTACTATGGCGATGGGTGACTGGACCCGCAATAACGGAGGCGGTAACTACTGGCACGTTTCCTATTGGTATCCTGTTGACGGTCAGGTGACCACCGTTTACCAGTGGTGGTTCGTTGGTGCTTATGCCAACGTGCCTGACATGATCGCTAAGGCTGAGGAGGCCGAGAACTGGCAGTTTGCCGGTGCTGGCTATCTGATCAAGGCCTACGGCTTCATGACCATGACCGACCTTTACGGTGAGATGCCTTACACTCAGGCAGCCGCCGAGCCCGCTACTCCCGAGTATGACACGGGTAAGACCATCTATCTGGGTTGCTTTGAGTGCATCGACAAGGCTATCGAGTTGCTCGAGAAGGGTCAGAGCCAGGATCCCGCCCTGCCCACGCTGGCAGCTGGTGACTTCTGGAACAAGGGTGACCTGAACAAGTGGATTAAGCTCGCCTACATGCTCAAGGCTCGCTGGATCAACAAGCTGAACAAGAAGGCTCCCGGTAGCTACAAGGACGGTAAGTATGATGCCGACGAGATCCTGCGCTGCCTCGACAAGGCTATGCAGAGCAATGCCGACAACACCATCGTGAACCACACCGACGACAACGGTGCTACCCACGATGTTCTCGGTTGGGATGAGCCCGTCGACTACTCGCCCCTGTTCTCGGTTAGCGGTATGAACTCGGGTTACATGGCAACCAAGATGCTCTATGACAACCTGACCAACTTCGCTGGCAATGGTGTTGAAGACCCCCGTGCCGACCACATCTTGCCCTGGGCTTATAGCCCCAACAGGGAAGGTAATGGTGTAGATGCTGCTGGCATCAAGTGGAATGGTCACTGGCGTCGTACGCTGGGCGTTGATATGGCCAGCGACATCAACAGCCAGGGTGGCCCCCTGCGCGCCATGTTCAATACCGAGACCAACAGTTGGTACATCAACACCACTAACGAAGCCCGCCAGGGTGACACCGTCTATATCGAGGGTACCAGCGACTGCAAGGGTTACTTCGCTAATCCCAGCATCCTGTACTGCCGCGCCGGTAGTGGTCAGTTCCAGTCTGCTGAGTCGGGTACGTTCTACACCCGCGTGAGCTCGCCCACCTACATCGGTACCTATGCCGAGTGCTGCTTCATCAAGGCCGAGACCCTCTTCAAGAAGGGTGACAAGGCTGGCGCTTACGCTGCCTACAAGGCTGGTGTAAAGGCTAGCTGCGAATTGATGAACGAGAAGCTGAGGGCTTGGGTTGCCGAGGATGCTAGCCTCGCCGAGTGCCCGTCATTCACCCCGATGACTGCTGAGGCCATCGACAACTTCGTGAACAACGGTATCGGCACTCAGGGTGAACTCTCACTGGGTCACATCCTGATGCAGAAGCGTATCGCCCTCATGTTCTCCTATGAGATCTGGAACGATATGCGCCGCTATGACTTCGATCCCAACATCTTCTTCGGTTGGTCGATTCCCGCTTACCACTACAAGGTGGCTGCCGCTATGCTGGCTATCCCCGATGGTAAGCAGTATCGTCGCTGGCGTCAGTGCTCACACGAGTACAACTACAACAGCAAGAACCTGCAGGCCATCGGTGCCCAGGTTCCCGGCGCCCGCATGACCGACGGTGAGGGCAAGGAAGTGATGTGGAACCGTCAGGATGACGCTTGGACCATCCCCGTATGGTGGGATAGCAACCAAGAGTAATCCCCCACTCTATCCAATAAAAACGTCCGCCGAGGCTCCCAGCCCCGGCGGCGTTTTTTTCAGTTAGAAGTTAGAAATTAGAAGTTAGGAATGGTAGACGCCCAGAGGGCGACCATTTGAGTAACCCGCGTGGAAGCAGGAATGGGTGAGGTCGACGCCCGGAGGGCGGCACTCTGAGTAACCGGTGGTACCTGCATGCGCAACGAGCGTAGCGAGTGTAGCGGCAGGCACCACCGGTTACGGTAGATCTCTATCTCGTCGCTGGAGGCGACCCCACTGCCCGACAAGTCTTGTGTAGTTGCTGCATTTTGTGTACCTTTGTACCATCATGAGTTATACCAATCTTGTCTATCATATCGTCTTTCGCACTCACCGTAGCCTCCCAGCCATTGACGAGCAGCATGAGCGGGAATTGTATGCCTATTTTCACGGTTACATCATGAAGCATAAAGCGAAACTATATCGCATTGGCGGTATGCCCGACCATATCCACATGCTTGTATCGATACCCCCTGATATAGCTGTTTCAGAGTTTGTGCGAGGGCTAAAATACGCTACCAGCAACTGGTTGAAGCATAATCCCTTATTTCCTTTCTTCCCAGGTTGGGGTGAAGGATATGCCGCTTTCACTTACTCAAAGGAGCAGATTCCTGTAGTAAAGCAGTACATCATGAATCAGAAGGAACATCACCACAAGACCTCCTTTGCTGAGGAGTACAGACAGTTTATACTTGAAAATGGTGGTGAGATCAATGAAACATATTTCTTGAAAGACTGACACGAGTGGGGTCGCCTCCAGCGACGAGTCATATTTGGCACGTAACCGGTGGTGCCTGCCACTCACTCGCTTCGCTCGTTGTGCTGGCAGGTACCACCGGTTACTCAGAGTGCCGCCCTTCGGGCGTCTTGTCAGCAATATTGTTAATTTTGTGAAAAATTTGGTCTTAATCTATAAATAAAACTTGTGAAATATGCCATTTTGGGGTTATTTTTAGTGTTTTTCGGGCAATTTTATGCCGTAAACGTTACTTTTCTATCAAAATGCTTGTTTGTATTAATGTTTTTTTGCAATTTTGCCTTTTGAAAGTTATACTTTCACCCATAAAAACGTCGCTGACTATTAATCGATGAGATATTAACCAATTCATTAACTTCAAATCAATTAAAAGCAAAGTGCGTATGAAAAAACAATTAGCACTGCTCTGCACACTGGCGATAGCCTTTGGCATCCCTGCTGGACTGGCCCCGAGTCAGTACAACACGGGATTCACGGCTGTTGCCCAGAGCAACCGAGTTTCAGGCGTCGTCAAGGACGCCAACGGAGAGCCGATGATTGGCGTTAATGTAAGGGTAAAGGGCACGAACACGGGAACGACCACCGACCTCGATGGTCGTTACTCGATTAAGGCCGACCCGAACCAGACGCTCGTCTTCTCCTTTGTGGGCTATGACGCGGTGGAAATCCCCGCTGCCGAAGCCGCCAACGTACAGTTGACCGAAGGTGCCAACACCCTGCAGGATGTGGTGGTGACGGCAGAGTTCGGTATGAAACGTGTCGCACGCACCGTGGGTTCATCGGTGCAGAACGTCAAGGCCCAAGACATTATCGAGTCGGGCCGCACCGACTTTATCTCGGCCCTGCAAGGTCGTGTGTCGGGTATGAGTGTCGTTAGTTCGGGTGGTGCCCCTGGTGCCTCGACGACGGTAGTGCTGCGCAGTGCTACGTCACTGAGCGGTAACAACCAGCCGTTGTATGTTATCGATGGTATCCCCATGAACAACACCTCGTTTAACCCCACCAGCGGTCTGGCCGTTGAGGACGGTGGTAGTGCCGGCCTGACGCCTCGCTCGACCGACTACTCCTCGCGTGGTAACGACTTCAACCCCGAGGACATTGAGTCGATGACCGTGCTGAAGGGTGCTGCCGCTGCCGCTCTGTACGGTAGTGATGCCTCTAACGGTGCCATCATCATCACCACCAAGAAAGGCCGCTCGGGCCGCGCTCGCGTGACCTACAGCAACCAGTTCACCTGGTCCAAGGCCTATGGTTGGCCCGAGATCCAGAACAAGTACATCAATGGTGCTTATGGTGCTGCCAACTTCTACTACACCAGCCGCTATGGTTCGCTCTATGATGGCTCGATGCCGTTCTTTGACAACACGGCTGCCGTGCTGCAGACCGGTTTCATGCACCGTCACAACCTGTCGATGGAGGCCGGTAACGACAAGATGTCGGTTCGTGCCAGTGCATCGTTCTTTGACCAGGACGGTGTCATCAAGACCACGGGCCTGACGCGTACCAACCTGTCGCTGGCTGGCCGCGCCGAGCTGACCAAATGGTTGTCGATGGAAGGTAGCATGCAGTATGTCAACGCCAAGAACGACAAGGCCCTGCGTGGTCTCTATGGTCCCGTGCGCTACAGCTACCGCTGGCCCAGCGTCGATGACATGAGCATCTATCTGGCCGATGACGGTGCCCACATGAAGTATCCCGCTTACTACACCGACACCGACCTGCTGAATCCGCTGTTCGCTCTGAAGAAGAACCTGATGCACGACCAGACTGACCGTATCATCAGCGCCTTCTCGCTGAACTTCACCCCGATTGCCCACACCTACCTGCGCCTGCAGATGGGTTGGGACGTGAGCACTTCGACCTATGAGACGGGCACCCACCCCTACTATGTGGCCGCCAACCAGAGTGTCGATGACAGCAACAACAGTGGTACCTACAACATCACCAAGTATAACACCAACGATCCCACGATCAACGTTCTGGCCGGTTATAACAACAACTGGATGGACAACAAGTTCTCGCTGGGTATCCAGGCTGGTTACCACCAGCTGGAGAACGGCGTGACGAGCCTGTCGTCCTATGGTACCAATTTCAAGGTGATTGACTTCTACAGCATTAACAACTGTACCGAGAGCACCGTGACAAGCAAGAAGCGCTCGACCAAGCGTCGCGTGCAGGCTATCTCGGGTCAGTTGGAGCTGGGCTTCAACAACATGATCTTCTTGACGGGCCGATTCCGTAACGACTGGTCCTCGACCCTGCCCAAGGATAATAACAGCTACTTCTATCCCGCCGGTGAGCTTTCAATCGTGCTCAGCGAGATGAAGTTCATGAAGAATATCAGCTTCATCAACTACCTGAAACTGCGTGGCGCTATCGCCCAGGTCGGTAAGGATGCTCCCGTGCTCTCGATCGATCCCGAGCTCGAGCCCACAGGCCTGACCGGTGGTGGTTACAAGTATGGCTACACTGGTCCCAACCGCAGCCTCAAGCCCGAGATGACCACCTCCTACGAGGCTGGTGTTGAGGCACGCTTCTGGAACGACCGCTTGAATGCCGACTTCACCTGGTTCCGCACCCACTGCGCCGACCAGATCGTGACAGGCTTCCGCATGAGTTACGCTACCGGTTTCGTGCTCAATAACATGAACGTGGGTACCTTTAACACGTGGGGCTGGGAAGGCCACGCCGACGTTGACGTCATCCGCACCCCGGATATCCGCTGGAATGTGGGCTTCAACGTTTCCCACACCAACAGTGAGGTGGTTTACCTGCCCGACAACCTGGTTGAGTTCTATAACGCCTATACCTGGAACTCAGGTAACATCCGCAACGGTGTGATGCGTGGACACCCCATCAGCACCGTGACCGGCCGCGCCTATGAGCGCAACTCCAAGGGTCAGATCCTGATCGACCCGACCACCGGTCTGCCCCGCACCAGTGCCGATTGGAGCATCCTGGGTAACCGTGAGCCCAAGCTGCGCTTCGGTATCACCACCGCCTTGAGCGTGAAGAACTGGCGCCTGAGCGCTATGTTCCAGGGCCGCTACCATGCCGACGTTGTCAACGCTACCATGCGCGACATGTTGGGCACCGGTCTGAACTGGCTCTCGGTTGACATGCGTGAGAAGGGATTCGTGGTATTCGACGGCGTGCTCTACGACGGCAAGCAGGAGAGCGACAATCCCACCAAGAACACCATCGCCGTTAACCTGGGCGAGTATGGCTCATACACCTACACCGGTGGCGATGAGGACTGGATCCAGCACAAGATCAACTACATCCGCTGCCAGGAGCTGCGTCTGGCTTATGTCTTCTCGCGCAACTGGTTGACCCGCGCGACCAAGGGCACTATTCAGAATGCCAGCATCTATGCTTCGGCCAACGACTTGTTCACCATCACCAACTATACGGGTACCGACGTTGCCGGTAACACCCTGTCGGCTGCTGCCGGTGGTACTGGTGGTGAGGGTTATGACTGCTGGTCGCTGCCCACGCCGCGCAGCTATTCGGTAGGTCTGAGCGTGACCTTCGGCTCCAACGACGAGGCTCCCAAGCCCGCCTATACCAACACTGCAGCCTTGAACGAAGAGATCAACACCCTGCGTTCTCGACTCTTGGAGGTCGAGAGGGCTAAATATGACCTTGAGAATTCCATGAGAAATCATCAGGATGCCATGGTTCACATGAGAATGGTCAACGAACAGTTGCAGCGTGACCTTGAAAACTGCAGGAATAATGGTCCCAAGGTGATTGACAACAGCAAGCAATTCATGAACATTCTGGTTCACTTCCCCGTGAATAAGACCGCCGTGACTGCCGATCAGCGTCCCAACGTTGAGCGCATCGCCGCCTACATGAAGAGCCATCCCGAGGCTACCTGCGAGATCAAGGGTTATGCTTCGCCCGAGGGTCCTCAGGACAACAACATCAAGCTCGCTAACGGCCGTGCCGCCAGCGTGAAG
>JBGUJU010000110.1:0-3266 GCA_045114065.1 Sodaliphilus sp.
GAATCTGCGTATTACCTCAAGTCGCATCGTGGGGTAAGGGGATGGTGGCTACATATTGATGTTGTGCTGTTGCTTTTTACTGAAAGCTGCTACTAACGATTCATAAATCTACCCTTAATCGTGTATTGGATGATAGTTGCGGATTTTAGGATTCAGATAAATTCGCAACATTTCGTTTGCTACTATTTTTGCAACTTTAAAATCGCAAATCGTAGAAAAATTAGGGTCTCTTTCAAAATAAAATGTTTCCATTGTCATTTGAATATCTTGTTTTCCTCTCAGAAAAAAGTACTTATCCAAATGCGTACTTCCCGAACGGTAGTATTTATAGAAATCAATGTTCTTATTGTAGAAATTCTCTAACTGATTCAGTTCATTGATGAAATAATTTTTCAGCACACAATCTTGTCCGTTGGGGCGCATCATTTCGATGTTATACACTTTCCTGTAATAGATTAGTTTACTAAAAAACTTGGGTTTTATTATCTTGAAAAAGAATATTTCATCCATTTCACTTTTGAACTTATAAAACGAAACTATTTCTTTCAATTCCGAGAACCCCTGTTCCAACAGCAATATTATTTGAGGAATATCTTTAATCCTGTCATTTAAATCGAGTTCATGCATCCTGATTTGATGTTCTAATTTTTCTGCAATGTTTTTTATCTTATCTTTCATTTTTATTGATTTTGAGTAAAAAAAAGGATGATATCGTCAGTTGACGACACACAAAGGCGTTCACTGAATTCCGATAGGATTCAGTGAACGCGAAGCAACAACATGTCGCTGAAAGATAATTAGTGATAGATTTGCCAGAAATACATAATACAGAATTTGTTGAAATCAACACCTAATCTTACTTATAACTTCCTTTGATTCCGTAGTCGGTATCCTGATTATTCAGCGATTTAGTACCGACAAGATGAGTTTTTCCGAAATTAAAATTCCAAGTGAGCGTGGCAACGAGAATTCGGTTCCATGCATCGCTAAAACTTTCTCTTCGGAAAGGCGCTTGTGCATTTTTGTTTTCCATAATGGTTCGGGAAACATTCTTAAACGGATTGAACGCACCTATGCCAAAAGAAAAATTAGTCGCATTGTACCGGATAGCCAAGTAGTGATAATTACCATCCTTTATGACGGTTTCGCCGTATAACCTTTCGTCAAAAGGCTGTAGCTGGCCTATCAGCATCCATTTCTTATACATTGCCAAAACATCTGCCCTGTAATAAAAATTAGAATGGGTATGCGAATAGTTGTTCCCACGACTGTCAAAGTGGTTGAAGCCTCCTGTAACCGAAAATTGCAGGAAGTTTTTTATCATCCCTACTTTCAATGTTATCTCCGCATTATACTTATTCCAATCTTTCATGTTTTCGGGCATTGTCAGGAACACATTTCCATGTTCTCTTTTCGATTCCATGATAGGATTGTGTTTGTAGTGATGATGCAGGCTTGCATTGAAAGCGAACAACCCTTTTCTGTTTTCGTAATATAAATTATTATTCAGATTCAGGTACGGTTGAAGCAACAGATTCCCTTTCTCGGCAAGATACGAGTCAAGACGGATTTCCGTGTCGGCCAACTCCATCAGGGTTGGATTCGTTTGACTCATCTCCGCATCATACCGGATAAAAGAATTATCACTGAACCGATAGCCAACCATCGCTTTGGGTAAGAAATGGTAATAGCTTTTGGTAACAGATACATTGGAAAAATGCAGGCGATTCAGGCGAAGTCCCAAGCTATAGCTGAATTTGCCCTTACTATAAAACCACTCTGCAAAAACCGACGATTCCGCCTGATTCAAATCCGATTTGAATTCCTCGCCCTGATTAATTGTCTGCTCTGTAAACGACTGAATATGTTTTATCCCGAATTTCAAATTTCCATGGGCAAATCCTTTTTCGTATATGCCTTCGGCAATCAGTGAATATTTATCGGAAAACAGTTCCGAACGTTCGCTGAAAAGAGTATCAACATCGTTGTATTCGCAGTAATTCCGCGAAGATGCTGCGTTCGCATAACTCCCCACCACATTAGCATATATTTTCTGATTTTTGGGTAAACCATACTGGTAATACAAGTCGATGGTAGGAACATTAATTTTTTGCTGACTTCCGTCAAAAATCAACCCTTTGTCCGTGCCATTCTCTTTTAGAAAACTGTTGAAATCGTTGTGAGGCTGATTGCTCAGATTATATTTCAACTTGGCATTGAAAAAAGCCGAATCGCTCTGCTGATAGTTGTATGTCAGCGAAAAATCATGCATTTGGTACGAATAATCACCTCCGGCACTGATTTCTTCCCTCAATATAGGGGATGAATTTTCAAACTGATAACTACCTGTGCGATTTCTGTTATTCGTGTTGATGCGTTGAAACGCTGCGGTGTAGTTCAAAGCATATTCCGATTTTCCTTTGTTGAATTTGGCAAAGAAAACATCGCCCCCTGTAAGGATATTCAGCGAGTTCATCAAATCCACACCAACAACACCGCCTTTATCATCCCTTACTACCACGTAGTTGATAACTTTGGAAGCATGTCCGTATCGGATACCTGCATAATCCGAATATTCTATCCGCTTGATTTGGCGGGGTTGCAAGGTCTGAATTTCTTCCGGCGTGGTATTTACGCCGTTAATCTGCAAAATGACTTTCCCGCCGTCGGATGATGAAATCGTATTCAGCATCGGATTGATGTTCAAGCCGGGAAGCATCATTGTATTCAGCAATTGCATTCCGTTGGCAGAATGGCTGATTTGCAATTTTGTCGGGAACACAATCCGTTGGTTAATCTTGTTTATTGTGGAAGAAGCAGAAATCACCACTTCCCCAAGTAACAAAACATTTTCATTCAAATACACATCTATTTGTGCTGATTCCGTCAGATTC
The DNA here is from genome assembly GCA_045114065.1 of Sodaliphilus sp. GTDB lineage: Bacteria > Bacteroidota > Bacteroidia > Bacteroidales > Muribaculaceae > Sodaliphilus. The sequence continues at coordinate 2,895 of JBGUJU010000110.1, forward strand.
TGTATCAAAATCCGCTTTGTTTCAAATCCTAAACAGGATACTGACAGCACATAATTATCTGTGGGAAGATTTTCAAATTCAAATCTTCCGATAGTGTCTGTCGTTGTTCCTTTCAGAAAGACTGAATCTTGTTTGAATAGAACGACATTAGCAAACTCAACAGGTGTTTGCGTATTTTGTTGAAGTACTCTTCCTGAAACATGAATCGATTGTCCGGACACACTTAGGCCGGAATACAGGAAAAATACGATAAGATATAATAATCGAGCTTTATTAAAGCCCATACCCTTAATTCCGCAACACTATAATTTAACTTTATTTATAAGTTCCTGAGCAACAAAAAGTTGCCCAGGATTTTGCCATGTCAGAATT
>JBGUJU010000111.1:0-4441 GCA_045114065.1 Sodaliphilus sp.
ACTCCACTCATCTTGTGCCTCCACTTCATTCCCTCCGCGCCCCGCTGTTTTCGCTGCGCTCAGGGGTATCGGTGCTGTGAGCCTTGGACACACTCCAGCCTCTGTCGCCATTCTGCGCTCCCTTGCCTGCGCTTCACCGCCCGTCGCCATCGCCAGAGCAAAAAATCCAGCCTCGAAGCGAGTTCAAGGCACGATTTTTTCGCATAAAAACAGCGGTTGGCCAAAGTGTAATGACGAAACCGATACTGCGCGTCGGTTCGTCATCACACATTGGCGATTTTACCGCACATCGATGAGCATCGCCCTGCATATTCCGCTAAATCAAAAAGCGGTTCTCGTTTTGCGCTCCGCAGGGCGGTCGGGGGAGCCGTAGGCTGAAACAAGGGGAAAAATTTTTCATTTTTCCCCTTTTGAACCCCTTAAACCGCTGATAATCAGCGGTTGTTTCCGCAAAGGGTGCGGAAAAATTGTGAGTTTTCGTTATTCGTTTGATAGTCAATTATTTAGCCTTGATTTGGCGTTTTCTACTCAATTTTGGGACTTTTTTAGGCCAAATTAGACAATTACGGCGCAAAAGACACCCACGACAGCGGATGTCTTTTGCAGCTCTATAAGTGAAACCTACCTTTGACATAAAAAACAATACTATGAGCGACATCAACACCAACGCAACCGTGAACCTGGTCGTCAACGGACAGCAGGCCCAGCAGGTACTCCAGCAGCTCAAACAGCGTGCACTGGAACTCGAGAACGCCATCGCTAAAGCCGCCGCCAGCGGCAACAAGATAGAACTGAGGAAACTACGCAGGGAACTGGCCGACACCAAGCGGCAGATCCGTGAAATCGAGTCCTCTACCATGCAGGTCGAGGGCGTGATGCGCCGCCTCGACAAGGCGACGCCCAAGGAGCTGAACCGAGCCCTGCAGACCCTGAACCGCCAGCTCGACTACATGGAGCGGGGCAGCGCCGCATGGAACGCCCATGTGGCGAAGATCCAGGCCGTCAAGGCCGAGCTGTCCAAGGTCAACGCCGAACTGCGCACGCAGCAGTCCTGGTGGGACCGCTTCAACAACAAGCTCAACCTGTGGCAGACCTCGCTGATGGGCATCGCCGCCCTGCTGACCGGCCTGGTGATGGCTGGCCGCAAGGCGGTGAACTCCTATGCCGAGATGGAGGAGGAACTCGCCAACACGATCAAGTACACGGGCATGGCCCGGGAGGAGGTGGAGGCGATGAACGACGCCTTCAAGCAGATGGACACCCGCACGGGACGAGACAAGCTCAACGAACTCGCCCAGGAGGCAGGCCGTCTGGGCAAGAACACCCGTGAGAGTGTCCAAGGCTATGTAGAAGCCGCTGACATCATCAACGTGGCGCTGGTCGACCTGGGCGAGGGCGCCACGCAGACCATCGCCAAGCTGACCAACATCTTCGGTGTGGAGGAGGTCCTGGGCACCAAGGACGCCATGCTTGCCGTGGGATCCACGGTCAACGTCCTCTCGCAGAACTGCACCGCGGCCAAACCCTACCTGGTGCAGTTCGCCCAACGCCTTGCAGGTGTGGGCGCCCAGGCGAGGATGACGATTCCCGAGATCCTGGCATTTGCGGCCACACTGGACGCAAACGGCCAGAAGGTGGAGATGTCGGCATCAGCACTCTCGAGGCTCATCATGATGCTCTTCCAGAAGCCCCAGGAACTCGCCCGTACCGTCGGCCTGGATGTCCAGAAGTTCACCGAGACGCTGAACAAGTCCACCAACGAGGGCGTGCTGATGTTCCTCGGCAAGCTGCAGGAGATCGGCGAGGCCGACGCCTTGGCGGCCCTTTCGCCGCTGTTCAAGGACTTGGGCATGGACGGCATCCGCATGTCCCAGGTCCTGGCCACGCTGGCCACCCACCTCGATATGGTCAAGTGGGAGCAGGAAGAGGCGAACAAGGCCTTCACCGAGGCGACTTCGGCCACCAGGGAGTACAATATCTTCAACAACACGGCGCAGGCAGGCATCGACAAGGCCCGCAAGCGTGTCCACGAGCTCGCCGTGGAACTCGGCGAGAAACTGCTGCCATTGTATAGACATATAATGACCTCAGGCAGCGCCATGCTGCGCTTCCTCAACGTCATCGTGGACTTCGCCGTCAAGCACAAGACCGCCATCCTTACGCTCACTGCTGCCATTGTCGGCTACACGGTGGCCGTCAACGCCAGCAACATCGCCCTTCGCCTGCATTACACCTGGCTCGTGCTCGTGGAGACGTGGCAGAAGGCGGTGAAGGGCACGACCCTGTTGTGCTCGATGGCCTACAACACCCTCACGGGCAACATCACCAGGGCGAATGCCGCCCAGAAGCTGTTCGTCGATACCTTCAAGACCACGCCGTGGGGCCTCGCCATAGCTGCCGTCACGGCCTTGGCAGTGGGCATCTACAACCTCGCCTCAAAGACCGACGAGTACACCAAGTCGGTGAAGGAGAACATGAAGGCCGCCAACGAGGTGAGCGGCGAGTACGTCAAGGAACAAAGGGAACTTGACCTGCTCTTCGGCAAACTCAAGGGTGCTGAGAAAGGCTCCGACGACTACAAGTCGGCGAAGAAGGCCATCATCGACCAGTACGGAAAGTACCTGTCCGGCCTGATCGACGAGAAAGGCGAGATCATCAACCTGACCGATGCCTATGACCGACTGACGGAGGCTATCCGTCGCTCCGCAAGGGAGCGAGGCATTGCAGCGGTGAAGGAGAAGATGGAGCAGGAATACGTGGACCAGACCCAGAAGGATCTCAACCGTCTTCAGGAGTCCCTCGAAAAGTACGGCGTCTCCGCGCAACTTGCCGCCAAGACGGTGCAGCAGGTGGCCACGGCCATAATCGCCAACAAGCCCATCCCGCAGGATGCCCTCAAGGTCATCGAGGATGCCAGCCGCAACATGCCGTGGTACGACCGCTGGACGGGAGGTCGCAAAGACCAGGTGCAGTACACCGGCCCTGCAGGTATCGTCAACAACATGTACCGCCACCAGGGCGAGTACAGCAAGGGCATGGCGGGCATCGAGGCGATGGAGAACGCCAACGCCCCATTGAGAAAGGTCGATACCGCATGGCTCAAGCGTGCCATCGAAGGGCTGGAGGCCATCGTCAAGTCGGAGACGAGAGGCCGTGCCCTCGTCTTCGTTGACGGCTCCAACCAGGGAGAATACAAGGAATTGTCGCCCAAGCAGGCACAAGACCTGCTGGCCCAGTATCGTTCAGAGCTGAACTATCGAGGCACCGGCGGCAGCACCTCCAACAATACAACGCCTCCGGGCGGCAGCTATTCGCCGTCGGGCAAACCCGACAAAGCCACAGGTGGCGGCTCCAGCCACGCCAAGGCAGAAGACAGGTTCAAGGCCGAAAAGGAGTGGAGAGAACGTGAGGAAGCCTTGAATCGCATCGCCTACGCCACGGGCCAGAAGAACTACGAGGACTACACCAACCGAATGCTGGAGATAGCCGTCGAGTTCGAGAAGCAGCGCCTGGCCCATACTGACCTCAGTGCAACGGAGCGCCTGACCATCGAGGCGCAGTACCGCGAGGCACAGCGCAAGCAGCAGGAGCAGGCCAACAAATTCACCATCGAGGAAGAGCAGGAAGCCTACAGGGAAATCAAGGCCCTGATGCAGCAACGCTACATCGACGGGAAGATCACCACGGAGCAGTACAACGCCAACATGGAACTTATCGAGCTGCAGCACCTGCGCACCCTCGAAAAGATCTACGAGCAGCAGGCCAACAGGCCCGTTAAAGACTGGGAAGAGGCGAAACGCCTGGCCGAAGAGAACGGCGAGGAGTTCGATGTGGCCAAGCCCAACGTGGACGAGAAAGCCTGGCAGGACTACATCAAGGCCCACGACACCTACCTGGCCGCCCTAGTCAAGGACCAGCAGAAGCGCCAGAAGGAGTACGAGGACCAGCAAAAGAAGCATCAGGCGGAACTGAAGAAACTCAAGGACGAGTTCTTCGGCAACAATGCGGCCGAAAACCTCGCCCTCTACAACGAGGCCATTGTCAATCTCGATGCCGTCTATGAAGCTGAACTTAAAGCCGCAGGCGACAACGCCAAGGAGAAACTCCGCATCGATGAGGCCTACGAGAAGGCGAAACTCGCCTTGAAGAAGCGGTACAACCAGCTTGGGGGCGAGAGTGATAAGAACGCCCTGCAGCAGTGGAACCAGGACGTGCTCGACTGGCTCGAAGGCGACGGCGGGCAGGCCGTCACCAAGAGCGTCGAGACACTCACTTCGGGCATGTCATCCATCTTCAGCCAAATCTCCTCTCTCGTACAGTCCGAGATGGAGCTGGAGACAGCCGCCATCGAGAAACGCTACGAGCGCGAGATCTCGATGGCCGAGGGCAACAAGTTCAAGACGAAACGCCTTGAGCAGCAGAAGCAGAAGGAGGTGGCCAA
>JBGUJU010000112.1:0-1816 GCA_045114065.1 Sodaliphilus sp.
GCTTTCAGTAAAAAGCAACAGCACAACATCAATATGTAGCCACCATCCCCTTACCCCACGATGCGACTTGAGGTAATACGCAGATTCTAACCGGAAAGAAAGGATTCTTATCCGAATTCTGTTTTGAAAGGTCTTGCATAAGCCCGGTTTTCTGTATAGATATTCAGCACGTATTGCCTTGCTGTCATGATCCACTTGGCAGGTACGGAGATGAAGCTGAAGACAAAAGCCTTTATGCGACTCGTTTCCTTGAGCCCGAAAGCCTTGGTGTCAAGCTTGCTAATGATGGTCTTATAGAAATTGTGTATCAATGCCGTAAGCAGAAGGAATACGGTGTTCTCTGACATGAACGACTTGGGGAGCCTGTTCCAGCCGAATCCGTTGTTCATATCATCGAATATACGCTCTTTGCCCCCACGCTTGTTGTAAAATTCGACGATGTCTCTTGTTGATGAGTCATAATCGTTGGTAAGAATGCATCTGTAGGTGTATTCACCTTCCCACAAGTCAAGCTCTCCATCCATGCGCTTTTGTCTCTGAATGACAAGACGATAGCACTTGCCTTCCCATTTCTCAACAAGAATGGAATTGAGTTCAAACTGGATGCCGTTGATTTCCTCCGTCTTCCATCCCCTCAGTGAAAACAAGTCATCGTAGAGCGAACTGCATCTGTTGGCGCGGATGTAGAAGTGCGTGCAATGCTTCTCTATCTCACTGACAATTTCCTTCGAGCACGAACCACAGTCGGCTCTGAAGCGATTCACACGGATGCTGTTGGCTTCCAGTAGGGCAAAGAATCTCTTGTGGGTCTCAGCCTGATAAAAGCGCACATTTGTGTTGCCATCGCTGTTCTCGACATAGACAATCATGTCACCGATGACATATACGCCAGGTCTGTAGCCGAGGAACTTCTTGTATGTCGGTTTTGCATCATACTTCTCTGTTTCAAGGAACTGATGGTCGAAATCAACATCGTAGGTTTCCACCTCATTCAGTTCACCAGTGGAAACCAAGGCTTTTATAAGCAAGGCGTTGAGCTTGTCTGCCGTATTGAAATCATAGGTCTTGCCCTTATCGGAAGTATATGAGATGTTTTCCTGTGTCAGTTCCTTGATGGCTCTGAGGATGGTATCAGAGCTGCATGTGCGCAAGGTCGGATGATACGAGAGATGACGCATCAGATGCGATGTTACATCCTCCACGCATGAACCGCCACAGAAGTACACGCTCATCAGAGAACGAATAATTTCGCTGTACTGATATCCGATGATACTGCTGCATCTCTGACCAAGTGTCTGGTCGATAATAGGTGAAAGCATGGAGTCAAATTGCTCCATGATTGAAAAAATTCCTCCAAAAGGTGTGAGTTTTTCAGATTTTATTTGTACCTTTGCCATGTCTTGTTACGATTTACGCTTGTTTTGATTTGCAACACTAAGATAAGTGAAAAATCTGACATGGCAAAATCCTGAGCAACTTTTTGTTGCTCAGGAACTTATAAAGAAAGTTGAACTAAAGTGCTGCGGAATTTAGGCAAAATAAAAATACTTTCATTGACCTTGTCATCAATGAAAGACAGGGGTGTGAAAGTGTGAAAGTGTAAAATGTGGGGGTTCACGTGCGTGGTTTTCTTCTTAGAAAAAATATTTATATATAATATACAATATAATATATTGGTATATAATATATTGCGCGTGCGAAGCGGGATTTTCACGATTTCACATTTCACACTTCACACCCGAGGCGATTGACCCGTTCACCCCTATCGCCATGAAGCATGAAAACATTCTTGGCAACTTTTATACGACCCTACTAA
>JBGUJU010000113.1:0-2152 GCA_045114065.1 Sodaliphilus sp.
CACGGGTACCAACATGCAGAAGGTGGACAAAGTCATCTTCCCGGGTAATGCCATCGTTGAGCGCTCGGCTTTCAACCGCAGCGACAACGAGAACATCTATTGCAACGTGCCCGACGAGACCGTTCCAGGTCACATCAGGTTGGTTGCCGGCAACGATACTATCGTTTCGATTGGTACGCTCGTGTTTGAAGAGCCCATCGATGTGGTCAATGTGACTCCTGTCAAAGGCCTGAATGCAGGCGACATCATCTCAATCACGGGTGACTATGTCTACAACATTGCTGAGGTTATCTTCACCAGGAGCGCCTCGGTGTTCGCCGAAGACTTTGAATATGTTTCGCGTCGCGAGATCCGCGTTCGCGTGCCTCTGGCAGCCGAGACCGGTACCATCACCATGAATGACGGTGCTGACTGGGAGTACACCTTCGAGACTCCGCTCGAGATCGTTTCGGCCAGCTATCTGAGCCTTGAGCCTGCCGCAGCCGACTTTGGCGAGCAGATCATGATCCACGGTACCAACCTGCACACTGTTGAGCAAGTGCTGTTCGCCGGTGGTGTTGCTGCCGATTTCACTGTTTCAGAAGACAACAGGACCATTACCGCAACTGTTCCCGCCGAGTGTAAGTCGGGTGCTATCTCGCTGCTGCTCTATTCGGGCGCTGCATTGCAGACCGATGCGTTCTCGGTTCCCACCGTTGTCATCACTGGTGCATCACAGAACAAAGACCTCGTTGCTGGCGACATTGTTACCCTTTATGGTGAGAATTTCGACCGCATCATCGAGGTTAAGTTGCCTGGTGGCACTGCTCCCTTGGAAGCCAATGAGTACACCATCGTCGACAACACGTTGACCTTTACCGTTCCCGACTATCTGGTTGATGGTGATGTAGTGGTAAAGCAGAACTCCAACATCACTGCTACCTATCCTCTCGAAATCCGCAAGCTCGCCGGTGTTATCTGGCAGGGTAATGAGGAACTGAGTGGTTGGAGCAGCTGGGGCGTATTCAACTGGAGCGGCGACCTGTGGACCAAGTTCCAAGAGGCTATCACCGGTCCTGGTCAGATGACCGTTCACTTTGTCGCTACCAACAGCAATCCCATCTTCAACTTCCGCATGGGTGACTGGAGCACTCCGCTCAGTGGCCTGGCAAGCATGTATGGTGCTGATGGCAACATCACTCCTGGTACCAATGTCACCGACCTCGTGTTTGACATCACTGCCGATGAAGCTGCTCAAATGTTTGGCGACGGCGGCAAGGGTATGGTTATCTGGGGTGACGGCATCAAGCTGCAGTATGTGAAGTTTATCGCTGCAGGCGCCGAACAGGTTCTCTGGGAAGGCCGTGAGGACACCAGCGGCTGGGACAACAACATCACCATTGGTAGCGATACGTCGCCCGAGCTGGCTGCTTTCAACCCGCAGGAAGGCAGCGTGGTTCGCTTCTATGGCGAGGTTGGCGCTGATTGGCAGGTCAAGATTGTTGAGGGTCACTGGGGTCCCACCTATCTGGCTGTTGCCGAGACTGCCAAGGACGAGTTTGCTGCCTATGACTTTGCTGGCAACGGCAACTGCATCAAGATGACGCTCACTCAGGCTATGCTCGACGCGGCTTACGCCCAGCAATGGTGGGGCGGCACGTTCATCGTCCAGGGTCAGAACTTCGTCTTGACCAAGGTGACTGTAGCTCCCATGTAATCCAATTGACATTCAATCTCTAGAATATGGGGGTGTGTCATAATTGCGACTTGGCAATATAACCGTGCTATCGCACGGGAAATTAAGCAAATTTTTAAATTAAAATTTTATAATTAATTTGTTTAATTTTTCGGCCGCTAGGCCGATTAAAAACCAGCGAGATTATTATGACACATCCTCATTTATTAAAACACACTAATGATCAGAATCCAATTTAACTGTCGACGAGTCCTCTCTTTGTCTGTTGTCGTGTCGTTAGCGATGATGCTGACTTCATGTCATTATTACAAGGAGGAAAAGGATAGCACCAATCAGGAGGAAGACCTCATTGCCAATATCGAGGGTTATGGCATCGACACCATCGCTGTGGAGCCCGGCGACACGCTGTGCTCGGCACGCGTTGATGATGTGTTGCGCCACTATCCCGAGTTCTACCATGCCGCCAAAAAGGCTAAG
>JBGUJU010000114.1:0-131958 GCA_045114065.1 Sodaliphilus sp.
TATCATATTAATAAAAATTTTATAATTAATTTGATTAATTTCCCGCCCGCAGGGCGGTTATAGTTCTAGCAGTTGAATTATGACACAGCCTCCTGTTTGCCCTCTAGTAGGGTGGGGAGGGAGACGAAGGTGTAGCCTTTCCGTTTCAGCTCCTTGATGAGGGCGGGCAGGCGGTCGTAGAACTTCTCCACGCGGCGCTCGTCGGTCCCGAAGTGTATCATCAGCAGGTGGCCGTTGAGGGTGTTCTCCTGCTCGCAGCGCATGATGCGGTCCCACAGCCAGCGGTTGTCGCGGTAGGGGTTGCCGCCCGTGATGCCGGGATAGGTGTAGTCCATGCAGCTCAGGGTGCCGGGCGAGAAATTGATGAGCTGCAGCCCCATCTCGCAGGCCCATGCGGCAATGGTGGCGTTGTGCCACTCGTAGGGCGGAATGAACCACGGTGCCTGCTGCGGCGTGATGCCGTATTCGGCCAGTTTCCCGTAACTCTTGATGATATCGTCGCGGAACTGCTCCCTGGTCACCAACAGCGAGTCGCGATTCTCCCACGAGCAATAGACCAGGTGGCCGTAGCTGTGGCTGCCCACGTAGTGCCCGCCGTCCACGAGCCGCCGCACCACGTCGGGGTAGAGGTCAAAGAAGCGTCCCGTGAAGAAGAAGGCTCCCTTGATGCCCTGCTTGTCGAGTGTCGAGATGATGCGGTCGGCGCCGTCGGCACGGTCGTCGGCGGTGAACACGAGGCAGATCTGCTTGCGGGTCGTGTCGCCACGCACGATTGCCCCCTCGTCCCACAGGAAGTTACCGCTCGCGCCCTTGCCCTCCATCTCATAGAACGAGAAGGGGAACGTCAGCGACGCCGTGCCGTCCATCGTGGGCTCGTTGGTGCTGTAGTCGTGGGTATTGTCGTGATAGACCACGTCGCCCGGCTGGAACAGGTCATAGGTGTTGCCCTCGATGTTGAGCATATCGTCGGCGAGGTTCACCCCCTTGAGGCTGTTGAAGATGGTGGCATAGACCGGGCCGTCCACCAGGCCGCCAGTCGGCATGCCCACTTGCTCCATGACAAAGTTGCTGTGGGTGGCATGGGGATAGGTGCCGCCACGGGGCAGTTCCACAATCATGCTCGTGCCCCACGGGTTGCAGCCCAGCAGCCAGTCGCGCAGGGCAGCCTCCATCTCGATGAATTGGCGGTCGCCGGTCAACTGGCGGTACAGGATGCACTGGGTGAGCATCGCCGTGGTCAGGTTGTTGCTGCACCAGATGCCCGGCACGCCCCACAGGAAGGGGTTGCCCGTCTGCTCGGCGCGCTGCTTCACGCGCTCGATGCCCGCCTTGATGTTGCGGATGAACTCAGCCTGCAGCCGCTTGTTGCCGCCGGCTTCCTGTGCCACGCGCACATGGCCCATGTTCATGAAAGGGTACCACTGATAGTGACGTGCGCTGTCAGCGCCCATCCACGGCGTGACAGGCTCGCGGCGGCCATATTCCACCGCCTGGGCCAGGTATCGCTCGTCGCCCGTCATGCGGTAGAGCTCCACGGCGCCCAGCTCCATGTCGTCCACCCAGTTGTCCTCCTCGTAGATGTAGGGCGATACCACGCTCACCGTCTGGGTGTTGCCTGGCTTGTCGATGCCCACCTGGTAGGCATCGGCGGCCTTGGCGCGGATTTTGGCGGAAAACTCGGGGTAATAGGGTGCCAGTACTTCGGCACCGAGGGCGAAGTCGCTGGCGAATTTGCCCGCTGTGCTGGCGGCTCCCATCGTGGCGTTCATGAACTTGCCGCGCTGCTGCGGCTTGCCGTCGATGTAATAGACGGGCCTGCCGTTGTTGGGACCCCAGCCGTAGTCGGCAGGGTCGTCCTTGGGCAGTTTCATGCCGATGTGGTCACGGTCGTCGGCAATCTGGTTATAGAGTTCGCCCTTGCTGGGATTCATCTTGTCGAGCCACGTCAGGCCCCAGTAGATCTCGTCGATGAGGTCGGGAATGCCGTTTTTACCCTTCAGACCGTTCGCCTGGTAGTGGTCGCCGAAGGCCTGTGGGCACTGCTGCCAGGCGAGCATCATCTGATAGATGGCGTTGGCGCTCGTCGTGGTATATTGCAGCAGGTCGGCAGCATCGTGCCAGCCGCCACGCACGTCGATGCGCTGGCCTTCCTTCTCGGGGTGGTAGCGCACATAGGCATCCTTGACATGGCAGCTGTCCTGCTGGAACGGATTGAAGCCGCACCGCTGCTGGCGCATGTAGTTGAGCACGAAGTCGGCCGTGCCGTCCCACACGCGGTTGTTGATCGGGAACACGGGTGACTCAATGCCCGCCGCGACGAGACGGTAGGCCCCCTCGCGATGAAATTGGCTGAAGTCCAGACGATAAGTGCCCTGCATCTGCCCCCAAGCCCCCATGGCATGGGCTGCAGTGGAATGATAAACTGTCTGGCCCGTATAAGCATCCACGAGTTCAAACTCTGTCACACGCACCTCGGCCTGGCTGATGAGTACAGCCACCTTGGTCGCCTCGGGCAGATAACCCAGCTGGTTGATACGAATCCAGCCCTCGGCATGTGTGAGAGTGATCCCGGTCATCAGGATAATCATGATAGTGATCAGACGCCTACTCATATCTTCTCTGTTTTTTAGTCCACATTGTTCAATGGCAACAAAATTACAATAAATATCTCATTATTGCTGTGGATAATACATACTGAAAATAGTGAATTGTAGAAATATTTCCATAATTTTTGCAAATAGTTTGCTCGTTATCAAGATTGTATATAATTTTGCCAATTGGTTGAAGCAAACATCATCTAATAGGTAGTTTCTATATCTTCTTATTACTTGACCTTTGTTGAGATTATCTGTGTGCGAGATGCACGCGATGATAGTCGTCACCCGCTTATGTATGATAATCATGTTAACCTAGAAGTAAAATTATTATGAGGAAAATTACCGTTATTGCTTGCTTGCTGGCAGCTATAATTGCGTCTGCGCAATTTAGTGGTACAGGCTTTTATCGTGTCCGTAATGTTGCTACCGATAGCTATATCGGCATCAGGGGCACAAAGTATAAGAAGCTGACTACTCCCGAAGCTTTCTGGCCTTGTGTTCGCATGCTGAAAGCTACCGAGGATGTGTATCTGTTTGATCCAGGCTCAATCATTTACATTCCCGACATGGGCGAAACCAGCCTGTGCGCTCAAGGTGTGAGCACTTACACCCTCACGCACATGTGGTTGACGGTTGACACTGCTACTGCTAATGAGGGCGGAAAACCGACTTATGTGGCCAGAACCAAGTACGATAACTTCCCTTGTATTTTCCGCGACTTTGGTTTTGGACTTTCAGCAGGTTTCTTGGAGAATGCTGAATCCCGTTGGTGGATCGAACCAGTGAATGCTGGCTCAATAGACACCTCATTCCTGGGTATCAAGCCTGTCAACGAACTGGTGACCGATGCCGATGGCTGGTACTGGAGCTCGATGTGCTGCGACTTCCCCTTCGTCCTTCCGCTCGACGGCGGTGTTGAGGGTGCCTATACTGTCAATAAGATTAAGAAGGGTACCGACGAACGCTACTATGCCGAACCCATCAAGGTTTACGGCCAGGGCGATACCGTTCCTGCTGCTACCCCGGTGCTGATCAAGTGTAAGGGCGCTATGGTAAGTGATAACAAGGTGATTCCTGTCGAGGGAATTGCCAACTGTACCCAACTGCCCATTGTGAACGACTTGCTCATGGGTAACTACTTCAGCATCTTTGACAACTTCTGCTCGTTCGACGACAGTAATGCCATGGTCACCTACTACCCCGACCAGGCGATGCTGGCAACTGCCGACAATCTGGTGCTCGGTGTGGATGCCGAGGGCAATCTGGGCTTCTTCCCCCAGGCTGATGGCACTTACCTGCCTGCCAACAAGGCATGGTTGTCCCTCTCTCTGATGGATAGTGAGATGGCTGGAATAGACGCCGTGCTTCTGGGCATAGCTCCGGAGCCCGAGCCCGTGATTCAAATGGGTGATGTCAATGGTGATGGCAAAGTGAGCGTCCGTGACGTTGCAGACTTTATCGACTATCTGTTGGCTCCCGAAGATAAGAGTGATGCCGATGAAATCCCGTTCCACGCCGAGGCTGCTGACCTCAATGGTGATGGTAAAGTGAACATCAAGGATCTTGCTATCTTGATTGAGACGCTGTTAGTAGTCGAAATGGACGCTGAAGACGAGATTTAATCTTCTTCTCGAGAAGAGATAACTGATAAGGCACGCCTTTTTACAGGGCGTGCCTTTTTATTGGTGCGAATCATGAGTGCCCAGGAAAGCTCCGTCAGGAGCGACCGGGACATCATAGGCAGGGGTGTATAATCAGAAGACCAGCAGACCTGTGATGCCGGCGAGGATAATGACCAGAATGGGATGTACTCGCGTGAAATAGACAATGCAGAACGATGCGATACAAATGGCGATGGTGACCAGCCGCTCGCTCATCAGGTAGCCGAAGTTCTCGCTGTTCATCAGCAACAAGGCTGCCGAGGCAATCAGTCCAACGACCACGGGTCGCAGTCCCATGAATGCTCCCTTGATGAAGGGGCTCTGTTTGTGCCGCTGGATGTAATGGCTGGCGATGAGCGTGAGGATGAATGGAGGTAACACCACAGTCAGCGTCGTGACCAATGAACCGAACACGCTGCCGGTAACCACATAGCCGATGTAGGTGGCGCTGTTGATGCCGATGGGGCCTGGAGTCATCTGTGAGATAGCGACGATGTCGGTGAACATCTGGCTGGTGATCCAGCCCGAGTCCACGACCTCGCGTTGGATAAGCGACAGCATGGCATAGCCGCCACCGAAGCCGAACAGGCCGATCTTCAGATAGGCCCAAATGAGTTTCAGGTAATTCTCAAGCATCGCAGTCCACCTCCTTTCTGCCAGCTTCGTTCTTCTCTCCGTTATTTCCCTTTCCTCCATTCATGAGAGTGTGCATGTAATAGATATACCCTCCGATGGCGCCCATCACGATAAAGATGATGGGATTGGAGATATAGGGAATCTTGCTGTAGATGAGCAAGGCGACTGTGATGGGGATGATGACGGTTTTCCAATTGATGCCGGCATTCTTGGCGGTGGTCAGCACCGGGGCGATGATCAGGGCGACCACTGCTGGACGGATGCCCTTGAAAATGCGGCTCACCACAGCATTGTTCTTGATGGTGTCTGGGGTAAGGAAGATGGCGATGGCAAGAATCATCAGGAATGATGGCAAAATGGTTCCGATAGCGGCACAGATGCTGCCTTTCAGCCCCTTCAGCCGGTCACCGATCACCACACTGATGTTCACTGCCAGGATACCGGGCATGGATTGGGCAACGGCAAGCAGGTCAAGGAATTCGTCTTGGGGTATCCACTTGTGATTCTCGACAATCTCTCGCTGGATGATGCTGATCATGGCCCAACCGCCGCCGAAGGTAAAGGCGCCGATTTTGCAGAATGTCAGAAACAGTTGCAGATACAGGTTCATATCCTTTTTTGTTTTTAGCCGTTAGCTTTTAGCCATTAGCCATTAGCCGTTAGCCTTTAGCCATTAGACAATAGACACTCCTAACTCCTCACCTCTAACTCCTAACTCCTAACTTCTAGCTATTTCTTTCGTTCCAGCAGGCGTTGGGCATGGATGTAACCATAGTTGCTGTTGCTCAGGTGTGTGCGCATGAGTGACAGGCTGTCGACAAATGCAGTATGCCCGCGCTTCATGTTATAGCTCACGTAACCGTAGATGCGGCGCACCCGGCGCGTGGTGTCGCTCTGGATGTCGATGGCAACCCATCCGTCGCTGTTGGTGCTGCGGGTGATCTGGGCGGTTCCGCCATCGGTATAGTCCAGACTCAGGCACACCTTGAATTCATTGCCACCGCGCAATAGCTTATAGGCAAGTTGGTAACGGTCTCCAGGACGCTTGTTGGCATCAGGGGGCAGGTCAAAGGTGATGAAACCACGACGTGAGCCCTGGGTGAGAGTGTAGCAGCGGTTGCCTTCCCAGATGTCGACACTGTCTCCCTGGATGTCGTTGTTGAGGCGTTTTGGGCGTTTCAGTTGTTTCAGGCTTTTGTTCTTGGCAATAGATTGCTGAGGTGTCGCGTCATGGGTGGGCTCACCCGTAGGACCAGCCATGAGCTCGCCTGGTCGGTCATTGGCGTTTCCGCCTTTGTCAAGTTTGTCATAGCGTTCCTTGAGCTTGCCGACGGCCTTGTCATAGGCCTTAGTGTAATCTTCCATGTTGTGGGCATACCACACCATCGAGGAGTCATAGTCCTGCTGGGTGATGCCATGCTTCTTGAAGATGGATTGTTTGAGGACTTGTTTGCTGGAATCGTCCTGGAACTCATCGATGTGACTGTCGATATAGGCTTCGGCAAGTTGCAGGTCCACAATCAGATCGGTCATCTCATTGATACTCATCACCCCACGAGGATTCCTGCCACAGGATATCAGTAATAGTGTGACGATGAGCGACAATGATATGATGACCGGTGTGTGGCGCATGGAATGACCTTATTCTTCCTCGGTTTTCGTTATCGTTTGTTCTTCTTCGGGATGATTCTCTCCATCAGGGTTGTCGCTGTCGGCGACATCCTCCTTGACGGTAGCCAGATAACGGGCATAGAACAGGATGAGCACAAACACGCTCACACTCAACGAGGCATCGGCAATGTTGAAGATCGGCTGGAAGAATACGAAGTGGTCACCTCCGATCTTGGGTATCCACTCGGGCCAGTTCCACTCGCACAGTGGGAAGTAGAGCATGTCGACCACCCTGCCGTTGAACAGCGTGGCATAACCGCCGTCGGGAGGGAACATTTGGGCCGTCTGGGGAGGCATGGGACTGTTGAAAATCAGTCCATAAGCAATACAGTCGATGACATTGCCCAGAGCACCGGCAGTGATTAGGGCAATACAGGTAATATAGCCTTTGGGGATGTCGGTTCGATTGCGCAGGCGCCACAGGTAGTAGATAAAGGCTCCCGAGGCGATAATACGGAACATGGTGAGCAGCAGTTTGCTGCCCAGCTCCATACCGAATGCCATGCCGTTGTTCTCAATGAATAGCAGCCTGAACCACGAGGTAATCTGCAGTTCCT
This sequence comes from Sodaliphilus sp., assembly GCA_045114065.1. GTDB lineage: Bacteria > Bacteroidota > Bacteroidia > Bacteroidales > Muribaculaceae > Sodaliphilus. The sequence continues at coordinate 7,123 of JBGUJU010000114.1, forward strand.
CGCCGTAATAGAAATGGGTTTTTACCCAAATCTTCACGGCTTGGTCGATAACAATAACCAGCGCAATGAGAAGCGCTGCCAGTTTTCCGTTTGACAGTTTCATGAGGAAGTGAGTGGTGACGTCAACGTTCCTTTCTGCGTTGGGCCTCGATTTCCTTACCTTCGAGTGACAGTGTTGTGTGAGGCACGGCAAGCAGGCGATCCTTGGGGATGAGCTTGCCAGTGATGCGGCACACGCCGTAGGTCTTGTTCTCGATACGGACGAGCGCTCCCTGCAGTTTGCGGATGAAATCCAACTGACGTTCAGCCTGCTGGCTTGAAATCTCTTTTTGCAGTGTCGAGGCGCCCTCTTCCATCATCTTGAAGGTGGGATTGGACTCATCTACCATGATGCTGTTTTTCAAGCGCTCATAGTTCTTCTGAGCTTGCTCTATCTTAGCCAGAATGACTTCCTTGAACTCTTGCAATTCGTCATCGCTATACCTGACCTTATGTTGCTTGTTATCCATATTAATTAAAGTTCTTATTTTTCAGTTGTTATTCACTGATTCCTAAAACCTAAAACCTAAAGTCTAAAGTCTAAAACTTAAAACCCTAATTACACTTTCTCGACACAGACGGGCAGCATCCAGCCATCCATGTCCAGTTCGTCGGCCTTGTCGGCAGGAACGGGAGCCACGGTGATGTTTGTGGCAAGTACCTGTCGTGCAATGTAGTCGCCGAAGGCATGTACAGCGGCATCGGTGCGCTCGTCGGGAGCGATGATGACGGTGATGCGGTCGGTGATATCATATTTCTTGCTCTTGCGCAGGTTCTGGATGCGGTTCACCAGTTCGCGGGCGATACCTTCTTGCAGCAGCTCCTCGGTAATGGTGATATCGAGCGCCACGGTGAGGTTACCGTCGTTGGCGACGAGCCAGCCAGGGATGTCCTCGCTGATGATCTCCACATCGGTGAGTTCTACGGTTGCCAGCTGTCCGTCAACGTCGATATCCAGCTTGCCGTCTTTCTCAAACTGGGCAATCTCGGGCTGCGACAGGTTGGTGATCTTGGCAGCGAGCGCCTTCATGATCTTGCCGTACTTCGGACCGAGTTTCTTGAAATCGGGCTTTACGCGCTTGACAAGAATACCGGCATCATTGCCCACGAGCTTGAGCTCCTTAACGTTGACTTCGCCCTTAATGAGGCCGGCAACAGATTCGATATCTGCGTGCTGCTGTTCGTCGAGCACGGGCACCATGATGGCCTGTAGCGGCTGGCGTACCTTGATGTTTTGCTTGCGGCGCAGTGAGAGTACCAGAGTGGTAATGTCTTGGGCGGCTTTCATGCGCTTTTCGAGTTGCTTGTCGATCACGTTCGCGTCGCTCTTGGGGAAGGTGGCCAGGTGTACCGAATTCTCGCTGTGAGTCAGGTCGCGATACAGGCGGTCGCTGTAGAACGGTGCCACGGGAGCCATAAGCAGCGCCACGGTGGTCAGACACTGGTACAACGTCTGGTAGGCAGCCAGCTTGTCTTGTGTCAAGTCTTTACCCTCACGGAAACGTGGGCGGTTCAACCTCACGTACCAGTTACTCAGATCATCGCTGACAAACGTGCTGATGGCACGGGCGGCCTTGGTGGGCTCGTAGTCCTCCAGATCGGCCTGCACCTCGGCGATGAGCGAGTTGAGCATTGAGATGATCCAGCGGTCGATCTCGGGACGCTCGTTCAGGGGTACCTGCGGTGTCTCGGGGTCAAAGCCGTCAATGTTGGCATACATGGCGAAGAACGAGTAGGTGTTATACAGCGTGCCGAAGAACTTGCGGGCTACCTCGATGACGCCCTCGGTGTCAAACTTCAGGTTGTCCCAGGGCGATGAGTTGCTGATCATGTACCAGCGCAGCGGGTCGCTGCCGTAGGTCTCGATGGCGCCAAACGGGTCAACGGCGTTGCCCAGGCGCTTACTCATCTTGGCACCTACCTTGTCGAGCACCAGACCGTTGGAGATGACGTTCTTGTAGGCCACGCTATCAAACACCATCGTGGCGATGGCATGCAGCGTGAAGAACCAGCCGCGTGTCTGGTCCACACCTTCGGCAATGAAGTCGGCGGGGAAGAAGCCATTCTTGTCCACGGCATCCTTGTTCTCGAACGGGTAGTGCAGCTGGGCATAAGGCATCGCACCACTGTCGAACCATACGTCGATCAAGTCCAGTTCGCGCTTCATGGGCTTGCCAGTGTCGCTCACCAGGATGATGTCGTCAACGTAGGGACGGTGGATGTCAATCTTATTGTAATTTTCCTCGCTATAGTCACCGGGAATGAAGCCCTTGTCCTTGTAGGGGTTGCTCTTCATCACGCCGGCAGTCACGGCCTTCTCGATTTCGTTATAGAGCTCCTCAATGCTGCCGATGCACTTCTCCTCACCGTCCTCGTCGCGCCAGATGGGCAACGGGGTGCCCCAGTAACGGCTGCGGCTCAGGTTCCAGTCATTCAAGTTCTCCAACCACTTGCCGAAGCGACCGCTACCAGTATGCTCGGGCTTCCAGTTGATGGTGTGGTTGAGCTCGATCATGCGGTCGCGGCAGGCAGTGTCGCGGATGAACCAGCTGTCCAGCGGATAGTAGAGCACGGGCTTGTCGGTGCGCCAGCAGTGGGGATAGTTGTGGACGTGTTTCTCCATCTTGAAGGCGGTGCCTTCTTGCTTCATGCGAATGCAGATGTAGATGTTCAGGTCCTCGTCCTTGTTGGCTTCGGCCTCGTAGAACTTGCCGCCCACGGTGTATTTCGGGTCATAGGCGTTCTTGACCCAGCGGCCGGCATACTCGCTATAGAGGTCCACGTTGACGAAGTTCTTCACAAATCCCTCGTCAAGGTCCTCGATGAGGTAGTACTTACCCGTGAGGTCCACCATGGGGCGGGTCTCCAGCTTCTTGTTGATCATGTACAGGGCGGGAATGCCGGCAGCCTTAGCCACGCGGGCATCGTCGGCACCAAAGGTGGGTGCGATGTGCACGATACCGGTACCATCCTCGGTCGTCACATAGTCGCCGGGGATGACGCGGAAACCGTTTTCGTTACCCACAACCTTGCCGTCCACCTTATCTACGGGCTTCACCCAGGGGAACAGCTGGGCGTAACGCATCTCCAGCAGGTCCTGACCCTTGAACGAGGCGATAACCTTCCAGGGCACCACCTTGGCTCCGGCAGTGAATTCTAGCGGCTGGTCCTTGCCGTCGGCCTTGAAGTAGGCATTGACGCGGGCCTCGGCCAGAATATAAACGGCGGGCTTGCCGGTGTAGGGGTTGAAGCTCTCGACGGCGACATAGTCAATCTTATTGCCGACGCACAGCGCGGTGTTACTGGGCAGGGTCCACGGGGTGGTCGTCCATGCCAGCACGTATGCGTCATTGAAGCCCTCGTCAGCGACCTCGTGGATCTTCTTGACCACGGGATGCTCGTCACCGCTCAGCACGGTGAATTGTGCGGTTACCGTCTGGTCCTTGACGTCGCGGTAGCAACCCGGCAGGTTCAGCTCGTGTGAGCTCAGGCCGGTACCGGCAGCGGGGGAGTAGGGTTGGATGGTGTAGCCCTTATAGAGCAGGCCCTTGTTGTAGAGCTGCTTCAACAACCACCACAGGCTCTCGATGTAGCTGTTCTTGTAGGTGATATACGGATTTTTCATATCCACCCAGTAGCCCATTCGGTGTGTCAGGTCTTCCCATTCGCGGGTATATTTCATCACCTCCTTGCGGCAGGTGGCATTGTATTCGTCAACCGAGATTTTTTTGCCGATATCTTCCTTGGTGATGCCCAGCGCTTTCTCTACGCCCAACTCTACGGGCAGGCCGTGGGTGTCCCAACCAGCCTTGCGGGGTACACGGTAGCCCTGCATCGTCTTGTAGCGGCAGAAGATGTCCTTGATGGTCCTGGCCATGACATGGTGGATGCCAGGCATACCGTTAGCACTGGGAGGACCCTCATAGAATACATAAGTCGGAGCTCCATCGCGCTCGCTGATGCTACGGCCAAACACATCTTCCTTGTCCCACTGTTGCAGGACTTCCTTGTTGATATCTGACAGGTTAAACCCGTTATACTCGTTGAATTTTTTCATTTTTAATAATGTAAGTTCTCAAATTTGGGTGCAAAGGTACGTAAATTAATTTGGAACAAGAAACATTGTTAATAAATTGGTGGTTGGAATAGGCGTTTTCAGTCAAAAATGCCTACTCCAACCACCAATTGTTGGCGGATATGCTATTAGGATGCTAGTTTCGGAGCACCTTTTTGCCGTTTTGGATGATGATGCCGCGGGTATCGTCAGTCGCCATGGTACCGTCGATGCGATAGGCCTGGCTAGAAGCGGTGGGCGTGTTGTCAATCACATTGTTGATGCTTGACTGCTGCCCCGTCTTCACACGGTATTCTTCTTGGGCCTTGGCCATCTGCTCAAGGAACTCGGGGCTGCCATGCAAGGCACAGTAGGCGATACTGGCTGCTACACGGCTGGCGTCAACGTCGCTCTGCCAGTGGGCACCCACGATTACGCGGCTCTCGCCGTACATCCAGCCGCGGGCAAAGATGGTGTCGGCAGCGGCAGGATTCACCTCGGCCAGCAGCAAGGCAGCGGTCCAGCCACGCATGGTGTGGCCCGAGGGGTAGGAACCTTCACCGGCCAGTTCGGCCTCTTCGTCGGTGAGCATCTTGTCCTGGAAGCGCTCAAACGGGCGCTGGCGGTGGTAGAAAGCTTTGGGAGCGACGCGCATGGCGTCGGTGGTCGTCAGGCTGGTTACCATCAGTTTCCAGATTTCGGGCGTGTTTTCGGGGCTCATGTGCAAGCCGAAGGGCACGTCAAACTCTGCGAGCAGGGCCTCATAGGACCACACGGCATCGCGCTTGGCGATTTCGGCACGCTCCTCGTTCAGTCGCTGTTGCTTGCCCCAGGCGAAACGCATCATGTCATTGGAAAATTCCGGGCTGTCAAAAGCCGGGGGAGCCGGTAGGCACTTGATGAGGTCAGGAAGTTGATCTACAGTGAGATAGGGCTGCACCTCGTCCTGTGCATTCAGTGTCATGGCTGCCATGATGGCGGCCAGTACTAAAACTAAATTCTTTTTCATGATTATAAAATAAAAAAGTAGTACAGCTAATGTTTCGGCGGCAAAGGTACTTCAAAACCCCGTATCACAACAAAAAAAAGAATAAATAACAATCAAGAAAATAGAAAAACGGACAAGCAAGAAAAAGGAAAATGGTCAAGCAAGGTCCCCCGTGCCGTGACTTTGTCACGGCCCTAACGCCCCTCGTTTTCATCGTTAGAAAAGCTCCACCCTCCTTGTCCAGGGCGCTTCGGTTGTCTTGTTGACAGTGGCTCTGCCGCCGTTAGTGTTATCTGCTGGATTCCGCATCATTCACGTTATTTAGCGGGGTTTTAATCTTTTTTTAGACGGGAAGGTATTACCTTTGTAGTTTCAAAAAGTAGAATGACTATGTTGTACAAGATATTAATGCAGATTCCGGTGGCGCCCGACACGACCGCTGCCAACAAGATCAAGGAGGCGACCAATGTCGTGACGGCTCACGTGGACTCGCTGGCCAGCCAGTTGCATCCCGACTCGATTGCGGCCATGACACCTGGTAAACTGGTGGACAAGTTCAAGTACTTGGATATCGGCACACTCGTGACTTCACTTTCAAACCAGATCATCTCGCTTGGTTTGCGCATCTTGGCTGCTATCCTGGTTTTCTACCTTGGTAAGTTCATCATCAACAAGGTTTACAGTGTGACGCGTGCCATCATGTTGCGCAAGGACTTTGACCGCTCGTTGATCTCGTTCTTGCTGTCGTTCATCAGGATTACACTGCTGTTCCTGTTGATTATCACCGTCATCGGGGTGCTGGGCATCGAGACGAGTTCGTTCATCGCCATCTTTGCCAGTGCCGGTGTTGCCATCGGTATGGCACTGAGCGGCACGTTGCAGAACTTTGCCGGCGGTGTGCTCATCCTGCTGTTGAAGCCCTACAAGGTGGGCGACTACATCGAGTTCGGCGAACTCAAGGGCACGGTGAAGGAAATCCAGATTTTCAACACGGTCATCAATACTTACAACAACGACCGCATCGTCATCCCCAACGGCGGTCTGGCTACCAGTTCGCTGAAGAACTTCAGCGCCGAGCATTACCATCGTGTGGAATGGCGTGTGGGCATCAGCTATGGTGATAATGTGGACACGGCCCGCAAGGTTGCCCTCGACATCCTCGCTGCCGATGGCCGCATTGTCCATACCGACGCCGACGTCAAGGAGGAAGAACAACCCGAAGAGACCCATGAGGAACTCACCGAGAAACCGTTGCCCTGGTGGAAACGCCTGTTCCATTGGCAGCGCCGCAAGGCAGAGGAACTCCGCGAGGAACATGAGGCAAAACTCGCTGCCTTGATACCCAAGCCGAACTACAATCCGAGCGTCAACGTCGAGAGCCTGGACGAGAGCCAGGTGACGCTCATCGTCCGAGCTTGGACCGAAATCGCTAACTATTGGCAGGTGCTCTACGACGTGAACGAGCAGATCTATAAGCAGTTCCCTCAACATGGCATCCACTTCCCGTTCCCGCAGGTGGACGTCCACGTGAACAATTGATTTGGAATATAAAATCCGCGTCAGTGTTAATCTATGCCGTGACTCCTGTCACGGCCAACGAACAACCACGACATGAAATATAATATTATCATATTTGTTTTAGTGATTTGCTTGTCATCGGCATGGCAGCAGGGTGGGGCACAGGTCATCAACTCCATCGGCGACGAGAACATGAAGGTGGAGCAGGGCTTGAAACCGCAGCCCAAGAAAGCCGACAACCCTTATATTGCCGATCTGGACACCGAGACTCCTTATTTCCAGTACATTGACTCGGCCCAGACCTATATCTACAGCCATGATTGGCCCATTGCCGAGCAGTGGCTGCTCAAGGCCTTCAAAGCAGATCCTGATAACCCCAGCAACTCAATGATACTGAGCAACATCGCCACGCTGCAGCGCTATCAGGGAAAACTGGCCGATGCTGTCAAGAACTATTCCCTTGCCCTCGACATGACACCCCATGCCGTCACGTTGTTGCTCAACCGCGCCGCCCTCTACGTAGAGATGGACAGCGTGCAACGTGCCATTGATGACTATGAGCGTGTGTGTGAGCTTGACATGTATGACACCGAGGCTCGCTACTCCCTGGGCGTGTTGGCTCTTGAGCAAGGCGACACCAAGCGTGCCGAGGACCTGTTCAACGAAATCAAGCGCATCAACCCCAACTCGGGTCTCTATCATGAGGGCATGGGCCTGTTGCAAAAGAAGGCGGGTAACCACAGCCGCGCAGCCGAACTGTTCTCCCAGGTCATCAAAGTCCACCCCAGCGCCCAGCTGCTGGGTCACCGCGCCGACTGCTACCTGGCGATGAAACGCCTCAACGACGCCGAGGACGACATCCGCACCGCCCTTGAGATGACCCCCGACGACCCCTACCTATACGTCCTGCGCGCCAAGCTCAACAAACTCCGCTTCCAGCGTGACGACATGAACCGCGACATCGACACCGCCGTCTCCCTCGGCCTCCCCCGCGACTACATCAACCAAGCCCTCAATTAATGCGAGCTGCGCTCACTGATTCGAGATTAGAGATTGGTGATGAGTGAGGCATCCTTGCACGTCCTTAAAAAAGTTTTTTTGATTTCTTGAGAGTCCTAGCGAGCAATCTTAATACTTAGCGCCTTAGCAGCTTGGTGCGAGGTTTTCCCGACGCAGTAGGCGACTACGCCAAGGCGCGGCCCTACGGTAAGGACTCAGAAGGAAATTCAGGCTGTACGATTGTTTTAGTTGGCGGGATTGTAGCGACGTTTCGCGGGATTGTTGTACCTTTGCAGGCACGATGAGAAAGAAGAAAGATATTCCGGTAATTGAGAATTTTGAGATAACGGGCGTGGCGGCCGAGGGTAAGAGCCTCGGGCGCTGGAACGACCTGGTGGTGTTTGTCCCCTTTGGCGCCCCGGGCGATGTGATTGACTTGAAGATCGACCGCAAGAAGCACAGCTTTGCCGAGGGACATATCGAGCGCCTTGTGAAGCCGAGTGAGCTGCGCGTGGAGCCGATGTGCGAGCACTTCGGCTTGTGTGGTGGCTGCAAGTGGCAGCACCTGCCCTATGAGTACCAGCTGCAGTGCAAGCAGCAGCAGGTGGTGGATGCTATGGAGCGCATCGCTAAGGTGCCCATCCCCGCCATCAATCCTATCTTGGGCTCGGCAGCGACCATTCATTACCGCAACAAGCTGGAATTTACTTTCTCCAACAAGTGCTGGCTCACGCGTGAGCAGCTCGACAGCGGGGCTGAGTTCCCTGATCGCAACGCCGCGGGCTTCCACATTCCTGGTGCCTTCGACAAGGTGCTCGACATCAAGCGTTGCTGGCTGCAGGATGACATCAGCAACGAGATGCGCCTGTTCATCCGCAACCTCTGCGTAGAGAAAGGCTACTCTTTCTATGACATACGAGGGCAGCAGGGCTTTATCCGCATGACCATGACGCGCACCGCCTCAACTGGCGAGGTGATGGAGGTCATCGTCTTCGGCCAGGACGACCGTGCCGCCATCGAGGATCTGATGAGCGCCGTGCGCGACCGTTTCCCACAGATCACCTCATTGCTCTATGTCGTCAACCTCAAGGTCAACGACTCGCTGGCTGATCAGGAGTTTGTGACCTACAGTGGGCGTGACTACATCGAGGAGGAGATGGAAGGCCTGCGCTTCCGTGTCGGTCCCAAGTCCTTCTACCAGACCAATTCGCGTCAGGCCTACGAACTCTATAAGGTCGCTCGCCGCATGGCAGCCCTCACGGGTGATGAACTCGTCTATGACCTTTATACCGGCACGGGCACCATTGCCAACTTCGTTGCCCGCCAGGCCCGCCAGGTCATCGGCATCGAGTACGTCCCCGAGGCTATCGAGGACGCCAAACTCAACTCCCGTGTCAACAACATCGACAACACCCTGTTCTATGCAGGCGACATGAAGGATGTGCTCACCGACGCCTTCATCGCCGAGCACGGCCGCCCCGAGGTGATGATTATCGACCCACCTCGCGCCGGCATGCATGAGGATGTCGTCAAGGTTATCCTCAACGCCGAGCCCCAGCGCCTCGTCTACGTGAGCTGCAATCCTGCGACTCAAGCTCGAGACATTGCCATGCTTGACGAGAAATACCGTGTTATGGAAATTCAGCCTGTGGACATGTTCCCGCACACCCACCACGTCGAGAACGTCGCCCTGCTGGAGAAGAAATAATAACAACCAGACAAGACTGCCTTTCTCTTCTATTCCTGACCAGCTATCGTCGTTTAGTTGGTCAGGGTCGCCTATGCCGTGACTCCCGTCACGGCCCTTAACCCCATGGATAATACGGTTAACTCTACAGTTCCGTTTTCTCGACGAGGAAGCCGTCGAGCATGTTCACGATGCGTTGTGCATAGGAGGCGTCCCTTTGCGAGTGGGTCACCATCACGATGGTGGTGCCATCATCATTGAGTTCTGCCAGCAGGTCCATGACCTCTTTGCCGTTCTTGCTGTCCAGGTTGCCCGTCGGTTCATCGGCGAGTATCAGCAATGGCTCGCAGACCACGGCTCGGGCAATGGCGACACGCTGCTGCTGGCCGCCAGACAGCTGGTTGGGAAAATGGGCACGACGGTGTGACATGTTGACGCGCCTCAGAACATCAAGCACCTTGGCTTGGCGTTCCTCGGCAGGCATCCCCAGGTACTTGAGGGGCAACTCCACATTCTGCTCCACATTGAGTTCGTCGATGAGGTTGAAACTCTGGAAGACAAAACCGATTTTGCCCTTGCGCAGGTCGGTGCGCTGACTCTCCTTCAGGTTCGCCACCTCAACACCGTTGAGCAGGTAGCTTCCCTCGGTAGGATTGTCAAGCAGGCCCAGGATGTTGAGCAGTGTTGTCTTGCCGCAGCCCGACGGGCCCATGATGGCGACAAACTCCCCACTGTTGATTTCCAGGCTGATACCACCCAGCGCTACGGTATTGACGTCACCATAGCTGAACACTTTCTTGAGATTGTTGACTTTTATCATATCTTCTTTTTTTGTTTTGTTGCTTGTCAATCGTTCTTGATGTTGTTCACTGGATTCTCTCTCGAAGAGCGCCAGCTTTGAAGGGCCACCGCACCCAGGACGATGCCGCCCACGATCAGCAGGGCAGCAGGAAGGATAATCCACCAGTTGATCTCGGCATGAACTTTGAAATATCTATTCAGTGTGAAATACCCTAGGCAACCGGCAATTGGTGCTGCGATGGCAAAGCCGATGAGGATATACAACACATAGTGGCGGCACAGCATCCACACGATTTCGCCGGTTCGGGCACCCATTACCTTGCGGATGCCGATTTCCTTGCGCCGGTATTCAGTCTCGAACAATGTCAGGCAGAATACACCGATCAAGGTGATGATCAGGCAGATGAGGCAGATGATGACCACCTGGTTGGTATAGCGGAGTTCATTCTTATAGGTCTGTTCCAGCATCGTGTCAAAATAGTGGGCTTGCACATTTTGGGAATGGCATTTTTGTGCCAACAAGTTGTTGACTTGTTGCTGGATTGCCTTGTGGTCACTGTGGGGTGCCACGCGGATGTTGATGTTGCTCAGGTAGGGATAACCTTGTTTGAAGACGATGAAGAATGGTTGATTGTTATCAATCCTGGCCGTGCCATATCGAATATTCTCGCAAACACCCACCACAACGGCACTGTCCGGCTCTTCGTCGCTGATGCCGGTCGAGATGGCAGTGCCCACCTTGAGCCACGGCCATCGGTCGCGGGTCGCTTGGTTGATGATGGCTGCAAGGGTGTCGCCGGCGGCAAAGTCACGTCCCTCAATCACCTTGAGCCCCATGGTGGATAGATAATCTCGTGAGACGTGCATCAATGAGTACTTGAAGGTCTCATCATGTTGCGTGGTCCACACGATGCCGTGTCCGTCCTTTTGTCCTAATTGACTATCCGAGAACGATACCTTCTCAATGCTGGGTAGTTGCAGGACATCTTGATACAGCGAGTCGTTGACGGCGTTATAGTTGTAGTCTTCGGGCAATGGTAATTCGGCCAACATCACACTTTCTCGGTCATAGCCATACTCCGAGTTAAAAATGTAATGACTCTGTTGATATAGACATCCAAGATAGATGACCATCAACATCGAGATGCCGATTTGGGTGCCTGTCAAGATTTTGCGCAATCTGATGCCTTGAGGGGTGAGGCCGAAGTCGCCTTTCAGGGCCATGGCAGGAGGAATGGAGGTGGCATAATTACCAGGATAGGCTGTCGCCACGATGCCCACGACAATGGCCAGTGCCAGCATAATCATGATGAGCATCCAATTGCTTTGCAATGTCAGGTCGCCCTCTGTCAGTTTGATGACCACAGGAATCATCTGCGACAGCCGGCATACGATTAGGGCGATGACACAAGCAGCAAGAGAGGTCACTATGCCCTCGCTGATGAGACCGCGCCTTAGCGAGTGGCGCGTAGCGCCCAACACGAGACGCGTGTTCAATCCGCGGATGCGCATCGGACTCTCAGCCAGGGTGAAATTCAGGAAATTGATGGCTGCTATCACAATCACGAGCAGGCACGTCAGCCACAGGAAATGGTACATCAAGCGGAATCCTCTATTTCCCAATGAGAACGATTCGTGCTCAAAGTAACTGTTTTTCAGCGGGGTAAACCGGTAGTTCGTCTGCTTGAGCTCTTCGACGGTAACGGCTATTTTGTCTTCCATGCCAGCTTCCTTCAGCTCCTTGCTCATGTAGTCGATGATGGCTTGCTTGAGCTTCTGGGCAAAGGCTTTCATGTCTTTGGGCACGGTCTTGAACTTGACGATACACTCATAACCCGAGGCGAGCTCAAGTGAATGGCTGTCACGCATTTTGAAGTAGATGCGGTTGCCCAAGTCGCAATTAGCGGGGAAATCTTTATAGACGCCCCGCACCTCGATGGGATAAACCAAATCTGGATATACCATTAGCATTGAGTCGCCTGTAGCATCGGCTGTACCGAAGTATTCCTTGGCGATACTCTCAGGAATGATGGCTCCTTTCTGGTCACTGTCGGTCCACTCGAGTGTGCCGTTAAGTTTATGGCTTGTCAGTGTGCTGACAACGGTATTGTTTCCTTCACCCACCTTGTATTTCACCTCTTTACCGTCTTTCTGGAAACGTTGTATGATGTAGCTCTCGATGCCGGGGTTATAGGACAATGAATAGCTCTCCACCTCGGGCATGCTGTCCAGTGGGGCGGTAAACGGGATGCACACGAGATTGGTGTACTCCCACTCGTTATAAGTGAAGTCGCTCTCCATGCGGTACAGGCGCTCATAATCTTCGATGCTGTGGTTATAGGAACCCTGGTAGATGACCTGGGTCATCAGGATGTAGAATGCAGCAAACGCAACGACCAGGCCCATCATGTTGAGCGTCGTCGCCAGCTTGAAGCGGCGAGCCAAATAGATGATATTCTTGATAGTCTCCTTCATCAGGTAGGTGGTAGTTTGGTAATAGTCAATAATATATTTAATTAACGTGGAAATTCGCCCGTTGTTGCCAACGGTGCCATGAAAATGTTAAATAAGTCCTCAACATAGCAAGAGATCAGCCTCCTGGAGTAGGTATCGTTTAGCAGTAATGCACCAGCAGTAACGATTCTGCGAAATATGTGTTAAAATATGTTAATAGAATTGTTGAAAATTGTTTCCTGAATGAAAAGATAGTAAATTTGTTGCCCAAATGGAAATAACTCATGATGGATGACTGAGAAAATCGTTTCTCTATTGTGGATCAGGAGATTGTATCATTTTATGTTAACCTTGTGAACCGAATACTTAATTTTTATCTAAACATTCAGGTTATGAATATGAAAAATTTAATAATTTCTGCCTTATGTGCTTGTATGGCGCTCGCTGTTGCGGCTGGAGCGTCTGAGTCTGATGTTGCCCAGTCGCAACGGGTGTTGAATAACAGATCTAGTGCTGTCACTGCACCAGTGTCCAATGGCAAGACTGGCAAAGTCTCATTGCAGCAGCTTGTGCGAGAACGCAATGCCGCTAAAGAAGACAGCCACGTCATAAAGAAAACGCCTAGCGGAATGACTCTCGAGGAAATGGATGGTATCAGGATTTCCGTTACCGAGGCATCGGCTATTGAGTTTGATAGCGACGGTAATTTTTGGGTGAATGACACCATTTATAGCCTGGGAGAGAAATCCGAAATCATCCCTGAGGGAGGCATTACCAATGTTTATATGGGGCATGGCATCCCATTTGTGTACAATGCCAACGGTGATCCATGCCTCCGCTCCTGTTACGATGAGATAGAGTCGAAAGGAGTGGGAAGAAATAGAACCGACACCATCACCAGGGTTTATTTCTTTACCAGCAACTATTTCTTTAATGATGTGTTGGACACAGTTCCTGGTCAAACTTGTGATGACGGTTCCATTGTGTTTGGCGACGATGAAATGGGTGTCGGAGTGTTTTATTTTGAGGAAGTCTATTATCATTACCGCAACAATCAGTTGTATTTAGTCGACTCCTTATGCACAATATCACCCTTTTTTAGAAAGATTTCTCTGTTAATTCCCAACGGTGAGCATCATTTCAAAGGGCGCTTAATATTATCTTCTGTTGCTCTTGATGTGGATTCAAGCCTGTATGATTCAAGTTATTATGTATCTCTTCATGATGGCTCGGGTGGTGGATCAAGTAGCGACCCGTCTAGCGGTTTTGTGGGGCCAGCACCGAGCGTCGTGTGTGGCGGTGGAGGTCTTGCACCTCGACCTATCGGAGGATATCCCCACAGGTCACCGGCAAGACCGACCCCGACGCCCAAGTCGATGCCTGATGGCCTGGGTTGCGGCGGCAATGGTGGAACGATGGTCTGTGGTGGCAGTCATCCTACCATGATACCTCTAGGCACTCCATCACCTTTCACCGTAGTCGAAAGATTCAGAAACGGTTTCCCCGTCGATACGATTGACGGCCATGGTGGTATCAATCCGAGACCGCCCCAACGCCCATTGACTTTGCCGGATAATCCTTTTGTTTTGTCGAGAGGTTCTGGCGGCACTTCTTTCACGAGTATTCATCCAATTATTTTGACAAAAGCGGAACCTGTCTATATGTACCAGGCCGATGACTCGACCCTACTAGTCTATAACCTGTTTGGCTTCGGCTCAACCGTCAATTGTATGAAGATACATGAGGATGGATCCTTGGTATTCCCAGGACAAGCGCTGTACTATAATGATAATGAAGGTGATATCTTTAACTTCGCGTTACAAGATGGCTCGCTGGTTAGTGGCAATACCGGTTATGCCTCATCCGATTCCATCTTCTGGGATGATACCTATTTTAATAGCGAGCCATTGTCGGGCTGTACATCCAATATGTTGGTAAGGACCGATGGTAGTCAATTCCAGGTAGGCTTTGCTGAGGAACCCACTATTGAGGTTGCCGAGGGCGATGATGCCTACACGTTCACTGCTGTCACTACCGAGGAAGGTGCTGAACTGTATCTCTATATAGTTGATGATGAAGGTGTGATCATCGATTCTGTCGAGAGTCCCTATGTCGTCGAGCGCACTGATCAGGATCAGGTGATTAATCTGGGTGTTATTGCCACAGTTCCGGGCAAGAATGACAACTATTATTTGGCGCAATACCTCATTCCTGCCAAGGAGTACAACTATCAGGAAGGCGACTTGAATCATGACGGCAAGGTGTCGATCGTTGATGTCGCCACCCTGGTCAACTTCCTGTTGAATGGCCATTGGGACTATAGTAGAGGTAAATAACGTGGCCCTATTGGACTCATGTTGAAAGAGATAGACCTGTGATACAATCGCGGTTCCTGGTGATATTGACCGGGAACCGCGATTGTTCATGACGATATCACTGGATGTTTAGATCTTGCACGTTGTTTTTGATAATCTGATCATTAGGTGGGGGCTCCAAATTGCTGACTTGGTGCCCTCATTCCTTTTAAGGGCTGCCCCGATCGCATCGTTGTAACTAAATTAAACCTGCGGCCAATACCTGCTGCTTGTTGCCTTAAAAATCACCGATGGCCTATTTTTTTACGCTTTTGTGTGTGATTTCTTTACACTTTTAGTTACCTTTGCAACCGATATGCTCATTGCCGATGGGGTAATAAGATAACCCCATGGCGATACCGTTTTAAAGAAGTAATCTAAGATCTCCATTATGCAGAATTACGGAACAGTACTGGTTATTGATGACAATGAGGCGATACTCACAGCATTGAAGTATTGCCTGGCAGGTACCTTTGAAAAGGTGATGACGCTCACATCTCCCGAGTCGGTCATCACATTACTTGAACAAGAAGTGGTGGATATCATTCTGCTTGACATGAATTTCACACTAGGCGTCAACAGCGGACAAGATGGATTGTTGTGGCTACAGGCAATCCGTAAACATCACCCCGAGATTCCCGTGGTGCTCATCACCGCCTATGCCGACGTTTCGCTCGCCGTGCGTGGACTCAAGCGTGGTGCAGCCGACTTTATTACCAAGCCCTGGGACAATGAGGATCTGGTGCGCAAGTTAAAGGATGTCCTTGACGCTACCGATGATGTAGCGACGCTCGATGAGGTCGAGGCCGAGCACATCCGCAAGGCTATTGACCGTTTCCACGGCAACCTCACCCAGGCAGCCGAGGTGCTGGGCATCACTCGCCAGACCCTGTATAACAAGATGAAGAAACTGCAATGAACGATGTGTGGATCGTCATCGCTGTCGCCGCTGCGATTGTGGTGCTGCTGGGAATATGGTTCTGGCGGCATCAGCGTTCGCTAGTGCGGCGGGCTAACATCATGCAAGAGGCGATCCGCAATCACGACCTGACTTTCCAACTTCCCACCAAGCACATGTTCAGTGGTGAGCGTGCCCTGCAGGAGACGCTCAATCAGCTGGGCGAACACATTCGCGAGCAGGTCAACCTGGGAGAGGTAGAGTCTTGGGAAAAGCTCACTCGTGTCCTCACCCACGAGATCATGAATGCCACGGCGCCCATCGCCAGCATCAGCCAGTCCATGCTGCATCATCCTGCTGTGAAAGATTCCGACCTTGAGGAGGGGATTAATGCCATCCATAACACGGTGGTTCACCTCAACTCGTTTGTTGACGGTTATCGCAAGTATTCTGCGCTCCAGAAGCCTGTGCCACAGCAGGTAAACCTCGCCGAGGTTGTCAACGAGGTGATGTTGTTGTTCCAGGACGTGGCGTGGCAGAATGGCCTCGCTGACGAAATCATGATTAAGACCGACCCCAACCTGCTGAGGCAAATTCTCATCAACCTGGTCAAGAACGCTATCGAGGCGGGTTCCAAAACGATGGGCCTGGAATGCGAACGCTCTCAGGACGGCAAGGTGCTGCTTTATATCAGCAATGATGGCGAGATGATTCCTCCCGAGGCAAGATCTTCTATTTTTATCCCGTTCTTCACCACCAAGCGCAAGGGAAATGGCATCGGTCTCTCGCTGAGCCGGCGCCTGCTCACTATCCAGGGCGGCATGATGTCGCTGCTCGATCATCCCCGTACTGGCTTCCACACCACCTTCCTGCTGGAATTCCCCGCCTGATCGCACAATCTCCTTTCTTTTACCCTGTTTTGTTCTTGCACCTTAATGTTCTCCTGTTGATAACTATTTGGGGGAAAATGAATCCCTTTTCAAATAATTGGTGTAAATTTGCTCGTTAAAACAAATCCAAAGGTGAAATGAAAGGTAAAAAATGTTTATTGTCGCTGGCAATGAGCGCTTTAGCGTTGACCGCTATGGCCATTGCCCCCGACTGGCAGACTCAGGTCGATGAGTACATCGCCCAGGGTGAATTCACGCGTGCCGAGAAGTTGATGAAGTCTCTGCCCAAGAAGGTTCGCCAGGCCGATGCTGTGCGCATCGACTCGCTGCAGACCATCATGCAGCGCATCCGCACCGACTTCCGCATCACGCCTGAGGAAGGCGTGAAAATGATCCGTGAGAAGATGCCCGAGGCTACCGATGCCCAGATCGAGAATTGGAAACGTACCCGCGCCCTCGAGGTGATGAACATCGATGGCAAGGAGATGTGGTTCCGCAAGAGCGTGGGCAACCTGTGGCTGCTGGGCAAGGAGTTTGCTGCCCAGAACGCTGCTGACAACCACGAGTCTTTCCTCACTCGCCGCAAGTATTACCTGGAGGCTATGCGCACGCCTGCCGACAAGAACAACGTGCGTGACTGGCGTCACATGAACATCACGTTCACCCTCGACGTCGATGCCGATGCCGTGCCTGCCGGCGAGACCTTGCGCGTGTGGATGCCGTTCCCTTATGAGAATCTGCGCCAAAAGAATATCCGCCTCGAGAGCAGCAACCGCCCTGTGACCTACAGTGAGGGCAGTCTGCATCACACGGTCTATATGGAGGCTGTCGCAGAGAAGGGCAAGCCGACGCACTTTGAATACACCTTCTCCTATGATGTGGGTGAGCGCCATTACAGCCAGCAGGACCTCATCGCCATGCTGGAGCCCTATGACAAGAACAGTGAGGTGTATAAGCGCTATACCGGCAACGAGCCGCGCCATGTCATCATCACCGACGAGATGCGTGCCCTGGCCCGCAAGATTGTGGGCAACGAGACCAACCCCGTGCTACAGGCCGCCATGGTCTATGAATGGATAGGCCACAACCTGCCGTGGGCTGGCGCAAGGGAGTACAGCACGTTGGCCAACATTCCCCAGTATGTCATCGAGAACAATCACGGTGACTGCGGACAGGTGGGACTGCTCTACATCACGCTGGTGCGCTCGTTGGGCATCCCTGCCCGCTGGGAGAGCGGCTGGATGCTGCACCCCGACGAAATCAACTGGCACGATTGGTGCGAGACCTATTTTGAGGGCATTGGCTGGATTCCCACCGATCCGTCTTTCGGTCGCAGTGCAGTGGGCACCGCTTTGAATGACTACTATGCCACGGGCATCGACGTGTACCGCATGGCGACCAACGAGGGTGTGGGTGACAAGTTGAGTCCGCCCAAGACCTTCATCCGCAGCGAGACGGTCGATTTCCAGCCCGGTGAGGTTGAGTGGCGCAAGGGCAACCTGTTCTATGACAAGTGGGACAGCCATCTGAAAGTGAATTCAATAACAGTTGTTAATCGCTAGTCATTAGTCATTAGTCGCTAGTAAGATAAGAAGTAAAGAACTGAAAAATGAAGATGAATATCAAATCGTTAATCATTGCTCTGGTGCTGGCTGTGACGAGTTTTTCGGCACTGGCACTCAATCCTGTTGATGCGCTCAAGGACCTTAAACAACGCATCGCTCCAGATAAGAGAACGTCCGTTTGGGACGTCACTGCTACCCAGCAGAACGGCAAATGGGTGCTGACGGGGACCGTCGGCACACAGGCTCAGAAGAAGGCTATTCAGGCAGCCATGTTCAAGAACGGCTATGGCCGTTATACCGACAAGATTGTCGTCCTGGAGGACGCAATCCCTGCCACACACAAGTGGGCGCAGGTGAAACTGAGCATCGCCACCTTGCGCACCGAGCCCAAGCACAGTGCCGAAGTCGCCACCCAGGGCATTATGGGTGCGCCTGTCAAGGTCTTGCAGAAGTGTGACGACTGGTATCGTGTCCAGATGGCCGATGACTATATCGCCTATGTTCCCGAGAGTTCCCTGGCTTTCAAGACCGATGCCCAAATGAAGGCGTGGCGTAAGGCCAAGCGATACATCGTCACCACCTATGACTCGCGTTTGGTGATCGCGCCTCATGGCGACGAGACGGTGAGTGACTTGGTGATGGGTAATATCCTTGAACTGAAGGCCGAACAGAACGGATGGCTGAAATTGGCGACCCCCGATGGTAGAGTGGGGTGGGTGAGTGCCGCCGATATGGCCGAACTGTCGCAGTGGAGCCAGCAGGGCTTCAGCGCAGCCCAGATCGAGAAGACAGCACGTCGCATGATGGGCTCTGGCTACCTGTGGGGCGGCACGACGACCAAGGTCACCGACTGCTCGGGACTGACTAAGGTCGCTTATCTGAGTAACGGCATCATCCTGCAGCGCGATGCCTCACAGCAGGCGCTCACGGGTAAGATCATGAAGAAGGGTACCGACTGGCGCCAGTATGAAACTGGTGACCTGTTGTTCTTCGGCAACGAGAAGACCGGGCGCGTGACCCATGTGGGCCTCTACCTGCGTGATGGCAAGTACATTCATTGCTCGGGACAGGTCAAGATCAACAGCCTGATTCCCACGGCAAGCGATTATCCTTATCTGTATTCTCCCTTGAGCGCCAGCCGCATCAAGGGCATGGTGGGAACCAAGGGCATTGTGGCTCTGAAGAATCATCCGTGGTTTTTTTAAAATATCAAGTTTCAGTCAGTGTTTAACTATGCCGTGACTCCCGTCACGGCCAACAATAAAGAAGTTAAGACTTAAAACTCAAGAATATATGGATCGTAGAAAATTTATCGCAGGAATGGGATTGACGGCCATTGCCGCTGCATCCCCCGTGTCGATCGACGCCGTGGAGCGCGTCACCAAGAAGGGTTCCCGCCGCAGGGCGGTGCCTCGTGTCAACCAAGTGCCCAAGACCGGCAAGTTGAAACTCTCGTTCTTCCCCTACGAGTTGAAGTTGCGTCATGCCTTCAATCTTGCACGCTATAGCCGCACCACGACACCTGACGTGCAGGTGACTCTTGAGTATGAAGGCATCAAGGGTTATGGTGAAGCCTCAATGCCTCCCTACCTGGGCGAGAGTGTCGAGAGTGTGACCACCTTCCTCAACAAGCTTGACCTGGACCAGTTCAATGACCCCTTCCGCATCGAGGACATCCTGGCCTATGTTGACAGTGTTGACGAGAACAACCGTGCCGCCAAGGCTTCTATTGATATCGCCCTGCATGACCTGCTCGGTAAGATTATGGGACAGCCCTGGTACAAGATTTGGGGCTATAATCCCGAGAAAACTCCTGTTACCAGCTTCACGATCGGTATCGACACCCCCGAGGTGGTCCGTCAGAAGGTGGAAGAGGCCCGTCCCTACAAGCTCATCAAGGCAAAGATGGGTCTGGATCAGGACCAGGCAACAATCAACATCATCAACGAGATGATGCCCGACGTGCCCATCTGTGTCGACTGCAACCAGGGATGGAACGATAAGGAATATGCTCTGGAGATGTGCCACTGGCTCAAGGAACACAACTGTATCTTCGTTGAGCAGCCGTTCGACAAGACGTGGATTGACGAGACAGCATGGCTGCGCGAGCGCTCACCGCTGCCCATCATCGCCGACGAGGCCTTCCAGCGCCTGCCCGATATCGTGAAGTTCAAGGGCGTCTATGACGGCATCAACATCAAGCTGATGAAGAGCACCGGCCTGTATGAAGCCCACAAGATGGTGACTCTGGCACGTTCGCTTGGCATGAAGGTAATGATCGGCTGCATGACCGAGACCTCCTGTGCCGTGACGGCTGCCGCCAACCTGTCGCCAGTCGTGGACTACGCCGACCTGGACGGTAACCTGCTCATCGCCAATGACCGATTCTCGGGTATGACCGTTGAGAACGGCAAAATTACCCTCCACGACCTCCCCGGCCTGGGTATTAAACTTCTTAAGTAACACTTTTCGTACAAAGGGACGGCTCTTTTGTACGAAAAAACCACACGATTAAACAACTGAATGAACAAACCATATTGGGGACTCTGGGCCCTGCTGTTGACTGCACTTATTTTCTTCGTAGTCTTGTCTTATTGGCAGGACGGCATCCGTATTGGCAATTTTGAGTTCAAGACGGCATCTTTTGCCCGTGATCTTGGGACCGAGATGACGTCTCACCGTAGCAACTCTGATGACACGCTCGATGCCAGCGGACGCTTGCCTGATGGGCGGCATCCCAAGGGGTGGCGCGCTCCAGTGGACACGACAGCCAAGAGTATCCTCTTCATCGGTGACTCGATGCTTGAGGGACTTGCACCGCGTCTGGCCAAGTACTGTGACAAGAATGGCCACACGCTTGTCGAGGTCATCTGGTACAGCAGTTCAACTCTGGTGTGGGGTGAATCAGGTCGCCTGAAAGAACTCATCAACACCTACAAGCCCAACTACATCTTCGTCTGCCTGGGTGCCAACGAGTTGTATGTCCCCGATATCAAGAGGGCGCGACGTCCCTACCTGAAAAAGATTCTCGCCGAGATTGGTGAGATTCCCTATGTCTGGATCGGGCCGCCCAACTGGGACGAGGATACGGGTATCAACGACATGTTGGAACAGGAGGTCGATGAGGGCTGCTTCTACTTGAGCGCTCACGACCACTTTGAGCGCAGCCGTGACGGAGCGCACCCGACCCGCGCTTCGGCCCAGCTGTGGATGGACCGTGTCGTTAAGTGGTTGGGCGAGAAGGGCGCTCATCCCATCCGTCTCGATAATCCTGGCGAGGGCATCGCCCGTGCCTCACACATTGTTGTCTATCAACCTCCTAAATAGTGCCATGATATTGAATACAATAGACATATCGCAACTGTTGTCGGTGCTGGAGTTTAACCGCAGCGAGCCCATGCTATTCACCAGCGGGTTGTTCTGGATTCTGTTCCTGCTGTTCTTGCCGGTGTATGCTCTGCTCAAGTCGCGTCGCAAGAAGATGATGATCTTTGTCATCGCCTTCAGCCTCTACTTTTTCTATAAGTCCAGTGGTATATTCTTCCTCTTGCTGGTAGCGACCTCAATCTTTGACTGGTGGGTAGCACAATTCATTGAGTCAAGCAAGAACCGCACCGAGCGACGTATCGCCCTCACGGTCTCCCTGATCTTCTCGTTGGGCATTCTGCTGTATTTCAAGTATGGCAACTTTGTGATGTTCAACCTCGAGGCGCTCATCGGTGGCAACTTCCAGCCGATGGACCTCATTATGCCCGTCGGCATCTCGTTCTACACCTTCCGCACCATCAGCTATGTGGTTGATGTCTATCGGGGTAAGATCCAGCCCGTGGATGACTACCTGGACCATCTATTCTTCCTGTCCTATTTCCCCTGCCTCGTGGCGGGCCCGATAGTCCGTTCTTGTGACTTTAACCCGCAGGTGCAGGAGAACAAGCCGGCTACTCGCGAGATGATTTATGGCGGCTTGTGGCTCGTCATGTTGGGTATCTTGAAGAAAGCCGTTTTTGCCGACTATATCGCCCAGTACAACAACATCGCCTTTGGTAATCCTACCGGTTATACCGGCTTTGAGTTGTTGATGGCGGTCTTGGGCTTCACGATGCAGATCTACTGTGACTTCTCGGGCTATAGTGACATGGCTATCGGCTTGAGCAGCATCATGGGATATGACCTTGGCATCAACTTCAACTATCCCTATCGCTCGTTGAATGTCACCGAGTTCTGGCATCGTTGGCACATCACGTTGTCCACGTGGCTGCGCGACTATGTCTATATCCCGCTGGGCGGTAACCGCAAGGGCAAGCTGCGTCAGCATTTCAACCTGATGGTGACGATGTTGCTGGGTGGTTTGTGGCACGGCGCTGCATGGACCTTTGTCGTCTGGGGTGCGGGTCACGGCATCGCCTTGTGTGTCCACAAGTTGTGCAAACCCTGGCTCGACACCATCGCCAGCACACGGCTTACCCGCTTTGTGTCTTGGTTGATCACCTTCACCTTTGTCACCTTCTTGTGGATTTTCTTCCGTGCCAACACGTTCCATACTGCAGGGCAGATCATCGATAATATTTTCACTGACTTTGAGTGGGCTTACCTGCCCGTATTCCTGGCACGTCGCAGCACATGGTGCATCATGCTGGCCATCATCTTCGGTCTGCATTTTGTTCCCGTGCGCATCTGGAACAACCTGCGCGACCGTTTCATTGCCGCTCCCTGGTGGCTCAAGCTGGTGATCTTCATCATCCTCATCCAGCTCGTCCTCCAGTTCGCCAGCGCTACGGTCCAGCCCTTCCTCTACTCCCAGTTCTAGAAAGAAACTAATCTCAGCAACAAAAGCGCGCCCAACCACGGTGATTGCCGTCGTTGGGCGCGTTGTGTGACACGTCTGGTTAATGTCCTGTCAAGTTTACTTGGACATAGCCAACCTCATGCCGAGCCAGGGATTTGACTCGGTGGGATCCATTTGATGGCGTCTGAATACGCGCAGTTCCCACCAGTTGTGACTATAACATCCGCCGCGAGAGCAACGATTGGTACCCGTCGCTGGGCCTTGCGGATCAACCTGGGGATCCTCAGTATAGGGCTCGTAGTAGTCATTGAGCCATTCTTCCACATTGCCGCTCATATCATACAGGCCAATCTCGTTAGGCCATTTCATGGCTACAGGATGAGCGCCCCAAGTGAAGTTGTCAATAGCGGTATTGTGTGAATTCCAGCAAATGCTGTCGAGCTCCTCTTTTATGCCACCGGCATATTCATAGCCATGAGTCTTTTCGGCTCCGCGTGCTGCATACTCCCACTCAGCCTCGGTGGGCAGGCGGAAGTTCTTGCCCGTCAACTGGTTCAGCTTGGCGATAAATGACTGGCAATCGGCCCATGTGATAAAGTGGACGGGTTGCTGGTTACTCTCGACATAATAGCTGGGATTGCTTCCCATCACTGCTGTCCATAGCTCTTGGGTCACCTCGGTCTGGCCGATGTAGTATTCCGACACAGTTACCTGGTGAACAGGGCGGCAATTTTCAACATAGTAATAAGCCTCGGGAGGAGCGCCCATCTCAAACGTACCGCTGGCAACATATACCATGTTGAACGTCACGCCGTTGACTGTGATGGTCTCAATGTCTCCGCTCTCAGGCTCTGCTGGGGGAGTCGTGGGGTTGAGCAGCATGTTGATAAGTGTAGTCACATCGGTAATGCTCACAATGCCGTCCTGGTTCACGTCGCCGGGTTGATACGTCTCTTGTGCCATTGATTGATAAGGAAAGAACAAGATGAATAACAATGGCAGCACTTTTCCGATTTCAGTTAACTTTTTCATAAGTAATCATCGTGGGTCCTAAGAATTCACTTCAGAGCCGCATTAATGGCAGAACCCATTAAACCCGCAAATCCGGCTCTTTGCTGTTTTTGCAAATATACATCATTTAGTCCATAAACGTAATATTGCGCCCTTGTTTTAACACTTGTTAATGAAATTGGGTATATTGGTAATAAATTGTTCGCATATGCTTGCAGGAAATTAAAGATAGTTGTAATGGCGAAACCCGTTAAATAACCCTAATATCCCTCAAGGTGTTGTGCTGTTATGGGAAAAATTGTACCTTTGCAGTTTGAAAATTAAATAAAACAACAATATAAAACAGAACAATGGCAAAACAGGAAGACGTTTTCAAGAAAATCGTATCACATGCCAAGGAATATGGCTTTGTGTTCCCCTCAAGTGAAATCTATGATGGCTTGGGCGCAGTGTATGACTATGCACAGAATGGCGTAGAGCTGAAAAACAATATCAAGCGTTACTGGTGGGAGGCCATGACGCTGCTGCACGAGAATATCGTGGGCATCGACAGTGCCATCTTCATGCATCCCACGATCTGGAAGGCTTCGGGCCACGTTGACGCATTCAACGACCCCTTGATTGACAACCGCGACAGCAAGAAGCGCTATCGTGCCGACGTCCTCATCGAGGATGAGCTGGCCAAGATCGAGGAGAAGATGAACAAGGAGTGCGAGAAGGCTGCCAAGCGTTTTGGCGACAAGTTCGACGAGGCGATGTTCCGCCAGACCAATCCCCGTGTGCTTGACAACCAGAAGAAGTATGACGAGCTACATGCCCGCTACGAGAAGGCAATGAACGACAACGACCTCGCCGAGCTCAAGCAGATCATCGTGGACTATGAGATTGTGGA
This sequence comes from Sodaliphilus sp., assembly GCA_045114065.1. Classification (GTDB taxonomy): domain Bacteria; phylum Bacteroidota; class Bacteroidia; order Bacteroidales; family Muribaculaceae; genus Sodaliphilus. The sequence continues at coordinate 32,059 of JBGUJU010000114.1, forward strand.
CCCCGTCAGTGGTACCCGTAACTGGACCGACGTGCGTCAGTTCAACCTCATGTTCAAGACCCAGATGGGCAGCAGTGCCGACTCGACGATGGACGTCTATCTGCGTCCCGAGACAGCACAGGGTATCTTCGTGAACTTCCTGAATGTGCAGAAGACAGGCCGCATGCGCATCCCCTTCGGCATCGCCCAGATTGGCAAGGCCTTCCGCAACGAGATTGTTGCACGCCAGTTCATCTTCCGTATGCGCGAGTTCGAGCAGATGGAGATGCAATTCTTTGTACGCCCCGGCGAGGAGTTGAAGTGGTTTGATTATTGGCGTGAGCAGCGCTTGCGCTGGCACAAGGCCCTTGGCCTGGGTGACGAGAAGTATCGCTTCCACGACCATGAGAAGCTGGCCCACTATGCCAACGCCGCCACCGACATCGAGTTCCAGATGCCGTTCGGTTTCAAGGAGGTGGAGGGCATCCACAGCCGCACCGACTTTGACTTGAGCCAGCACGCCAAGTTCTCGGGCAAGAAGATCCAGTACTTCGACGCCGAGTTGAACGAGAGTTATACCCCCTACGTCATCGAGACCTCGATCGGCGTGGACCGCATGTTCCTCTCGGTGATGTGTTCCAGCTACGAGGAGCAGCAGCTTGAGGGTGGTGACACTCGCGTGGTTCTCCACCTGCCCAAGGCTCTGGCTCCCATCAAGTGTGCTATCCTGCCGCTCGTCCGCAAGGACGGCATGCCCGAGAAGGCTCACGAGATCATGAACATGTTGAAGTTTGACTTTGCCTGCCACTACGAGGACAAGGACACCGTCGGCAAGCGCTACCGCCGCCAGGATGCCATCGGCACCCCCTATTGCATCACCATCGACGGCCAGACCCTCGAGGATAACACCGTCACCCTGCGTGACCGTGACACCATGCAGCAGGAGCGCGTCGCCATCGCCGACCTGTCCGCCATCCTCGCCCGCGAGTGCAGCCTGAACAACGTCCTGCGCAAACTTATGTAATATAATAGGCTTTAGGTTTTAGGTATTAGGCTTTAGCTGTCGATACCTAATGCCTAATGTCTAATACCTAATGCCTAAAAAGAGCAATGAAAAAGTTTTTCTATACCGTCATAATGGCGATCGTGGCCATCACGATGCTCGACTCTTGTCTGGGAAAGACGATTGAAGACGAGTATGAGGACTGGCGTGAGGATAATGACGCTTGGTTCCAGAAGCAGATGACGTCCGGGCAATATACGGTTCTCACTGCTGCTTGGGACCCCTCGGCCAAGACGCTCATCCGTTGGCACAACGACACCATGCTGACCAAGGGCAACCTCAAGCCCCTGATCACGTCAACAGTTGACGTGAAATACCATGTGAGTCTGTATAACGGTACGCCCATCGATTCGTCCTACTACTTGACGTCTCCAGCCGATAGTATCTATCGTTCGATACTCAACCAGAACGTCGAGGGATGGATGATTGCCTTGACCCATATGCACGTGGGTGACAGTTGCACTGTCATTATTCCTTATCAGCAGGGTTATGGCTCCAATAAGAAATCTGATGTCCTCATACCCTACAGCACACTGGTTTTCAATTTGAAACTGGTCGACATCTACAAGTACAAGGCTAACTGATCGACAGTTATCCTTTCTGAAAATAAAAATCCCTTGGGCCTAGCTCAAGGGATTTTTTGTTCGTCTGTGCCGTGGCTTTGTCACAGCCGATCGCTCATCGCAGTGACAACTGGTAGTTATAGTACTTCTCGTTGCCAGTGATGTCCTCGACCACCTTGATGAACGGTGGCATTTCCACCTCGTCTCCTTCCTTGACGCCCTCAAGTTCCAGAATCTGCATACCCAGCTTGGGCTCAATATAAGTGTCCAGCTCAAAGTAGCGGTTCTTCCATACAAAGCACTTGCGCATCTTGCTGATGGGCTTGCGGTTGGGGTCGGCCAGCTGCAGCAGGTCGACGTATTGCTGGGCAGTGATGCGGCGCTCGGTCTCGATCTGCTTGTCGCTGCTCACGGTCTTCTTGATAGTCTGGAAATAGACGTAGCTGCCTTGCCAGCCGCGTTTGCGGACGCGCATCTCGGTGCCTGGCTCGCTCAGCAGGTAGGTCTGGGTGATTTCGCTCTCGGTATATTCGGGGATATCGTCAATGACTTTGACAATGTACTTGCGCTCCTGCTCGATGGGGCTGGGAACGCCCAGTACGGTCGAGATCTCGTTCAGCACCTGACGCAGCTTGTCGTCAAAGTCCATGTGGTTGCCGATCACACGCAGGTGGGGATGACCCGTCCAGGCACTCAGCACCTTGCGGTCAAGCTCACGTGCCAGCTCTACGTCCTCGCTGCGGAACTTGTTGTTCTCGTTGGTGTAGAACTGCTCGGCACCTGCGGCAGCGGTTACCATGTGCAGGATGGCCTCGTAGCGGGCGTCGCGCAGCTTCACGGTGTTGGTACCCATTTCTTCGGTCAGGGCCTCCCAAATCTCGGGTGAGACATAGGCGCTGATATCCATCGTGCCGCGGTCACACACGATGAGCACGGGCTTGCTGCACTGCGAAGCCATTTTGGAGAAGTGGTCCTCGAGTGCGAGCTGGATGTTAAGGGTTGATTTCTCGGCCTCGAAGAAGAGCGCCTTGTTGTGCGTCAGGTAATTGATGCCAGCACTGCTGAACATCGTCGGTACCTCGGGGATGGCAAACACCTGGAATCCCAGACCGCTGAAGTGCTCAATGATCCTTGCCATGGCCGTTGTCTTGCCAGCACACGGTCCACCTGTTAACACAATCTTGGTAATTTTATTGGTGATTTTATCAGTCATTGTCTAGTATGGGTTTATATTACAAAAGGAGGACAAATTTACAAACATTCTTCTATCCCCACAACCTTTTCACCTATAAAAGATGTGAAAAACGTCCATTCTACATGAAGAGGTCTCATCACTAGCGACACGGTCCTCTGTGCCGTGACCGTGTCACGGCCTCACCGTGGCCTTTTTGTTGGTCAGTATGACAAGCAGCGACGCCCCCAGGCCGTAATAGACGGCATCCCCAGGCAGTGAAATAAAGTTGGCAAGCAGCATTGCAGCGACACCGATGGGCATTGACAGCAACACGCGTCGTGGGGAGAAACGGCCGGGCATCCACAAGGCAAAGCACAGTGGGAACAGGATGGCGACGGCTCGCAAGCCCAGCGACAGGAAGCCCAGGTCATTGATGAAGGTGCCGTGGAAGGTAATTGCCGCCAGGAACGCCATCGTGAGGATGCCCACGATTGACAGGCGCGTCTGTGCCAGTTGCGACAAGGGCGATGTGGTCATCCCCATGCGTCGTTTGAAGTTGCCATAGACATCTCGTACCAGAATAGTCGCAGCGCCCAGCGATAACCCGCTGCCGCACCCCAGAATATTGATGAGCATAGTTCCCAGCATCAGGCCACCCAACCAAGCTGGCAGATGCTTGAGCACGAAGGCAGGGAACGCCTGCGCCGAGTCACCGATGACACCTACTCCGGCAGGCAACGTCTCGCCTGCAGCCTGTAATGCTGACAGTTCATCGGCTGTGACATAATGGCCTCGCATATAGATGCCGACCAGTGTGCACGCCGCTCCGATGATGGGCATGAATAGCGCACACAACACGGCGCCATGGCGCGCCTTGCGTGTGCTGGCTGCCGACCAGATGCATTGGGCATAACTCTGGGTGCAGACCACGCCCAACACAAGTGACAAACAGCCACCCATGTCCTTGAAGAATCCGCGGGCGAAAGGACTGCCATATCGATGATGGATGCTCTCCACGTCAGTCAGTCCGTTCAGTTGGGCAAGGGTGGGGGATTGATAGGCTGTGTCCACGCCTTCACGTAATCCTGTCATGCCTCCAGCTATGTGCCACACGACGATGCCGGCAGCAACTGAGCACAGGTATAGCAGCACCAGCTTGATGATACCGCCCACGCCGGCGCTGCGGATGCCGCCAAACAGTACCAGCAGCATGATGAGCACTGCACCGACGACGCTCGCCCATATTGTGGATATACCGAACAGGCTCCCGATCATCGCCGATGACGACAATACCTGGGAAACGATACTGATAAAGATGCCGATGAGAAAGAGCAACGAGCCGACGGTCTCGGCCTTGCGGCCGTATTCACGACTCACCACCTCGAGCAGCGTCGTGCATCCGCTGCGACGTAGCGGGCCGGCATAGAACAGTCCCAGCACGAGGGCGCCAATACCTGCACCGATGGTAAACCACCATGCCGATACACCATAGCTGAACGCCAGTTGTGCAGTGCCGATGGTGCTCTGCCCGCCGGCTAGGGTGCCTAGCAACGCGCCACACACCATCCAGCTGCCGCTCGTGCCGCCAGTGGTGAAGCTGCGTGCATCCTTGACTTTGCGTCCTGAAAGCCAGCTCACTGCAACCAGCAGCAAGATAGTCAACAGGACCCCTATGAGGTGTATCGTAGATACCATTTGTTATCAGATAATTACTTGTGTTTCTATAGCGTGGTGTTTCTCGCTTTTTGACAATTCAGACCGCAAAGATAAGCCAAAAATTCACCGAATTGGTGAATTGTTAATAATTATGTGCCCAAAATATTTGTTCTTTTTTAAAATAAGTGTAATTTTGTAAGTTGAAAATTGCGCCTCGCTTAAGGCGCAAGATAGCAATGGAATAATAACTAAAAATTTGATTTAATATGATGAGATTAACTACTCTTTTTACGTTGTTTATTCTCTCGATAGCTGTGGCCTTGGCTGGGCCGCATCGCTACTCGAGTAACATCCAGGGTGATGTGAATGCCGATGGTGAGGTCAACATCGCCGACGTCAATGTCCTGGTTGATGACATCCTGCGCCACATCGGTAACACGAAGTGTGACCTGAATGAGGATGGTGAAATCAACATCGCCGACATCAATGTGCTGATCGACCTGATCCTCAACGGACCGCAGATGACGATTGTTGACACGGGTATGTATATGGGTATTATCGGTTATAACCAGACGCTCGAGTCCAAGGACATCGCGCTGCTGGATTCGACGACGGTGGACGAGTTTGACAACTTTGTCCTCGGACTGAACACCCAGCCTGGACGACTGTTGTATTACTCGGTGGACAAGGCTATCAATGACCTGAATGCTGCCCCGCTTCCCGAGAATCTCCAGAATGTCGCTATCGTGACTTTCACCGAAGGCATTGATCAGGGCTCCCTGATGATGACCGACAAGTATGAGACCGAGGCCGAGTATGCACAGGCTCTTAAGAATCGCATCAGTGATGAGCGCGTCTATGGCCGTCCCATCAAGGCTTACACCGTGGGCCTGCTTAACCCCACTGTTAAGGATGAGACCCAATTCCGTGCCAACCTCTATTCATTGGCCAGCGATTCTACCAAGGCCATGGAGGTGAACAACATGACCGATGTCAACGCCAAGTTCCAGGCAATTGCCGATGATCTGGTGGCTCGCAACATATCCGAGACGCTGACACTGGTATTCCCTGGCGTGGGTACTGGCACCCGCATCCGCTTCACGCTTGATGATGTCACTGAGGAGACCGTTAATGACTCCCAAGTTTACATCGAGGGTACGTTCTCACTCAAGACCCGTAGCTTGACCAATATCACCTATCAGGGTATGACCTGCACCGCTGGCGACAGTGTTGCTGCTTCGAGCGTTGACGGCTTGTTCGTGTCGCTTGTCTTCAGTGGCATTCAGTTGGATAGCGAGGGACGCATCGAGAAGGACAAGATTCAAGAGTGGTATTGGGTAGAAGACCAGAACACTTGGGCACTCAGCACCGAGTTCTCGGTAGACCGCATCCCTGAGGTGGAGAGCACCTACTCCAGCGCTCTGGTAATGCTCTTGCTCGACTGCAGTTCAGTTCTTGTGGACGACTTTAGCGAGTTGCAGGCTGCTGCCAACAGCTTCATCAATCGTATGCAGAATTACAACGTCGCTCCCGATACGATCCCTGGTCAGTACATTGTGAATGGCGTAACCTTCCAGATGGTTGACGTCGAGGGCGGAACCTTCCAGATGGGTGTTGAAAATGAGTATTATGAGGCTGGTGTAGCCAACATTGATGAGTTGCCCGCACATGAGGTGACGGTTTCTTCCTTCTCTATTGCCGAGACCGAGGTGACTCAGGAACTATGGCATGCTGTGATGGGCACGAACCCCAGCAACTTTACCGATGACCCGCAGCGTCCTGTCGAGAATGTCAGCTGGGAAGATTGCCAGGAGTTTATCGCACGACTCAATGCTCTGACCGGTAAGAACTTCCGTCTGCCCACCGAGGCTGAGTGGGAATTTGCTGCTCAAGGTGGTAACATGGGCAGTGATACCTTCTATGCAGGTAGCGATGACATCAACCCCGTTGCATGGTATTACAGCAACAGTTATGTTCTTGGAAGCGACAATCCCGATTACGGAACCCATGCCGTTGCTACCAAGGAAGCTAATGAGCTTGGTCTGTTTGACATGACTGGTAACGTGTTTGAGTGGTGCAGCGACTGGTACGGTGCTTACAATAACGAGCCCCAGACCGATCCTGCCGGTCCCGAAGTGGGCACCGAGCGCGTGATCCGTGGTGGTAGCTGGATCAGCATCCGCCGCGATAGCCGCAATACCTCACGCGACAGCGAGGCTCCCGAGAATCGCAGCTTCAACGTGGGCTTGCGTCTCGCCCTCTAACACTTATTTCTGAAACAAACGATGCACCCGGTGGTTACTTCATCGGGTGCATCGTTAAAATAAGGGTACACTATGATTTTTATCATCGTCATTACTGCGCTGCTCCCGGTAGCGATTCTCGCCTGGTGGATTTTCAGGAAAGACTCAGCCCGTCCTGAGCCCCTGGGTCAACTCATGACGGCGCTATTCTATGGCGTGGGCTCGGCTTTCGTCTCGATGCTGTTGGCTACCCCCTTGACCCTGCTGCTGGGCTTTGATTCTATTGAGCAGATGAACACGATAGGGGATGCCATTTCTGTATTGTTGTTATCGGCAGCGATTCCCGAAGAGGTTGCCAAGCTCACGATGCTCTGGCTCTTCCTGCGCAAGAACCGCTATTATGACGAGTATCTCGATGGTATCGTCTATGCCGCCTGCGTGGGACTGGGTTTTGCAGGGGCCGAGAATATCCTCTATCTGCTCCAGAGTGAGGATTGGGTGGTTACTGGCGTCGTCCGTGGTCTGACCGCTGTGCCTGCCCACTTTGCCATCGCCTGCGCCATGGGTTACTTCTACAGCAAGCGCCACTTCGGCGACAAGAGCAACCTCACCGCCGCCTGTGTATTGGGTGTTCCCATCATCATCCATTGGGTTTATGATGCCTTGGCCTTCAGTGAGGGTATATACCCCGCCTTGTCGGTAGTCATCAATATCCTGTTTGTCCTGCTCATCTGGCGCGTTTACAAGAGCACCATGCGTCGTATCAGCACGATGCAGCAGCTGGACCAACAACGTATGACGCCGCCCCCTATCCCCGGCACCACGCCCACACCGATGCCACCTCCACTCCCTGGAAGTGACGATATCAATAACAACACTCCTCTGGCTTGATGCCGGAGGAGTGTTGTGGTTGTTATAGTATCTATAGTATCTATAGTGACTATAGTAAAAATAGTCTTTATTGCTCGTTCTTCTTCACCAGACGTTCATACTCGGGGTTGCCCTCACGCAGCAAGCGTTGGTAACGCTCTTGGTCGTTCAGTATCTCATAGGCAGCCTGAACATCGTGGTTACGGTGGTTGATGATGATGCTATAGGCACCTGGGTCGCCATACACGTCGCGGGCTATCAGGCCCTTGGCAATGGCTTTGAGCAACTGCTCGCTGGTACGGAACTTCTCCTCGTCAAACTTCACGCTGTCCTGCTCGCCCATGGCGATGAGGTCGCGCATCATTTCATCGGTCACGATGAACCCTTCATCAAAGTCCTTTACCGACTTGAATTGCTTGGAGATGGTCTTGCGGTTCTTGTCCACATACCTTATGGCAAACTGGTTGATGATTCCCTTGGCGCTCAGGTCACGATAATAGGTAGAATACTCGCTGGTGTCAACGGGGACAAATACATCGGGCATCACGCCTCCGCCGCCATAGATGGTGCGGCCGTTGATGCGCGTGGTGTAGCGCAGTGAGTCGTTGAACTGGATGCTGTCAAGGCTGTAATATTCGCCCTCATTGTAGCGGTCCATCAACTCTTTCTCATAGGCCTTCTTGTCACCACGGTTGTAGGGTTTCTGGATGCAGCGGCCACTGGGAGTGTAGTAACGGGCAACAGTCAGGCGCATCATGGAACCGTCATCAAACTTGAACGGCCTCTGTACCAAGCCCTTGCCGAAGGTTCTGCGGCCCACTACGATGGCGCGGTCCCAGTCTTGCATCGCTCCGGCAAAAATCTCGGCTGCCGATGCCGAATACTGGTTGACGACTACGACCATCGGCAGGTCACGATATTCGCCCCATCCGTTGGCGTTAGCCTCGTTGCGAGGCGAGTTGTCGCCCTCGGTATAGACCATCAGCTGTCCGCGCTCCAGGAACTCGTTGCACATGTCGATGGCGGCATTCAGATAACCGCCTCCGTTGTCGCTCAGGTCCATGATGAGTTGCTTCATTCCCTGCTTCTTTAGATCCTTCAGGGCATCCATCATCTCCTCGTGGGTCTTGGCGCCGAAGCGGGAGATGCGCAGGTAGGCAGTCTGCTCGTCGAGCATGTAGCTGGCGTCAATACTGTGCACGGGGATGTTGTCGCGCGTGATGCGGAAGGTAATCAGTTCTTTTACACCCGGGCGTAGTATCTGGATGGTGACATTGGTACCCTTCTTACCGCGCAGGCGCTTCATGATATCGCTGTTTTTCATCTTTACGCCGGCGATGAGCGTGTCATTGACATAGATGATGCGGTCGCCCGCCAGCACGCCTACGCGCTCACTGGGGCCACCAGGAACGGTCTGGATGACATACAGCGTGTCCTTGTTCATGTTGAACTGGATACCAATGCCGCTGAATTCGCCCTGCAGTGGCTCCTCAAGTTCCTTGGTCTCCTTGGCATCGGTATAGGACGAGTGGGGGTCTAGGTTCTCGAGCATACCTTTGATGGCGTCTTCTACCAGTTTATCCTCATTGATGGTGTCAACATACAGGCTGGAAATCGCATATTCGGCGTTCAACAGCTTCTGCATTGCTTGGGGCATTGACCGTTGGGCTGTGGTGGTGAATGACAGCACCAAGCCCATGGCCATGGCAAATAATAGCTTCTTCATTATTGTCGTGTTATAGTCGTTGGATCTAACCTTTTTAATCTTTTATTTCTCATGATTGGGAAATAAACTAAAATCAGCATCCTCAGGCAGGTAGACACTCACGTCCTGGCCAAACCTGAAAAGTTCACGCACGATGCTGCTGCTGATGTGGCTGTACTCGGGTAACGTGTATAGCAGGATAGTCTCGATGCCTGTCAAGTCGCGGTTTACCTCGGCAAGGTGCTTCTCGTTCTCGAAGTCCTGGATCAGTCGCACACCGCGCACGATGAACTGGGCGCCCATATCTCGTGCTACATCGACTGTCATGCCCGTGTAGGTGATGACTTCTACCTTCGGATCGTCCTTAAATACGCTTTCAATCCACGCCTGGCGTTGCTCCATGGTCATGAACGACCGCTTGTCGGCATTCACGCCGATAGCGATGACAAAGCGGTCAAACAGGGGTAATGCCCGCCTCACGATGGACTCGTGGCCACGGGTGAAAGGGTCAAAGGATCCGGGGAACAGCGCCACGCGTTGCCCTTCGTTTTCAATGCACTGTGATGTCTTCATCGTCTTCATTTACAAGGTTGTCAATAATAAAAGTCTGGCGCTCCATGGTGTTCTTGCCCATGAAGAAGGCGAGCATCTGCTTCACCGAGTCCTCCTTGCGCAATGACACGCGGTCAAGACGCATGTCAGGACCGATAAAGTCTCTGAACTCGTCAGGGGAAATCTCACCCAGACCTTTGAATCGGGTAATCTCGGCATTCTCGCCCAGTTTGTCGAGCGCTGTCAGGCGCTCCTCGTCGCTGTAGCAGTAGTAGGTTTCCACCTTCTGCGGCTTGGCCTCTCGCTTGCTGGTGCGGTTCTTGCGCTTGGCATCCTTCTTGTTCAGCACGCGGAACAGCGGAGTCTGCAGGATGTACAGGTGACCCGTCTTGATCAGCTCGGGGCAGAACTGCAGGAAGTAGGTCAGCAACAGCAGTCGGATGTGCATGCCGTCAACATCGGCATCGGTGGCGATGATGACCTTGTTGTAGCGCAGGCCTTCGATACCATCCTCGATATTGAGCGCGGCCTGCAGCATGGCAAACTCGGCATTGGTGATGACCTTCTTGGGATCAAGACCGAAGGTGTTGAGCGGCTTACCACGCAGCGAGAATACAGCCTGGGTCTCCACGTCGCGGATTTTGGTGATTGAGCCGCTTGCGCTCAGACCCTCGGTGATGAAGATGCTGGTCTCGTCGCGGCGGTCGTTGCCCTTGGGTGCTCGTGCGTCGTTGAAATGGACGCGGCAGTCGCGCAGTTTGTCGTTGTGCAATGCGGCCTTCTTGACATTCTCGCGCACCTGCTTGCTCACGCCGGCGATAGCCTTGCGCTCGCGCTCGTTGTCCTGGATTTTCTTCAAGAGCACCTCGGCAGTCTCGGGAGCCTTGTGCAAGTAGTCGTCAAGCTCCTTCTTGATGAAGTCGTTGATGTACTTGTAGATGGTGGGGCCATCTTTCCACATGATGCTGCTGCCCAGCTTAATCTTGGTCTGTGACTCGAACACGGGCTCCTCGACCTTGATGCTGATGGCAGCGACAATACCATTGCGGATGTCACTGTACTCGAAGTTCTTGCCGTAGAACTCCTTGATGGTCCTTGACAGCGCCTCACGGAAAGCACTCTGGTGGGTACCGCCCTGGGTCGTGTGCTGGCCGTTGACAAAGGAGTAGAACTCCTCGCCAAGTTGGGCGGCATGGGTGATGACCACCTCGATGTCGTCGCCCGTGAAGTGCATCAACGGGTAGAGCGGGTCATTGGTCATGTTTTCCTTCACCAGGTCGCTCAAGCCATTGCGCGAGTGATACTTCTTGCCGTTGAACGTGAGCGTCAGGCCCGTGTTCAGGTAGGAGTAGTTCTTGACCATCTGCTCGATGATCTCCTCGCGGAAGGTGTAGTTCTTGAAGATGCTGGCATCGGGCTTGAAGCGCACCAGCGTACCGTTCTCCTCGCCATCGTTGGCCGCAATGATGCCGCTTTCCTCTTTGGCAATACCCTCATTGTAGAGGACCGACGAGCATTGACCATTGCGCACGCTGCGGATGTAGAACTCGGTGGACAGGGCGTTGACCGCCTTGATGCCCACACCGTTCAGTCCGACGGAGCGCTTGTAGGTCTGCGTGTCATACTTTGCACCGGTGTTCATCTTGGATGAAGCGGCCTTGACCTGGTCCAGAGGAATACCACGGCCATAGTCACGTATGGTCACTGCTCCCTCTGCCACGTCGATATCAATATTCGGCTTGGCGTATCCGGTGTTAAACTCGTCGATACTATTGTCGATGACTTCCTTGATAAGGACATAGATACCGTCATCGTTCTGTGAACCATCACCCAGCTTGCCGATGTACATACCGGGACGCAGGCGGATATGTTCGCGCGGCGATAGCGTGATCAACTCATCATAGCCACCGAAGTCGCTCGTTCCCGATTGCTGCTGGCTCGCCTCAATGGCGGTTTCCTCTATTTGATTGTTTTTGTCTTGTGACATTCTTCTGCTTTAATCTGTATTTTAACCTGCAAAGTTACAAAAAATCCCGCAAACACCGTGCCACAACCCCATAACAATAAGGTTTATTAACAAGTGATTTGAAAATAAAACATGGTCGGACAAGATTTTGACTGTAACGACGTTATTATAGAGAATAAGTGCATATATAACCGTCTGGCAGCAATGAAAAAAATCAACGCTATCATATTGTGGCTGATGGCCGTGACCTTAGGACTGTCGCTCGCCTCGTGTGACACGATGTCGTCGCTGGAGTACAACATCCACAACGTGACCAGTGACACAGTGACCATCACTTTCTATAAAGAGTTGATGAGCTCGCCTTATCAGGGCTATGAGATCAGGGAGAATGACAGCGTGACGACCTATTACACTGCTGATAGCTGCAATGTCGCAATTTTGGCGCCCAATCAGCACCTGACGATTCAGCGGGAGTGGCATGGCTTGTATCGTGAAGAACTGGTGGTCCATGCCTGGAGGTATATCTCGTCAATCAAGTTAGGTGACACCGAGGTTAATTCCTCGATTTGGGATAACGAGGCGGCATGGCACCATCGCACCAAGGGCGGCGGCAACTTTGAGAAAGAGGAATTCCATTACTACGACCTGTGGTTCAAGTGAGATAATCATCAAGATGTGTTAAAATAGTTAGCGAGGGCTCGCCATCATCGGCGGGCCCTCGCTGGAGATGCAAAGTATTAGATTATCTCAGTTCACTTGAGCACCTTGACAGTCGAAACCGTTCCGTCGCTGTAATGCGTCACGACGATGTTCAGTCCATCAAACGGCTTGCTCGACTGCATGCCCAGCGTGTTGACATAGGTCACATCAACCACCTGGCGGTCGGCGAGGGTGCTATCCACTGCAGTCACGATTTGCGGGTCACCAGCGTTGAGCGTTAACGGCAGTACATACTCAACGATGTAATACTTGCCGTCGGCTGCTGGATTGCCGTCACGTGTGCCTCCACCGTTGTCGTTGCCTGGAATATTGGCGGTGCGGGTGTAGTAGGCCCTGACGGTGAACGTCATGGGCAGGGATTCGATGACGCCGGTCTCCTCGTCATTTTCACGCAACTTCTGGGCGCCGAAGGTTGCCATCACCTCATAGGATCCTGGTATGGTCCAGTTAGGATAGAAACTCTGCAGGTCGGAATTGTTGCCCAGATAGTACTGGTTGTTCTTATTGTTCAACGAGCTCAGGCTGTACTGGCTATAATCCAGCTCCTCAAAGAGGAATTCACCATTCTCGGTGAGGCGCTCCTCACGGTTCTTGCCGGCATTGCCGGTACTGCTCTCGTAGTATCGCTCATTGAGCAGGCTTGGATTCACCTGGCGCCATACGCGCACCTTGTACAAGTCATAGTCCATGGTGGGATCCTCATCGCTCGTGGGAATGGTTAGTTGGTCGATATCCAGCAGGACGGTGTAATGGGTGTAAACCTTGCCGTCTTCGGTCCAGGGCTGACCACCTTTATACTCGCTACTCATCTCGATGTACTGAACTATAGCGCTCATGTCGGTGTTGACCTTGGACTGCTGACCAGCGCCATAGGTGTTGTCCTGACTGATAAGACCATTGGCATAGATCACCGGGATGAAGATGTCATCGCTCGAGCTGATACCTGCGTTGTTGACCAGGCTCATCCATGCGGTGGCACCGTCGGCTACAGTCACGCTGTTGCCGCTGTTCCCTTGCTGGGTATAGTCATTGCCATTGTGGTCGGCTATAGCCACGACATCCCAGTTGGATTCGTTCTGGCGGTTGAGTTCATAGCGCGTGATGGCATTCTCTCCCACAACTTGAATCATTATAGTGCTGTTCTCATCGCCTACAGGCAGACTGTGGTCTGTGTCATTGTCAATGTCGCTGACCTGATAGGCAATGGCATCCATGGCAAGGGCCTCGCTCTTAAAGACAAGAACCGGCTCCTGGTTACTGTGGATTGTGCTCGCGTCGGCTGCAGCATATCCGCTGACGGTTACCGTATAGGTCCGGTCACCGATGGTCACGGTGAACGATCCGCTGTGGGGACCTTCATCAGTGGGGCTGTAAGTCACTGTCAGATCAAGCGTGTCGCCAGGCTGGATCTCGCCAGTGCCGGTGACTGAGAACTCGGCGGGCAGGCCGGTCAAGTCAATGACGGGAATGAAAGGCTCGGTGCCGTTGTTAGTAATCGTCACCATCTGGTCATACTGCTTGCCGATGGACATATAGTTGAACTGCAATTCAGTAGGACTTACGATGCCCGACACAATAGCCTCGTACCACTCAAACGTTACCGTGGGCAGGTAGTCGGTTGTAAAACTGGAAGATGTGTAGGTGGCGTAGCCGGGGCGGATGTTGAGCAGGGTATCCACCCTGAAGAATGTGTAACCCCAGACACCCCTCTCGTTGGTCACATCGATGAGCAGGTCGCCACCGTCATAGATGAACTCGTTGTCCTCGTCAAAGTTGATGGTCCATCGCGTGGCAGATGCGTCAGGAGAATTGGGCATGACTACCGTCTTGACAGGTGTGAGATCAGCCGATACGAATGCAGGGCTGTTTTCATCAAATCCCTGAGATCCGCTGGGCAGATTGGCCATCTTGAAGGTCACCGAACCATCATAGAAATTGATACCAGTATAATGTCTAGTGAGTTCATTCTGAACAATTGTGCCATGGGTGGGATAGAAAGTCATTGATTTGAGCCTCTTGCCTGCCATGTCTTCCCCTTGGAACAATCGTGCCGGGTAGATCATCTGGTTGTGCTGGTCCTCATCGTGGTAGGTTCCCACATGGGGTAGCGTGCGGGCAATATATCTCCCGTCGCCGATCGTGGTGCTGTTGGTGAAGAAAGCTGCGGCAGTAATGGTGATGGTCACAGGTTCGGCATTAGGACTGGTCAAGGTGATTGTTGTCGATTGCTCGCCCTGTTCGGTCGGGGAGTAGGTGATGACAAGTTCACCACCATCGCCCAGGTTGGTTGTATTGATGCTGAACACACCCATATTGTCATTGAGTGTGGCGGTGATGTCTCCAGTGAGGTTGATGCCGCTTACGTTTACCGTTTGGGTATAGACGGCGTCCGGTTGGCCGTCAAAGCTGACCACAGTGGGGGTAGCCTTGATGGTGGCAACGCGTCCCAGGATGTACTGGATACCAGCCAGTGCATTGATCTTGCCATTACCGAAGCGGTCGGCATGCGGGCCCAAGTCGGTCCAGTAGTCATGGGTCGCGGTCTGCTTCATGATTTCCTTGACCTCACTGGTGTTCAGGGTCTTTCCTGCCTCTTGAGCGGCCTGGAGCCACAGGGCTACAATACCTGCAGCCACGGGAGTGGACATGGAGGTTCCCTGCATGGCGCCATAAGGATTGGTCGTGCTGGCATTCACGCGGTCGTCGGCATAATCGCCATCAATGTAGCTGTCGGTACCGGTGTGGTAGTGGTTGACACCAGCCACAGTCCTGGCGCCAGGAGCGGTGATCCAGGGGTACATGGCTCCGGTGGGTGTCTGGTCGGGAGTGCCATAGCTCGAGAAATAGGCGATGTCACCGATGACGTAGCTTCCATAGTTATGGGTCGTGCCTTCATAGTCGACAATCTTGTTCTTAGTCGAGTGGGCTCCGACAGGGATAACCCCAGGGATGGTGGCATTATCACCCATGCCGCCATTGTCGGTGCCTGCCACCCAGTTATAGCCAGGAGTGGTCACATAGTCTGTGAAATAGCCGCTGTTGCCGCCCCAGACATCAATGACGGTTGTGCCATTGGTGGGATAGAAGTCGACGGCCAGCGCATACTTGCTCACGCCATTGGTGTGTTGCTTCGTTGTCAGCGAACTGGCACTCAATTGAATCTCTGACTTGCCATTTGAGGATCCCCTGTAGGCGGTTAGTGTGCCGGTATAGTACTCACTGACATTGACTTCAACTCCACCTGATGTGGGATTGACAGCAGTCGTTTGCAATATTTCGCCAGTACCGGTATCTATCACATAGATTTGGCAATTCAAGGTGGTTCCGTTAGTGCTGCGGGTCCATGCGGTGGCAATCGTTCCGTTATAACGATAATCGCCGCTGGTGGATCTTGAATAAAGGTATTGCAGGATTGTGCGTAGTGGGTTTGCACTGCTGGCTGTACCCATCAAGTGACAGCCGCCATTCTGTCCTGCAAGAGCACTGCCCGAGGTGTTACCTGCCGAGAACAGGCAGATGCGGTTAGGATTGCTGTCACCGAAGTATTGTGAAATAATAGAGGCCCAAGTGCCGCTGCCGTCATGAGGGCTAGTGTGAGAACCCCAACTGTTGCTGACAACCAGAGGCTTGTTCACCGAATTGGCATAACTGACAATGTAGTTGAACGCATTTGAAATGTAGGTGGTACTCAATGATTTGAGACCTGCAAGATACAGGTCCGCTCCTGGTGCCATACCTCCGTAGGTAGCATTGGCATGGTCATCGGTTACAGTGACATTAGAGCCATTGATGATGACACTCGAGCCGCCTGCTGCCGTACTGGTGTGCGTACCGTGGTCCTCTGATGAGTTGTCGGTGGTGGGTGATGTCGAAGTGATGTTCGAGTACTCCCTCCCTGAGCTGCCGTTGTAGACGTAGGCGCGCTTGATGCGTGAGTTGCCGTTCTTGTCCTTGAATGCAATATGCTGGAAGTCGATACCCGTGTCGATGATTCCAAGGACGATGCCTGTGCCGTCATATTTCTTGTCCAGTCCTGCAGCGATGGCATCGGCCGACAGGTTGAGTACGTCATCAACATTGGTGTCTTCACGGGCCTTGTCGGTGAACGGCTCCATCGGGGTTGCTACTTCGATTTTGGTCACGACTTCAAGGGCTGCCACTTCATGGATCTTGTCAATAGGAATAAGTGTCGTGTATATTCCGTTGCCAAACGAGCACTGGATCTCGACGCCCAAGTTCTTAAGGTCGCTCAGACCGGCATCGTTGCTGATGATAATGAATGACGAGATGAATACCTTGCCGTCGATGGTGTCGGGAAAGCAGAAGGGAAGATCATATTCACTCGGAGCTTTGTCGGGTGGGAATTCGGGAGTGGCATTTTTGGTGCCGGGTTTCTCTAAAAAGTCAACTCGCCCCTCAAGCTGATCAATCAGCATCTGAGTGGGAATGGACATTTTCTCGACGTTGGGAATATCTTGAGCCAGTGCAGTCATGCCGATGGCGATAAGACCCATCAACAGCACTAAGCGTAAGTTATTTACTATTGTTTTCATACTTGATAGTATCATTTAATTGTCTTTATGCTGTTGTTATCGTTTCTCTTGATTGATGGTGAGCCCATGCGGGTCATCTATAGTCTTGTCAATACCGTCATGCGTGTGGTTGACCACCTTGGGCTTGTTCATCGTAGCAGAATTGGCAGCCGAAATGACAATCTTGGAGATATCAACCGAATAACTGGAATTGCTGGGCGCGCTGAAGGTTATGGTCCCGCCAGCACTCACGTTGACCGACCAAGTGTAAGAAGAGCCGCTGGTGAACGTGTGGCTAACATTGTTGACCAACAAAACACCGGCGCCGTCGTTGCCAGTATCTGATGTGACAGTTACATAAACCCGGTTACCTGTAAAGGTGCTGGGCATTGTATAGGTGAAACTGGTGCTCCTGTTTAGATATGCACAGACATTACCAGGTTGATATATTTTTACGTTGGTCAACCCCCAGCCGTTATGACCGGTGATTTCTGCCGAAGTGGGGTCGCTAGTAGTACACTTACTGAAGTCGATGCTGGCATAGAAGGGCGCGTCATAGGTGACTTGAACTGTGACAGGTTCGGCATCAGGGCTCGTCAGGGTAATAGTGCCCGTGATAGTACCATAAATATTACTCTTGGGGGTGATGGTCACCGTGATATCGCCAGCCATGGCTTCTTCCATCGAAATGCTGGTGGGGCTGACGGAGAAATTAGCGTCACCGATGATGGTGATGGGTCCAGCCAGGTCAGTGCCGTGGACACTGAACGTGCCGCTGGTAGCGCCGTTGCTGATGTTGACCGTGGTGGTATTGGCAATAATCATGGGTGGTGCCGACCTGTGGCTGATGGCCACCGTGCGGGTTGTTGTGCCCGAGGTGATGGTCAGCGTGCCGTTGCCGCTGTGATTGCTGCCCGTGAAGGTGACGGTCACCATAGTGCCGTTATTCACTTGATCAGCGGCCAGAGTAGAGGGATTGACCTCGAACGGGCCTGTCGTCGTCAATGTCGCTGGCTGGGTCAGGTAGTAGCCGCTCACCAGTGTCTCTACACTCGTCTCGGCTCCCATGTCGATGTCGTGGTCGGGAGTGAGAATGACCGGTATGTTGGGGTCGGGGAGCAGGATGTTGGCATCCATGCTGGCAGAGTACTCATATCTGTCAGGATGAAGGTTGCCTGCCGTGGACTCATAGAAGTCGTCGGTAAATTCTACTGTTGTCAGGTCAATAGATTCATTGCGCTGACAAGTGATGGTGTTGCCGGTGGGTTGCTCGGCACTCCATGAGTTGTCAATGAAGTAACTGACTGCAGGGGTGATCACCGCAGTTGAGGCATTGAACACAGTCTTGAGGTTGATGCGGGCACATTCAACTTGGTTGCCCTTGTCGTCGATGCGCTTCACCGAGATGATGTTGTCACCCTCGTAGAGCATGTCTGCTGTCAACTGGTACGGGCTGTCAGGTTGGCTGAACCTCAATGTGTTGACGTAATGGTTCTGCTCGTTGTCGATGACAAAGGTGCTCTTGTTGTCGACAAGGACGAGCTTGAGTCGCTGGGACGGCGAACCGGTGGGTTGGGCTTGACCTAGCACCCATCCCGCAATAAGCAAGATGGTTAACAATAGTTTTTTAGGGACGTAATTCATAAAATAATATTTAGTAAACAGTAGTTAGTGTCGGCAGTCATTGTGACCCGATGTATCAGGTTTTTTAGGAAAAGAAATGACAAAGGTAAGAATTAATGACGATGAATTAAAGAAAAAAATCAATAATTCAATCAATACAACAAACAACAGAGAACAAACTTATAAAAAAGGTAAGGTGCTTGTCCAGATACTCGTGGGCAAACACCTTATGATTCCTTTAATTCATTGATTTTACAACTTGGCAGCGATAGCTGCTGCGATGGCTTGCATTTCTTCGGCGGGAAGGCTCAGCTTGTTGCCGAATCTCATGTCCTTCTCGGTCTGCAATGGCACGAGGTGGATGTGGCAATGGGGCACCTCCATACCGAGCACAGCGACACCGATGCGCTTGCAGGGAACGGCCTGCTCCAGCGCCATGGCGACCTTGCGGGCAAAGGCCCACAGACCCAAGTATTCTTCCTCGTCGAGGTCAAACATATAGTTTACCTCATGCTTCGGAATCACCAGCGTGTGGCCCTTAGCCATCGGGTTGATGTCCAGAAAAGCATAGTAGCGGTCGTCTTCGGCTACCTTGTAGCTGGGAATTTCACCAGCAGCGATTTTACTGAATATAGTTGCCATGTCTGTAAATTATACCTCAATTTTCATGATTTCAAACTTGAGCAAACCAGCAGGTGCATGTACTTCAACCTTGTCGCCCACTTTGTGGCCCAGCAGACCCTTAGCAATAGGAGTCGTGATGGAGAT
The DNA here is from genome assembly GCA_045114065.1 of Sodaliphilus sp. Taxonomy (GTDB): domain Bacteria; phylum Bacteroidota; class Bacteroidia; order Bacteroidales; family Muribaculaceae; genus Sodaliphilus. Next base: position 51,473 of record JBGUJU010000114.1, read on the forward strand.
CTTGCCTTCGCGCAGGTCAGCCTCGGTCTCGGTAACAATGGTATAGGTCATTTGTGCTTTGCTTTTCAGGTTGCGGATGGTTACCTTGGTCAGCAATTGTACCTCATCGGTGGAAATTTTACTCTCGTCGATGATGCGTGCCGATGCGATCAAACTCTTGAGCTCAGCAATCTTAGCTTCAAGCATGCCCTGACGCTCCTTGGCGGCATCATATTCTGCATTTTCTGAAAGGTCGCCTTTGTCCCTAGCCTCTACGATGGCACGTACAACCTCGGGACGCTCCACGTTTTCAAGATGGGAAAGTTCCGCCATCTTTTTGTCGTAACCTTCCTGTGTCATGTAAGTAATAGCCATGCTAAATACTGTGTTTTAAATTTTTAAAGTCTCAAAAAATGAGAAGAATCTCAACGATAAGCTGGTGAGATCCCTCGCGGTTAATATTTGGTTTATCGCTGCAAAGATAGTTATTTTTTTTGTTTGTGATGTTGAAATGTTAATAAAATCGCGCCTTTTTTGTGAAATTTAACCGATGGCGGTAATTGCGCTGTGGTTTTCGGTGATGATTTATCTCGTGCAGTGGTTAACGGTGCCACAAGGCGATAATCTGCCGCACGGCGATGGCCAGACTCACGGCAGTGATGATGATGGCGATGGGCAGGCTGCCTGTCTCCATTGCTGCCATCACGCTAGCGGCTACAGCTAGTGTCCAGAGCAGGTTGTAAAGGCTGGCGCGTGTGACGCTCAGGCGGTACATCTTGAAGTAAACGATCGCCACGATACCCGTGTAGAGCAGATAAGACACTAGGAAGGCGATACCCAGGCCTGTGAGTCCCCACCAGCGGTAGAAGACGATGTTCAGCACCAGGTTGATGACGGCACTGGCAACCTCGGTCCACAGGTAGGTCTTGCCGTCTCCCTTGGCCAGGATGGTAAAGGCCAAGCACCATGACAGGGTGCGCAGCACGGTACCGATCATGCCCCACGAGACAAAGGTGAGGATGACGTTGAACTCGGGTGTGTACAAGAGCCAGACTACAAATTCACGCAGCAGGATGAACAATGCCACGACGGGTGCCATGACACTGATGGCGACATTGATCTCCTGGGAGACAAATGCACGTAGCCTCAGGCGGCTTTCGGCAACTTGGGCTAGGCGAGGGTAGTACTCCATGCCTAGGGCGGTAAGGATCAAGCCTGTGTATTTGTTGATTAGGGTATAACCTGCCTGGTAGAATCCCACCTGCTCGGTGCCGGCGTTAACGTTGAGCCAGGCGTTGAAGGCGTAGCTTGCCAGAATGCTGGCAAAGTTGCCAAGCGTCATATAGATACCCAACTTGACGAACCCCTTGCCCATGTCAAAGGTTTCGCTCCGGTTCACTTGCGCTGCTGGATATTCGCGGTTGCGGAAGAACCACGCGAAGGTGGCAAGCGCAACAGCATAGGCAATGATCGAGGGCACGATACTGCGCTCCCTGAGCAAGTAAAACAGCGGTATCGATACTGCCAGGCCAGTGATAGTACCCCATAGGGTCACACTTGCCAACCGTTTTAGATGGGCGGTGCCTTGCAAGACCGCATACTCGCCGTTGGTTAGCGCCTGCAACAGCACGGCTACACTCAGTGCGACAAAGCCCCAGATGTGGGTCCCGTCGCCGAAGGTCACCTGGCTCAATAGTGGTGCCATGACGAGCGTGAGCAACGCTCCAGCGAGTCCCAGCCACAATGACCACTTGCGCACAACGGCAATCATGCGAGATACCAGGCCCTTGTCATATCCTGCCAACGCTTGTGAGATGTCTCTCACGCTGCTTGAACGGATGCCCAGGTTGGTGCCTGTGGTGATCATCTCCAGCGCATTGTTGAACAGTCCGAACAATCCTATGCCCACGGGGCCGATCCACAAGGCGACAAGCTTGGTGCGCACGATGGAGCACAGGATACCCATGACTTGGACCCCGCCGAAGAGGCCCATCGCCTTCATCGCCATCCGTGATATGTTGCCTCGTTTGCCGGACATCACCACATTATTAAAAAATTATAGATTGATTTCAAATGTGTTATAGACGATGCCGCGACCACCCAAGCGGCACTTCTGTCTGACGAGACCCTCGTTCAGGTAGCGGCCATGATCCTCGTTGCTGATGCCGAAGTCAAAGTAACGGTAGCCCGAGTGCGTGCTCTCCTGGATCAGATAGTCAAACAGCAGGGTCAGCGCCTTGCTGTCCTTGCCTCGGGGCGAAGCACCGATATACTGGCAATGGGCGACAGGCATCGATAGGTACATGACTACGCCTGCCAGCAATTCGCCATCGAGGGTGGCGGTGTACAGGTGGATGTTCTCAGGGAAGCGGCTGTGCAGCAGCTGTATCTCGTCTAGGGAGTGGACAGGACGGGTGTCGTAGCGGTTATTGAGCAGCGAGGACAACAGTTGCCAGTAGCCTGCCCAGTCATCACTGGCGCCCACCAGGATGCCTGCCTTGCGGGCGGCATTGGCACCGCTCTTGTTGCCACGGTCCAGTGGCAATGGGCACGTCAGGTCGATGGTGGTTGAGATATTGGTCTCGGTCATGGAGGCGTGATGGCGGAATAGTGCATACAGGTCCTCCTCGCACGGATAACGATGATAGATGTGGGGAACGCTCTTATAGACCAGACGTTTGATGCTGTTCGACCTCATCCACTTCACGGCAGCATCCATGACTTCGACCATGACGGTTGTGTCAAAGTGTTTGAAGGGAATGATCCACCCGCCGTAGGTCAGACCGCGGTGGGACCAGAGGGTGTCACCGTCGATGTTGGCGGGAAGAAGGGCACACATCTTGCCGTCGTGCATTGCCACAAGAGAGCAGTCTGTGAACCGGTCGCTGTGGTAGTCCATATAACCACGCTTGAGCAGGAACGTACCGTTGCGGCTTCGTCCCACAAATTCGTCCCACTGGCTCGCCATCGAGGCGTCATATTTTACAATCTCAATCATCACTGTGTTTCCGGTCTTTCCCGTGATAGTCGTTTATTCCTTTTAAATAAAACGCAAATTTAACAATAATAATATTACCTTTGCCAAAAAATTGAGCAAAACGCATGAAACTATCTAAAATTGGTCTCTTGCCACGAGTCATCATCGCCATCATTCTGGGCGTATTGTGTGGCATGTTTTTCCCTGAGTGGGCTGTCAGGTGCTTCATCACCTTTAACAGCGTGTTCAGTCATTTCCTGTCGTTCCTCATCCCGTTGATTATCGTGGGATTGGTGACCCCGGCTATTGCCGATATCGGTAAGGGCGCGGGTAAACTGTTGCTGATCACGGCGCTCATTGCCTATGGTGACACGGTGTTCTCGGGTTTCCTCAGTTATTTCACGAGCACGGGCATCTTCCCGTCGCTCATCGATCGCAGCCAGGCCGCCCAGGCTGTAGCTACGGCCGAGGAACTCAAACCCTTCTTTACCATCGAGATACCGCCGCTGCTTGACGTGATGAGCGCGCTCATCACGGCCTTTGTGATGGGACTGGGCATCTCGTTCTTTGAGTCCCCCAATCTCAAGAAGGCGTTTGACGAGTTCCGTGATATCATTGCCAAGACGATCGAGGTGGCACTCATCCCCATTCTGCCCATCTATATCTTCTCGATTTTCCTCAATATGTCTTATACGGGACAGGCTTGGCGCATCATCAATGTCTTTGTCGCCATCATCGGTGTGATATTTGTTATGCATGTTTTATTGCTTGTATTCCAGTACTGCATTGCGGGCGCAATATCCGGACGCAATCCATTCAGGGCATTATACAACATGCTGCCTGCCTATTTTACCGCTTTGGGAACATCGTCATCGGCGGCGACTATTCCTGTGACGCTCAAGCAGGCTAAGGTGAACGGCGTCAGCGATGGCATTGCTGGCTTTGTAGTGCCGCTTTGTGCCACGATTCACCTCTCAGGTAGTGCCATGAAAATTACTGCCTGTGCCGTCGCCCTGATTCTCATGCAGGGCGGGGTCATTGATATTGCCCATTTCTCGGGATTCATCCTCATGCTGGGCGTGATGATGGTAGCGGCGCCTGGCGTCCCTGGCGGGGCCATTATGGCAGCCCTCGGTGTGTTGCAGTCTATATTGGGCTTTAATGCTGAACAGCAGGCGGTTATGATTGCGCTGTATATTACAATGGACAGTTTCGGCACGGCGTGCAATGTGACTGGCGACGGTGCTATTGCTCTGATAGTGGACCGGATATATAACAAGAAAGTGGCACAATGATTGGTTTTTAGAACCAGAAAGCATGAAACTGTATAATTGATAATTGCAACAATAGAGATTTATGAGATTTTTTGAAAAAAAGTGTCAAAAAATTTTGTATGTGAGAAAATCATATTAACTTTGTAGCGCATAAAAGGGAAAAATCAATTTTGATTTATCAAAGAGTTTCGGATTAACTTACTGTCGTGAAGATAGAATGGTTAATCCATTTTTTTGTCCCTATCTCACATATTGTGCAGTTTCTCAAGTGATTTCGTGGCCCTCTGAAGATAAAAACAAGTGCTGACACAGCATGGTGCCAGCACTTGATGATTTTGTGATCTGTCGGGTCTTGATTATCCCTTGAGGATGATGTCAATCAGTGCATTGATGTCGGCGATATTTACCTCGCCGTCACCGTTCACATCACCGAGTCTGTCAAACTTACCACTCAGGATAATGTCGATGTCTGCATTCACGTCGGCAATGTTTACCTCGCCGTCGAGGTTCACGTCACCGGGCTTGCCGGGCTGAGGACCGGGCTCGATATAGGTAGCACCGCAGACGCCGTAGGCCTCAACGCCCTCGATGGCAAACTCAACGGTCGTCGGCATTGTGCCATCGGCAGCGGGCTTGGCGCTGATGCACTTGATACCACTGTGGTGCAAGGGATTGGTGGCATCGACAGAAATGCTGTTGGGCATCGACTTGTCATCGCTGGGCGATGCAATATAGCCCCAATAGACATGTTCGCCATCGCTGGTGAATTGGGTGATTCCCACACACTCATCACCGTCACCCTCTTTAAGTACGGGTGAATCATCGATCAGCACAGCTTCGGTAATCGGGGTGTCTTCGTCAACGGCATCATGTGCTTCTACTGCGCTCATGGGTAAGCGATAAACACCAGGCGTCTTGGGTCCTGATGGATTCTTGTTATCCTGCATGTAGAAATAGATCTGGCCATTGGCTTGGTCCACATAGAATTGAGTCATCTGTACCATGGGCAGGATGACCTTGAACGGGTTGTCGCCAGGACCAGCTGCTGTCGCATTACCTTCATTATCGACGGCGATGTCGTTCTTGCGGAAACGGAAGATGCCGAAGCCATTGAACTTCTTACCCATCCAGTACACGCCATTCACCTTGTAGAATCCACAGCCGATGCCGCCATACATCATACCGGCGGTCTGATTGTAGTAATACCTCAGTTGGTTGTTTTGTACCAGGAACGGCTGTGAGCCATACAGACCTACGGCATCGGCATCCATCTCGTGAACACCGACGTTGCGGTCGGCAATCACAATCTTATTCTCGTCTTCGAGGATAGACAGTGAGAAGGGATCCTCAAATGCCTTGTAACCGATATTGTTCAGTACGGTCACGCGATAGAAGATACCATTGGAGTTGTTCACGTAGAACACCTCGCCATCACCGCCAGAGGCTTGAGCATTGGCATCCTGATAGCGGAAATTCTTTCCTGCAACTCCCACATAGATGCGGTTTTTGTAGCTGGCAAGGTTGAAAGCGTGGTCGCCAGTGGGGAATTCAGTGTCAATGATATTGCCTTCCTCGTCGCGATACATGAGTTTGCCTCCCTTGGTAGCAAAATACAAGCCGGTGGGGCAGCCCAGTTGTGCCTCGTCACCATTGATGGTGGGATCGCCCACGATGTTAAGGTATTGCCATTGTGCGGCCTCTTTATACTTAGCGACAGATGTGGTCGCTACTTTACACTCGACACCGCTCTGGCTCTCGTTGAATACGCCGGCAGCCAGCACGGGCACGCTGACGTTGAGCACACGCAGACTCTGAATGGTGGCAGGTATTGAACCAGGCTCCATGTAGTTCACATTGGACGGAATCTCCAGGCTCTCAAGGGCGATGCAGCCCTCAAAGCAGTTGCGCATCATGTTGGTAGTAGTGCTGGGCAGTGTTACATCGACAAGCTGCTTGCACTGGGCGCACAGACCCTGGGGAATCTCGTTGCGGCCTTCGGCGATAACGATTTCCTTCAGAGCAGAATTGGCAAACAAGTTCAGGCCGACGGTAATGCCATCAGCAAGAGTGAAGGACTCGATGTCGCTATAGGCGAAGCCATAGTTGCCAATGCTGGCAAGAGCGGGCAGGTCAACAGAGGTAAACGGGGCATAGGCGAGACCGAAGTTGTCGATGCTGGTTACCGTGGCGTTGCTGTAGCTGGTGCCGATTTCACCCTCATGGGCCGATACCAGCAGGCGGTTTCCTGCGGCATTGAGCAGCACGCCGTTGTCAAGCTTGAAGCTGGCATTGTCTTCTGCGAGGGTGATGTTGGCAAGACTAGGAATGGGGGCAAAGGCACTCTGACCGATGCTGGTCACGCTGGCAGGGATACTCACACCGTGCAGTTGGGTGCTGGAGAAAGCCTGTGCGCCGATAGAAGTCAGGTTGCCGGGCAGGACGATATCACCGGCCAATTTGCTGTTCTCAAAGGCATTCTGGCCAATCGAGGTCAATGAGGCGGGGAAGGTGAATGAGGTCAACCCCGTGTTGTTGAACGCGATGATGCCGATGCTCGTCACGGCGTCGCTCATGGTCACGTTCTTCAGGTTGGTACAACCGTTGAGCACACCTTGTTCAATGACGGTGACGCCAGCAGGAAAGTCAAAGCTCGGCAGGGAGGTACAGCTTGTGAAAGCGCTCGTGCCGATGCTCAACACCTTGTTGCCCTCTTCAAACGTTACGGTTTGCAGGGCGGTGCAGCCCTGGAAGGTGGTGCCTTGGATTGTAGTAGTCTCACCACCGATGACCAGCGTCTTCAAGCCGCTCATGTTGTGGAACGGCTGTTCGTTGTTCTGGTAAGCGCTGGCATCAACGTCGCGGCCCATATAGATGTACTCGATGCTTTTGAGTGCGGTGCGGGCTTCGGCTGTGGCACCGAAGGCATTCACTTTCATCTCCACGGGTGTCTCGCCGACGGCGATAATCAGGCGCTTCAGGTTGGAACAGTTGGCAAACTCCTCGCTCGCGGGCTTTTTCCAGCCGGGAACGATAGTGACTTCCTCAAGACTGGTACAGCCGTTGAACACGCCCTGATCAACCTTGGTGGCTGTCATGGGAATGGGACTGGTCTTTAGGCTTGTGCAGCCCTTGAAACAGTTGCGGCCGATGGATATGCAGGTGGCGGGCAATGTCAACGACGTCAGGTCTCTACAGTCCGCAAAGGCATTGGCTGCCGTGGCAACCACGGTATACTCCACGCCGTCATAGGCCACTTTTTCGGGAATGACGATATCTCCTTCATAGAACAAGGAGTCATAGGGGGTGACCGTCTTGTCGATCGTGTACCTGGCGACAGTGACCGTTCCGTCGCTCTTGGTGGTGTAGTTGATGCCGTCAACTGTGATGGTGGCAGCTTGCATGGCAAATGCAGCTGAGAGGCAGCACAGGGCGGCAAACAAACGTTTTAGCCATTTCTTGTGAGTAAAAATTTTGTTCATTAGCGTTAAGTTTTAATTATTAATTAATGTGATGATATTTAATCAGATTTGATCGAATGGTTTCAACCCACAAATATAAACATTATCTTGTTTCAACCAATCACTTTTGGGGCATTTTTTTTGTTTTATTCTTTTTCGTGTTTAATTAACTGACTCTTTTCCGTTGGGTGTCATCTTAGGCATAGTGTTTGGTTGATGGTTGCTCCCCCAAAAACAACCTGCCTCGACCGTCACGGGTCAAGGCAGGTTTCAAGATCTTGAGACAAGCAATCGATTATTTCTTCTTGCTGTTCACTTTCTTTGCCAGGTCGGCACCAGCTTTGAACTTAACCACCTTCTTTGCGGGGATTTTGATCTTAGCCTTGGTGGCGGGGTTGATACCCTGACGAGCATCCTTCTTGATTACCTGGAAGGTACCAAAACCGATAAGGGCGACCTTGTCACCTTTCTTCAGTGAACCTTCAACGGCCTCGAGAGTAGCATCGAGGGCGGCCTTAGCTTGAACCTTGGTCAGGTTGGCCTTCTCGGCGATTGCTTGTACTAATTCAGTCTTGTTCATAGTGTGAAAAAATTAATAAGTTAGTTAAGTGAATAAAATGAATTGTCGGTTTTACTGTCGCAAATATAAGTATAACAACGTTTTCTGCAAAAAAAAATCAAAAAAAATTACGCAAAATGCCCTAAAAATCGTGCTTTTTGGCTTTTTTAATGTCAAAATAGCTGAAAATAGGGACTTTTTCTCTACTTTTGTGCCATAAAAAATTAAGAACTAATGCAATACAACAACCGGTCGTTTTTGTCTTCAATAGCGCCTGTTACAAGGCATCTGCTCATTATCAATGTGCTGGTGTGGCTTGCTACCATAGTGTTCATGCGCACTAATGGTCTGGACCTGGTACGATGGCTCGGCCTCCACTTCTGGAGGGGCTCAGAGTTTATGGTCTGGCAGCCGCTCACCCACATGTTCATGCACGATACGCACAACCTGACCCACATCTTCTTCAACATGTTCATGTTGTGGATGTTCGGTAGCCTGCTGGAGCGGGTGCTCGGTTCCAAGCGTTTTCTCTTCTACTACCTCGCTTGTGGCATCGGTGCCTCCCTCATTCAGGAGCTCATCTGGGAGCTCTCGTGGCGTAACCTGCTGATGAGTTGCGTGAGTGGCCCTGCCGGCACCACCGTCAACGATGTGATCAATGCCGCCAACTCGGGAATGACCAGCTTCACGATGGATGACTTCTTCAACGGCTATCTGGGAGGAGGACTGAGAGCGGTGGGTGCATCGGGTGCCATCTTCGGTGTTCTGCTGGCCTTCGGTATGATATTCCCCAATATGCCGATGCTTATCTTCTTTATTCCTGTCCCCATCAAGGCCAAGTGGGTCGTTATCGCCAACGGTCTGCTTGAGCTCTACTTCGGTATCTCGGGCCACCAGCCCGGTGTGGCGCATTTCGTCCACTTGGGTGGCATGCTCATCGGCATCATCTTAATCTTGTATTGGAGATACACGGGAACACTCAGACGCACCCATGGCTTTTATTGACGATATCAAGCGCACCTATTCCCAGGGGTCGATGTTGTTGAGGCTCATCTTCATCAACATCGGCGTCTTCATTTTGCTGCATCTCGTGGCTATTGGGGCGATGCTCTTCAATATCGATGGAGGCACCTACCTCTCGTGGCTGGAACTGCCCAGTGATTTTTGGCTGTTCTTGAAGCGCCCCTGGACGCTCGTGACCTATATGTTCTCCCACTACAGCCTGTGGCATATCCTGTTCAACATGCTGTGGCTCTATTGGCTGGGACGCATTTTTATGGAGTTTTTCTCCTCCAAGCAGTTGACGGGCCTTTATCTCCTTGGTGGTTGGGGTGGTGCCGTGTTCTATCTTCTGGCCACCAATCTCTTGCCCTATTTCACCAGTTCCCCCCATCTCTATTTTCTGCTTGGTGCATCGGCATCGGTCGTTGCCATTGTGGTGGCAACTGCGGTCTATGCTCCGGACTATAGGATTGGACTGTTGTTTCTCGGGGAAGTGCCCATCAAGTGGATTGCCATTGTCACGGTCCTCATCTCCCTCTTCAGTCTGGAAGGCGCCAATGTCGGTGGCAATATCGCTCACATCGGTGGCGCTGTCGTGGGAGCATGGTTTGCCCTGCGCATCAAGAAAGGGCGTGATATCACACGCCCCCTCAATGCCTGCATTGATGCTGTGTTGGGACTTTTCAATGGACGCTCATTCAAGAAGCCGGAATTCAAGCGACCTGCTCGCAATCAGAGCCAGGGCAGCCGTTCGCAGCAGCCTGCTCGCAGCAACAAGCCTGACGATGCGGTGAGCGAGGAAGAACTGGACGTAATTTTAAAGAAAATCAAGGATGCTGGATATGATGCTCTGACCGATGAGGAAAGGGATAAACTTTTTAAGGTTTCACGCCGCCGCAATCCTTAACCTAGTTATGATAGATAATGGCCCGAAATAAGAAGTCTTATAATTATAATTACAATGTACGGCGGACTAGAAAGCGTCGCCGGTGGACGGTCGAGGTGCTAGCAGTGCTATTTGCCCTCCTGCTTGTCCTGTGTGCCTATGCAGGCAAGTTCAACCCGGAGTCCTTTTTCTTCGCTCCCTTCTTGACGCTTGCCTATATGCCGATGCTCTTGCTGCTGGCTCTCCTCCTGGTAGTGCTTCTGTTCTGCAGGAAGTGGCTCGCAATGGTGGTATTGATTCTGGGTTTCGTGGTGACGTTGCCGGTTTTCAGGTTGTTTGTGCCGATGAATAGTGAGGATCACTTGCCTCCCTTGCCGGTAGATACCGCATTCCAGCTCAAGGTCATGACCTACAATGTCCTGTCTTTTAACTACAATATGCCTGACTTGTCAGGCAAGCCGTCGACTTCCATGGCATTGATACTTGAAGCCAAACCTGACGTGGTCATCTTGCAAGAGGGTGGGGCTGCAGGCATTGATTGGAGCGAAATCCCCTCCCTGCAACCCTATATGTCTCAGATCAAGGAGCGTTATCCTTATTCCTATAGCAGTACCGAGGGTCTGAACATCCTGTCACGATACCCATTCACGACAACGGCATTGGGAGAAGCAAAATATATACGCTCAGCATTGGGGTATAATCGTGAGGCGTCGGCCCATCTGGCAAGGGCTTATGACCTGCAACTGCCATCTGGCAAGCAGTTGAGGCTCATTGACTTCAGGCTTCAGTCCTACCATTTGAGCTTCGGCAAGAACATGAACATCCGCGTCTCGCCCGATGCCAAGCCGGCTCCGTTGGAGCGCATGAGGCGTTCCTTTGTCCTTCGTAGCAACGATGCCGCTACCATCCGCCAGGCGATTGACGACTCGCCGGCTAACGTCATCGTCTGTGGCGACATGAATGATGTGTCATCGTCCAACGTGTATCGTATCATCCGTGGCGAAGACCTGACCGATGCATGGGTTGAGGTGGGCAATGGTTATGCCTATACCTTCAATAGTTACAACCTGCCTTTCCGCATCGATCATATCTTCTATCGTGGTGCCCTGCAGGCCTTGAGGGCTCAGCGTCTCAAGGGCGGCAGCAGCGACCACTATCCGATGATGGTTACCTTTGACCTCGATATTAGTGACTCCCATGTTAATGCATATAACGAATAATATTCTATACATTTAAATTTTACTATCGAGATGAAAAAAGTTTTATTCACCGTCCTTGCACTCGCTGCTCTCGTGCTCGTGAGCTGCGGTGACAAGAAGTCAACCGAGAACAATCCCTTTATGTCGGAGTACGCCAACGAGTACGGCATCCCGCCGTTTGACAAGATCACCATTGGTGACTATGAGCCTGCTGTTGATGCTGGTATCAAGCAGCAGAATGCCGAGATTGATTCCATCATCAAGAACACGGCAGAGCCTAACTTTGAGAACACCATCCTGGTGCTGGACAACAGCGGCCGCATCCTGGACAAGGTGTCGAGAGTATTCAACGCTTTGAGCAGCAGTGACAATACCCCCGAGATGCAGAAGCTCTCTGAGGTGCTGCTTCCCAAGCTGACCGCCCAGAGCGACGGTATGTACATGAACGATGGCCTGTTTGCCAAGGTGAAAGCCGTCTATGAGAACGCCGATAAACTGGGTATGGATCCCATCCAGAAGCGTCTCACCGAGAAGTACTACAAGGAGTTCGTCCGCAATGGTGCTCTCTTGACCCCTGCCCAGAAGGATAGCCTCAAGGCCATCAACACCAAGCTGGGTGACTACAAGCTCAAGTTCGGTAACAATGTGATGCACGACATGGACAACTGTGTCTTCTTCATCGAGAAGGAAGAGGACCTCAAGGGTCTGCCCCAGGGCATCATCGACAATGCCGCCAAGCTCGCTGCCGACAAGGGCAAGAAGGGCCAGTGGGCATTCACCGCTACTGCATCGACCCGCCTGGCCGTGCTGACCTATGCCGACAGCCGCGACCTGCGCCGCAAGATGTATGAGACCTACACCACCACTGCCAGCCATGGCGACGAGTGGGACAACAGCGAGAACATCCGCAACATCCTGCTCCTCCGTCAACAGAAGGCTAATCTGCTCGGCTTCAACACCTATGCCGACTATGCCGTTGACCCCTATATGGCCAAGACCCCCAAGGCTGCCGAGGACCTGCTGATGTCGCTCTTCCGTCCCGCCATCAAGAAGGTGGACGAGGAGGTTGCCGATATGAAGGCCTATGCTGCCGCTCACGGTGACACCGCCCAGTTCGAGGCTTGTGACTATTACTACTATGCCGAGAAGGTAAAGAAGGAAAAGTTCAACTTCAGTGAGGATGACGTTCGTCCCTACTTTGCTCTCGACAGCGTAGTGAAGAACGGTATCTTCTTTGCCGCCAATAAGCTCTACGGCCTCACCTTCGAGGAGATGCCCGATGCACCCAAGTACCATCCCGAGGTTAAGGTCTATGACGTGAAGGATGCCGAGGGCAAGCACCTCGCCGTCTTCATGACCGATTACCTGCCCCGTCCCGTTAAGGCTCAGGGCGCTTGGATGGAAGCCATGCAGGAGGCCTACAACTATGGTGGCGAGAATGTTCGTCCCATTATCTACAACGTTGCTAGCATGACGCCTCCCTCGGGCGACACCCCCTCGCTGCTTACCTGGGATGAGGTACAGACCGTCTTCCACGAGTTCGGCCACGCCCTCCACGGCATGTTGACTCGCGTGCAGTATCGCGGTCTGGCCGGTACCAACACCGACCGTGACCTCGTCGAGATGCCCTCGCAGATCAACGAGCACTGGGCATTTGAGCCTGAGGTGCTGAAGAACTATGCTCGTCACTACAAGACCGGTGAGGTGATCCCCGACAGCCTCGTGCAGAAGCTGAACGAGACCGCCCAGTTCAACATGGGCTTCATGACCACCGAGCTGGTGGGTGCTGCCCTGCTGGATATGTACTGGCACAAGAAGGCTTGGACCCCCGAGGATGTGAAGGCTATCGATGTGAAGGCCTTTGAGCAGGACGTGAAGAGCCAGATCAACATGCCCGCCCTCGTCGAGTTCCGCTATCGCAGCCCCTACTTCAAGCACATCTTTGCTGACGACCAGTATGCTTGCGGTTACTACACCTACCTGTGGTCTCAGGTACTGGAGGCCGACGGTTACATGGCATTTGAGAAGGCTGGTTGCTTTGACAAGGCTACTGCCGACGCCTTCCGCGCTCTTCTGGAGGCAGGCGACACCGAGGATCCCATGGTACTCTACAAGAAGTTCCGTGGCCAGGCGCCCACTTCCGATGCCCTGCTCCGCAACCGCGGTCTGAAGTGAATTAGAAATTAGGAATTGTATTCCTGACACTGAATGAATTCTCGGGAGTTTGCCCATCGGCAAGCTCCCGAGAATCTTTTTTGTCACCCTTGTTCCCTGTGCCGTGACTTTGTCACGGCCTCATGATGATGGAATTATAAGGAAGAAATCAATGATGCATCAGTCGCAGGGCATTGAGGACGCAGAGCAGGGCGACGCCGACGTCGGCAAACACGGCCTCCCACATCGTGGCAATACCCAACACGCCCAGGATCATCACCAGCACTTTCACACCGATGGCAAAGGCGATGTTCTGCATGACGATGCGGCGCGTGCGGCGGCCCAGTGTCACGGCTTCGGCAACGCGCGAGGGTTGGTCGGTCTGGATGACCACATCGGCGGTCTCGACAGCCATGTCGCTACCCAGGGCACCCATCGCGATGCCCACGTCACTCATGGCTAGCACTGGCGCATCGTTGATGCCATCGCCCACAAAGGCTACTTGTCCACCGTCTTGCTTGATACGCTCGATGTGTGCTACCTTATCTTGCGGCAGCAGGTCTCCATGGGCTTTGCTGATGCCTATACGGATGGCTACTTCGTCGGCCAGTGCCTGCCTGTCGCCCGAAAGCATCACCGTCTTGATGTCCTGGCGTTCCAGCTCACCAACAGCTTGGACTGCATCCTCCTTGGGCACGTCGCTCAACAGGAGATATCCGCTATAATGCCCGTCAATGGCTACGGCAACCATTGTGCCGACTATTTTTGTCAGCTCGGTAGGGTAATCCACGTTTTCCTGCTCTAACAGTCTCAGGGTGCCGACGAGCCATTTCTTGCCGTCAACCACGGCACTGATGCCGTAGCCTGCGATGTTCTTGAGGTCGCTCAGGGCCACCTGGGCGGGCTCACGGTGGCTGATGATGGCACGTGCGATGGGGTGGGGGCTGTCTTGCTCGATGGCGGCGACAGTAGAAACTTGTTCATCGGTCAGTCCTTCAACACTGCTCACTGCAAAGTTCCCGGTTGTCAGCGTCCCCGTCTTGTCAAACACTACAGTATCCACCCGTGCCATGGCGTCCAGGTAGTTACTGCCCTTGAACAGGATGCCTCGACGTGAGGCGGCACCGATGCCCGCAAAGTAGCTGAGCGGAATGCTGATGACAAGCGCACATGGGCACGAAATCACCAGAAAGACGAGGGCACGGTGGAGCCAATCAGAAAAGTTATAGCTGAATGTGGGCACTGCCATTGCGTATAGCCATGGTATGGCCACAACGAGTACCGCCAGCGCCACCACAATGGGCGTGTAGATGCGCGCAAAGCGACGGATGAACAGTTCGGCGGGTGCCTTGCGCTCCGAAGCCTCCTCGACCAGATGCAGGATGCGCGACACGGCACTCTCGCCGGCAGGACGCACCGCTTTGAGCCTTACGGCGTGCTCACTGGCGATCATGCCTGCCAGTACCTCGTCGCCCGACTCAATGACTCTTGGCACGCTCTCACCGGTCAACGCCGCCGTGTCAAATGCGGCAGCCTCGCTCACAAGCGTGCCGTCGATGGGCACGCGTTCGCCCGCTTTCACCTCGACGATGTCACCCACCTTGACCTCGGTGGGATCAACCACGAGGCGTTGTTCACCATTGATGACAACGGCATGGTCGGGGCGGAAAGCTATGATCGACTGGATGTTGCCACGGGCACGACTCACGGCTCGATCCTGTAGCGCCTCGCCTATGCAGTACAGTGCCATCACGGCCACTGCCTCGGGATATTCGCCGATGGCAAACGCACCGATGCTTGCCACCGACATGAGCAGGAACTCGCTGAAGACTTCTCCCTCACGGGCCTCCTCAATGGCTTCGCGCAGCACGCCCAGTCCCGTGGGCAGCCATGCGGCGGCATACCATGCTAGCCTCACCCACTGGTTCTGAAACCATGCCAGGTCCATAGCGCTCATGATGATGCCCACCAGTAGCATGCTCAGCGACAGTATCGGTTTCCACCAGCTGATTTCTTCCTCGTGCTCGTGGTCATGTCCATCACCGCAGCAGTTACAGCCGTGGTTGTGGCATTCTTCCTCGTGATGATGTTCGTGGTTATGTGTCATTGTCTTTACCTCCAGTTGTTTGTTATTCTGGCAGCAAAGGTACAGACAATTCCGTGCAACCCGGTTGCAAAGTTCTAGACGGTAGAATCTATAGCAACTATAGTTACTATAGAAACTATAGCTACTATGAGGGAATAGATAGGGCGGAGTGTCAGTAGAGACGTCGTGCGATGCGTGCCGAACCGCGTTTGCCGGTGGCAATGCGGGCAAAGAGCCGCTTGGTCAGGGGACCGACCAGCCAGCGCCAACGGCGGTTGTTACCGTAGGTTTCGCGCAAGGCTTGGTAAGCCTGTTGGCAAAGTGGTTTGGATAGATCCTGGCAGCCCTCGTGTTCATATTGTGCCGCGAGTACCATGCGGCGGTATTCCAGCAGCCTTTCATAGTGTTGTTTCAGGTGGCGCTTGAGTTGCGAACAGCGCACCTCGTTCTTCATGATATCGATGACGTATTCCCACTGGCCGTGGCGACTGTGGAACTCGGTGCCTGTGATAGAGTCGGCGCCGTTGTGGTTGATGATGATGCGCGACTTGCCGCCCATATAGGCGACATGTGGGTTGGCGAGCAGGAGTCTCAATCCCAGTTCCCAGTCGTTCCATCCGGGCAGGTCGATGTTCCATCCGTCGGTCGATGCAAAGAACTCGCGTCTGACGGCATAGCGCTGTGTTGCAAGTTGGGCATGGAGGATATGGTTGGCAAACAAGTCGCCCTTGTGGAACGGTGCCGGACGCTGGCTGCCGTCGGGGAACACAAGCGTGGATTTGGCACTGATGAGGTCCAGCTGTCGCTCTTCCTTCCTTGCCTTTTCAATGACCTTGACATAGGATTCCACCAGGTCTTCTTCCATCAGGTCGTCGCTGTCGAAGAAGAGCACCCACTCGCCCGTGGCGTGTTCAAAACCGCGATTGCGGGCAGCTCCAGCGGTGTGGTGGCTCTCGCTGGTGATGACAACATTGAATCCTTCGCCCGGATGCTCCTTCTTGAACGTCTCGAGCACTTGCAACGTGTCATCAGTGCTGTCATTGTCCACAAGTACCACTTGCAGGGGACGATGAGTCTGAGCCACAACGCTCTGCAATGTGGCGGGTACCACGCTGGCACGATTATAGACGGGTATGATGATGGAGATTTCCATATTCTTCACGGGGTAAAGGTACTGCTTTTTTTGATTAAGTGCAAAAAATGTCCTACTTTTGTCCCCGCAATGAAGATATTATTCGCTGGCGATGCTAGCAACCTGCATAACTGCCTAGCCCAGCAGCTGCGGCTGATGGGACATGAGGCGACGGTGGCATCCGATGGCTCCCGTTGGATGGACACCCACCGCGACATCAACCTGCTGCGCCGTCCTGGAAAACTCGGCGCTTTGCGGTATATAATGGACATCAAGCGCGCACTGCCGTTAATGACGGGGTATGACATTGTTGAGATCGCGTCACCCATTTTCCTGAGACTGAAGCCGCATCGTATCGCTAAAGTCTTTGACTATCTGAAGGCAAACAACAGCCATGTGGTCTTGTCGGCACTGGCTACCGATGTGGTCTATTATCAGGCCTGTCATGATGGACACACCTTCCGCTACAGCGATTATTTGTTGGGCGATGAGCCCTCGCCCTATGTGGGTTCGGCGGAGTATATCGCTAACCAGCAAGATAATTGGCGACAGCCGTTCATGCGTGACCATAGTGACCACATCCTGTCGGGCATCGACGGTGCTGTGGCGTGCCTGTATGAGTATTATGTGGCCTACAAGCCTTTGTTGGGAGACCGTGTGGCCTATGGCGGAATCCCTATCGATGTGGATTCCCTGGAATATCGTCCACTTGAGGAGGCGCCCGAAAAGGTCCGCCTGTTCATCGGTATCCAGCGCGACCGCCATGTTGTCAAGGGAACCGACCGCCTGCTCGCTGCGATGAAGCGCGTCCATGACCGTTATCCCGGCATCACCGAGCTGGAGGTAGTGGAGAATCTGCCCTATGATGAATACACACGTCGCATGCGCTCGTCTCACGTCATTCTGGACCAGCTTTACAGCTATACTCCTGGCACCAATGCTCTGATTGCCATGGCCCAGGGCCTAGTGGCAGTGTCGGGCGCTGAGCCTGAATACTATGAGCTGATTGACGAACAGGTCAATCACCCCATTATTAATGTCTCCCCTCTTGTCGAGGGTGACATTGACCACAAGTTGTCATGGCTCGTAGAACACCGTGATGAATTGCCCAGGCTGGCTCGCGCCAGTCGCGCCTTTGTTGAGAAACACAACGCTGCTCCCGTGGTGGCTCAGCGCTACCTTGACTTCTGGAAAAGCTTGCTCTGATAGGCTTACAGCACCCATATACAGTAAAGCGAGTGACTGTTATCCGTGAGGATATCAGCCACTCGCTTTACTTATACTTGTCTTGTTTCTTTACATGTGTTTGGCAACAGCAGCTTTCAGCTGTGTTGCGTCCTCAACTCGCTCAACAATCTCGCCGTTGCGAATGATGAACGTTGTGGGGATGCCGTTCACGTTATAATTGCCCACCGTCTGTGAGTTGACACCCATGGGTTCATATACGGTAATCCAGGGCAGGTTCTTGGCAGATTCGCGCCACAGCACATTGTCGGGGTCTAGGCTCACTTGGTAAATCTCCAGTCCGTTGCTGTGGTATTTCTTATAGATGTCGTTGAGCAACTTGTTGAGCTGCGGAGAGATCTCGGTAGCATATGCAGTGAAGTCCAGCAGCACCAGTCGGTTCTTGGCAGCGATTTCCGACAGTTTGTACTCTTTGCCGGTATAGTCCTGCAATTTGATGTCGATGATAGTTGTCACATCGGCAACGATGGTATCTCGAGGGGCACCACTATTGGCCCTGCGGCGGCGTTGTCCCTCCAGCAGTTGCTTGACCAGGAAGTCGGTTCGCGGGTCATCTTGACGGAAGGAGTTAAACGCATTGGCAACAGCGCCGATGATGCGCAGGTCGTTGTCGTTCATCGGGTCAAACAGGGGCTTGTCGTCGATGTGTTTATTGATGGTATAATAAGCGACAATGCCGCTCGGTTCAGCAACAATCTGTCGAGCCAGCTGGTCTTTCCAGGCCTGAATCTGGGCTTCGCTGCCTTTGCCCCCGGCAAATCGCATAGCATCTTTATCGATTTTCATCACCTGCTCGGCATGTTCACTGCCCGAGATGGTATAGTCGATTCCAAAGTTTGGCAACTTGGAGTTAATGGTCAGTTTGTCCAGACTGTCGATGGGGAAGCAGATGGCTTGATTACCCATGCGGATCTGGTAGATGCTGGGGACTTCGGGCGCTTCAGCGCTGAAGCTGAATTTACCATTCTTGTCTACATGAACGCTATCCAGGAAGAACCATTCACCATTGCTGGACTGCTCAACAACGAGTGTCGTGTCGCTGGCGCCCTCGATGGTGCCGTCGATATGGAATTTGTTGCCGTTACAAGCCGTCAGCATGGCGACGGCCATCATGATCATCAGAATTTTCTTCATCAGTTTATATCTTTACTAAAAAACGTGCGAAATTACTCTTTTTTTTTAATATAGCCAAATTGACGGGGTAAAACAAAATGAAAAGACCCGCCATCACGGCGGGTCTTTTTCATTCTTTTACTCTAAATCTTTACCTTATGAAAAAATTATTACCCAAAAATGCGGTGCAAAATTACTGCCATTTTTGATACTAGAACTTTTTTTAGAGTTAAAAAACCTTAAATACGGCGTTTTTTTTGTTTTTATGCATTCAAGAGGATGGAAATCAGGGCAGTCACATCGCTAATGTTCACCATTTCATCCCCATCGACGTCGGCCTGAGGGTAGATGTTGATATCATTTTGGCCAGTCAAGAGCAGATTGATGAGGGTGGTCACATCAGCAATATTGACCATACCATCAAGGTCCACGTCTCCTGTGATGTGACTGTACTGGTCGGTGATATCGGCAACGGTATATTTGTTGGTCGTTGAAGTGATTTCCAGATAGATGTCCTTGTTGATGCCAGTCACATCAACACTCTGGTGCTCACTGTTGCCCTGATTGAGCACGACGTTGAACGCATAGTCGTTGCTGCCCACGTTGAAAGTGCGGTAGTAGAACTTCTGCCCATTGACAGTCTTGGTCGCAGTTGTCTGCACGCCGGGCCAGCTATCGCTGAGTACGCCTGCATTGTCCCAAGCATAGATCCAGACGCTGCTCCAGTTGTTGGGTGCGACAGTCGGGTCCTTGATATAGACTGTGGCAGTATAGGGTACAAAGCCATGGAAGATATACTCGCGCTGCACGATATTACGCACCTTGCCCTCATAGAGCACGCCAGCCGTCAGCACGGTATTGTCGGTGAAGGTGAGTGTCACGTGGCCGATTGCCTGGGTGCTGGAGGCAGTGGGTGTGCTACCGTCGGTCGTATAGACGATGACTGCATCACTCTCACTGGCGGTGATGGTGACCGTCACACTACCCTGATACTGGCCGTCGGGCTTGTCGATGCTCACGGTCGGCGCTGGGGATGTATAATTGGTCACCTCATGATGCCATGTGCCGTCGATATAGTAACCGTGGTTGCGGAAGGTGAGGTCTTGGGTCTGCTGGCCATCGGTGACAAAGATGATGCCCGTCGGGGCACTAGTGTTGGTATCCTCGTAGGTCCATTTCCAGATGCGACGCGTACCGTCCGAGGTGGTTCCCATCAGCGTCATCGTTTGGCCTGGCCATGTGCCGCCTGTGAAGTTGCTGCTGCTGTTCCAAATCCAGGTGGTCACTCGGTTCACGCTAGTGCTGGTCTCAAGGAACACGCTCATGTCATCTTCCTCACAGCTGGGCTCGTACACTTCAACGGGAGTGACGGGTGATGTGCCGCCATCCTCGCCGTTATTGCTCGACAATTCCTCTTCAGTACCGTCATAACTCATTACGGTGCCGGCATTGGGGCTGCTGGTATAGAGGTAGGGGCCGTCGCTGCCGATTTTGCCCGGAGCAGGGGTGAGCGAGGTTGAGAGAACATAAATTCTCATGTTGCCCTTGCCGCTGCATGTGGTGGTGGTCAGGGTGCCGTTGGTCACGGTCTTGACATCACCGGTAATGCAGTCGGTGTAGGTGCCGTTGAGTACGCCTGTGAAGGTGGCTGGGCCGTTGATGGTCACCAGTACATAGCTGTCGGTCGTGCTGTCGGTGAAACGGCGCTTAAAGGCGTAGCCTCCAGTGGAGGAACACCCTGTGGTGCTGTATTGCCCCTTGCGCAGGGCGGGCACGGCCTGGCGAATGCGGTTCAGTCGCTGCAGGTGCTTCACCAGAGGCTTAGAGAGCGTGGCGGCGAGGTTGCCAGTAGCACCGCTGGCGACACCGAAGTCGCTTGCCGTGACGTTACCCTTGATGTAGCCGCCGTAGTAGGCGCGACCGCTGTCCTTGAGTGAGCCGTTGCCGCCTGGATCAATGGTCTTGCCGGCCTTGAATTCGACCTCGCTGCCGTAGTACAGGCAGGGGATGCCGCGGAAGGTGAACATGAATGACAGATTCTCGGCCCATTGTGCGGTGCCCTCGTTGAAGCGGATGTTGTCGTTGGGGCCAGGACTGTAGTCGTGGCTATCGACGTACACGACGTTATAGGTGGCGTCGTTGTAATACTTGTCGCCGTTGATGGCGAGGTCCCACACGCTACCGATATTGTGGAACGAGTAGTGCACGGGGAAGTCAATGACATTGAGGCCCGAGGCGCGGCTCACATCGGGCTGGTGGTAGTTGTTGCCGTTGAGCACGGCGTTGCTGGATGTGGGCATCGCACTGCTGGTCTCCTTGTTGTTGTCGGCATACATCTGCTGGCAAGAACTGATGTTGGCGAGCGTGCTCAGGTCGGTGCTCTCATAGACGGCAACCCCGTCCCAGTAGCTGGCATCATAGTTCCAGCTGTAATTCTTGTTCTCGGCCCAGGTGTAGAAGTAGGGCGAGAGGACGGGCTGATTGCGGTAGGTGACGCTGCCTTGATAGCGGGCGCACACCTCGGTGCACATGAAGAAATCGGCGCCATTCAAGCGTTTGCTACGGTACTGCTCGCCCAGGGCCTGAAAGGCGGGGATATACACCTTGTTGAACGTTAGACGGGCAATGTGGCCACCCGTGTCGATGCGGAAGCCGTCCACGCCCATCTTAATAAATGTGCCATAGCAATCGATCAGGTAATCGGCAACAGCGGGATTCTCGGTGTTCAGGTCCACGCAGTCGCCGGCAATCTGTGCCCACCAGCGCGTGTTGTCATCCCAGTTGAATTGGCCGAAGTGGTGCCAATAGTTGTGGTTGTCGTGGTTCTGGTTGTCGGTATTCTTCATCTGCTTGAGGCGAGCATCATATTGCTGGCCTGCGGGCAGATTGTTGTAGTTGGTAGGAAGTTTGCCGCCCACCGAGTCGGTGGTGTAGGGCTTCATGCACTCTTCGATGTGGAACTGGTTGGCGTTCCAGTCGCGGGTGAAGAGTTTGCACAGGTGCTCCTCGCCGAAGTTACCCGTGTGGTTGAGTACGATATCCAGGATGATTTTCATTCCTCTTGCGTGGACTTCGTCAATTAGTGTCTGGAATGTCGTGTCGCCGCTCTCGTAGCGGTGGTCGACGCGGGAGAAGTTCCTCGCGTGATAGCCGTGATAGTCCAGTCCTGATGCATTCTCGACAATAGGGGTGACCCACACTGCTGTGAAACCCAGCGCCTTGATGTAGTCCAACTTGTCAATCAAGCCCTTGAAGTCGCCTCGCCAGCACGGGTCGCCGTGGTTGGCGTTGGCGCCGTCCCAGCACTGCACATTGTTGCTCGGGTCACCATCATAGAAGCGCGTCGTCATCACAAAATAGATGCTCTCGTCGCGGAAGTCATTGCGAGGTCCCACAAATGCGGCCCTCGCCTGTTGCAAGCCGACTATGGTCAGCAACAGCATTACACTCAACTTGAAAATGGTATTCTTCATCATTTCTCAACATTTATTTAGGATGGATAATAAATTTGCTACAAATTTATGAAATTTACTTCAAAATAGACACCTATATACCCTAATTATATACCCAATAATAAATATGCAAACGTTTGCACAATTTTCTTGAAGATTAGCAAAAAATCATGGCTGCGAGGATGGCAACGACGGGAAGCAGGTTTGGGTTGCCCTTTCTCGTGAGTTCATGAAACGTCAGCTTGTATTTCAGCCCCCGTGTGGTGGAGAACTGATGTGTAAGCCCCAAGTTTTTGCAGCTCTACATTGCGAATGCAAGAAAATAAAGTTGCCGCTGTTGTGCGAAAGTTGTCGTTGTTGTCTGAAAAAGTAGTACCTTTGCGCTGAAAATCAATACTATTTAATACAGTACACGATATGAAAAAGAATCTACTTAACCTCATGCTCCTGCTCGTGGCTCTGATAGGCCTGCAGGCGGCAGCTGCTATCCCTAGCGGTTATTACAACACTGCCCTGGGCAAGAGCGACAGACAACTGATGTTGTCGTTGCACCAGAAAATCCATGGCCACTATGAGATCTATTACAACAAGTTGTGGCCTAAGTTCGAGACGACTGACTGTGTCAATGGCATCATCATTGACCGTTATGCCGACACACAATTTACCTATCAGACCGACCAGTGCGGTACCTACAACGGCATCGGCCAGTGTTACAACCGTGAGCACTCGGTGCCTAATAGCTGGTGGGGGGGTGGATCGGAGAATACCGACACGATGTACTCTGACTTGTTCCACATCTACCCTGTTGATGGATGGGTGAATGCTGAGCGCGGCAACTATCCCTTCGGCGACTGCGCCAGTGGCTCGCCAAGGGGAACAGGCAAGCTGGGGCGTTGCACCCACAGCGGCTATACAGGCACCGTGTTTGAGGTCGCCGATGAGTACAAAGGCGACTTTGCGCGAACTTATTTCTATATGGTGGTGCGCTATATGGACCGTGTGGGTTCTTGGACACAGAGTAACGGCGATGCCGTATTCACGAACACTTCTTACAAGCACTTGACACCGTGGGCCATAAGCCAGCTGCTGGAGTGGCACCGCAATGACCCGGTTAGCACAGTGGAGACCAACCGTAACGAGGCGGTGTATAACATCCAGCACAACCGCAACCCCTTTATCGACCATCCTGAACTTGCCGAGTTCCTTTGGGGAAACAGGACTGGCACCGCTTGGACCGGCAGCGCTTCTACCGATCCCGTACTCTCGTCGCCTTCTAACGGCTCGACCATCAATGTGGGCACCAATACGGGCAATGGCGTGAGCAAGACCATCACAGTCAAGGGTGTTTATTTGACTAAATCGTTGTCTGTTGCGGTTACGGGAACTGGATTCAGCGTTTCACCTACGTCCCTCACGGCGGCTGCTGTCAATGCCGGCACAACGGTTACCGTGACCTATAATGGCACCGCGACCAATGCAACTGGCCGATTGACCATCAGCAGTACTGAGGTGAGCAGCAATGTTACGTTGACGGCTACTTATAACACTGGTGGCAGCAGTGGCGGTACCGAGACTATAGAGACTTGGGAAGGCTGCACGGGCTATGGTAACTATACTGACAAAGCGGTCCAAGGCAAGGCCTTCTCGTGGTATTTCCATAATGCTGGCCTCTTTGCTCAAGACAATGACCACTGGAATGACAATCTCGGTTGCCGTTTCGGCAAGGATGCCGATTCCTATATCCAGATGACCGAGGATGTTACCAACGGCGCCAGCAAGGTGACCTTCTATGCCGCTAAATATGGCAGTGATGCAGCACCCACGATTCAGCTGCAATACAGCACCAACGGTGGCACTACTTGGACCACAGCGGCCACCTGCTCACCCAACGCGACTTGGCAACAGTACATCTTCAATCTGGACATCACCGGTAATGTGCGCTTTAAAATCCTGCAGACGGCGGGTTCACGACTCAATATCGATGACATCGCTATTACCAGCAATCCCGGAACACCGGTAATCAATCCGTTCATTGACATCGATGCCGTTGGTGCCATGGAGGCTGAGCAGGATGGCAATTCAACTATTGTGAGCACGACCATCAGCGGTGTGGAGAACGGTGAGGACATCAACGTGACGGTGGAGGGTAATTTTGAAATCAGCTTGAACCGTACTACCTGGTCACGCACCTTGACGCTTGATCCCACTGGTGAAGTAATCTATGTGCGTATTGCCGACACCGGTACAGTTGGTGAGTATTATGGCAAGCTCTCGGCGCGTACATCACGTGTGAGCGCCTATGCCGACCTCCAGGGTACAGTAAATGCTAAGCCGATTCAGATAGGTGACGTGAATATGGACGGAGCAGTGAACATCAGTGACGTGGCAGATCTGGTTAACTACCTGCTTAATGGTGATGAATCAAACATTGATATGGACGCTGCAGACGTTGATCAGGATGGTTTTATCAAGATTTCGGATGTGACTGAGCTGATTAACAAACTGCTGAATCCGTCGTCAGCCAAATTGGCGTGGTGTGCCTATCCTGCCGATGGAGGCATTCTCTGTGAAAACTATTCGGGAGAGATGCTCGAGGTGTATGATTTTGACGGTAATTGCTGCGCCCAGATGATGTCAAAGGGTGTTGAAACCCTTGCCTTGCCAGCAGGTATCTACGTTGTTGCCAGCGATACGACATCTTTGAAGGTAGTTGTGAAGTAACGATTACTGGGATATCCTTATATTCAGCGGGCCGCAAGATTCTCTTCTTGCGGCCCGCTGAATGTTATTTTACATTATGTAGTTACTTGCCGATGCAGTGATATTCAAAGCCAGCTAAACGTAACTCTTCACCGTCAAGAATGTTACGACCGTCAAGGATGAGGCGTCCACGCATCTTTCCAAGCAAGGACTCGGTGTTGGGAATACGGAACTCCTTCCACTCGGTGACGAGCATCAGGGCGTCGGCACCATCAACAGCATCGTACATGTCATGTGCATAGGTGACCATATCGCCAATGCGACGGCGACACTCGTCCATGGCAACGGGGTCATAGACCCTTACCGTTGCACCTGCCTTGGTGAGCAGGTCAATGAGTACCAATGACGGTGCTTCGCGCATGTCGTCGGTCTCCGGTTTAAAGGCAAGTCCCCACATAGCTATGGTTTTGCCCTTCAGGAGACTCTCATCGCCATAATAGTTCACTATCTTGTGGAATAGTACCAGTTTCTGGTCGTTGTTGACTTCTTCGACAGCCTGGAGTACCCTCATGTCATATCCCATATCATGGGCTGTCTTGATGAGGGCTTTCACGTCCTTAGGGAAACATGATCCACCATATCCGCAGCCAGGATAAAGAAACTTCTTCCCGATACGGGTGTCACTACCGATGCCCTTGCGCACCATATTGACGTCAGCTCCGACAAGTTCGCACAGGTTTGCAATGTCGTTCATGAAGCTGATGCGTGTAGCAAGCATCGAGTTGGCAGCGTACTTAATCATCTCGGCCGAAGGAATATCGGTAAATATCAGTCGGTCACTCATGATCATGAACGGCTTGTATAGTCGTGCCATGAGTTTGCGTGCGCGTTCACTCTCCACCCCGACGACTACGCGGTCGGGGCTCATGAAATCTTTAACGGCGTTGCCTTCCTTGAGGAACTCGGGGTTGCTGGCTACGTCAAACTCGACGTGGATACCACGTGATTTCAATTCCTCAAGAATGACATTTTTGATTTTTTGCGCTGTACCCACAGGCACGGTGCTCTTGGTCACCACGACGATGTACCGGTTCAGGTGCTTGCCGATGGTTCTTGCCACTTCAAGGACGTACTTGAGGTCAGCACTTCCATCCTCGTCAGGAGGGGTGCCCACTGCACAGAAGACAATGTCAACGTTATTGATGACGTCCTCGAGTCGGGTAGCGAAATGCAGCCTGCCAGACTTTTTATTCTTGCGCACCAGTGCCTCCAGTCCAGGTTCATAGATGGGGACGATGCCACGGTTCAAGCCGTCAATTTTATTCTTATCCACGTCGATACATGTCACATGGACACCCATTTCACTGAAACAGGTGCCCGTGACTAATCCGACGTATCCGGTTCCAACAACCGCGATCTTCATTGCCGGTAAATGATATTAACCATGAATAGGCTTCTCGCGATCCTTGGGCGAATCATCAACGTAATAACCGCCACTGTCGCCGCCGTAGCCATAACCATAACCATAGCCATAACCATAGCCATAGCCCTTGCCATATCCGTAGGCGTAGGAGTAGTTGTAGCGGGTCTTGCTGACCTTGATGTCGTTGACGAGGATGGTGAGATTCTTGATCTTGTTCTCCTCGGCCATACGCTCAAGTTCATACATATACTGTTGCTCAACCCTGCCGTCACGAACAACGTAGATCGTGAGATCTGCGTAGCGGTTCACAACTGCTGCGTCGGCAATCAGGTTATAGGGCACGGTATCAAGAATAACATAGTCATATTCCTTCTTGAGCTGCTCAATCATCTTGGACATATTATCGCTTAGCAGCAATGCAGTGGGGTTAGGTGGGATAGCACCTACACTGATGATGTCAAAACCTTCATGCAGCGGTCCACGGTGGATCACCTTGTTCAGGTCTGTCTCTTTGCCAGAAAGGTATGCCGAAGCACCCTTACCGTCCTGTACACCTACATATTCTGAGAACTTACCTTTACGCAAGTCAAGGTCGACTACGATAACTTTCTTGTTGATGTAGGTATAGGACAATGCCAGATTCACAGCCACGAAACTCTTACCTTCACCAGACATGGTTGAAGTAAACTGGATGACAGTCGCTTTGCCATCCTGACTGTTCTGGTTCGTGACAAAGTCTAGGTTGTTTCGGACTATTCGGTAGGCCTCATTCATGCGGTCATTAGAGGTCTCGTTAACCACGATCTCACCGGTAACGTTATTCTTCTTGGCTGGGAGCTCTCCGAGGATGGGAATGTCACAAACTTCCTCAATCTCTCGGCGGGTGTGAATGGTCTTGTCAAGTGAGAAGTACCAGAATACGCCGTAAAGAATCAATGCGGGAATTAAGAGTCCGATAACCATACCGGTAAGCACGATACGACCCAACGGTGCAGTAACGGGGGCATAAATAGGCAAGGCTGCCTCCATCACTTTGGCGTTAGGCTCGGTGATGGCCATCTGCAATGCATTCTCCTCACGCTTGTTAAGCAGATAGAGGTAGAGCTGCTCTTTGATTTTCTGCTGGCGAGTCACCTCGGTGATAGCTTTCTCGTGTGAGGGGTTGGCAAGCATGTTGGATTGAGCCTGGGCTTGCAATCGCTGGGCTTGGCCTTGCTTTGTCCTCAGGGTGCTGATGTAGTTGTCCAGACTGGCAATGATGTTTCTCTTCTGGGCAGCCAAGGAAGCACTGAGTTCTTTCATCACAGGGTTTTCAGCGCTCGAAGATGCGGAAATCTTCTGATAGTCCTGAATAGCCTGGTTGTATTGATCAATCTGTGAAACGATACCAGAATTGTTCATACCAGTGTTGACCGGGATAAGTTCACCTTGTCCCATGTTGGAAATGAAGTTGCGGATCTGGGCAGCCAGGTTGATTTCAAGGTTGGTGTTCTCGCTCTCATCTATCTGTCGCATAGCATTGGATGCATTGCCAAGCATGAGAGAGTTGGCAGAGTTGGCAGTCAAGATGGCTACTTCATTATCCACGTCGCCCAGGTCCTTAGAGAGTTCCGAAACACGTTCGATGATAAAGGCCTCGGTGCTACGTGCCACCTGGTTCATGTCGTTGATGCCTTCTTGGTTGTAGGCAACCACCAAGGCATTCAGGATGTCGGCGCACATCTGGGGGTTCTGGCCGCGGATGGCAAGATTAAGCACGTCACTGTGTTGGTCAGCAAGTTCCACAACAACCGAACCGGCAAGCGACCGCGCCATGGTGTTGGGGTTGGAGATGTTGACAATGAGGTCAAAGTCGATGTGGTCTTCAGTGAATTTGTCAGTCTTGGAGATGGCTACTGGGCCGAAATCCGTGTTGACCTTACTGCCGAAGCGTGCTTTTTTCCACTGGCCGCCATTGACCTGGAATTCAAATTCTTCCTCGCTTTTGGGCGTGAGGTTGATAGTGAATCCACGAGTCACCTCCTTCAGTGGGGTTACAGTGACAGGCGTATCCTTGTAGATGTTGACATCGCGCAGGAACATGTGGCCAAAGTACTGCACGTTCAATCCCAGTGAATTGACTACAATTTCCATCACGCGTGATGACCTCAGTTTGTAGGGTTCGTTGGGGATATAGTTCACAGTATTGAGTCCCAGGTCGCTAAATGTCATGGACGGCGTGCCCTGGGCACTGTCCTTAGACCTGATGAGGATAGAGCACCTTGACACATAGAATTGAGGCTGAGATTTACCATACAGATAAGCTATACATCCGCAGATAATGACAGACAATACGAACCAGTACCAGTTGTAGGCACAGGCCATGAACAATCTGTCCCACTTCACACCAGTGCGTGCACGTTTTTTCTTTTTCTCTAATGCAGCCGCTTTTGCCGCCAAATCTTCTTGAACTATTTCTTGCATGATCAGCTTTTTATGTTCAAATTAAAGCATAATAAAACACTGATTCATCACATAGTGATGACCTTGATATGTAAAAACGCTGCAAATTTACTGTAAATAGCTTAAAATGACAAAAGATACTTTAATAAAAAATATTAATGGGAAGATCCCTGGAACTGGCTGCAGCATCTTTTTTGAGTGGCTTCGGTCGTTTTTGTCGTCTATAGCCTAAAAACTCAGGGTGACTGCAGACCTGCAGTCACCCTGATAAGATGTGATATTAATGGATGGAATCGAATTAATCGATCTCCTCGTCGGCCTCATAGCCACCCATCTCGCGGACGGCGTTCTTCAGCATTACATACTGCTGGAACAGGTGGTTAACGGGAACCTCGTCCTTGGTGTAGTCGTGCATCGGGCTCTTAAGGAAGAAGCTCAGGAAGCGCTGAGTGCCGTAGCGGCCAGCACGGCGTGCCAGGTCGATGAGCAGACACAGGTCAAGGCACAAGGGGGCAGCGAGGATAGAGTCGCGGCACAGGAAGTTGATCTTGATCTGCATGGGATAACCCATCCAACCGAAGATGTCGATGTTGTCCCAGCCCTCCTTGTTGTCGTTACGGGGCGGGTAGTAGTTGATGCGTACCTTGTGGAAGTACTCGCTGTACAGGTCGGGCTGATCGTCAGCAACGAGGATGGACTCGAGGGTCGACAGCTTGCTGACCTCCTTGGTGCGGAAGTTGGCGGGCTCATCGAGCACGAGACCGTCACGGTTACCCAGGATGTTGGTTGAGAACCAACCGCTCAAGCCGAGCATGCGGGTGCCGATAATGGGAGCGAAACCGCTCTTCACCAGGGTCTGGCCGGTCTTGAAGTCCTTGCCGGCGATAGGCATCTGGGTCTTCTCTGCCATTTCCCACATGGCGGGGATGTCAACGGTGGTGTTGGGAGCGCCCATGACGAAGGGGCAACCCTCGGCCAGTGCAGCATAAGCGTAGCACATCGAGGGAGCGACTTTGTCAACGACATTGTCCTTCATGGCCTGCTCCAGGGCAGCCATAGTGCCATGATACTTCATGTCGGGCTCGACATAAATCTCAGTCGAAGCGGCCCAGAGAACAACGACGCGGTCAACGCCGGTCTCCTTCTTGAAGTTGCGGATGTCTTCGCGAATCTGCTCGGTCATGTCCCAACGATCCTTGCACTGCTTCACGTTGTCACCGTCCAGACGCTTTGCATAGTTCTTGTCAAAAGCGGCCTTCAGGGGCTTGATCTTCAGCAGTTCGTCCTTAACGGGCTCAATATCCTTCTCCTTCAATACCTCAGCATTGATGGCGCTCTCATAAGCGTTAGCAGGGAATACGTCCCATGCGGCAAACACGAGGTCGTCGAGTGTGGGCATCGAGACGATATCTTTGTAATGTAAGTACTTCTTGTTCTCGCCTTTGCCAATGCGAATCTTGTCGTACTGTGTCATGCTGCCGACGGGCTTTGCAAGACCCTTGCGAGCCATCATAACGCCGGTCATGAACGTGGTGCTCACGGCACCCAATCCTACTACCATAATACCTAACTTGCCGGTAGCGGGCTTAGCGATTTCTTTTGCCATAATTTTTCTATACAATTAATGTTCAGGTTATTATCTGTTGATTAAATCGATTGTGTCCCACTATGGGATCTGTGCTTTATGCAGAATAAGGCCTGCAAAAAAACGGCGCTAAATTACAGCCTTTTTTTGAATTAGGAAATATAACATAATGAAAAAAAAGTTAGCGCCCGTTAAATTATTGCCTTAATATTTAAAATATGATAAATTGGGGCTATTTTAGGTTATTAAATGTTGATATATGTTAATGCTACCCCTCGCAAAAAAGCCTCTAAAATGGTTTTTTTAAGTTCTTTTTGCCCAAGTCTGTGCTTTGATAACATTTATTTAGGTTAGGGGGCATTGACTCATTCACATTGCTCGTCGCCAGTCGTTTTCTTGCTAAGAAATTCTTCGGCAGTAGCAATGTCTTCGGCATGGTCAACATCGACAATTTTATCTATGCTGTAAGCCTGGAGGTGACATCCCGCCTCGACCAGTGCCCGCTGGAAATTGCGCATCCGACTGATGCCTTTGTCAATACAGTGATTTAAGACATCAAACGCTTTGTCTGTCATGGCATACACGCCGCCTGACACATACTTGGCTCCATCCCACGGCTTGTCGCGGAATGCAGTGATATTCATTTTCTCATCTACGTCTACCCACAAGGGCTTCTCGTCATCGACAAACGGAGTGACAGCCCACATCCCATCATGCACCTCATCTGCCTCAAAGGCGTTGATATAGCCTTTGAAGTCCTCTTCACGGAATATAGTGTCAACGGTGGTGAGACAGAATTTGCCTTTGGGGATGACTTGGCTCAAATGCCAGAAACTATGCATTGAACTCGGTGTCGTCTTCACTACAAGGTTGAGGGGCACGGGCAATTCCAGGCCCATTAGGTATTGTCGCACCTCGGTCATGTGCTCGTTGACGATAATGCTGATACTCTCGGCATTGCAACGGAGCATGATGTTGATCAGGCGCCCGATCATGGGCTCTCCCTGTAATTCAACCAGGGGTTTGGGTTTGCTGACACCTTCTTGTGCTAGACGCGAGCCTTCGCCCGCAGCAATTATCGCATAGTTCATGATGCTATATATTATAATGTATATTATCTGTATTTTGAATGTGGAAAGCTCCTATCTTTACTTGAGATGGTCGAGTACCTCGGTCACACATTTGATGGTGTGGGGATGGGTCTGTGAATCCTCTTCGGCGGTCCACCCTTTACCTTTCAGCCAGAGGACCTGGCAGCCCAACTGCTCGGCAGGTTCGATGTCCTTGCGCAAGCTGTCTCCCACGACGAGTACTTCGCTGGGCTCGAGTTCCAGCGCATCGACGCCCAGGCGGAAGAGGGTAGGGTTGGGTTTGCGAACGCCCACCACAGCACTCTCGATGATGCCTTTGAACAGGTGCCTGATTCCGTAGTCGCGCAACACTTCGTCGATGTTGCCATAGAAGTTGCTCACGAGCATCATGGGATAGTGTTCGTGGAGTTGCTCCAACATGGGACGCGCCTCATCGATGCAAGTGCGAGCGGCTTGATCACAGAAGGCGGCAATTTGGTCTACCCACTTGTCGCGGGTGCCTTGGTCGGGCTGTTCGGGCAGGTAACTAATCTCAAGTGCCACCTTCTTGCGCAACAGGGTGTGGAAATTGTCTTGAGGAAGAATAATGCGTTCACGAGCAAGCGCGCGCTCCCCCTCAACATAGGCTTTACGGAAAGTCTCCTTGTCGATTGGCACACCTGCCGCTTGATAGCCTTGCCACAGTACTTCGCTCCAGTGCACCCCTCGACTGTCGAGGGTGCCACCGTAGTCAAAGATGATTCCTTTTATCATGACGTGTCGGTTGTTACTCGCCCTTGGTCAAGTCAAGTTTCACATTGTCGCGTCCGCGGTCCTGGAACAGTTTGGGCAACGGATTCTGCCGGGCCTCATCATAACGGATGCGATTACGGTACACATCGATTGCTGTGTAGATGGCATGGCGCATCGAGGACTCGTTGGCAATACCTTGTCCGGCAATGTCATAGCCAGTGCCGTGGTCGGGGCTGGTTCGCACGATGGGAAGTCCGGCAGTGAAGTTCACACCCTCGTCCATGGCGATGGTTTTGAACGGAGCCAGGCCCTGGTCGTGATACATGGCCAACACACCGTCAAATCTCCTGTAGTGACGGGCGCCGAAGAAGCCGTCGGCAGCATAGGGACCGAAGCATTGGACACCATCCTCATCAAGGGACTGCTGCATGGCAGGCTGGATGATTTCGCGCTCTTCGTTGCCGAGCAGTCCGTTCTCGCCACCATGGGGATTGAGAGAAAGCACAGCGATACGGGGGCAGTCGATGTTAAAGTCTCGTTTCAACGAGTTGTTGAACATGCGCAGCTTCTCCTTGATTTCTTGAGACGTCAGGGTGACAGGGATCTGGGCCAGCGGCAAGTGGGTGGTAACTAAAGCTATGCGCAGGTTGGATGCGCACAAAATCATCAACGCTTTGTTGCCGTCTCCCGCTGCGCTTTCCAGATACTCGGTGTGTCCCGAAAAGTGGAATTGCTCACTCTGGATATTGTCTTTATTGATGGGGGCGGTCACGAGCACATCAATGAGCCCTGCCTTCAGGTCGCGCACTGCTGCTTCAAGTGCTATGAATGCAGCCTGGCCTGCCTGCTTGCTGGGTTGTCCCAGTTCGACCTTGATTTCTTGGTCAATACATTCTACCAGGTTGGGCATGTTTTCTTTCAAGCGATCGGCGCTCTTGGTGTGGTTAATCTGGAATCCTGCCAGATTGCATGCGTTACGGTGATAGCTCACGACCTTACTTGATCCGTAGATGACGGGGATGCACAGGTCCATCATCTCGGGCACGCCGACAGCCTTCAACGCTACCTCGATTCCGATGCCATTGGTGTCACCGATAGTGATGCCCACCTTCAGTCTTTTATTGTTTTCACTCATTAGGATAATCTGATTAAATTATAATATGCAAAAGTACAATAAAAATTCGGCTGGGGAGCAATCTGTAAGGAGTTTTTTCTTTTAGTCTCTGATGACTGGTTCTTCATGGAGGCTTTTCCCGCTGATTGCAGAGGCGGTGATGAGTTTTATTTCGAATTATTTTGCTATGTTGGAATTTGTGATTACTTTTGTCAAAAATCAGTCAAGTGATGCCCGCCTCATATAATTATTTTTGGGCAGTGTTTCTCCTTGGCAAAATAGATATAAATGTTATAACACCATGATAGATTTAATCATTAGGGCATTTAAAGTGCTGAAATTGATCATCCTCGTGCCGGTAGAATTGATTTGGCTACTGGTCTATTTCACTAGTTCCAACAAGAAAAAGATTGATATGGACATTGAGTGCTTTGCTAGCCACCAGCAACGTCCGTGCACCGAGAAAACTCGCTGGATTCTGCTGATACTCAATCTGATGTGGGTTGCAGAATTCAGGAAACTCTTTCTCTACAGGATCGGTGGCGCTGCTGTTTTCATGCGATTCTTGATGTCCAAGGGTGCCTCCATTGGTTTTGATGTGCCTCGCGGTAAATTTGGTGGAGGACTTTATATCCAGCACGGTCATGGTACGGTGATCAGTGCCCGCTCTGTGGGTGAGCACTGCATGATTAACCAATTGGTGACCATCGGTTATAGGGGCGACAATTGCCCGACAATCGGCAATAATGTGCGTATCGGCGCTGGCGCAATCATCATCGGTGATGCCAAGATCGGCGACAATGTGAAAATCGGCGCCGGAGCCATTGTCATCCATGATGTCCCCGACAACTGCACCGTCTGCTGCCCCGAGGCCACTATCGTCAGGCGCCGCTAGCTATCGCAGCCATTTGGTGAATTGATTCACATCCTATTAATTGCATTTCCCTTTTTTACCTTCAAGCAATGAAAGAACAACAATCACCTGTTAGCCTCTCGGTCATCGTCCCATGCTATAACGTGGAACCCTATCTAGACCAGTCATTGCAATGCTTGGAAAAGCAGTGGAACAACAGGACCGACTATGAGATAATCTTCATTAATGATGCTAGCAGTGATGGCACAATCCTCAAGTTGAATGACTTCAAGTCTCGGCACTCCGATAACGTTTTTGTCATTGACAAAGAGCAGAATGAGGGCGTGTCGGCAGCTCGTAATAGTGGTTTGGATATCGCTCGTGGAGAATGGATCACATTTTTTGATCCTGATGATGCTTTGGTTGAGAATGGTTATGACCATCTGCTGGCACTGGCCGAGAAAGGCGATTTTGATATCCTCCGCTTTGGAGTAAAAATTATCGGTGAAGGTAAAGAGATTCCAATCATGCAATCTGGGTCATTGAGTCTTGATTGGCAAGGTTCTTCGGTCGAGTATTTGCTAGAAAACAGCTTTGGCACATGCTGGTCCTACATTTTCAAGCGAGAGTTATTGGCGAATCATCGTTTCCCGCCTTTGACAATTTGTGAGGACACTGTGTTTAATTTGTCAATCTTGCTGGAGAACAAGACGATAGCCAGGACATCTGAAATTGTGTATTATTATATAAACCACTCCTCATCGTTGACAAATACAGTTGACACAGCGCGTTTGGGGCGGCAATGCGATGATATTTTTCGTGCGATTCATATTCTTGAGGATTTTAAGAGAGGGCAGAGCGAAGATGTACAGTCGCGGCTAAAGAAACATCAATTTGTGTTTAGTCCTAACTTGTTGACACGCATGCTGTTGAGTGATAAAAAACTGCCTTATATTAAAGAAACAGTTAAAACGCTAAAGCATATGGGTCTTTTCCCGTTGCCTGATACCTTGCCTGGTGCTGATTTTATGATGCAAATAATAAATTTTGTGTATATGTATCCATTCTTGGTGCCGTTGTTTCGTCCCCTTTACCGTATGCAGCGCAGGAAGAATATCATATGAAAGAACATGCAGTTCTCCAGTTCGACAAAGCGGTTGACGACCCGGCGGTTGTGAATTCGTTGGTCGGGTGCGTCTTGGCATAGTGAAGGTAATAGTGCTTAAAACTGCGGAATGAACCAGACTGATACAGCATCAGAACGCTCTTGATTTCATGTGAGACATGCTGGCATTGTGGCTGCGTAGGCCATCACTAGCCAAAACATTTCGTCATGAAAATTCCCGCTCAAATTCTTTGCAAGGTTCGTCGATAATGCAGATGTTTCTATATTTTCTCATCTGTTATTATTGCGGATAATGGTTTGTTAACAGGTCGATTAGTAGCTGTAAAAATTGCATATTATCTCACAATTTTCTAATATTTGAACACTTTTTGGTTTATACATCTTTGCTTATCTTGAACTCGAGTCTTATCTGCAAGTGAGAGCGTATGAATTCCTTTGGTCACTGGTTGCGCTTGCGTTTTTAATTCCGCAATTAGGGCATCGTTTAAGGGGCTGCTGAACAAAGCTGCATATTATTCAGCAATCCAGGATCATTCAACGCTGCAAAGAAAGGTTTTTGGGGTTTTGTTTGCCCGTTTGCGGGAAAAATCGTAATTTTGCGATTTAATGTATGCGCCATGTGCGCTTGCACATGCGCGCATGAGGCATATTATGCAAGAGGTGCAACAGGTAACATGCTGTAAATGACTACTGTGATAGTGTCACCAGCTTTGCCCACTCTCCACAGGACGCCGAATCTCTAGAGAATCGGTGACCCTTGTTGTATTGTGAAATGAACTAATTATTTGAGTCATGGTTGACCTGAAAATACAACTGCCGGACTCTTTTCTTCAGGAGGAGGAGCGCGAGGGCTATCTGGTGAGTGCCAAGATGAAAGAGTTGTGGGCTGTGCAGCTCGACTTGCTGTGTGAGTTTGACCGTGTGTGCAAGAAATACAATCTCAAGTATATTCTCGAGCATGGCACACTGCTGGGAGCCATTCGCCACAAGGGCTATATCCCCTGGGATGATGACCTGGATGTGTCGATGTTGCGCGAGGACTATGATAAACTGATGGAGGTTGGCCCCAAGGAGTTCAAGCAGCCCTATTTCCTGCAGAGTTATCTCACCGAGAAGAACTATGACAGGGCAGTAACCAAGTTGATGCGAACTGACACCAGCTGCTTGCCAGGTGAAGACCTGAGGTTAGAACCACAGTATGCCCGGGGCATCTTCATCGACATCTTTGTGTTTGACAGCATGCCAGCCGCCGACGAGGACACTATCAAGGCGATGGTCAGTCACACCGATGAGGTCTATTATCGCATTATCTTGATGACCCATTTCCCGACCCGGGATGACGGGATCAAGATGCCTGCAAAGTGGTTGCGTTATTGGTATTACAGGCTGCGCTATGGCTCGTCACGCAAGGAACATCAGCGGCTGGAACAGCTGGCAAAGAGCTATGGCCCGACTGGCTATGTGGGGACTGTGACCTATATCTATCCCTATTGCCGGCCGCTTAGCGTCTATGATAAGATTATCGAGGTGCCCTTTGAGCACCTGATGATGCCCGTCCCGGCCCGCTATGACGAAGTGTTGCGCCTGCGTTATGGCGATTACATGACCCCGGTTCGTGGCGGCAGTTTGCACACGATAGCATCTTTTGATACAGACCGATCCTACAAGGAAACGGTAAAAGAACATTGGTAATCAGTGGTGAAGAGGTGCAACAATTCGGAGATTTGGGTACTTTGATGGGTTCATCTATACACTATCGCTGTGCATCGTTTCCGTATTGAGCATTAAATCAAGGTTTGTAAATAGTTTTTTACGATGGTCGACCTAAATATTCAATTACCTGAATCCTTCTTTCAGGAAGAAGTGCGCGATGGCTATTTGGTTAGTAAAAAAATAAAAGAGCTGTGGGCCGTTCAATTAGATTTGTTGCACGAGTTTGATCGCGTCTGCAAAAAGCATAACCTTAAGTATTTTCTTGATTTTGGAACATTGTTGGGCGCTGTGCGTCACAAGGGCTTTATTCCATGGGATGAAGATATTGATGTCTCGATGCTACGAGAGGATTACGATAAGTTGATGGAAATCGCGCCCAAAGAATTTAAGCACCCCTATTTTTTGCAGAATTATAAAACACAAAAGAATTATAGATTTTCTGTGACACGTCTTCGTAGAAGTGATACAGCATTTTTTCAACCAGAAGATCTCATGTGTCGAGTGACGTATAATTTAGGGATTTTTATTGATATTTTTGTGTTTGATAATGTCCCCTCAAATAATAGGGATGAGATAGCAAAGATTCATGATCAGTGTATGGACCTTCATGGAAAAGTTAGTGTAATTACAGATCATAATTTCAAATGTTCTAATCCCTTACTTGCTGTAGTCATTTATTTAAGGCATCTTGGTTATAAGATGAAGTATGGTTCGACATACAAAGTTTTTAATCAAATGGATGCAATTTCAAAACAATTCAAAGAAACCGGATATGTGAGTTGCCTGTTTACAAGAATACCAGTTCGATGTAGACGGAAAGAATGGTTAAATGAAATTGTTTATTTGCCTTTTGAAACATTATTGATGCCTGTTCCTGTAGCATATGATGAAGTTTTGAAGGAGTGCTATGGAGATTATAAAACCCCTGTAATTGATTCGAGTATCAAGTATGTGTACTCAGATGCAAGTCATTCATATAAAGAGATTATAAATGAAAAAGGTTATGAAGGAATCATGAAGGAATTGTCCATGAATAATATTAAACAGGCTATTTCAACATCAAGTTTGTTGAATGTCATTAAAAAGAAAGTGATTAAGTTATTTAGGGCGAATATATGAAGTAGTTCCAAAGATTTGATGCGATTTATTATTCAAGTGGATAGGGAATGTGATTAGTTTTGGGTGAATTCACTTTTGTGATATTGTCAGATAATGAATACTATGCTTCCTTTAGTGTCAATAGTGGTTCCTATCTATGGTGTTGAAAAGTATGTTGAACGGTGTGCATCAACCCTATTTGACCAGACTTATGAGAGTATTGAGTATGTTTTCGTCAATGATTGCACTCCAGATCAAAGCGTTGACGTACTTAATCAAGTAATGAGTCGTTACCCAAATCTTTCAAGCCAAGTTAAGATTATTCATCATAGCAAAAATCTGGGACTTGCTGCTGCTAGAAATACAGGTGTGGCGAACTGTACTGGTGATTTTATTGTTCATGTTGATTCCGATGATTATGTTGAGAAGAATGCTATTGAGCTGCTTGTAAATCAACAACTGAAATCAAACGCAGACATTGTTTCAGGGATGGCACTCATGCATACAGCTAATCGAGACATATTATTGCAACGGCCATTCTATCGAAGCAATGAGGAAATGGTGCTTGACATGATGCAAACGACGATTAATCATTCTCTGTGGGGGCGCCTAATCAGGAAATCTCTCTTTGATGATTATAATATTACAGCTAAGGAGGGCGTGAATTGTGGAGAGGATTGTTGGGTGATGACTCAGTTGGCCTATTATGCAAAATCATTTGACACGATTGATCAAGTAGTCTATCATTATGACTGTACTCGAGATGATTCCTACACAGCTAGCAAAAAGGGTGTTCTCAATAAGAAAAAGATTAAGGATGATATTGCAACAGCCGAATTGATTATCGATTTCTTTAAAGACAAAGAGCCCGTGTACTATGATGAAGCCAATCGAGTTGCAATCAGGTATCTTGATCTGTTTTTAAAGATTGCAGTAAGTGAGAAGAATTTTGGCGTTTTCGATGAGATGCTGTCAAGATTGAAAGCGTTTGATAAAAAATACTGGGATACTATCGGATGGGACAAAAGTTATAAACGGGCTTTGTCGCAGAATTATCATTCTTTAAAGGCTGCACTTTTTTTGAAGAAAGTGTTACGTAAAATCCTGTAACGTAAGGATAAATGAAACGATACGATTACCTGATTGTAGGGGCCGGCTTGTTCGGATCGGTGTTTGCCCACGAGGCCCACAAGGCCGGTAAGCGCTGTCTGGTGATAGACCGGCGCGCTCACCTGGGCGGCAATGTGTATTGCGAGCAGGTGGAGGGCATCAATGTCCACCGCTATGGCGCCCACATCTTCCACACTGCCAACAAGCAGGTGTGGCTGTATGTCAACTCCCTGGTGGAGTTTAATCGCTACACTAACAGCCCTGTTGCCAGATATCGGGATGAGCTGTACAACCTGCCGTTCAACATGAACACCTTCAACCGCATGTGGGGCGTGAAGACCCCCGACGAGGCGGTTGCTAAAATCGAGGAGCAGAAGGCCGAAGCCGTTGCCCGAATGAATGCCGAGGGCATCACCGAGCCCCGCAACCTGGAGGAACAGGCGTTGATGCTCGTGGGCAGGGATATCTACGAGCGCCTCATTAAGGGCTATACCGAGAAACAATGGGGACGCGGCTGCTGCGACCTGCCAGCGTCCATCATCCGTCGCTTGCCCGTGCGCCTCGTGTTTGACAACAATTATTTCAACGATCCCTATCAAGGCATCCCCATCGGAGGGTATAACCGCATGGTCGAACGACTGCTCGACGGTGTGGAGACTCAGACAGGTGTGGACTTCAACACGCTGCGCGACAGCTGGCGCGAGATGGCCGACAAGCTGGTCTATACTGGTGCCATCGATGAGTACTTCGGCTACTGCTATGGCAACCTGCAGTACCGCACGGTCAACTTTGAGACCGAGGTCCTGGACACGCCCAATCATCAAGGCTGTGCCGTTGTGAATTATACCGAGCGCGAGGTGCCTTATACCCGGGTGATTGAGCACAAGCACTTTGAGATGTTCGGCGGCGAGGTCTATGCTGTGCCCAAGACGGTAATCAGCCGTGAGTACTCCACCGAGTGGAAGACTGGCATGGAGCCCTATTACCCAGTCAATGATGAGGCCAATTCGGCCTTATACCAGCGTTATAAGTCGTTGGCAGACAAAGAGGAGGACGTCATCTTCGGCGGCCGTCTTGCCGAATATAAGTATTATGACATGGACAAGGTGATTGAACAGGCTTTGTCAACCAGTAAATCAGAATTACTATGAATAAGATATTAAGCATCTGCATTCCTAGCTACAACATGGAAGAGTATCTCCACCGATGTGTGGACTCTATGCTTGTGGATGAAGTGCTTGACCAGCTGGAAATCATCATCGTCAATGACGGCAGCAATGACGGCACGCTCGCCATTGCCAACAGTTACAAGGAGCGCTATCCCCAGTCGGTGGTTGTAGTGGACAAGCCCAACGGCCATTACGGCTCTTGCATCAACGCCTCATTGAAGGTCGCCACGGGCAAGTACTTCCGCATTGTCGATGCCGATGACTGGGTGGACAGCAAAGCGTTGGTTGAATTTGTCCGAAAACTTGGTGACTTGAATGTTGATTGCGTGTGTACAAAGTATGTTACAATATGGGAAAACGGAAATAAAGTTCAGCCCCTTGACGCGGAATTCGGTGTTGTGCTGGACCTGAACCGATACGTTCTTCCTGTTCCTCAACTGCGCATGCATGGTCTGACTTATCGCACCGAACTGTTAAGAGAAATCGGTTATGTACAGACCGAGGGTATCTGTTACACTGACACTGAATACCTGTACATCCCGCTGTCGTGCTCACGGAATATCTATTTCATGGATATTGTGCTCTATCAATATCTGGTGGCACGTGAAGGACAGTCCATGGAAAGGAACCAGCGCCTGAAGAATGATGCGCATTTCTACAAAATCATGAAGAAGGTTGATCAGGTGCATCATGATCATCTGCCCTTTAATAACAACGAACCCCGACTCTGGTCTTTCACACAAAGCAACTTGATTGAATGGTGTGCTGTCGTTTATCTCTTTTTCTTTGAATATGATGAGACCAAGGAGAAGATACTCCGACATGTAATCAGAGGATTGCGTCAAGAGAAATCATTGTGGTTTAGTGGCCTGTGGTCCAAGAAACGAATGGTGTTTTTCGATGTGTGGTA
This sequence comes from Sodaliphilus sp., assembly GCA_045114065.1. Lineage (GTDB taxonomy): Bacteria > Bacteroidota > Bacteroidia > Bacteroidales > Muribaculaceae > Sodaliphilus. The sequence continues at coordinate 93,055 of JBGUJU010000114.1, forward strand.
CTACAGTGGGGCAAAGCTGTCAAAGTGGCTGATGAAGCCAATCAGGAAACTGAAGCGATAGTGATAGTCTTGAATGTCATGGACTATAAGAAATTGACGAAAACAGAATAATTGTATGCGTGTCGGAATCGTTACACAGCCGTTGGAGATGAACTACGGCGGGTTATTGCAGAATTGGGCGTTGCAGCAGGAGTTGCGGCGGCTGGGGCATGACCCGATCACGATTGACGCCTACGAGCGTTACTCGACGCCGCACTACCTGTATAATTGTATGCAGGCGGTGATTTCTTGTCTGCGTCGCCGCAAGAAGATTTCCCTGCCCAAGCGTTATCGTGGCTCATTGCGTCGACCGATAACCGGCAAGTTTGTTGAGAAGCACATTGCCAAAACCCATGTCATGTGGGACTATCAGCCCAGTGTTGTCAAGCGTTATCATCTTGATGCACTGGTGGTGGGCAGTGACCAGGTGTGGCGCGCGAAGTATAATGGCATCCACATTGAGGATATGTATCTGCGCTTTGCCGAAGGGCAGCCCTTGAGACACCGTGTAGCCTATGCGGCCTCCTTCGGTGTGGACGAGTGGGAATATACCGCCGAACAGACTGCCGCCTGTGCCCGATTGGCGCAGCAGATGGATGCGGTCTCGGTGCGAGAGCCTAGCGGTATCGCCCTGTGCCGTGACCACTTGGGGGTTGAGGCACAGTGTGTCCTGGACCCGACAATGCTAGTGAGGGCACAGGATTATGAGTCATTGATCGAAGGAAGCCAGAATGAAGACCAGGGTTACCTGGCAGTGTATTGTCTAGATATCACACCTGCTAAGAAGTCTTTCTTTGAGAAACTGGCTCAAGACCGTGGGCTTGAAGTTCGCTATTTCTCTGCTGGATGGTTTGCCGAAATTACTGTGAAAGAGTGGCTCTCGATGTTGCGTTATGCCACGATGGTGGCGACCGACTCGTTCCACGGCACGGTGTTCAGCATCCTGTTTGGCAAGGAATTTTACACGCTGGGTAACCCCAAGCGTGGCAATACCCGCATCATGGGCCTGCTGGAACAGCTAGGACTGGAAAAGCGATTGGTATCGGACACCGAGCCCGTAGAGCCTGCCGACAGCCATATTGACTGGGATGAGGTGAGTGCCCGCCTTGCTCAAAAACGGCAGGAGAGCCTAGACTTCCTGGCCAAGAGCTTACGAGAACAATAAGTCATGTCAAGTATAGAGCTGTGTCATCAATCACTCATCGTTAATGGAATCGCGCTACGCGCGAGAAATCAAATAAGAATTAAATAAAATAAATTTGTTTGATTTCTCGGCCGTTAGGCCGATGAATAAATCCAGAGGCATATTATGACACAACTATCCGAGAACGAATTAAGAATGAGACCGTTACACATTGTGATGCCGATGGCTGGCGAGGGCTCCCGCTTTGCTAAGGCTGGCTGGACGACGCCCAAGCCGTTGATTGAACTGCACGGGGTCCCCTTGTTCCGCCGTGCGATTGGTAGTGTTGCCATCGAGGGCGTGGAGATGAAATATAGCTTTATCGTGCGTCAGGAGCATATCGACAAACAGCACATCGACAAGTTAATCAAGGATATTGAACCCGAAGCCCGTGTCTTCTCGGTGCTCAAGACGACCCGCGGTGCTGTCGAGACCTGTCTGGTGGCCGAGGAGGCCATCGATGACGATGACGCAGTGGTCGTGATGGACTGCGACCTCGAGTTCCGTAGCAAGCGCTATATCGAGCTGGTAGCCAGAGCGCTGTCATTGCCCGCCGATGAGGCCGACGGTGGCGCACTGGTGTCCTTCGAGTCCGATAACCCGCGCTACAGTTACGCCGAGGTTGATGACGACGGGCGCGTGCTGCGCACCGCCGAGAAGGAACCGATTTCCAGTCATGCCCTGTGTGGAGCCTACTTCTTCGGCAGCGGCAAGGACTTCAAGCGCATCGCCCACCAGCTACTCGATGACGGCACCCATGGCAAGGCAGAGTTCTATGTGTCGTTGCTCTATAATTACTTGCTTGCCGAGGGTAAGGTCGTTCGCCTGGCTCCGATGGAGGAATATTACTCCTACGGCACCCCCGAGGAACTGTTGTTCTATAGCAATAAGCATTAATCAATTGAATCATGGAAATCAAGTTAGTAATCACCGATTTTGACGGCACCTTGGTAGGCACGTTTCAGGCCAATTATCATGCTTATTGCGAAGCATTCAGGCAGGTGGGTCTGACATTGAGCGAGGACGACTACCGCAAGTGCTATGGCCTGAGGTTTGACGGCTTCATGGACACGATGGGTATCGAGGACGTTGAGGTGCGTAAGCGCATCCGCGCCATCAAGGGGGAATGCTATCCCGATTACTTCGGCTTATTAAACGTCAATCAGCCCTTGCTGGACTTCATCAGGATGTTCCGCCAGGGGGGCGGCAAGACCGCCGTGGCATCCACTGCACGAGGTAAGAACCTGACCAATGCCTTGACCCATATCGGCGCGACCGACGACTTTGACCTCATCCTCGCTGGCGAGGATGTCAAGGAAGGGAAACCGTCGCCCGAAATCTACAATACGGTGATGCAACGCATGGGTGTATCACCCGATCAGACCCTCATCTTTGAAGATTCTTCTGTTGGGCTGCAGGCCGCCCAGGCTGCAGGTGCCCACTATATAAAAATTAACCTCTAATTAATCATTAATAAAACTTTCTAAACTATGAAACTTGACATTCAGGGCCATTCAGGATGCGACATCAGCATCGTGACCGAGGATAACGAGTTGCATATCCACAAGAGCACTCATGACGCGGGCTACGTGCCCCGCCTCGTCAACCAGGCCAACAAGCAGATTGCTGCTTCCAAGACTGAGTATCAGCATATCCGAGTGCCTAAGATTTTTGAGGTTCAGCAGTCGGAAACCGATGCTACAATCAAGATGGAGTATATTTACTCCAAGAACTTTGTCGAGTACTTCGAGAATGCCGGTTTTGAACAGATCAAATATCTGATCGGTGCCATCAAGTATTTTATCGACCTGGAAATCAATGCCTCGACGATGCAGACCGTGCCGTCGACCATCCTGACCGACAAGATGGCTGACGTGGCGCGCAAGGTCGAGAAGAATGTGCATCTCAAGGACGATGCCGAAGCCCAGGAGCTGGTGCGCCTCTCCAGCGAGGTGATGAACAGGGTAGGGGACATGGAGATGCCTGTCGGCACATGCCATGGCGACCTCACCTTCAGTAACATCCTGTTCAATGGCAACAACTATTACCTGATCGACTTTCTGGACTCGTTTATCGAGTCACCGTTGCTGGACATCGTCAAGATACGCCAGGACACGGCCTACCTGTGGTCCACACTGATGTACCACAAGCCGTTTGACAAGGTGCGCTTGAGCATTATCAGCGAGAGGATCGATAGCGCTATTGATGAGTATTTTACCGGCAAGTATGAGTGGTATCGCCGTTACTACATGCCGTTGCAGTTGATGAACTTCCTGCGCATCCTGCAATATGGTAAAGAAGAGAAGGTCATTGCCTATCTCAAGCGAGTGATTGCAGGACAGTTAGCTGTGTTGAACAATTCTAATCAAGCCTGAAGCCATGATGACATTGATAGTACCTATTGCGGCCAATAATGCCGAATATGCCCAGAAGTTACCCCAGCCGTTCCGATATGATGACGAAGGGACCATGCTCTGTGTCAAGGCCATCACCGGTCTGCCCATGGAGGACATCAAGGACATCTATTTTGTTATCCTCGGTGAGCATGATGAGCGTTTTATGATCAGCGAGCAGTTGTCCATGCAATTCCGCAAACACCATCTGGACAATGCCCATGTGACTGTGTTGGACCAACCCACCAAATGCCAGGCCGAGACCGTGGCACGTGCCATCGAGATGAATCATATCAGTGGCACCGTTTTCATCAAGGATGCCGACTGCTATTTTGCGACCGACGAGATTTTGCCTCAGAACGGTGTCGCCATCTATCCATTGGAGAACTTGCCCATCGTGGATCCTCAGCACAAGAGCTATGTGGCTGTCGATGACATGTTCTACGTGACCAACATCATCGAGAAGCGTGTCGTGAGCCGTTTCTTTAGCGCTGGTGGTTATTGCTTTGAGGATGCGATGGACTTCTGCGACTATTTTGAGAAGCTCAAGGATTATGCTCCGCTATATTTGTCACACATCATCTATGCGATGTTGCTTGACAAGAAGATATTCCGTCCCATCCAGATCGATGATTATCAGGATTGGGCGATGCCTCGTTTGAACCAATAATTGTCAACTCCCGCCTGCTACCCACAAGTACATGGCACCACAATAAATGTAATACACAAGTAATCTCACCTATGCGAGTAGTATTTGTCAATCTGCATGCCAACGAATTCTTGGTAAAGACGCTTAACAAGTTCATCTTCAAGCAGTCGGTTGCCATCAAGCACAAGTATATTCTGGACTACCTCCTGTCGCGCGACGATGTGGAGGTGTGCTCTTTTATCAACAAGAGGGGACTCTCCTTGTCCTATTCGACCCGCAACCGCTTCTTGCAGTCGTTCCGCTTCCTGGACCATCGCATCACGATGCACAAGAACGGCATCCCGATGAAAAAGATCAAGGTTTTGAAAAATGAATCTGAGATAAGGCATGATGACTTGATTATCTTATATCAGATTTTCGGTCCCCAGTTTGAATTTGATAAGCGTCCCGATTCCTTCATCGCCGTCAGTCAGTTGCATTTTGCACTTGGAGCAGTACCGATGATTGAGAGGATTGACCCCGACTTGATGTTCAATGAGAGCAACTTGCAGAAGCGTTTTGTCGGCTTTGATGAGTACTTCGGCTGGTTCCACAAGCAGTATATGGTCATCCCCTTTGTGTTTGCACCGAGGTTCAAGGTCGTGAAACCGTTTACTGAGCGCCAGAACAAGGCAGTATCGGTGGGCACGGTGACTTATCCAGGCTATCTGGTAAAGTATTATGGCCATGATTGCCTGCAGCCGGCGCGCAAGCAGATCTATGACAATGCCAAGGAATTGACTCCCTGGGTGGACTGCTTCAACAGCGACTACCTGGAGGATGATAAAATCTCCAACCATTCGGCAAGCGACAATAAGTTGGTCAAGGTATTTAAGCGACTGCATGACAAGTTCTTTGTCGGTCACCAGAAGAAGTACTACTCCTTTGACATGGTGGAGAAGTTCAACGACTACAAGATGTGCATCGTGGGCGAGGAAATTGTCGGACTGCCGGGTATCGGATTCGTTGAGGGTATGGCTTGCGGTTGTGCCTACCTGGGGCAAACTGTAGGCTACTACGAGGACTATGGCATGAAGGAAGGCGTGCACTATATCGGATACGATGGCACGCTCGATGACCTGAAAGCCAAAATCTCTTATTACCAGCAGCCCGAGCACCAGCAGGAACTGGAAACGATAGCCAAGACTGGATGCGAGTTTGTACGCTCCCACTTTAACGGTCCTGCAGCTGCCGAGTCGTTGCTCAATAACTTGTTGGAAGCCCAGCGCAAGTGGCTTGCCGAACATCCTAAACGTTAATAAATTGATGGTATCTATACTCGTACCAGTTTATAACGCAGCTCCCTACCTGCGGGAGTGTGTGAACTCCTTGACTGGTCAGACCTACACTGACCTGCAGATTGTCCTCATCAACGATGGCTCCACCGATAATTCATTAATCATTATGGAGGAACTGGCTCGAGAGGACGAGCGCATTGAAATCTATAGTCAGACTAATTGTGGCGTTGCCGCAACGCGCAATCATCTGCTAGACAAGGTGCGTGGCGACTTTGTGCTATTTGTTGATAGTGATGATTGGATTAAGCCAGATACAATAGAGTCATTGATGAATGAGCAAAAAAAGGCTGATTATGATGTGGTGTCGTTTCAGCTGACTGCGCCTCGTGACTACGATGAGCAGCTCACTCAAGAGGAGGTCGTGAAGCGCTTCCTGGAACATCATGTCTTTAGAGGCTCATTGTGTGACAAACTGGTGAAGGCTAAGCTGTATGAAGGTCTGAAGATTGATCAGACGGTATCTTTCGGCGAGGATGCGATGTTGGTATGGCAGGTTCTACAGCGTGCCACCAGTGTCTATGTCATGGGCAGAGTTTTTTATTATTATCGAGTGAATGAAGATAGTCTTTCACGTCAGCGTTTTAATGGCAAGAAGTTTACTGCTTATACGGCTTGGGATATGATTTGTCGCGACGTTGACGAGTCATGGCAACATTATAGTGATTTGGCTCATGCCAGGTTTGCTTGTGAGATGACCCAGATTCTACGTTCGGCTGCTGATAGTGGCTACGAATATGATAATTCTGTCAGGCTGCTTCAGGAAGAGGTGCGTCGTGACGGACCCAAAATATTGAAGACAGGAATATCCTCCAGAAAAATGGCCATGTATGCCTGGCTAATCTCTCATAATTACTGGTTGACAAAGAAATTGTCAGCAATTTGGTAGAATAATTGATACTCTCTGTGAGTTTAGATTGAGAATCTCAGATGGTGAAATATAATTAGATGAATTATGGAACCTATTGAATTCATTGCCCCCTGGTATTATAGTACGTATTTCTATATTTTCTTTCTGCTGTGTTGTTGGATAACGACCGTTTATTACATAGGTTCCAATGGCCAGAAACTGTTGTACAACAAGACGAATGGACCGTCACAGGTTTTTGCGGTGCTTGTGACGGTAGTATGGGCAGTTATGATTGGGCTAAGGCAACTTGCTAGAGATTTCGGAGACACGCGTGGATATGCTGCTCAGTATAACAATATGAGTCTAGATTTTATCCCAATTAATCTTAAAGAGGAGTGGTTTTGGCGTGACCTTCAAGTGTTCTGTAAAACATTAGGAATGAATGTCCATGAGTTTTTTCTTTTGGTAGCATTCATTTATTTTGGTGGAATGCTAATCTGTTCAATCTATGTCGTGAGGAAGAACCTCTGGCTGGCCATGTTGTTTTTCTTCACGGCGTTTCAGACTTTTACATTCGCTACCAATGGTATTCGTAATGGAATGGCATGTAGTCTAATTCTTATTGCCCTTGCAATAATGTCTGAGAAGAAAAAGTTGACGGTTCCCTCTGCATTATTGATGTTTTTGGCACTAGGTACCCATCGTTCCACAATGCTGCCTTCGGCTGCTGCAATTGCAAGTCTTTACTTCATCAAGGATACAAAGATAGCATTGAGGTTCTGGATTGCTTCAATTGCCATTTCGTTGGTCACAGGTCATGCTGTTGAGAACTTTTTTGGAGCCCTTGGATTTGATGATCGTATGTCCTCTTATTCTGCTGGTCAGTATGATGAAGATGTTACTTCTACCTTTTCTGGTACTGGTTTCAGATGGGACTTCCTGCTCTATAGCACTGCACCTGTTGCAATGGTTTGGTATGTTACCAGGCAGCGGCGTTTCAACGACTTGATGTATAATGTCATTGCCAACACTTATTTGTTGTGCAATGCGTTTTGGATTATGGTAATTAGGGCATCATTCTCTAATCGTTTTGCCTACTTGTCATGGTTCTTGTATCCTGTGGTTATTTTCTACCCCTTGTTCCGTATGAATATCTGGAAGGACCAGGATCGCCGAACGGCTCTTGTTCTGTTCTTCTACTCGGGATTTACTTTCTTCATGTTCTTTATCTATTATTTCGGAACAACTGGTTTCAGAGGATTTGACCAGTACTGGTGGCGTGAATAACAAAACGGAGAAAGGTTAGAATAAATCTCATTCATACTGTTGTCACAATTGATGAAAATGGCGACAAGTCCCATTGTTAGTGTTCTGATTCCATTATATAATCAGAAGCGTTATTTCAAGGCCTGTATAAGTTCGGTGTGTAACCAGACTTATCGGGACCTTGAGATTATCATCGTGAATGATGGCTCTACTGATGGAAGTGCTGAGATTGCTAAAGAATGGGCCGGCAAGGATAACAGGATTCTGTTGATTGATAAGCCCAATGAAGGGGTTACGGCAGCCCGTCGTGATGGATTGAAGAGGGCCACAGGAGAGTATATAGCCTTTGTTGACAGCGATGACTTGCTGCCGAGACGCGCGATTGAAGTGTTGGTCGGCTGTATGGAAGGGACTGAGGTTGATCTTGCTGTAGGTGCTGTGACCAAGCAACTGGGGTTCATCAAACGGCACGATGTGGATCGTTTTCATTCATTCCCCTATCATCAGGTGATAGGGCAGCCCGAGTTGTTTGACCGCTATTTTGTGGGCTTTTACCGTAATTCGGTATTCCCTGTATCGATGTGGGGGCGTCTATATCGCAAGTCTGCCATCGACAAGGCAATGAGGGAAACCGAACTGTTTGATAAGGACGTGAAACACATGGGTGAAGACCAGTTCTTCAATTTGAAGCTGTTTCCTTACCTGCGAGCGATGTATCGCACCGACGAGACGGTATACATCTATCGATATGGAGGTGGTACAACACGTTTCAACCCGCATTTCCCTCAATTGTTCGTGTCATCCGACAAGCGCTTGGCATTGCTGGACCAGTATCATTACACTCCAGGATATAAACCCCTGTTTGATGAATATGTCGCCTGCCTTTATTTCTATGCTTCGCAGTTGATTTACGATAAGCGAGGAGGAAAGGAAGATGTTATTGATTATTTCAAGAAAGAATTGACTGGCCGTGAGGTGGCTCGACGGATGGCGGATTACTACACGCAGAATAATCCTGGTACCAAGCCTGTCAGCCTCATTCTTGACCATGATTATGAGGGTATGTATCAATATGCCTCCGAGCAGGGAAATCAATTGTTCGGCTCCATGACATTCAAGATGAAAACGATGATGTTAAGACTGATTGAACGTCTGTTCTAAATCATCGGCTTATTATAAGTTTTTGTGAATATGATCGAGGATAGGAAACCAGTAGTGAGCATCATCATTCCGTTCTATAATCAACGGAAACGGTATCTTGATGAATGCTTGCGTTCTGTTTGTGCCCAGTCCTATAAATATATTGAAGTCATTGTGGTGAACGATGGCTCAACCGATGATAGCCCCTCTGTTGCGCGGGCCTGGTCAAATAGGGACAATCGAGTTATCGTTGAGGACAAGGTGAATGAGGGCGTGACGATGGCTCGTCGTTATGGCTTGACGAAGGCGACAGGAGAATATGTTGCCTTTGTAGATAGTGACGATCTGCTTCCTCGCCAAGCCATGGAAATTCTGGTTCATTGCGCCGAAGATAGTGGGGCAGACCTCACGATGGGTTCCATGACCAAAAAGTTAGGCTTTATCGAGCAAAGTCATGTGGATAAGAACCTGTCTTTCCCCTTTCATCAGTTAGTCTCACAGCCCGAGTTGTTTGACCAATACTATATCGGTTTCTTCCTCAACACGGTGTTTTCTGTGTCCATGTGTGCTCGAGTTTATCGCAAGTCGGTTATTGACAAAGCAATGCATGAGACCGAACTGTTTGACCGGGAAGTGGGTAATATGGGCGAAGATCAATTTTTTAATCTGAAGCTGTTCCCGTTCTTGAATTCCATGTATCGTACCGATGAGACCGTCTATATCTATCGGTTTGGAGGTGGCACGTTTGGCTTCAATAAGAATTTTCCCCAGGTCTTCAAGTCTTCGGACAAGCGCCTGAAGTTGCTTGACCAGTATCATTATGAAAAAGGCTATCGACCATTGTTCGCCGAGTACGTAGCTTGTCTGTATTTTCACGCCTCACGCTTGATTACCTGTAAAATTACAGACAAAGAAGGTGTGAAAGATTACTTCCGTGACGAGATTGAGCATCGTGAACTGATGCCTCGTCTGCTATATTACTATACCGAGCATGGCGCCCCAGACAAACGTGTACAGTGCTTGCTTGACAGGGATTTTGAGGGTATGTACGACTGCGCTTGTGACATCAATCGACAGCGTTTTGGTTCCCTGAAAGGCACAATCCGGCGATATGCCATCCGCTTGATGGTTCGCTTGTCGTGAGGTTCCATATTTGTCATAATTTCTCGCATAGCGGATATCCAATTACCGTGGCTATTTATAATTGTATTCTGATGTCTCTCTTGATGTCTTGCTGCCTGATTTGTCTATAAAAAGCATTATGAATTATTCAAATCAAGCGAATTTTTGGGTTTTACCATTCTTTTTGGAGAGCACGTTTATTATGATTACAAGACGCAAATCAGCTTTATTAGGCTTGAGCATCAGCGGCTTGATGATAACCATGTGAGGATAAATCTATGTGTATAATGCTGTGACAGAGTTAATTCATTTTTGGCTAGGTGTGTAGCAGACATTTAGCAGTAGATGATATGGATGCACAAAAAATTATGAAAGAGAATAATCAACCGTTAGTAAGTATTTTGATTCCATTGTACAATCAGGAAAAGTATTTTAAGACATGCATTCGGTCAGCATGCCGCCAGACTTACAGTAATCTAGAAATCATCGTTATTAACGACGGATCGACTGATCGGAGTCAAGAAATAGCTGATGAATGGGCTAGAAAAGACAATAGGATTAAGGTTGTTCATAAGAAAAATGAAGGCGCTCTGAAAGCCAGATTTGATGCCTATCGTTTATCTAATGGCGATTTTATCATGAATTTGGATAGTGATGATTATCTGCCTAAAAATGCCATTGAAATACTCTTAACTTACATGATTGAAAAAGAGGTGGATCTTGTTAAGGGTTTAATGGCCCAAGTAATAGGAATTTTCAAGTTTAAGAATAATGGAAAAGGCGGGTCTTTCCCTTTCCATCAAGTAGTGCAACAACCAGAATTATTTGATAAGTATTATCTGAACTTCTTTGGCGTACCTTATTTCTCAATTATGACTACTGGCACCCTGTTTCGCAAAAGTGTTATAGATAAAGCAATGAAAAACACTCATTTGTGTTGTCATGGAATTGAGTTCGTAGGAGAGGATCATTATATATTTATGAAGCTTTTTCCATACTTGAATTCAATGTATCGTACCGATGAAAATGTTTATTTTTATCGGAGTGGCGGATTGTCGACGGATAGATTCAGTCCTACTTATCCAGGATTATTTGTATTGTCGGAGGAGCGATTGAAATTGCTTGATTATTACAAACTGTCAGAAGGGTACTTGCCATTATTTGAAGAATACGCTAATACAGTCTTTTATCATGCCAAACAGTTGTTGTTGTACAAGCAGGCTGATAGAGATGGGGTGATTGAATTTCTTAGGGAAGAGTTATCGACACGAAATGTAGTCCCAAGGATGAAGGCTTTTGTGTCGGAGCAAGGAACAAATAATCTCAGGTTACAACTTATAGTTAATGATGATTATGTAGGCATTTATGAAAATGTTCGTGAGTCAATAACTCATATTCCATTAAAGCAAAGAATAAAAAAACTTATATTACGGTTTTTAAGCTAGTATTTATATCAAATCAACGGCAAATATTATGAGTGATTCTCCTTTAGTTAGTGTGGTTGTACCGCTTTATAATCAGAAACGGTATCTCTTGCCATGTATAAGTTCAATTATTAAGCAAACGTATAGGAATCTTGAAATTATTATTGTTAACGATGGATCTACTGATGATAGTCTAAATCGAGCAAAGGCAATTGCGAAAACAGATGACAGGATTTTCGTCTACGACAAACAGAATGAAGGCACCTCATATGCTCGTCGTGATGGCTATCTCCGCTCAAACGGAAAATATATCATGTTTGTTGATGATGATGATTTGTTGCCTTCTAGCGCTGTACAGACTATGGTAGAGCAAATGGAGGGGAAAAACTTGGATATGATCATTGGCCGTGTGGCTCGAAAATTAGGTCCACTTGTGAAATCTAATGCTCCGGGATCATTCCCTGTTGATGAGGTTGTAACCAATCCTGAATTGTTTAATAATTATTATATAGGCTTTTTTCAGAATACAGTTTTCCCTATAAATATATGGGGACGTATTTACAGAAAGAGTATTGTTGATCATGCATATAAGGAAACAGAATTATTTTCTTCTCAAATGCCGTGTATGGCAGGCGATGAGTATTTCAACCTGAAATTGTTTCCGTATCTTAAATCAATGTATCAAACAAGTGAGTTGGTCTATATATATCGTCTAGGTGGAGCGGTTGATCATTATAATCGTTTTTTCCCAGAAACTTTTGTTTTGACTGATATCAGATTAGCTTTACTGGATGATTACGGATATCAGAAGGGGTATCGACCTTTGTATATTGAGTATATTAATATGGTCTACTATCATGCTATGCAAATATTGCAATATAAACAAGGCGATAAAGATGATGTAATCTCATTTTATAAGAAAGAACTTTCAACCAGAAACGTTGTGCCTAGATTGATAGATCACTTTGCTAATAATCCGACTCTGGATGACGGGACTAGATTACTTGTTGAAAGAAATTATGAGGGAATGTTTGATTATGCAAAAATGTTATTGAGAAATAGAAAATCTTCTATTAAATATAAATTTAGGACTTGTATTCTCAAAATAATAGAAAAATACTTTTAAAAGGTGCTCTTATTGTGTTATCTTAGTATTTTATGAAAATTCTACATGTAATAACTACATTGGACACTGGTGGAGCAGAACGCTTGATGGTAGATCTCTTGCCTTTGCTCAATGATAAAGGGCATCATGTGGACTTGCTTCTCTTCAATGGCGTAATGACTCCTTTCAGGCAAGAGTTGGAGGCTAAAGGTGTGACTATTTATCAGTTATCTAATGTGACTGGGAATAAAAAGCATACTGAGGTTTATAATCCTTTAAATATCATTAGACTTCGTCAGTATTTGAAGGATTACGATATTATCCATACACATAATACAGCTTGTCAGCTATATGTGCCATTAGCTGGTTTATTGTCAAAAACACACGCTAAGTTAGTTACTACAGAGCATAATACGACTAATCGACGTCGATCAATCAGGTGGATGTATCATCTAGATAAGTGGATGTATCGGAAATATGATAAAGTCGTTTGTATAGCAAAGTCAACACGAGATAATCTTGAGGAGTATTTGGGTAGTGACTGTAATTGTTGCGTGATATATAATGGGGTAAATACTAAGCGATTTATTCGTCCGATCAAAGATATATCTAAGCAAAGCAATTATGTAATCACTATGATCGCTGCTTTCAGACCTCAGAAGGACCATGATACATTGATGAAAGCATTCATTCACTTGCCCTCAAATTACCGGTTACAACTCGTTGGAGACGGTGAACGCGAACCTCAATTAAAGGCTTTGTGTAGAGATTTAGGGATTGAAAGTAGAGTTGATTTCCTTGGTATGCGGACAGATGTACCAGATATTATGAACGATAGTGATGTCATTGTGTTATCTTCTCATTGGGAAGGTCTATCTTTGTCTAGTATAGAAGGAATGATCTCAGGACGCCCCTTTATTGCCAGTGATGTGGATGGATTGCGTGATATCGTTGGAGGTGCTGGTGTCCTATTCCCTCAAGGTGATGATAAGAATCTTGCTGATATAATCCAACACTTGTGTGAAAATCCCGATGAGTATAGTCGAGTTGCCAAGGCTTGTCAGCAGAGGGCTATGGACTACGATATCAGTGTCATGGCAGAAGCGTATCACAAGTTGTATTTATCCCTTTAGCAAGGTTGGATAATGAGAATCCTTCATGTAATCACTTCTCTCTATACAGGGGGGGCCGAACGTTTGATTGTTGATTTGTTGCCGCGCCTGTCTTTGGATGGTAGCAATCAAGTTGAGTTGTTGCTCTTAAATGGAGTGGAAACTCCGTTTAAGCAGTTATTGATTCAAAAAGGGATAAAGATTCATTGCATGTCAATGACCAATGATGTCTATAATCCTCGCAAAATGTTTGCTGTCAGACGTTTCCTCTCCTCTCATCATTATGATATTATTCACACCCATAATACGGCTTGCCAGTTGTTTGTCCCGTTGGCTCGTTTATTTGGTTCTCATGAGGGGGTGTTGCTCACTACCGAGCATAGTTCAGCTAATAGACGACGTTCACACTGGTGGCTTCAATGGTTAGACAAGTGGATGTATAGTCGTTATGAGTTCATTGTGTGTATCGCTGATAAAGCGAAAGATAATCTTGAAGCATATACAGGTCGCAGGGATAATATCATAACGATAAATAATGGCGTAGACATCAACCGCTTTGTACATCCTATTAAGGATATTTCTGGTCAAGATTCATTTATAGTGACAATGGTTGCGGCTCTCAGGATAGAGAAAGATCATGAAACGTTGCTCAAAGCCCTAAAACTATTGCCACAGAATTATCGTCTCCGTATAGTAGGCGGTGGACCTCATGAAGTGGCTGATTCGGTGAAGAGTGTATGCCATCAATTGGGGCTAGATGATCGAGTTGATTTTATGGGACTGCGTCAGGATATACCAGACATTCTAGAACAGAGTGATATCAATGTCTTGTCGTCGCATTGGGAAGGTTTGTCATTGTCAAGCATTGAGGGCATGGCATCAGGCAGACCATTCATCGCGAGTGATGTTGATGGATTGCGGGAGATGGTAGGCGGTGCCGGTGTACTCTTCAAGCATGGTGATGACAAGGATTTGGCCGGCAAGATCATGCAATTGTGTGAGCACCCCGACGAGTACCGTAAGGTAGCACAAAGCTGCCAAGAAAAGGCGCGCCAGTATGACATTTCCGTGACTGTGAACAGGTATTTAGACCTGTACAAGCGGCTGTGTAACATTAAATAGGGTCTTCACAGAAGATTATCTGATAGTACGGTTTTTTGAAAGAATGGCAACATTAACTGTTTTCACTCCTGCCTATAACAGGGCCCATACAATTTGGCGGACCTACGAGAGCCTCTGTCGGCAGAGCGACAAGGATTTTGAATGGCTCGTCGTGGACGACGGCAGCACCGACAATACCCGTGAGCTAGTACGCTCGTGGCTCCAGGACATACGCGACGTGGACGAGAACACCTTCGTGGGCAATAGCCCTGAAGGCTTCAAGGTTACCTATATTTGGAAAGAGAATGGCGGCCTGCATACGGGCTACAATACCGCATACGCCTACGCCGTTACCGAACTCATCGTCTGCATCGACAGCGATGACTGGATGCCCGACGATGCGGTGGAGAAGATCTTGCGTTGCTGGCGCGAGCGGGGCAGTGACCGCTATGCCGGCATCATGGGCCTTGACTTTGACACCGAGGGCAAGCCGCTGGGCGGCTATTTCCCCGAGGACTTGAAGGAGACCTACTTCCTGGACATGTACATCAAGAATATCCACAAGGCCGACACCAAAGAGGTCATGCGCACCGAACTGATGAAGACGGTGGCACCACAGGTGGGCTTTGAGGGCGAGAAGAACTTCAACCCCGTTTACATGTTGCTCCAGGTGTGTGATGACTACCCGCTGATTGTGCTCAACGAGAACCTGTGCATCGTTGAGTACCAGCAGGACGACAGCATGTCACGCGGCATTTACCGCCAGTACATGAACAGCCCGCGCAGTTTTGCCAAGCTGAGGCTGTTGGAGATGAAATTGAAGCGCAATACACCGTTGCACCGCTTTCGTGCAGCCATTCATTATGTGTCTAGCTGTGCCATTGCTAAAGACAAGAATTGGCTTCGTCAAGCATCTGATAAATTGCTTGTCCTTTCAGCCGCACCGGTTGGATGGGCATTGAGTAAATATATTAAACATAAAGCTAAGATATGAAGTATTCAATAGCCATACGTACGTTGGGTACATCGGGAGAAATGTTTGTAACGGAGCTGGAGTCCATTAAGCGTCAAACAGTTCAACCCGAGAAAGTTGTCGTATATATTGCTGAAGGATATGAACGCCCACAGTTTACCATTGGAAAGGAAGAATATGTTTGGGTGAAAAAAGGCATGATGCGTCAACGTGTATTACCATATGACGAGATA
Source organism: Sodaliphilus sp. (assembly GCA_045114065.1). Taxonomy (GTDB): domain Bacteria; phylum Bacteroidota; class Bacteroidia; order Bacteroidales; family Muribaculaceae; genus Sodaliphilus. The sequence goes on from JBGUJU010000114.1 coordinate 108,979, forward strand.
GATACTCCACTTATTCTGCTCCTTGATGATGATGTGAGGCTTCCTGATGATTGTGTGGAGAAAATGATAAAGGGGCTTGAGGATAATAATTTGGATTGTATTGCTGCTGAGACGTTCCGAAATTATAAAATGCCGATTTCTGGAAAGATTTATGCTGCTATTACCAATCTGAACTTTCCTCATTGGAGCAAAACTTGGGGTGTGATGGTACATAGTAACGGCAGTTTCAGCTACAACAACAGCATCAAGAGGGATGTATATCTCACTCAGAGTGCCGCTGGACCTGCTGCACTCTGGCGTAAGCAGGCTTTTCTTGATATGCATTTTGAGGATGAATTATGGCTTGAAGATCTTGGCTTTGCTTTTGGTGAAGACATCCTAATGTTTAATAAATTGCACAAAAACGGATACCGCTTGGGTACGCACTACACTTGTGGTGTTAAGCATCTGAATGGGCAATCATCAAGTGGCGCATTCAAGCGTAATTTGAAGAGGTTCCACACGAGATCTATGGCTTATTTCTTGATATGGCATAGAAGCTGCTACAATCTGAAAGGGGCATCAAAAGCTTCAAAATTATGGGCTGCATTTGGGTATGGCTTTAAATCATTGTGGTTGTTGATGATTCATCTGGCATCATCTGTTTATCTGCGCTCTCCAAAGGTTGTCGGCTATTATTTGTCAGGTCTATGGGATGGATATAAAAAGATTCATACAAATGAATATCGGCAATTGCCTAATTATATATTGGAAAAATAAGAACTTATAAACGGTGGATATCTCTTGGATTAGTTATATGGCCACATCTTAGGGCTATTCTCCATTTATGACATTATTACCTGATTGAGTCCGTTTCTAGCAAATAGTTTTTGTCACAAAGAAAAATAGTAGTTCTGTAAAGATCAGTCCATTAATGGCTAAGAAGAAGATTATACGGGCGGCGACGGTGCCGCAGTCGCTCAATACATTTTGTAAGGGTGTGTTGAAGGAGTTGTCTGGTGAGTATGACGTGATTGCCGTTTCGTCACCAGGGGAGGCTCTCGATGAGGTAGCGCGTCGCGAGGGCGTACGTACTATAGCCGTGCCAATGCAGCGGCACATCTCACTCATGAGCGACCTGCGTTCCTTGTGGCAGATGTGGAAAGTGATGCGTCGTGAGCGTCCTGACATGGTCCACTCAATGACGCCAAAAGCAGGATTGGTCTGCATGATGGCAGCATGGCTGGCAAGGGTCCCGCATCGCGTGCACACTTTTACTGGCCTTGTTTGGCCCACGGCAAGCGGTCTGAAACGTCGCATACTGATGGCGACTGATTGGCTCACGTGTGCCTGTGCGACCCATGTTATTCCAGAGGGCGAAGGAGTGAAGAGCGACCTGCTCAATCATCACATTACTCGCAAACCCATCAAGGTGCTTGGTTATGGCAATGTCATGGGCATTGATATGGAACGATACAAGCCTGCCGAGCACGCGCATGAGGACAGGCATGGATTTACATTCGTCTTTGTGGGACGAATTGTGCGGGATAAAGGCATCAACGAATTGATATCTGCCTTTGATCGCTTGCATCGTGAACATGGTGAAGTCCGATTGGTACTTGTAGGGCCACGCGAAGATGACCTTGACCCCGTTTTGCCTGAGACACTCGAGCGCATTAATCAAGGTGATGGGATCGAGGCAGTGGGACGACAGTCCGATGTGAGACCTTTTTATGCCGAAGCCGATGCCCTTGTCTTCCCGAGCTATCGTGAGGGTTTCCCCAATGTGGTCATCGAAGCTGGTGCAATGGGATTGCCCAGCATAGTTACCGATATCAATGGGGCAAGAGAAATCATCATCGATGGCAAGAATGGAGTCATTGTTCCTCCTCAGGATGAGGATAGGCTCTATAGGGCAATGAAGGACTTTGTCGAGAAGCCAGAGTTGGTCAAATCCCTGGCGGAACAGGCGCGCCCGCTCATAGCATCTCGTTTCGAGCAAAGTTTTGTGCGCCAGTGCCTTTATGACTTTTACCATGAGATTTTATAGTTCTGGCTTTATGAACAATCTTTATAAAAAATATATCAAGCGTGGGCTGGGCTTTGTTTTGTCATTGCTGGCCATCATCTGCTTGTCGCCGTTGTTGCTGGTGGTGACCGTGTGGCTACACTTCGCCAACAAGGGTGCTGGGGCTTTCTTTTTTCAGGAGCGCCCGGGTAAGAATGGGAAGATTTTCAAGATTATCAAGTATAAGACGATGACCGATGAGCGGGATAGTGATGGAAAGCTCCTGCCCGATGAGAAACGTCTTACCCGTGTGGGCAAGTTCGTCCGTTCTACGAGTATTGACGAATTGCCTCAATTGTTTAATGTTCTTAAGGGTGATATGGCCTTGATTGGCCCTCGCCCTCTACTTGTCCAGTATCTGCCGCTTTATTCCCCTGAGCAGGCTCGTCGCCATGAGGTGCGTCCCGGTATCACCGGATGGGCACAGTGTCATGGTCGCAATACCCTGTCCTGGAGCGAGAAATTTAAGCTTGATGTGTGGTATGTGGACCATTGTACCTTTACCAACGACGTGAAGGTCATTTTCTCTACAATTAAAAAAGTGATCGCTCGGGATGGCATATCCCAAGAGGGTCAGGCAACAATGGAAGCATTTAACGGAAATAACTAATGTATCTTTACGGAGCAAGCGGACACGCAAAAGTTATCATTGATATACTGCAGGCCACAGAAACACCTGTGGAGGCTTTGTTCGATGATGACAGTTCAATCAATGAGCTGTTATCAATACCAGTTAAGCACCAATGGAATGGAGAAGCCCCCATTGTGGTGAGTGTCGGAAATAATAACTATCGCAAGCAGATTGCTGAACGGTTAAACTGTGAGTTTGGTACAGCAATACATCCGAGTGCGATAGTATCGCCCTATTCAACAATAGGCGAAGGTTCTGTCGTTATGCAGGGCACGGTTATACAGAGCAATGCCTGGGTTGGAAGACATTGCATTGTCAATACTGGAGCAACCATCGATCACGAATGTGTCCTCGGTGACTATGTTCATGTATCACCTCAGGCTACGCTGTGTGGAAATGTCCACGTTGGTGAGGGCGCCTGGATTGGCGCTGCCGCAGTCGTGATTCCCGGTGTGAAAATCGGCCGTTGGAGTGTGGTTGGCGCAGGCAGTGTTGTCCTCAATGATATCCCTGACGGTGTGGTTGCCTATGGCAATCCGTGCCGTGTCAGGATGTTAAGTCGTAATATGCCACAACAAATAGCTTCCCAGCAAAAGACTCAAATCAAGAAGATTGCGATTTATGGCGCCGGTGGTCTGGGTCGTGAGGTCGCTGGTGGTATCAGACGAATCAACAACTCAGGCTTTGAGAAATGGGATATTGTCGGCTATTATGATGATAGTAAGTCAATAGGAACAATGATATCACACTATGGTCAGGTATTAGGCGGAATGAATGAGCTTAATGCCGTTAACGAGCCGCTGGCTCTTGCCATTGCCGTTGGTGATCCACATGCTCGCAAACTCATACATGAGCGTATTACTAACCCCAATATCTATTATCCTAATATCGTTGCACCGTCGTTCAAGGTGCTGGATGATAGGACGTTTGCTATGGGCCAAGGAAATATCATTCAGGATGGTTGTAGTGCGACTTGTGATGTTGTTGTTGGGAACTTTAATGTGCTGAATGGCTCTAATGTGCTGGGCCACGATGTTACAGTGGGAGATTTCAATGTTTTGATGCCAGGTGTGCGACTGTCTGGTGCAGTTAAAATGGGTGATTGCAACTTGATGGGCGTGGACAGTGTGGTGCTTCAGGGTGTGAAAATCGGTTACAATGTGACCCTGGGTGCTGGCAGTGTGTTGATGACCAAGCCCAAAGACAGCATGACCTACATTGGTGTGCCGGCCAAGAAGTTTGATTATAAATAATCTAACCAGGATACTTAGATGGAAAATACGAGTTTTAACCCCTTCTCGTTGGCGGGCAAGACGGTGCTCGTGACAGGCGCCTCATCGGGCATCGGCCGTGAGACTGCCATTGAGTGCTCACGCATGGGCGCCAACGTCGTGATTACTGGACGAGATGCCGACCGCCTGAACGAAACTAACAATCTGTTGGACGGACCCGTAACGGCTCCAATTATTGCAGACTTGACCAAACAGGAGGACGTGGAACGTCTGGTTGCTGAATTGCCACCACTTGATGGTGCTGTGTTGTGTGCGGGTAATTCCACAACGCTTCCGCTGCAGTTCGGCACACGTGAGAAGTTTGATGGGATGTTCGACGTGAACTTTTTTGCCCCAGTTGAATTGCTGCGGTTGCTGTATAAGAAGAAAGTGCTCCAGAAGTGGGCCTCGGTGGTATTGATTGCATCCATCGGCGGCACACATAGTTTCATGCCGGGTAATGGCGTCTATGGTGCGTCCAAAGCTGCCCTCAACTCGGTAATGAAATATGCTGCGCGCGAATATGCCGCACGCAAGGTTCGTGTCAACAGTATCTGCCCTGGCATGGTTGATACACCGCTTATCCATCGTGGAACTATTACCGAGGAACAGTTGGCCGAAGATGCCAAAAAGTATCCTCTAGGCCGATATGGACAGCCCGAGGACATTGCTCATGGTGCCATTTATCTGCTCAGTGATGCCTCAAGCTGGCTTACTGGTCATGATTTGATCATTGATGGCGGTTTCTCGATTTAGTTTTTTGCCGATTCCTTTGCTGTTTATTAAATTGTATGTATTTTTGCCCGCCTAAACCGGTCGTGTGTATGGCGGTTTATAATATTTGATTTCAAGGTAAGACTATGAATATTCAAGAGTTTATCGATAATTTCGCTGCTCAGTTTGATGAAACTGAACCCGAACTGATTACTGCTGAAACCAAATTCAAAGAGCTTGACGAGTGGTCCTCATTGACCGCCCTGTCAATCATTGCCATGGTGGATGACGAGTATGATGTCATCATCAAGGGCAACGATATCCTCAATTCCGACACGATTCAGGACTTGTTTGATGTCGTTGTGAAGAAACACCGTTAATCCTTTTTTTGAGGATAAGAAGATGGAATCGCAGGTAAAAGAAATCATTGCACGGGTCCTGAATGTGGACCTCAGTGTCATTAGCAATGACTTGTCATCGGGTGATATTCCCGAATGGGATTCCGTCGGCAATCTGGCTATTATCAGCACACTAGAGCAAGAACTTGATGTGGAGTTCCCGCTCGAGGACCTCTTTGACTTGACCTCTGTCAGGTCAATTGTCGATGAAGTAAACAAGCTCATTAATGATTAAGGCTTCTCACAGCCCATTGCTGTGTGATATTGCAGGACATGTTGCTGCCACTCCCGACAAGATCGCTCTTGTCGCGGGAGACCAACGTGTTTCCTATTCTCAATTGGAAGAACAGATAGCATCCGCTGCATCGTTCTTGCTCTCACTTGGACTTGAGCCGGGCGACCGCATAATGCTGTTGCCATATAAGGAGGTAGAGTTTATTTATCTCTATTTTGCTGCCCACCTTGTCGGAGTAATCAATGTGGTGGTTGATCCAGCAGCCCCACGCGAGCGTCTTGACTACATCGCGGGAATAGTGAAACCACGGGTCTTGTTCAGCAGTCACATTGACCTTGGCGGACAGCGTTGCATCTCGTTTGGTTCTATACAATTGGATGAAGGTTTGTCATCAGACCAGTTACCGTTTGTCAAGTCGACAGATGTGGCCGATGTGATGTTTACCACTGGGACCACCGGTGCGCCTAAGGGCGTCTGCTTGTCTCATGACAATATCGCAGGCTCGGCGAGCAACACGAATGGGTTCATTGGTACCCATGCTGATGATGTCGAAGCATTGGCGCTCCCGTTAAGTCATTCGTTCGGTCTTGGGCGTATGCGTTGTGTCCTCTCGGTGGGAGCGACGTTGGTGCTTGTCAGCAATTTTGCCAATCTTAAGTCATTTTTCAACATCCTTGAGTCAGAAAGGGTTACGGGATTCGGAATGGTTCCTGCCGTTTGGCAATACATCAAGCGATTGAGCGGTAGGCGAATATCGAAGTTCTCAAGTCAGTTGCGGTATGTGGAAATCGGTAGTGCCTCGTTGCCTGTTGTGGACAAACGTCTGCTCATGGAGTTGTTCCCCACGACTCGCCTGTGCATGCACTACGGCCTCACCGAGGCTTCTCGTGCCCTATTCACCGAATTCCATTCATCTGCCAACCATCTGGACAGCGTCGGGCGCCCTGCGTCATCATTAGTCGAGGTCTGTGTGCTTGACGATGAGGGGAGCTTATTGCCCGATGGCTCTGATGGAGAAATCTGCGTGCGCGGCAATATGGTCTGCCGTTCCTATTTTCTGCCTCAAGACAATGAGGGCGCCTTTCATGGCGACTGGTTCCGCACTGGCGACTGGGGGCATCGTGACGATGACGGTAACTTCTACTTGACCGGACGCAAGAAGGAACTCATCAATGTGGGCGGCGAGAAAGTCAGTCCCGTTGCGATCGAAGAAGCCATCCTCTCGCTGGGCATTGTCGACTGTGCCTGTGTTGCCGTCCCTGATCCTAACGGGGTACTCGGTGAGGTTCCCAAGGCGTTTATGATTAAGGGAAAGTCTCCGCTTGAATTCGATGACATCAAGAATCGTCTGACACAGTTGTTGCCCCCACACGAGATTCCTGCCCAGTGGGAATGGGTGGAACAGATTCCTCGCACCTCGTCAGGCAAAATTCAACGCTTAAAACTTAAATCATGATATGTCACAGTTAACAATTAATAATGTGCGCATTGCGGGCATGAGCGCCTGTGTCCCCGCTACTGTCGAGGATAACCGCACCCTTCCTATCTACAATGATGAGAATGAGGCCCTTAAAGTGATAGCATCCACTGGCATTGAAAGGCATCACAAGGTGGATGACAACACCACGGCATCAGACCTTACTGTCAAGGCGGTGGAGGCCCTGCTCAATGAGATGGGGTGGAGTGCCCAGGAAGTCGATTGCTTCGCCTATGTCTGCACATCCCGCGACTATATTGCTCCACAGACGGCTTGTGTCCTTCAGGATCGTCTTGGGTTGCGCAACGATTGCTGCGTGTTTGACTTGCCTTTCGGCTGCTCGGGATGGGTCTATGGCATGAGCATTGTTTCATCGATGATGTCCCATGGCACCTTCAAGCGTGCTATTCTAGTAGCTGCCGAAACCAATACCCGCAACCGTAATCCCCGTGACACGGCTGTTCGCCCCCTTTTCGGCGATGCAGCGACAGCAACTGCGCTTGAATTTGACCCCGAACAGGCACGGCCCATGAATTTCATGTACGGCGTTGACGGTAGCGGATTTGATGCTGTTTGGGCACCTTATGGCGGAATCCGCAACCCGGTTACCCCCGAGGCTCTTGAGGAGAAAGAAGTCTCGCCTGGAGTTTATCGCCGCGGTATTGATATGATTGTCAATGGTATGGACGTATTCGGTTTTGCCATCAAGCAGCCGCCTCGTTCCCTCAAGGAGTTGATTGAAACCTTCAGCATCGATGTAGAGACTGTTGATTTGCTTCTCCTTCACCAGGCCAATAAGTTTATTGACGAGAAGATCCGTAAGGCTGTAAAAATACCGCCCGAGAAAACGCCCTATTGCCTCGAGGAGTATGGCAACGTTACCAGTGCTTCCATTCCCTTGACGATGGTCACCCGTTGCCGTGAGCAGCTTTCCGGTGACGAGAAGCACTGCGTGGCCTGCGGTTTCGGTGTAGGCTTGGCGTGGGCTAGCATGGAATTCTATGCCGGTAACGTGAAGATGGTTGACGTGATTGACTATTAAAGTATTGCACTATGGCACAATACATTAATTCCAATAAAGAGTTTTACTGGGGTGACTGGTACTTCAAGGACCATGTGATGCCTGAGGGGTTTGACTACAAGGCCCACAAGAAAGAACTGTCGCCCTACTACGAGCAGAAGGGCTTCAAGGTCTCGATGATGTTTGCCGACTACTTCTCGCAGCTGAGTGGGGTGGTCAGTGACCGTTATCTGTCGATGGATGTATATTACTTCTTTGTCATTCCCGCGCTCAACCGCTATGACTTTATCAATGCCTATCTGGACAAGAATATCTATGGTGACTTATTCCCGATGGTGAGGCAGCCATTTACGGTGGTCAAGAATATGCATGGCCATTTTTATAGTGATGGCAAAGAAATCTCATTGGATGAGGCCATTGCCCGTGTAGCTGGCTATACTGGCGAGATGATGATCAAACCTACGGTAGAGACCTGTAATGGTGATGGCGTGGATCAGATAACCAGTGTGAACCCTGATTGTCTCAGGGAACTGTTCACACGATACGGCATCAACTTTATCGTGCAAGAGAAGGCCAAGCAGCATCCCGAGCTGCAGCGTGTCAACCCCACGTCACTCAACTCGATGCGTCTCTATACTTACCGCACCCTTGAGGGACATTGCGAGTTTCTCTATCCCTATTCCATGCTGCGCTTCGGAGGCAAGGGTGCCGTCAAGGACAATACGTCTAAGGGTGGTGGAACCTGTCTCATTGATCGCGATGGGCGGGTTGATGACCGCGTGTTCCGCTTCAAGCACATGGAGATTTCTTCCCTCAAGAGGGAGACGGGCGTTGAGAATCTGGTGGTGCCTTGCTATCACAAGGTGGTAGACAAGCTCCTCGAGATGCATTCGCGCCTGCCATATTTTGACTTCGTGGGGTGGGATGTGACGGTTGACCCCGATGGCGAACCCTTGTTCATCGAGTTTAATCTTGTGCCGGCGATCGAGGGTCCGCAGATTATGGCTGGTCCCATGTTTGCCGACCATCTTGACGAGGTCGTTGAGCGTGCGCGACAGGGCCAATGTTCCAAGGTTCAGACCAATAAGAAGGTCTATCCCAAGAACTCTGTATTCTATCTCCACGCCCAGTAGAAGCAATATTAACAGCGGTTTAACGTTATTGTTAGTAGCATAGTGGTAATTCGTCAGGTCGTCAATACGGTTTTCAAGTCATGCAGCTATGTCATCGTTCAAGATGGCGCTTCTTGGCTGGTGGATTGTGGCGACGTGGATAGGATTCTCCCGTTGATTGACGGGACCTTGCGTGGCGTGTTGCTCACTCATGGTCATTTTGACCACATCTATGGCTTGAATATGCTGACAGCTCTTTTCCCGTCAGTGCCGATTTATACCTGTCAGGCAGGATTGGACGAGTTGCTTAGCGATAAGTTGAACTTCTCTAGGTATTATGGAGAACCTTTTGTTCTGGACGTGCCTGAGAATGTCAGACTGATAAAGAATGGCGACTGTGTGGACCTGTTCGATCATGTTCAAGCCGAGGCCGTATTCACTCTGGGGCACAGCCCGTCATGCATAACTTGGCTGGTTGATGACTCGATGTTTACCGGCGATAGCTTTATTCCTGGCGTAAAGACAGTGACCAATGTGCCGCATGCCGACAAGGTCCTGGCTGCTGAGAGCGAAAAACTTATCCGTGACCTGTCGCAACACCGCATCGTGTATGCCGGTCACGCACCTGAATTGTAAAGAACTAGATAAATAGATAGAAATGGCAAACAATAAGATTTTACTTTGTCTGGCCCACATGAGCGGCCAAGAGATGAAATACATCCAGGAGGCGTTTGATACTAATTGGGTGGTGCCTTTGGGTCCCAACGTCAATGCCTTTGAGCAGGACTTGGAACAATTGTGCGGCGAGAACAAGCATGTGGTGGCTCTCAGTTCCGGAACGGCTGCTATACATCTGGCGCTTGTTAATTTGGGCGTTGGACGTGATGATGAGGTCATCTGCCAGTCGATGACGTTCTCGGCCAGTGCTAATCCTATCGTTTATCAGGGGGGCGTCCCTGTGTTTGTGGACAGCGAGCCTGACTCATGGAATATGGATCCTAACCTGCTTGAGGATGCTATCAAGGATCGCATCGCTAAGACGGGCCGCAAACCCAAGGCAATCATTCCCGTATATCTTTATGGCATGCCCGCGAGGATTGATGATATCATGGAGATAGCGCGTCGCTATGAGATTCCCGTTGTGGAGGATTCGGCCGAGGCCTTCGGTTCACGTTATCGTGACCAGTTGTGCGGCACGTTTGGTCAATATGGCATCATGAGTTTCAACGGTAACAAGATGATTACTACCAGTGGCGGCGGTGCTCTGATTTGTCCCGACGAGGCTACCAAAAAGAAAATCATGTTCTATGCCACACAGTCGCGTGAACCGATGCCCTATTATCTGCACAAGGAGATAGGCTACAATTACCGCATGAGCAACATCTGTGCTGGCATCGGTCGTGGTCAGATGACAGTACTGGATGAGCATCTTGCACACCACAGGCACCTGTGTGACCGCTATGTAGAACTCTTTGCCAGCGTGGATGGCATCACGGTGCACACCAATCCTGATGAGCGTTGTGACAGCAATTACTGGCTGAATACCATACTGATTGATCCTGCCAAGACAGGAACCGACTATGAAACTGTGCGCCAGCATCTTGAAGCTTGCAATATCGAGTCTCGCCCCTTGTGGAAACCGATGCACACCCAGCCTGTATTCAGCGGGGCACCCGCCTATGTCAACGGTGTGAGTGAGCATCTGTTCACAATGGGTTTGTGCTTGCCCAGCGGACCATGGGTAAGTGACGAGGACGTCGAGCGTGTAGCCGGCGAGATTATTGCCTGCTGCAAGTGAGTTTTTTGATGCCATTGCGTGTCATCTCGCAGGAATCCAACGGTGAGGGGGCTGCCGTATTCTTGTTTTTTAAGAAAAATTTCTAAAAAGAGTGTGTTGATAACTTTTTTTGTGTAATTTTGCCCCCCGTTAAAATATCTAGGGTATTTTTGCGTTAACGTTATAGATAACGTAATGGATTTAGACCAATTCATAGAGAACTTTTCGGAGCTGTTTGATGAAACAGATACCGACACTATAGACGCCACAACCAGATTCAAGGATTTGGAGGAGTGGTCATCACTTGTTGCCTTGTCGGTCATCGCAATGATCGATGAGGAATATGATGTTGAATTCCGCGGTGATGATATCCGCAACAGCATTACTGTTGAGGACTTATACAATACAGTCCTTGAGAGGTTGGAAGAAGAGGAAGAGTAATGGTGGCTGATAACTGATAACGGCTTGCCGGGCATTAAGTGCTAGCGGCAAGTTGTTGTGTCTGCCATAATCAAGTTTGTTTTTTAGAATATCCTGTCACTATGGCAACGATAACATATCACGGAGTGGGCATCAAGGCACTTAGCGCTTGTGTTCCCCCCGATATTGCTTACAATAAGGACCTGGGGTATCTTATTCCCGAGGAAGAAATAGAAAAGACCATCAACAACATTGGCATCGAGGAGCGACGCATCGCCGCCGATGATGTCATGGCAAGCGACTTGTGCTACAAGGCGGCACGTCGGTTGATGGAGGATAATGATATCGATCCAAGTAGTATCGATGTGCTCTTGTTCATGAGCCAGACGCCAGACTATCGTATTCCCGCCACATCGTGCCTGTTGCAACATCGCTTGGGACTGCCACGCGAGACGTTGTGCTTTGACATCTCGTTGGGTTGCTCCGGCTATCTGTTTGCGCTGAGCACGGCCTTTGCCTATGCCTCGATGGATGGTGTGAACAGGGTTCTCTTGTTGGACGGCGAGACCTTCTCCAAGATCGTCAATCGCCGTGACAAGGTGGACTGGCCCCTCTATGGCGACGCGGGAACGGCGACCTTGATCGAGAAGGGCGACTACGGTGACTCGACATTCATGTTCTATACCGACGGCAGTGGCGAGCATGTGCTCAAGGTGCATGCCGGTATGCGCAATCCCATTACTCCCGAGTCTTGCGTCGAGCGTGAACAGGAGGAGGGAAACATCCGCAGTGACCTTGAAGTGTTCATGGACGGCATGGACGTCTTTAACTTTGCTATCAGCAAGGTGCCCAAGAGCATTAAACTGCTGCTCAAGGAAGCCGATAAGACGATTGATGATGTGGACTATCTGGTCTTTCATCAGGCCAACCGTTTCATGATGGACTTTTTTGTCAAGAAACTCAAGGCCGATCCTGCGCGTGTGCCTTTCTGTATCAGCAAGTATGGCAATACAAGCAGCACTTCGGTACCTCTCACTATCTCCAGCGAGTTGAATGGTAAATTGGACGGCACGCACACGGTATTGCTGAGTGCTTTCGGCGCTGGTCTGAGTTGGGCTGCCGCCATCATGCAGATGCGTGATTGCCATGTGTCCCCCGTCTTTGATTATTGACATTGGCACTGATGGAGTCCCAACTCATTTTCCACCACATCGGTATCGCCTGCCGCGACATCATGAAGAGCCAGGCCTTCTATACGGCAATGGGCTATCATGCGGCAGACGTTGTCGAGGACCCCTTGCAGCACGTGCGCGTGTGTTTTCTGGACAAGAAGGGCGCACCACGGCTGGAACTGCTGGAGCCTCTCGATGACCTGAGCCCTGTGGCACGCACCTTGGAGACTGTTGGAGTGACTCCTTATCACCTTTGCTATCAGGTTGATGATATTGAGGCTGCAATTACCGCTTTGCGAGGACAACGCTTCTTGCTGGTGAATGGCCCTGTCCCCGCCTGTGCAATGGGCGACAGACGTGTGGCCTTCCTGTTTCAGAAGCATACAGGTCTTGTAGAACTTGTTGAAACGTCCTGTCATGAGTGAACTCCTGTTGACCTTTATCGTTCCTGTTTACAACACCGAGCGTTATCTCGAGCGGTGCTTGAGCTCAATCGTGGGACAGGGACTGCCCGAAGGCTCCTATGAGGTGCTGGTAGTGGATGACGGCTCGACCGACGGCAGCCGTGATCAGGCAGCCGCTTTCACTTTGATTCAGCCTCAGGTTCATCTCATTATCCAGAAGAATGCCGGTGTCAGTGCAGCGCGTAACCGTGCCTTGGAACAGGCGCGGGGCCGTTACGTCCAGTTTGTGGACAGCGACGACTATCTGCAGGAGGGCACCATACCTCGGTTGTTGCAGCGTGCCGTGGATGAAGACCTGGATGTGTTGCAGTTCAATTATACGAGTGTTGACACCTTGGGCAAGAACCAGGCCGTGTTGCGTAATGATAATTACCCGACGACTCCGGTTATGACGGGTGTGGAGTATTTGGAGAGCCATGCCATGACCCCCTATGTCTGGCGTTTCATCCTGCGGCGCGATTACTTGAATCAACTGTCCTGTCGTTTCGACACCTCGCTCATCGTGTGTGAGGACGGAGCACTCATCGCACGTTTCCTGCTCAATGCCAATCGTGTAGCTCAAGATGCAACACAGGCCTATTGCTACATGAATCGTGGTGACAGCGCCATGCACAATAATGATCTGGACTACCTGCGCCGTCGCCTGTTGAGTCAGGTCGATTCTGCTTCCTCTATTGACAAGACCATCCGCGAGTTTGAGGCTGCTACGTGCCGACAGGCCCCCATCAGCGTCTCAGGCGTGAGAAATGTCTATCTCTATTTCGCCATGACCAAGGCCTTGACTAGCGGCTGTGTGGACGAGGTGGTCGCACGCGTCCGTCAGGCAGGACTATATCCTTTCCCCTGTGTGGGCCCCGAGGCCAATTATTTTGGCAAGAAGTGGCGCTTCATCCACCGCTTGATGATGCACCCTCACCTCTGGTCCCTCCTAAGCCGCATCTACCGCTTCATCAAAAAATAATAGAATGAGGACGTTTGTATTTCGTAATCAGACGGTTGAGCCATTTCTGGGCTATGACGGCATGACCTATTCGGGTTATGACGACATCAGTGTGGTGCCTGCCGATGTGGACCGTTACATCTGGTTCTATCAGGTGCCTGTCAATGCCGACAGTGGACAACTGGCAGACGAGGTGCAGTCCTATATCGACAAGTTGGACCTCGTGTTGGCTTCTGCCGACACGGGCAAGCCATTTATCATCTTCTCTCTGGAAAACCTGTTTCCGTTGAGGCTCACGGGCGACGAGACGGCACTAAGCTCAGCCGTCGCCGACTTTAATCGCTATGCCTCGAGGCTTTCAGTCGAGCGGCCTAACGTCAAGTGGGTGGACTTCAGCGAGTTCACTTCAAGATATGATGCTGTAATGCTGATCAACTGGAAGTACTATTTCATGTCACAGACGTTGCTCAATCCTAAGCTGGCTCATGGTTTTGAGCAGTGGTGGAGTCGTGTTGAGGAGGAGATGTCCTCTGTACGCAAGAAATGTCTTGTCCTGGACCTGGACAACACCCTGTGGGGTGGGGTGCTTGGCGAGGACGGCATTGATGGTATTCGTCTGGGCGGTGATTATCCTGGCAAGGCATTTACTTATTGGCAACAGGCATTGTTGCAGTTGGCTGGATCCGGTGTGATTCTGGCCGTGTGCAGCAAGAATAACGAGAGTGACGTGCAAGAGGCGTGGGACAAAAACCCGCACATGGTCTTGAAACGTGAGCATTTCAGCGCCCTGCGCATTAATTGGCAGGACAAGGCGACCAACCTGCGGGAACTGGCTCTTGAGCTTAACATCGGTCTGGATAGCATGGTCTTTGTGGACGATAACCCCGCCGAACGCGAATTGGTCAAACAAATGCTGCCCGAGGTCACGGTGCCAGATTTCCCCGAGAAGCCCTATCAGCTTATGACGTTCTATAAAATGTTGGTAGATAATTATTTCCGCATCTATAAGGTGACCGAAGAAGATCGTCACAAGACAGAGCAATACCGTGCTAATGCCATGCGTCAAGCCGAGCAGGCCCGTTTCACCGATATGGAAAGCTACCTCTATAGCCTTGACCTGCAGTTGGATATCATCCCTGCCGACGAGCACAACCTGCCGCGTATCGCCCAGATGACGCAGAAGACCAACCAGTTCAATCTCACGACCCGCCGCTACACCGAGGCCGATGTGCAGCAATACCTTGACCAGGGTTGGCGCATTTATTGCATGAGTGTGAGGGACAGGTTTGGTGACAATGGCATTACTGGTACCATTTTCCTTAAGCCGATGGATGACGACCGTCTCTCAATCGACACATTGTTGTTGAGCTGCCGCATCCTGGGCAAGGGCATCGAGGAGGCCTTTATCAAAACGGTGTTCAACCTGATGCGCCTGGACGGATACCGACATGTGGAAGCCGATTATCTGCCCACGGCAAGAAATGGTCAGACAGCCGACTTCTATGACCGCATGGGAATGACTTGCACTGGCATGGGTGATGGTGGCAGCAAGCACTATGAGATGGCACTGAGCCAAGTATTTGAAATACATAATTACTATAATATCAGAGTATTATGAACCTCAAGGAACAGGTAAAGGAGATTATGCGTGAGGTGTTTGAGGTGGATGAGATCACCGAGGACATCTCCCAGAAGAATTGTGAGCGTTGGGACTCGTTGCGTCACCTCACGTTGGCGTCTGAACTGGAAGAAGCTTTAGACATTGAGCTGGAGCCGGAGGAGATAGCCGAGATGACAGACTTTGCTCGCGTCATCGCCATGCTCGAGTCCAAGCTTTGATGTAGGCAGAACGAACATGTGGAGCAGTGGAGAAGAAGCGCATTCCCTATATTGACTTCATGAAGTGTTTGTGCATCATGCTCATCGTGATGTACCACATCGACCATAGTTTCTTCAACTATCTGGCTCCTCACTTGAACGACGCATTGCAGGCCTTCCGCCTGCCGATGTATTACTTCATATCTGGCATTTTTTTCAAGCTGTATAGCGGCTATGCCGATTTCACGCGGCGCAAGGTGAATAATATCCTTGTGCCGTTCGTTTTTTTCGTGGTTTTCGCTTTTGTCGTGCGCTCGCTGGAGTACGCACTGCGCGAGTTGGTGGGAGCTGACCCCATTGAGTTGAGCCTCACGCAGCTCGTTGAGCCCTTCTACCTGCGCTATTGGGCCAATACCACCCCGTTGTGGTTCCTGCTCAGCCTCTTCTGGGTCAACATCATTTTTTATGCCATGCAACGGTGGATCAAGCCGTTGTGGGGAATCCTGTTGGTAACGGCGGTGCTCTCGGTCATCGGTTATGAGTTGGGCATTCACAAGGTGGAACTGCCGCTCATGTTCGACACCTCGCTGGTGGCATTGCCCTACTTCGTGTTGGGGTGGGGTGTTAAACGCTTGGGCGCAGTACCTCCGTCGCGATGGGATAAATGGGGCATCCTGGCTCTGATAGCTGTGGCCATGCCGGTCTATTGGCTCAACGAGTTCATGAACCTGCATTTCCAGGTCTATCCGGCTTACTGGAGGTTGTATCTTATACCGTTTGTAGCCATTCTGGCGCTATTCTGGGCTTGCAAACCATTGCCGCGTGTTCCCGTAATGTGCCATTATGGACGTTATTCGTTGATTATCCTGGGCACTCATCCACTCATCTTGCAACCCATCCGATTCCTGCTTCTGCGTCAGGGCATGGAATATGGTATCGGGTTGACACTCATCGTCTTTGCCTTGACGATGTTGCTGGAATGGCCGTTGATATGGCTGTTGAAGACCTATTTCCCGCGTTTTACTGCCCAGAAGCCGTTCTTCACCGACGGCTGGAAACTTCGATAGTACAATAATGAAACATATCTTTCGTTTTCTTTCAATCCTTATAGCCTTTGCGCTGCTGTTTTCTGCCTATGGCGGCAGGGTGGATCCGTCGATATGGATCTTGCCCTCGTTGGCAACGTTGGCATTGCCCATCGTAGCGCTGGTAGCTGTCGTTTTCATGGTTTTGCTCGCCATCTTCAAGCAGTGGCGGGCAGCAGTTATCATTGCGGCAGCCATGCTGCTCTCGTGGCCCACGCTGCGCTTGATATCGCCTTTTACCGTGATTCATCCCTCGGCCGAAGATGGCAAGACTCAGCTGTCGGTCCTGACGATGAATGTGACAGAGTTCAACTGGTTTGACTCCAATGCAGGCCCTAGCAAGTCATTGCGCTATATTCTTGACCAGAATGCCGATATCGTCATGATTCAAGAGGGTCTAGTCTATTTTGCCTATGACCAGCTTGAATCGGTCAAGCCGATGCTCAAGGAATTGTATGAGAAATACCCATATCGCAAGAAACCATTCTTTGACGTGGGTATCCTGTCCAAGTATCCCTTTACCGAAGTCAAGCCACCGGTTCTCGCACAGGACACGTTGGGTTATTTTATTAAGGTATGGGATGTGGAAGTCCCGGGTGGAGACCTGCGGGTGGTGAATATGCACTTGAGTTCATTACGCTTTACCCAAAACGACAGCAAGGTCATCGAGTCGATGAATGTTCCATCCGACCGCAAGGGGCGCATCAAGTCGGTGACCAAGAAGTTGGATAATGGCTTCCGTGCCCATTCGCGGCAAGCCAAGGCTATCCGTCAAGTGCTGGATGATAGTCCCGAAGACGTGATCGTGATGGGTGACATGAATGACACCCCTGGGTCGTTTACCTATCGCACCGTGTGTGGAGATGACTTGCATGATGCTTGGGCGGATACGGGATTTGGGCCGACCTACACTTTCCATGCCCATCATCTGTATGTGAAGATAGACCACATCCTGTATCGGGGTAACATAAAGGCGCTGTCCTGCAAGCGTGACAAGGCGGGCGACAGCGACCACTATCCTCTGGTAGCGGTCTTTGAACGGTAAAGTAAGGAACACGATACACTAAACGGTTGCTTTTTTCGTTCTTTTATATAAAAGCATACTGATTTTTACAATGACGAATATCAAACACTTCCTGTGGCTGGCTGTGGCTCTGATGATACTCATGGGGCTATCAACTTCATGTATTGAGGACGGATTCACCACGTCGACCAGCGATGTCCTGGCGTTTAACCGGGACACGATAGCCTTTGACACGGTCATTACGCTGCAGGGTACTGCCACCAAGCAGATGGTGGTCTATAACAAAAGCAAGAAACAGATCAACATTTCGTCCATCAAGGTGGCTGGCCTGGCTTCAAAGGGGCATTTCTACCTGAATGTGGACGGCATCCGCGGCAACGAGTTCCAGAATGTGGAAATACGTGGCAACGACTCGATTTACATCTTTATCGAGGCCAAGCTTGACGAGATGCAGGAGGACGAGCCCACTTATCTCGAAGACCGTCTGGAGTTTGTGACCAACGGTGTGCTGCAGACTGTACTGCTGAGCGCTTGGGGACAGGACGTGGTGCGCATCAAGGGTGATACCATATCCCGCGACACCCGTTTCTATGCCAACAAACCCTATCTGATCTATGACACGATGTTTGTCGCGCCCAATGTGACCCTGACGTTGGATCCCGGCACGACTTTTCTGTTCCATGACAAGGCTGCGATACGCTGTGCTGGAACCATGCTAGCCAACGGTACTGCCGAGGGACCTATCACCTTCCGTGGAGACCGTTTGGACCATATTGTCGGCGAGACGAGCTTTGACATCATGTCGGGGCAATGGGGTGGCGTCATTTTTACACCGCCCACCAAGGATAATGTCTTGAAACATGTGGTGATGAGGGGCAGCACCATCGGCATGCACTGCAGCAGTAACGATAGAAACGATACCACACGATGTGCGCTCAAGCTCGTCAACTGTGTCCTCACTAATTCGGCAACGACCTGTCTGGCTACACAGGGCTGCTATGTGCAGGCTATAGGTACCGAGTTCAGCGACGCGGCTGAGGAAGTGGTCTATCTCGTTGGAGGCAAGGTGATGATGAGTCAATGCACGTTCGCCAATAACTACCTCTTCTCGGTGCCCAGATTGCCTATTGTCCAACTCTTTAATGTCGAGTATGGCTCTGGCTACAACGACAAGATCAGGGCCTATTTTGACAATTGCATCCTTCACGGCCTCAGTGACGAGATCAGTGCCGGAAGACTGATTGCCCCTGACTCCATCCCCGAGAACAACGTGCTCAATCTTGACGGGTTTAACGTGTACATGCGCTATTGCCTGTTCAAGAGTGTGGGCGTTGACGATGCTCACTTCATCAACTGCCTGTGGGAGGGTGAACCCGCTTTCCTCACCGTGCGTGATGACTACCTGTTCGACTACCGCCTGGGTAATGAGAGTGATGCCATCGGCAAGGGCAATCGCAACTATTGTCCTGAGGAGGCACGCTATGATCGCTTCGGCTATGACCGCTTTGCTTCGGGAGCCATCGACCTGGGTGCCTACGTTTGGGTCTATGTCCCAGAAGATGAGGAATAATTACTGGTAATCCTTAATGATTCTATAGTCCTTAAAGTCCCCAAAGACCTTAAGGACTCTTATTTATTATAATGATTATGATTAACCTGTTTAAGATGAAAGTATATATGAAAAGACTATTATTCTTGTCATTGCTGGTATCGGTGCTGGCAAGTTGTGTTACAGCACAGAATGATCCTGCTGTGGCGCGTCTGCCCAAGCACGAGTTCCGTGGTGCTTGGATGCATATCATCGGGCAGAAACAGTATGCCGAGATGACGCCTGAGCAGACACGGGAATACCTCATCAAGCAATTGGACCTGCTGCAGCGCGCCAACTGCAACGCCATCATTTGGCAAATACGCCCGCAAGCCGACGCCGCCTACAAGAGCGAGCTGGAGCCTTGGACCCGATGGCTCACTGGCGAGCCGGGCAAAGCGCCCAATCCCGTGTGGGACCCGTTGCAGTTCATGATTGATGAGTCGCACAAGCGCGGCATGGAATTGCACGCCTGGATCAACCCCTATCGTGTGACCAGCAGCGAGGAGGATCAGCCCGCCCCAGGGCACATCTATTATGAGCATTCCGAGTGGTTCCTCAAGTATGCCGACGGCAAGCTGTATTTCGACCCGGGCTTGCCCGAGAGCCGCGACTTCATCGACACGGTGGTCAGGGACATCCTCAAGCGCTATGATATTGACGCACTGCACATGGATGACTACTTCTATCCCTATCCCGTCACGGGCGTGGAGTTCCCCGACACGACATCTTACAACGAGTATGGCATCGGCTGGGACAAGGACGACTGGCGACGTCACAATGTTGACTTGCTCATCGAGCAGCTACACAATACCATCCAGGAAGTGAAACCTTGGGTGCGCTTCGGCATCAGTCCTTTCGGCATCTGGCGCAACAAGGCCAGTGACCCTGACGGTAGCGAGACCAACGGTCTGCAGTGCTATGACGCGCTCTATGCCGACTGCCCCAAGTGGACCGCCGAGGGTTGGGTAGATTATATGGTGCCCCAGCTCTATTGGGAGCTCGAGCACAAACTGGCCAGTGACCTCGTGCTGATGCACTGGTGGAACGACCATGCCAACGGTAGGCACATGTACTATGGCCAGGCCGTTAACAACGTGATGTCTCATCAAGACATTGCTGACGAGGGCGGCGACCCTGCCAATCCCACCCAGCTTGGCCACAAGATGCGCCTGCAGCGCGCGATGGACAACGTGCATGGCGTGACCTGGTGGCCCGGCTACTCCATTACGGGCAACTTCAAGGGTGTGCTCGACTCGTTGGAGAACAACCAAACCTCTCGACCCGCCCTCATTCCCGCCTACACTTGGCTTGACAGCGAGAAACCGCACCGTGTGCATGAAATTAACATTAAGAAAGTGAATGGCAAGAAGTGCCTCGTCTGGCGAGCTCATGAAACCGATGACCCGATGCAGCAGGCCGTACGTTTCGTCATTTACCGCTTTCCCAAGGGCAAGAAAGAGTCCCTTGACAATGCGGCGAACATCCTTGCCATAACTGGCGAGACCTCCTATGCATTACCCGACAATGGCAAGGGCAGTTGGCAATATGCTGTGACTGCACTCGACCGCTGCTGGAACGAGAGCGACCCCGCCTGGAAATAACCCATATCCTCTCTTATCCCAACCAAAGCGACAGCCGTCCCACTCACGGGACGGCTGTCGTCATTTTTATCTTTGACTTCTAACCTTTAAACTTCTAGTTCTGCAAGAACTGGAATCAGAACAAATGAGCAATGTTCTCGGTCATCATCTTAACGCTCATGGCCAGCAGGATGATGCCGAAGAACTTGCGCGAGAACATCATGCCGCCCTCGCCCAGCCATTTCTGGATTTTGCCCGTGCTCTTGATGACGGCGAACACCCATACCATATTGATGGCCAGACCGATGAAGATGTTCACGTCGTCATACATCGCCTTGAGCGAAATCAGCGTCGTCAGCACGCCGGCACCAGCAATCAGCGGGAACACCATCGGCACCATCGTCGCCCCCTTGTTGGGCGTATTGTTCTTGAAGATTTCCACATCCAGGATCATCTCCAGCGCCATCAGGAACATCAGGAAACCGCCTGCTGTGGCAAACGAGTGGATGTCGCAGTTGAAAATCCTGAGCAGCCAGTGGCCGCCGTAGTAGAAACCGACCATCAGCAGGGTGGAGTAGAGGGTAGCCTTGGTGGCATCCACATGGCGCCCCTTGTCCCTCAGCTGCAGGATGATGGGTATCGAGCCCACAATGTCGATAATACTCAGCAATACCAGCGTTGCACTCAGAATCTGTGTGAAATTAATCGTTCCCATAATCGACGGTTTTATTTTGCACTGCAAAGGTACTTATTTTCCTGCTTTTTTATCATCTATAGCCCCAAAATCATGCTTTTCAAGGACTGTTTTTTACTCGCCAAAAATTGAATGACCTCCAAATGACCTTTTTATTTTTTAAGTAGCAGAAAATCAAGATATTAATAAATGAAGAATGACTATTAAATGCTGGCCATTTTTCGTTTTTTCACTATAATTTTGCAGCAGACAAATCACTAAAAATATGAAGTTATGAAACGATTCATTTTAACCATATTTGTGTTGGGCCTTGCCGTCAGTTCAATGGCTTCGGCTTACCAGGGCGACGTCATCTACATTGATGGCGAGAAGTGGACTTTGATGGGGCAACCGATAGAGAGAGATTCTGCCCTTTTCCATCACTTACTGGATGTCTTGCCCAAAGAACGACGGATTAGTTCCGGCAATTGGCAAGGCTATACCGGCTATTGGAGCATCCGTGATGGGCAACTTTACCTGGACAGCATCCGGGTAGGGTTTGACTTCGATTCTTCAGTTATGGCTACCTCGATATTCCCTGCGAAAAACATGGATGGTAAAGAAATACCCCCGTTTGTCCCTGCTGATGATATGCTCAAGGTCTTCCATGACTACTATGTCAATGGCGAAATCCTGGCGTCATGGATAACCGGTGAAGTAAGAGTCGCAAGAGGCCATGCGGTCAAATATGTACACCAGGGGTATCTGCGCAAGCTTGAACACGAACAGTTCTTCACCATCAATCAGGGACGAGTGACCGACTGTGTTTCCTACCACAACAGGATTGTTGTTAATGGTTTCTCGATTGAGGAATTCAATTACAACTACAGAAAGCACGATTCGGAATCCCGTGAAAAGATACGTCAGTTGATACCCATTCCAGTCGAGAATTATCCAGAACTGGATGAAATAAAAGGATTTGTGGTCGATGTATCCGACATTCAGGTGGACTCCTTGGGAAATCTGCTGGATTGCAGAGTGAAAATCTATCTTAAGGTTGGCAATGATGAGCTGAAAGACAGGTTGTCACAGGATGTCAAAACGGCACTGATGAACATCCGCCCCTGGAAAGTGTTGTTCATCGATAATGAATATGTGACCGAAACCGAGAGATTTTCGTTCCAATATGGCTTAGAAGAGTAAAAACCATTCCAATATCACTTTAATCAAAGACACGCGGCTGAATTGTTCCTCAGGCAATTCAGCCGTTGTCTTTACGGCCTAAATCAGACTAACGGCTAAAAAATGGTGAAATTAGACTGGAAATTAGCGAAATTTGTGTTAAAATCACTAACTTTGCAGTTTGAATAAAAAATTGAAACATTATTATAACCAAAAACAATGAGCGAGAAAGAGAATACACTGGCTACGAAATACGACCCTAAAGAGGTCGAGGACAAGTGGTATAAGTATTGGGAATCGCACGACCTGTTCAAGAGCGTGCCCGATGAGCGTGAACCCTATTGCATC
>JBGUJU010000115.1:0-7744 GCA_045114065.1 Sodaliphilus sp.
TTTGCATCGGAAAAAATTGTACATGAGCGACAGGCGGCAAGGGCAATGATGACATTTTGTTTCATCAATGCGGCTTCACGGTATCATTCCTCTCCCGTCAAGCAGAGGGCCGTGCATAAAGACATAAAAAGTGGACGGCCACGCCCACTACCTTGAAGGCAAACCACCGCCTCCCGGCGGTTGGTATGCGAAAAAAGCCCCGGCAACGCCGAGGCTCAGATTTGAATGACAAAATTAAAAATTCATTCCGTCGCGGAATGGGTTAGTGTTCTTATATTTTAGAAACGGTAGCCAAAACCAATTGTGAGGCCGTGCATTGTCCGTTTGTGGGGCAGATTCAACGGATGACCCATGATGACTACGTTACGCACATTGCTATATACATCCATGTTGCTCCACGTGTAGCCTGCCCACACTTGACATCGGTCGATGTTCAACGCCACGGCTGGTTTGAGGTGGAAGAAGCAGCCTGTTCCACCATGGTTTTTCTCGTATTCCTTTGGCTGCTCTACATAAGTACCCGGTTGGTTGGGAATAGTGATATAGCCTACCTTGCCATTTGTCGGGAACGGTAGAGATATGCCGGCATCGGCTTTGAGCGACAGTTGCAGGTCGCCGTCAGTGTTACGCCACAAGGCTGGACTTTGCAGTTGGATGCCTGTGTTCAGCCACAAGGCATTATCCACATTATCGGTTTTCACCAGCATATTTCCCACACTAAAAGAGCGTTCTCCGCTGGTGAAATTTGAGGCTAAGCCTAATGATGCTTTCACACCCACATATTTGATTGGACGGTAATTGATACCCAGTTCAAGCCCCCAATCAAGCGTGTTGTAAGTAGAAACTTCAATGCTGGCTTGCCAATGACGCATAGGCTCTTCGGATGTTTGGGCGTTGGACGTAAAGGATAATATACCTATCGCCAAAGCAGTTAATCTTATTTTGAAGTGAAGCTTCATTGTATCGTCTGATTTAGTGGAGCCAAAATAATTTTTCGCCATCAAAACTGTAACAGCCACCTCCATTTTGCTGTAACAGTCCCCCCGTTTTTTCAATAGTTCCGTTACCTAAAAATTCATTTCATGATGGTTTTTTCATTTTTTATCCTTTGTTTGTTAGTATTACTTCTTTAATCCCAACTTCTCCACATTCATCAGAAGTTTGACATTAGGTGATTCAAACTCCCATCGTGGTACTATACTCTGCGCATTTTGCTTAATGTAAGCATACAATGTTTTGAAGTCATCAAGACCATCATATCCGAAAATCACCTTTATCCTGTCCAGATAGTTGTTTGATTCGGCACGCGCAAATATCTCAAATGGACGTCTCTGATTACAGGCATATAGTATACTATGGGGGAACCAACGGCTAAACCTGCTCTCATCAGGCTTATGCGCGAGATGATACAACCACGCCACGAAATCAGCCTGACAAATATTTTCCATCGAAAGGGCTGGACATGATTCCATCCTATCATTAACAATTTTTGCTTGTAATGAATAGTAGCGCTGCGAAGCATACTGATTTTCGTTATATGTAGTGTACAGAAAGTGTTCAAACTCTCTGTAGGTATAGGTAGCATCATACTCCGTATTACCCAGTTCGTTATAAAATGACGTGTTAAACAGGTCTGCTACCGCAACAAAGCATTCGTTTTTGAGAAGAATAGCGATGAAACATAACATTAGCTCATATTCAATAAACTTCATATTATCCTCTTCCTCTTGATACACATACGTCACTTCGCGTCTCACCTTTGTATAAAGATGAATACTCTCGAAGAAACGCATATAACTATCAAAGGTTGCTTCTATCAAGTCATTCCTACATACATTTTTCAGTAACTCTAGCCACTCATCACGATAAGGCACAAAATCCTTTATGCTCGTTATAAATTGATCATAGTAATCTGAATGATTATCACATGAAGGTAGTTGAAAAGATTGGAGATTCTCAGAGAATGTGTCCAAATATTCCCGAACAGCACCTGCAGCATTCATCCTACCTTCTACAACAAAAGAGATAGCTCTTCTATATGAGGCTGTTGTTCCTAATGTTTTCTTGTTATCAGCAAGGATGTAATCAGGCACACGTCCCAATTTTGGTTTCACAAACAAAGGCTTGTTATATATCCATCGAACAAGCTCCTCAATCTTCTGTGCATACTTGTTTGGGTCGGTGAAGTCTATGTACTTACGCGAGCCATAGTAAACTGGCAGGTAAGGTTTGCCTGTATCTTCGTTCACCTCAAATGCAGCAACAACGAATTTGTTCTCATTACTCTGCTGCTCATAGACCCTTCTTGATATAATCTGCGCCTCCGTGCCAGCACCACCTTTACGCTTGTCAGACTTCTCGGAGTACATTTTATCACAGATTATCAGAACCTTCTGAATTGAAGGATCCGACACCATTTGTTCCATGAACACATCTGCATCATCCCCTTCTTTCAGGTCCCATTTGTCTAGAATCACATCAATACCACTCTCAACAAGTTCCGTCGCAATATTCAACACCCTTTGTTCATGTTCAGGTGTTGTCCAACTATATGATATAAAAACTTTTGGATTTTCCATTATTATTTTAATATAATTAGTTTTGCGCGAGTTTACGATCCTCACAAAGGCCCAATCGTCAAATGATGATATTTACATCTATATGCCAACACTTACTGGTGATATAATTTGTTTTATAACTTGTCATTCTAACTTCTTATGTTCTCCCATCAGCCTAGCGAGTTCCAAGAAGGTATAATTCCTTCCCGAAGAAAGTTTCTCTTCCATTGATCTATCGGCATTAACCATCGCCTTTTCAAAGCTACCAGCATTTCGCTCAAAGTAACTATGAAGTCTTTTGCACTTAATGAAGAAATCTATCGTTCCGACACTCTGCTCATCTGTTCTGGTCATTGAACAACGGATTCTGATTTTAGTAAAAATGTGAGATATCGTGGAAGAACATCAAGATATTAATTCCTGTTCATCACACTTTCTGCCAGCAGATACACTCGTGTACCGAGAGTTTGTGGCCAACGGTCAGTGGAATTCTTATCCAACGCTCTTGCTCGCTCTATTGCGGTCTCTACATGCTCTATCAGCATTTGAGCATCATATGATGACTCATGATAGGAACCCATCTCCTGACGCAACCGAATCTTTAGATATGGATCTGCACTCTTCGTCCTTCGGCGATTCTCCATCCATAGTTGTTGCTCCTCCGGTGCAAGCAAAGAAGCATCCACCAGATGCAGCAACAGCCAAAGCTCGATGCAAGGATTACTCAGGGCTACATGCATAAACTCATCCTGGGCACATTCCATGGCAACACGCGACAGCATCGCTTCGGTCCAACGATCTCTATCTACCACCAACCAGAGCTCATCATCAGACTCCAGTGCATACTGCCCTTTATAATCGTTAAGTTGCTTCAATACATGCTCTGGACTGGAGTTGTTCTGTTCATTTTCACTCCTTTCTAATATATGTACATGCACGCGAGGGTTGGTATATTCTTTTGCCAAGGCTTTGAAATATATTCGTTCGGTGTCTTTGCCCTCAGAGGCTATGACTATCAGGCGGGCGTCACGAAATGCCTCACGACGTTCGCGTATCAAACTATTCCTGTTTCGCATCGTCCCAATGAATATTGTCCAACTCACCAAAAAACGGAATCGCACCGTAGCGACCATTTAGATAACCTTTCTGTACATTCTCTCTTGGTTTGTATTCACAGAGCGAAGATAAATGACTTTCTCCTTTTTTATCCTTTTCAACAAACCATACCTCGTCTTGACGGATGGGAGCAGTAGAAAGCAGGCTTGACTCATGGGTTGTGCATATCAACTGCATATGCGAATCTCCTCGAAGCAGACTATCGTACATCTCCAACAACTTCAATGTCAGCATGGGATGCAGGCTCCTGTCTATCTCGTCAACAACATAGACTGCGTCGTTAGCACGCATATCAATAAGCATTGGTATGAAGTCAAACAGGCGTGAAGTTCCATCAGACTCTTCAAACATCTCAAATATATAATCCGAATCACTGTCTTCCTTCTTGTGGATAGTTTTCAACTCATACCATTTCATATTTCTCGACTCATCCTTTTCTGCAAAGATAAAACGACTCTCGTTGTGAATCATTATACCAGTTTTTGCTCCCTTACTTTCAAGAATTTCTTCAATTTTCTGTCTTATTTCGTCAGGGATGCCCAGTTCTTCGGGCTTCGATTCAACACGACAAAGATCTGAGATACCCGTACCAAAATATCCAAGCAGTTCACGCATTACAGTTCTGAACTGAGTATCGCCCACTACTCTGAAAGGAAAGTCAGTTCTGTGCGTTTCCGGGAAGATAATATTCAAATTTTCAAACCACTTTCTCGCCAACTTTATGGCTTCGATTCCTTTTCCATTGCGCTCAATGTACTCACTTAAAAAAGTGCCCTTCGTTGGGGTACCATCAATCAAAAACTTCAAAAATTGCCCATCTTCTTCCTTCGTAAATTGTGGCGCTATCACATTTTCCCAGACATCACCAGAACGTTTGCGTTCAAAGATCATTGCATCATTACGGCTTCCGGTCTTGTACAACCACTCTTCTAATAAGCCTCCCTTCGAGAACGCGACACCATAAGCAAAGAACTGACCAGACACTTTAAACTCCAATTCGATGCTCGACCTCTCCTGCGGCTCGTCCGTCATTTTAAAATAGTTGTACTTGCGGTTGCTCCAACCATTCAGAGCAAAGGCCTTAATAATGGCCAGGCACTTTATGATATTAGACTTCCCAGAAGCATTGGCACCATAAATCAATCCCATACGAAGCACCGAGATGTCATCTCGTTTCTCCGCGCGTGAAACATGCATTGGCAATTGATCGCTCTTGCTGGCCGTGAACAAGATGCGAGTTTCCTCGTTGAACGAGTAAATGTTTTCAAATTTGGCAGATAATAACATATGGCTAATCTTGATATTGTGTAAATATTCGCTGCAAAGATAATAACAAATTTCAAAAATCGTCACATTTTATTGGTTAATTTGTTGATACATGACATTTTTGTCATGTATTATGTAATTTTTGTCGCTTCTTAACGACGTTGTGTCATTTATATGACAATGGCACGATTTTTGTTGGAGATAAAGTGTGCTATGGCATATTTGTCAAAACAGGGCGCAGAAAGGAGGTGTAACAGATGGGTAAGAACCAACATGTCGTTCCAACAGGAGGAAGATGGGGTATCAGAGGTGAGGGCAATTCGAGACTTACATCAACATTTGATAGGCAATCTGATGCAATTGCCGCTGCTCGGCAAATAACAAGAAACCAGAATTCCGAACTTTTCATTCATGGTCGCAATGGCCAGATTCGAGAAAGGGATTCTCATGGAAAAGACCCATTTCCTCCAAGAGGATAAGTTCCTCAGCATTCTCTCCGCTTAGTGAGGAGTCCTAATACTACAGGGACAGGATGTAGTAAAGTACAATAACTTTAGAATAAAAATTTATGAGTTTGTTCACGGTTCATAATTTAGGAGAGGGAGCAAGGCCAGCCCCTGTCGGTTATTCATCATGGTTGGATTACTGGGAAAAAGCAACTGGAATGAAAGCCAATTGGTGTCACAGAGTTGATTGTCCCCAACTGCTAGCTAAAGCAACAGATGGTGCACATGTTCAATTAGACGCCCCTAATGACAACCACTGGTACATTGTGCCACTTTGTCATAAATGCAACTGCCAGTTTGGAGCACACTTCACAGTTAGAGGACCATTGGTATCTGCGACAGACCCAAGTGTAATCCTTTGGTGAAAACAGGATGTGCCATAGCGAGATAAATCGCTATGGCTTTTTTCACTCTAGTATCGTAGATACTCGGACATGATAAGTTGAGACGCAGAAAGAATACTATAATTCATTTGATCATTGAGGGAACTTGTAGCTGTTTTCTGCATTTTTCGTAATTAAACTAAATAATTAAGGTATTCGGAATGAAAGAAGGATAATTTTAGAATCCAATGAAGATTTTTTACCCATCATTTAGATGGGGCAAATAACGAAGGAAACGATATTTGCTAAAGAACTTTTGCACTTGCTTATTTGCTTATTGGATTTGCGCACTGTTATAGAAGGTTAAAAACGTTAAATCTTTACATTTTTCGTATTCCACAGTATTTCAGCCATCACTTTTCTACCATTTCAATCCAAATTAATTGAAATACAATAAGTTACAGATACCGTTCATGCAACGGTTTGACCAGCATCACTGTAGATGTGAACAACCCAAATTACGATTCCCGCAACAACTGCAACGCCCTTATTGAAACAGCTTCAAATAAACTTCGATTAGGTTGCCAAAATACCATCATACCCAACTCCGTCACTAAGATCGGCAACCAAGCTTTTTATAAATGCAGCAGACTGACCAGCATAGACATACCCAACTCAGTCACCTCCATCGGCGTGTGGGCGTTCAAAGGCTGCAGCGGGCTAACAAGTATAGAAATCCCCAACTCAGTCACTTATATCGGCTATGAGGCGTTCTATGACTGCAGCGGGCTAACAAGTATAGAAATCCCCAACTCAGTAAAAACACTTGACGAATATGCGTTCTATCACTGCTACGGTCTAACCAGTGCTACCATCGGCAACTCTGTCACCGCCATTAACCAGTGTACATTTTATGAATGTAATAGACTGACTAGCGTCACCATCGGCAACTCGGTGGCCACCATCGGCAGATTGGCGTTTAATATATGCAGCAGCCTGACGAGAATCAATATTCCCAACTCTGTCACTTATATCGACGATGAGGCGTTTTATAAATGCAGCAGCCTAGCCAGCATCACTATTCCCAGCTCCGTCACATTCATCGGCAAATGGGCGTTCGAAGATTGCTCCTCTCTCAATGATGTGTACAGTTTTATCCCTGACCCGTCAGCCGTCAGAGTGGGTTATAATGGTTCATCTGTCTTTGCGCTTTCTTCAGGAAACTATGAAGCACGAACGCTTCACGTGCCAGAGGGTTCTGTCGCGGCTTATCAAGCTGACACAAGATGGAGTGATTTTTTTGGCTCAATTGTTGAGATGGATCCTGATGCTGTGCTAGCCGAGTCAATTAAGCTCAATGTGACTACCGCCGGGTTAAATGAAGGTGCGACATTACAGCTGACAGCTACTGTTCTACCTGAGGATTGTGCCGACAAGACCGTGCTTTGGTCGTCGAATAATCCGAGCGTTGCTACCGTTGACAATAACGGCTTGGTAACGACACATAGCGTGGGTACCGCCACTATTACGGCCATTACCACAGATGGCAGTAATTTGAGCACTACTTGTACTGTGACTCTTCTTCCTGTCGGTGTTAAGGGGGATGTGAACGGTGATAACAACATTAGTATCAGTGATGTGACTAAACTGATTGGCTACCTGCTTAGCGGCAGTTGGAATTAGATTTCCAACAAAGACATGATGTATCCCTCATGCTCATCACGGGTGTGAGGGATTTTTCTATTCGTGGAGCGAAAAAAAACCGCCAGCCCAATAGGGCTGACGGTTGTTGCGTAATGTCATAGGACAGCCTGATCGCCGTTCGCTCGCCGTCGAAGGGTTAATCTTTGTCTGGCATATCCTCTAATTGCGCCTGAAGAGCGTCAGCAGGTGGAAATACTTGGCTCGGTACACCATCGTCGTACCTTAACACGACAGCATCCTTAATGCCGAGTTCGATGACGAGGGTAAACAG
>JBGUJU010000116.1:0-2082 GCA_045114065.1 Sodaliphilus sp.
CAAGCGCACCGACTTCTCGCAGGGCTACACTCCGCAAGGCATGCCGATTGTGCTCATCACCGAGCCGACCTGCGAGATCAGCGACGCGGACGGTGAACTCAACACCGTGAAGTTCACCTACCAGTACCAGGATAGGCGGACGTATCTGCCGACAGATTACCTGTCCGTGGATCACGACCGCATCTTCACCGAAGAGTTTGACCCCTCATTCCAATAGACCTATGGCACAGTCAATCCACATCAGCACCCTTCGCAGGATGCTCAAGGCCGGAGACCCGGTTGACCTCAAGCTCTGGACAAAGAGTGGGGAGATCCAGTGCTGGCGCAACTGCATCCCCCTGCGCTACAACTTCTACCAGGGCACCCAGCAGTTCAAGCTGCTCGACTCGCACCAGATACGACAGGCCCGCATCTGCTGCATCTTCGAGATTAACGGAATGGGAGTGTACCTTTAAAATTTGTCGCATTTCGAATACGATTATTAGGAAATAGTCGTATCTTTGCTATTCAATATTTCAGCCTTATTTGTATGAAGAGATTTTTAGTTTTTCTATTGGCTTTCATTGTATTGTTGATTGGCACAGATACATATTTAAATCTGCGTATTTTTCCGCATGATCTCATTGGCACTTATTATGAAGTGCCAATAGGAGACAATTACAAACTGGTAGCATTATCAACAGAGTATTGCAATATCGTTGGATCCGTTGGCGTGATAGAGCTAGACTCAATTGATTCGATACTCGTAACCAATGAAAGCGTAATTGGAAAGTTTAAAGATTCTGATGGCCATAATACTCCCTATTTTAGTTTCGATATCAATACAGGAAAGCAAAGTCGTTATGAAACCCTGGGAAAGTTGCAAAAAGAGCGGAATATCCAATCTGTCACGTTTACCACAATGATTAAGTATTACTGGAATAATCGTAGGAATGCTGATATATTGGCATTCATTTTTTGCTTCGTTGTTGCAATGATGTTTACATTAATAATTGGTAAAAAGAGAAAGATTCGCACATAGATTTGTAGTATTAAGATTATCATCATTAGGAAATAGTCGTATCTTTGAGGCATGTTGAAATGGTTATTCAAATATTATTGGGGGCTGTTATTGGTGGTATTGCCAGCAATAATTTGTACTGCATTCCCTTTTTTTATCTTTTATTTGGGTACAGAAGAGCTAGCTCTTTCCGCTTGGAACGTGTCACCAGTTAAAGTAATCATCG
This sequence comes from Sodaliphilus sp., assembly GCA_045114065.1. Taxonomy (GTDB): domain Bacteria; phylum Bacteroidota; class Bacteroidia; order Bacteroidales; family Muribaculaceae; genus Sodaliphilus. The sequence goes on from JBGUJU010000116.1 coordinate 1,227, forward strand.
GATGATTTTTATTCGCATTTGTTCCGACAATTGTTACTACTTTATTGGTTACAATAATTGCTTTTTTAGTTCGACGCTTTCTGATGAATGACAAAAAGAATTCTACGCTTGTCTACTTTGGAAAGACAATGTTGTTCTTTTTGCTTTTCATTTTATTGTTAATAACTGCTTTCTTAGTGTTCGAGTATTTTAGTTATGGATATATAGCATAATTGCTGTCTTTTGGCATACAAGCATAGCTCCATAATTTTGCGGAAACTTAAACCGCGAGATTATGGAGTTAAATTTTAATAGTGTTGAAACCATTCCTGTCTTGAACGCGTCGGCAGCTTTCAAGACCGACAGCGGCAAGGTGTTCAAGGAAGATGTGGACATCGTGCCGACGATCATTGACAAATCGCTGTCCTACATCCCATGGGGAAGCGATAACAATATGCCGTACCACATCATTGACCTCATCGAGAGTGACGAGACTCTCGCCACCTGCCAGATGTTCAACGCTGAGGTATGCTACGGCAGCGGGCTGCAGTACAACACCGACTCGTGTGGCGGCGATGTCAAGCGGGAGGTCGAGGACTTCCTGCTCGACAACGCCTTGCCCTCGTATTTCCTCGGTGTGTGCCAGGACTTCAAGCACTTCGCCTTCTGCGTCTCGGTCATCATCCTCAATGCTGAGGGCACGAGGATTGTACGACTGATCCGCAAGGAGGCCTGCTACTGCCGTCTTACCCCTGCGGAGAAGGACGGCAGCATCAAGCAGGTGCTCTACGCCAACTGGCGCCAGCCCGTGGCCAGCCGTGACGATATCGAGGTGATCGACCTGCTCGACATCAATTCGCCTTGGCGCGACCTGGCG
>JBGUJU010000117.1:0-25794 GCA_045114065.1 Sodaliphilus sp.
GAAAAAACAGCCGCCTGAGAAATATCACTTTCTCAGACGGTTGATTTGCAAAGAGGGTGAGCCATAACTGAATTATGACACACCCTCACAGGGAACCATGGGGAGGATCGAGAAACGAAGGCGGGCTGGTAGCGTCTCTGGTGTGGAGAAGCTATCTTCTTGTTTTTTTGTTGGTCATGTGGAAATTTACTAACTTAGCAACCTTGAAAGATGAACGTTAGTAACCAAAATAAATTATCACTTTGAAAATGAGAGCGCTATCTTTACTTGTATTGGCGATTTTGTTGCTTGTCCCGGCAAGGATGTCGGCCCGAATAGAGACTGCCTACTCGCCTGACCGCAATATCGTTGTGAATTTTGATGTCAAGGACGGCGTCCCTGTCTATAATGTGTCGTTCAATGGCAAGCAGGTGATCGGAGACAGCCGCCTGGGCCTGGAACTGGTCAGCGCCAAGGGCAATGGCGAGTTCAATAACTTTGACAGCCATGAAGCCAAGAATCAAAATTCGTTGCGCGACGGCTTCACGAAGATGACAACCAGGTATTCTTCCTTTGACGAGACCTGGGAGCCCGTGTGGGGCGAGGAGAGCAGCATCCGCAATCATTATAATGAGATGGCGGTGACGCTCTTGCAGGAAGCCCTGGAACGCTATATCGTTGTGCGCTTCCGTGTGTATGACGACGGTGTGGGGCTCCGTTATGAGTTCCCGCAGCAGCCCAACCTCACCTACTTTGTCATCAAGGAGGAGCATACGCAGTTTGCCATGCCTGGCGACATCACTGCCTGGTGGATTGCCGGCGACTATGACACGCAGGAGTATCAATATACACGTTCGCGCCTGAGTGAGATCAGGAGACTGCTGCCTGGCACGATCACGCCCAACGCGTCACAAGAACAGTTCAGTGACACGGGTGTCCAGACGTCCCTGCAGCTCAAGACCGACGACGGCATCTATATCAACCTGCACGAGGCGGCGCTGGTGGATTATCCCTGCATGCACCTCAACCTGGATGACAAGAACATGGTGTTCGAGTCGTGGCTCACGCCCGACGCCCTGGGCAACAAGGGCTATATGCAGACGCCCTGCCAAACCCCTTGGCGCACCATCATGATTGTGGATGATGCCCGCAAGATACTGGCTTCCAGGCTGATATTGAACCTGAACGAGCCTTGCAAAATCAAGGACACCTCCTGGATCAAGCCCGTGAAATACATGGGCGTGTGGTGGGAACTCATCACCAGCAAGAACACCTGGAACTATACCGACCAGCTGCCCTCGGTCAAGCTGGGCGAGACCGACTACAGCAAGATGAAGCCCAACGGCCGCCATGGCGCCAACAACGAGAACGTGAAGCGCTACATCGACTTTGCCGCCGCCAACGGCTTTGACCAGCTGCTCATCGAGGGCTGGAACGAGGGTTGGGAAGACTGGTTCGGCAACAGCAAGGACTATGTCTTTGACTTTGTGACGCCCTATCCCGACTTTGACATCAAGATGCTCAACGACTATGCCCACAGCAAGGGCATGCGCCTGATGATGCACCACGAGACGTCGTCCAGCGCCCGCAACTATGAGCGCCACCTCGAGGCTGCCTACCAGTTGATGAACAAGTATGACTACAACTCGGTCAAGAGCGGCTATGTGGGCAATATCATCCCGCGCGGCGAGCATCACTACGGCCAGTGGATGGTCAACCACTACCAGTATTGCGTTGAATTGGCTGCCAAGCATCACATCATGGTCAATGCCCATGAGGCGGTGCGTCCCACGGGCCTGTGCCGCACCTGGCCCAACCTGATCGGCAACGAGAGCGCCCTGGGAACCGAGTACCAGGCCTTTGCCGGCACTCAGCCTGGCCACACTGCCATCCTGCCGTTCACGCGCCTGCAGGGCGGCCCGATGGACTACACGCCGGGCATCTTTGAGATGGATATTGCTAAATTCTCGCCCGAGAAGGATACCCATGTGCTCTCGACGATCTGCGGCCAGCTGGCGCTCTATGTGACGATGTACAGCCCCCTGCAGATGGCTGCCGACCTGCCCGAGAACTACGCCCGCTTCATGGACGCGTTCCAGTTCATCAAGGATGTGGCGGTTGATTGGGACCGATCGGTCTATCTTGAGGCTGAGCCGATGGAGTATGTCACCATCGCCCGCAAGGCCAAGGGGAGTGACGAGTGGTTCGTCGGCTGTGTGACCGGCAAGAATGCCCACGACAGCAACTTCAAGCTCGATTTCCTGGACAAGGGCCGCAAGTATGAGGCGACCATCTATGCCGACAGCAAGAATGCCGATTATAAGGACAATCCGCAGGCCTACACCATCACAAAGAAGACGGTGACCGCCAAGACCGCCCTAAAGCTCCACAGCGCAGCAGGCGGCGGCTTTGCCATCAGCATCAAGCCCCTGTAACCTCACATACCGCACACTAAGTCGCCAAGACGCTAAGTTTTTTATAATTCTTAGCGTCTTGGCGGCTTTTTGCGTTGGGCGTTCCTATAGAGGTGTAGGGACAAAAAAAGAATGGGCAAGCAGCCGAAGCATACTTACCCAAATCCTCTCTCCACTGCGGTGCGTACGTGACTCGAACACGCGACCCCCTGCGTGACAGGCAGGTATTCTAACCAACTGAACTAACGCACCAACATGTGACTGCTAAGGAGCATTTCTTTTCCAAAGCGACTGCAAAGGTACGGCGACTTTTTGAATTGACAAAATATTTTGACGAAAATTTTTCAAAAAAATATCACATCATCAATCAATCATCTGATAAACAGCACAATAGCATAATCGTCTATTGGCACTCAGAAGATCATCTGATGATGTGATATAGAAAAATGAAACAGGTGATTTAACTTCTAACTCCTAACTTCTAACTCCTAATTCATTTACAGTCTTTCCTTCTCGCTGGCGCCTGCACCAGTGCCCTTGTACTTGCTCTGGGCGGCGTTGAACTTGTAACGGACGGTAAATTCCACCTCGCGCGAGTCATTACGGGAATTCTGCCACAGGGTGCGTGCTCCGTAGTTCAACTGGACTTGGTCCTGCGAATTCAACAGGTTATGACCTTTAACCATTACCGACAGATGGTCTCCGAGGAACGATTTGGTAATGCTCAGGTCAAGACGATATCTGGCCTTAGTGAGTGATATATTCTCCTGATTCCCCTTACTGGTAAAAGAGAAATCGGCACTGGCTGTTAGGGTGGGAGTCAACCTGAAGTTGTTGTTGAACTGTGCAATCCAGATGGGGCGCTCGGGGCTGATGACACCAGCGGGTGAAGGTATCTTGATCCATTCCTTCATCATGCCCATCGTGAGAGAGGGCTGATAGAGGCCTAATCGTGGACTGAGTGTTACCATCAGCATCACGGCATCCTCGTTATCGACATTCTCGCGGTAGAGCCATGTTATCGACTCGCTGCCAGGAACCTCGCGACCCACGTTGACAATCTGGTCATCGGTGTGTTTATAGTTCAGCATCAAGGTTACCCAGCGGTACATGGCCATGAGCGAGGCTTCGTGACGGATCGATGGCTTGAGCAAGGGGTTACCGCTCTGCCAAGTGAAACGGTTGGCATAGGTTACGCTACTGCTCAATTCATGGTAGTAGGGTCGCTTGATCTTCGCCGCATAGTTCAGCATCAGTTGTACATTGCCCGCACGTGCCATCAGGCCTAAGCTGGGGAAGAAGTGGTGATAGTTGCGGCTCTGCTCGGCGATGCGTACGCCCTGGCTGTAGTAATTGGTTGTCACGTTCTCGTTGCGCAGTCCGACCTTCATTTGGCCAAAGGGCAACGGACGGGCATACTCAGCAAACAGGATGTAGTTGTTTTCGCGTTGCTCGGTGAACGACGTGGGCACGACCTGCTCGGGGTTGATGTAGTCATCGTTGCGGCGTGTGTGGTCATACTCACTGCCCACTTGCAGGTTGCCGCCCCACAGGGGCCACGAGAGGACGAGTTTGGCCGCCCACAGCTGGTTGCGCACGACGCTATAGCTCGTTACCGTGCGGCTCTGCTGCTCCTGACTCACCTCATCATTATAATGCGTCTCGCGGTTTTTGAAGAAGACATAGTCGGTATTGAAATCGATGGAAGTTTTGCCCACCTTACCATTGTAATAGGCATTGAGTGTGTGAGGCATATTGTGCTTGGTGGACTCGTATAGGCTGTTGTCCAAGTGGTCATAGAACTGGCCATTGGCAATTACATCGGCTGTGAACGTGCCACTGGTGCGGTCTAGGAAATAAGCCTTTGTGTCATAACGGAAACCTGCCGAATGGTTGTCGTTGAAGATGTAGTTGGTGCCGATTGAAGTATAGAGCGAGTTGTAGTGGGATTTGATATCCATCATCTCGTCCATATGCCACAGGGTATCGGCTTTTACGTCAAGGATGACATCATCGTCTTGCTTGCTGCGGCCGTCGTTGTACCACACGCTGCCGAACACATCAAGCCCCTTGTGGCGGTAGTTCCAATTTGTGCCTAAGTCCAGGTCAGGACGCTCGGCCGCATAATAGGAAGCCTGGGTGTTGAAACTGAAGCCTTCGCCCTGGGGACGCTTGGTCTTGATGAGGATGACCGACTCGACTGTCGCGTCATACTTCGCCCCGGGACTGGTAATCAGTTCCACGCTCTGGATGTCCTCGCTGCTGATCTGGTCCAGCTCGGTCTGGGTTTGGAGTTTGCGGCCGTTGATGTAGATGAGCGGCGTGCCCTTGCCGAAGACTTCCAGTCCGTCCTTCTTGCGCTGCACGCCAGGGAGGTTCTCGAGCACAGCCTTGGCGGTGCCCACCTTGCTCAACAGCGTGTTTTCCACCTCGGTCTTGAGGCCCTCGGTGGTCAGTTTGAAGGCGGGTCGCTGGCCCTTGACCACGACTTCGCCCAGCATGGTCGCCTCGGGTTCCAGCGCGATGGTGCCCAGGTCGCTGCCCGGCGCATCCAGCACCAGCGTCTGGTAGCCCAGATAGGTAATCTTGATAAGCGTCTTGGCGGCATGGCCGGTGAGGGAGAATCGCCCGTCGGTGTCAGTCGTCGTTCCAGCGACAAAGGCGCTGTCGCTGCTGTTGAGCAGCACCACGTTAGCAAAGGGGATGGGCGTCTGTGCCTCATCGACCACGCGGCCGGTGAATGTCTCGGCGGCTGCCGTCATCACGGCCAGCACTGCCATCATCATTGTGAAAAAGTATCTTCTCATTTGTCTATAGGTTTTATTGAGTTATCATCTTGCCGGCAGGAATAGCATCCTACCGTTTTCCCTATAGACGTGCACCAGGGGGTAAAAAGTTGCAACCCCCGGCATTTAAACCGCTTTTCACCCTTTAGGGTGTTAAAAATATTGCTCCGTAACGGCACGTTATGGTGTTACGGAGCGGGTATAGTATTAGTTTTCTGAAATAAGACTTACTATAGGAATAAATCATCAAGGGTGATCACCTTTGGAATACTGCCAGAATAAGCATTTTGTTTGATCCCAGACGAGGTGACCATCGTTAACATCAACGCTTTGCGCGTTCCCGTTTCACTCCTGAACTGTTCCTGTCGTTCTATCAAGTGTTGGTAATAATCTTTTTTGATTTCATAAGGAGTCAATGAATACTTCATCTCGCACAAGTTGATGACTTGGTCGCGGCGATCAATCACCATATCAACCTGTACTTTATTGTCATCATTTCGGCTACGCCATGAGCAGACGTTACTCAGGATACCAGTGATACCTAATGCCTGTTTTAACTGAGGCACATGTGTAAAGCAGACTTGCTCAAACGCATATCCGCTCCATGCACGTCGTGCGGGATTGTCTATCATATTGCTCCATGTGTGTTCATCGTTGTGAGATGTTCCTGCGACAAAATGCAAATAGAAAAGGATGTATAAGTCACATAATTGATACATAACATCACGCTCCTTCTTCCCAAAACCGTTGTACCGACGCACAAAGTCACAACTGCATAGGTTATTGAGAATTTCGGTAAGCATACCGCCATCGGACATTTTGAGCGCTTGTCGGATTTCGTTACGAGTCATTCCCTGACCTCGCTTAGCTAATAAATTGACCACATTTCGATAATTGGTTGAATCATTGAACAGGGAACGGAATAGGAAAGTATACTCGGTTCTCAAAGGAGCATTAATACCGAAAAACAAATCATCTATGTTTTGGTACACACTTTTGTCTTTCCTGAGCATACTCAAGTAGTAGGGCGTTCCTCCCGTTACCATGTAGCAATCCACAATCTGTTGGCGGTTCCATCCCATTCCAGCATGTTTTAGATACGTTTCTGTTTCATGCAATGTGAATTGCTCAAGTTTGATACTGCACGTGAGCCGGTTGTATAATCCTCCCTTGTTGCCTATCAGTTTGCTCATCATCCATGTGGTCGCTGAACCACACACAACAAGTTTGAGATTATTTTGTGTGGAGGCAAACATGTTCCAAAATGACTCCAAGGCCTGCAGAAACTTTGAGCGAGGTGCATCCATCCAGGGTAATTCATCAAAGAAGATAATGATTCTTTCCTTATTGAGATTAGAAATATAATGCTCCAGTTGGTCAAATGCCTCAAACCACGTGTTAGGGATTGGATATACACTGTTGGCGTATTTGTTGAGTTGCTTGTTGAATAAGGCCAACTGGTCGCGACGCGATCCTTGATATATGCCAGATGTGTAAAAGTCAAAATTATCACCATAGAATTGTTTCACAAGGAAAGTTTTGCCAATCCTTCGACGACCGTACACGGCAATAAATTCAGCCTTATCAGATTCAGTACAAGCTTGAAGAATCGCAATTTCCCGTTCTCTACCAATAATCTCATTTGCCATAATTTCCAATATTTTTCGGCCACAAATATAATGAATTTTTGAGTTACGGAGAAGTAAAAATGAAAAATAGTGCTCCGTAACGCCATTTTTTTTGATGTTACGGAGGGATGAAATATAAAAATAGTGCTCCGTAACGCGTTTTTTTTAGGCGTTACGGAGCTACTAAAGAATATAAACATCACTTTTTTATAATTGATAGACCCGGGTCGTGCCGTCGGGCTCCAGGGGGGCGCAGGGCTGTTGTAGCAGCACGATGTAGAAACGTGGCAGGTGCTGCACAGGTGGGTGTTCGGCGATGTAGTGGTCAATCTTGCTGCGGGCAGCAGCACGCAGTGTCTCGTCATCGCAAGGAACCAGCCGCTCTTTCTCGACAAATGCGATCTGCCAGAAAGCCATATAACCGATAATGTATCGCTCTACAGCCTGCTCTACACTATCGTCGTGAACGAGTTGATTGATGGTAAATGAATCACTCTCACAAACGGCCACGACAGCCCATGTCAAATCAACGTATCTCAACTCCTGTTTCATAATCTGTTTTTCTCGTCATTTCCGGCTCCTGTACCTTTATATTTGTTGCGGGTCCAGTTGAAATGATAGCGTATAGTCACCTCGGCATAGCGGGTCTCGTTGGTACGGTGTTGCCACAGGGTCAGTTGACCGAACCTGACAAGCACATCCTGGTGGTTGCGGTGAAACACATCATGCCCCGCAACCTTAACCGACAGTCGGTCATTAAAGAACGTTTTGGTTAGGCCGATGTATAGGTCAAGTTGATGGCTAAGGCTGCAAATGTTCTCGCTGTCGCCCTTGCCCTGCCAATCGAGATTGAGCGATCCAGTGAATGATGGCATGAATTTGAAGTTGTTGTTCCACTGGGCCATGAAGATGGGCCTTGACGGACTATAAATACCATCAGGCATGGGAATCTTCATCCATTCTTTCATCATACTGACCGTGAGTTGCGGGTTCCAGATACCAATGTGTGGTGCGGCGGTTAGGCTAAGGCTCAACACATCCTTTTTGTCGATATTCTCTTGTATAATGAGCGTTGTGGCTTCGTGCCCCTCGACCTGACGTCCCAACTGTAGAACGACATCCTTGAGGTGGGAGTAACTTATGTTAAGAGAGAGAACTTTCCAAGTGGCATCCAGCGACACGTTGTTAATGATGGTGGGTTTCAGGAATGGGTTGCCTGACTGCCAAGTGAAGCGGTTAGAGTAATAAGTCTTGTTACTTAGTTCAAAATAGGTTGGGCGGCGAATCTTCATCGCATAGCCTAACATGGCATTGACGTTGCCCACCTGAGTCGATAACGAGAGGCTGGGAAACAGATGGTTTTGATGGCGGCTTTGTTCGTCGATGTGAACGCCTTGACTGTAGTAATCGGTAGTGACATATTCGTCACGCAATCCACCGCTCACCTGGCCAATAGGTGTCAATCGGCAATACTCGATAAAGGCGCTGTAGTTGCGCTCCTTGACCTCAGTGTAACTTGATGGAACAATATGTTCAGGGTTGAGGTAATCATCGTTGCGGTGGGTGTAGTCAATCTCACTGCCCACCGATAGGTTACCTCCCCATAATGACCATGAGAGCACGAGTTTGCCGGCAAACAGTTCATTTCTCACTGTATTCTCGCTGGTTACTGTGCGGTCTTCCCACTCTTGGCTCTCCTCAAGGCTACATTCACTCTCGCGGTTTTTGGTAAAATAGTAATCGGCATTAAAATCGATGTTGGTCTTGCCCACCTCGCCATTATAATAGAGATTGAGCGAGTGCGGCATATTGTGTCGTGTTTTATTCTTACTATTGGTCATCAGGCTGTCGTAGAAATTGCCGTTGGCGGTCACTTCAGCAGCAAAAAAGCCTTTGTCAATATCCTTGAGACGGTTGTTGCTGTTATATTGAATGCCTACCGAGTGCTTGTCATTGAACTGATAATTCATTCCCAATACAAAGCGCAAGATGTTGTAATTTCCCTGACTGTGACCGTGATTGTCCTGATGCCATGTGGTGTCGGCAGCGACGTCCTGGGTAATGCGATATTTCTGCAACCAGCCATTTTCAAAGTCGCTCACTGTGCCGAAAATGTCAAGCCCGTTGTAGCGGTAGTTCCATAAGAAAGCATTGTAGGTGCGTGACATATCACCTTGGAAGAAACTGCTGCGTAGGTGACCTCCCCAACCCTCACCTTGCGCTTTGCGGGTCTTGATGCGGATAACGCTCTGCACCGATGCGTCATACTTTGCCCCTGGGTTGGTGATTACCTCAACGCTGATGATGTCTTGAGACTTCAACTCGTTGAGTTCATTGGCGTCGCGCATCAGGCGGTTGTTGATGTAGATGAGCGGCTTGCCCTTGCCGAAAACTTCTAACCCATCGACCTTGCTCCGCACGCCCGGGACGTTGCGCAGCACATCTTCAGCGGTGCCAAGTTTGCTCAGGATGGTGCCGTCAACGCTGGTGAGTAATCCTTCTTTTCCCAACTTGTGAGCAGGACGTTGGCCTTGCACAACGACCTCTCCCAGCAGAGTGACGTCAGGCTGCATCACAATATCGCCGATGCTGTTTCCTGGTGACTCTAAGAAACGGGTCACATAGCCCACACTTGTTATTTTCAACAGGCACTCATTGCAATCTGTCATAAGGGCAAATCTGCCGTCCTCGTCCGTTGTAGTACCTTGAACAAAGGTTGAATCTGCCCGATTCACCAGCATCACGTTGGCATAGGGCATAGGCATTTGGCTCTCATCCAGCACGCGGCCTGTAACCGTACCCGCAACAGCTGTCAAAGCCGCAATAAGATCTACAATGATGATAATCGTTCTTTCAATCATAATGATTCTATTTTGGTTGTTCGAGTGCAAAATTATCTAGACAAACCTCAATAGAGACACGCACTAAAGGGTGAAAGGTTGCAGTATCGGGGCGAAGAAATCGCATTTTCACACTTTAGGGTGTTAAATTGCCTTGTGGCGTGTTACGACTTCTTAAGGATAAGGCTTTTTAAGTTTCACCATTTGGCGGAATTGGGCATTTGGGGTACATTTGCATGACTATTAACCTGCAAGACTGATATGGCAAAAATTGAGGATTTCTTCACGTTGACCAACAGTGTAGAGGGCATCGATGATGAGCAATACCGCCACCTTGAGCCCATGATACGTGCCATCGATGCGATGGCCAATGCTACCTACCAGAGCATTTATGTCATTGACTACCTGAAGCATGGTTTTCTGCATGTGGCGAGTAATCCGCTGTTCCTGTGTGGGCATACGGCCGAGGAAGTCCGCCAGATGGGCTATCGTCTGTATATCGATCATGTCCCTGCCGAGGAGCAGATTATGCTCACTGAAATTAATGAGGTTGGTTTCAAGCGCTTCAACGAGGAGCCCATGGCTGAGCGCAGCCGCTGCTTCATGAGCTACGACTTCCATATTGTGAATGGCGAGGACTGCTACCTGGTAAACCACAAGATTACACCGTTTGCACTTGCGCCCGATGGGCGTGCATGGCTGGCGATGTGTGTCGTGTCATTGTCGCACCACACCACTCCCGGCCACGTCGAGTTCCGTAAGAAGGGTCAATCCATTTACTGGGAATATGACTTGAACGATCATCGCTGGCAGGAACGCAAAAGCGTAATCCTGCGCGGGCAGGAAAAGCAAGTGCTTATCCTCTCGGCTCAGGGATATACCGTGTCTCAGATAGCCGATAGGATGTGTCGCGCTGTGGATACCGTCAAGACCTATAAGCGTGCGCTGTTTGAGCGCTTGGGTGTGCGCAGCATTACCGAGGCCCTGACTGTTGCTACCAATCAGGGCCTGTTGTAGAAACATAGATAAAATTACTGGGTGAGCTAGAGGGCTCGAAGTGTCAATCAACAGGTTACCAGGGGGCTTCGGCTTGGGATTCTTCTAGGAGTTGTTGGCCGTAGGGGGTGAGGTACTCGGGGTCGCTGGGATCGTTGGGATAACAGAGGGGCACGTCGATGTCGCCCTGAGCATAGCTGGCAATCTCATAGACCTGATAGAAGAGATGCAGGAATCCCTCCTCGAAATACCATACCGATGGAATCTTCATGACACCGTCCTCGGGGAGGAACAGGTCCTCCTCGGTGTAGTCATACTTGAGGTTGATGGACTTCAAGATGTGGGGGCGGATTAATTCTGGGTCAATCAATACATCCTCCAGGGTGACGATCTTGCCGAGCTCGGTGTCGTAGGTGATGTAGTTGTGGACATACATGCCATGGGCTGCTCCTGCATAGTACATATAGGTAAACAGGTGGAATACGGCGAACCGCTTGCCCAGGGTCTTGAGTTCGATGGTGTTGATGGTGGAAGAATAAGGGGATTCTATATCGTTGAAACTGTCAAGAAGCAGGTAAGGGCCATTGTCGCCAAAGGGAACATTCTCGATGTCGGTGTACAACGTGTACTCGATGGCCCGGTCCATCAGCTTGATATCGTCCTTGTCGGTCAGCCATTTGCAGATGGCTTCTTGCAGCTTGGGACATTCCTTGCCGTTGAGCATCACGGGCCAGAGGGCTCTGATGGTGTTTTGCTGATACTGGGCATCTTCTCCTTCGCCGAGTTTTGCCTTGACGGTCTTGTCGATATTATAGAACTGGCATGCTTCTCCATATGCCGATTGCGCCATGGCAGGGCATACCCAAGCCATGAGCGCCATGGCGATGAGGCTGATGGTTATCTTTTTCATAAAGGATGATGTCGTGAGGGTTGATTACTCGGTGAGGTCGAGGAGCTCGCGGCCATAGGGGGTGTAGAGCTGTTTTATTTCCTCGGGCTTGAGCAGGTAGGGATAGATGGGGGCGTCGATCATGCCCTGGGCGTAACTGGCGATCTCATAGACCTGATAGATGACGTGGAGCACCGTTCCGTCGATAAAGAAGTCGCGGGGCAGGGGCAGCAGGCCGTTCTCGGGAATGAAGAGGTCGTCCTTGTCGTAGTCGTAGTTATTCTTGATCGCCCTAAAGATGACGTTGCGCAGCAGGGTGGTGTCGGCGACGATTTCCTCGAGGGCAACGGCTTTCTCGGTCTTGAGGTCGTAGGTGACGTAATTGTTGGCGTAGATGCCGTGTGCACCACCTGCCATATAGGAAGAGGTGCCCAGATGGTAGAGCAGCAGGCGGTCGGTCATGCTTTGCATGATCACGTCCACTTCGCTGGTCGATAACTTGCCGTCATCCTTGACCTCGGTGACAGGGACGAATTTCTTGGCGTCATAGTCGGTGTAGTTGCCTGGATTGAGCAGAAACTCGGTGACCTTGTCCAGCTGGTTGAGTTCGGCGCTGTCGGTCATGGCACGGAACAGGGCCTGCTGCAGGTTGGGACAGGGCTTGCCATTGATGATTTGCGGCCAGAAAGCCGAGAATGAGTTGTCAAAATAGAGCGTGTCGCCATCGTCATCAACGTAGGAGAACCGCTTGTCCATATCGATGTTACTGAACTGGCACAGGGTGGTGTCGGAGCTTCCTTGTTCATTGACTGCAGTGGAACCGTTGTTGCTGTTGTTGAGATTGCCACATGACCATAAAGCGGAGATGGCCAGCAGGGCGAAGATGAGATTCTTGTTCATAGTCATTCATTTATTTAGCATTGTGCCTGCAAAGTTAAATAATATTTCCGGCAGGGGCAAAAAAAATCCTCGACTCACGTCGGGGATTGCTTAACTAATTAACCTTCTAATACCATTAACATAAACCTTAAAACATTTTGTTTTTACTTGAAAAAGCAACTGTCTCACGACACCTGAATTCTCTTAACCTTAAAAACTATTACCATGAAAAACCACTGCAAAATTAGTTCCAATATGTTATATAACATAATTTTTGAACATCAATCTGCTAATAATTTACAAATATTAACACAAATAGACGGGTTTTCCCGTCTATTAAATATTTATTAACAATTAAGGGCAATCCTAGAGACCCTAGCGTCTTTAGTTGCCAAATCAGGTTATGACCGCGTGGTGTGTGGGCTGTTATCGGCGGGTGAGGGTGGCGAAGTAAATCATGTCGATTTCCTCGTAGGAGAAGTCGCCGCTGAAGAAGTTGCCCGTCTTGAGTTTCAGGCAGTCGGACAGGCGTTGCAGCGCCTGCTCAAACATCTGCTGGTGGTCAAAGGCCAACGGCGGCAACTGGCTGATGGGGAACCAGCGTGCCACACGCGCATCATCGCCGCCGTGTACATCCTGCACATGGGCGAGGGTGAAATAGGCAATCGAGATGACGCGCTCGCGCGGGTCGCGGTCGGGCGTGGCAAAGGCGCCCAGCTGTTCGATATTGGTCACCTGGAGTCCTGTCTCCTCGAGCAGTTCACGTCGGGCACCGTCGGGGGCGTCCTCGTCGATGTTGAGGAAGCCTCCGGGGAACGCCCAGTAGCCCTTGTAGGGCTCACCGCCGCGCTCGATGAGCAGCACGTTGAGGTGGAGGCCGTCATAGCCGAACACGACACAGTCGGTCGTCACGGCAGGGTGGGGATATCGGTAGCAATAATTACCTTCCATAGAGCGTCATTATTTTTCAAGGAAGAAGATATTCATATCTTGAGTGCTGGCTGGCTTGTTGACAGCCACAGCGATGAAGGGTACCATCTTGTGGGACATATTGTCGCCCTTTTTCACCATGTAACTGAATACCAGGATATTGTTGTCGGTTGCCTTGACGTTGACAGGGTAGATGGCTGTCGCGCGCTTGGTCTCGGGCATGACGAGGGCAATGACAAACTGCTTGTTCCAGTTCACCGCGGTGGGCATTCCGCCCATGTGGGCTGCCATGCCGAAATATTTCTCAAATTCAGCCTTGCTGTTGATGATGAGGCGCTGCTGCTTGGAGCAGTCCACATCGTTGCGCACGAAGTAGTTCTCCAATGTGGTGAACTGGATCGGGGTGGCAACATCGTCGATTTTTTGGGCTGCGTACATTTTGTCCATAAAGGAACAGCTGCTGCACAACATGAGCAACAGCGCGCCCACGGCGAGAGTGATGGCGGTCAGATGTTTCATTGCTTGGAGTGTTCGTTGGTTATTTTGTTATAATAGAAGTTGAGCACATCGCTGGCGGCGACAAACGAGGTCTGCTTGCCGGCGAGTACCGTATCCTCCTTGATGGTGAGCAGTCGCTCGATCTCGGGGTCGAAGTAGAAGCGTGCCAGCAGCTGCTCGTTGATGGTCTCGCGCATCCAGTAGCGCTCCTGCTCGTGGCGTTTCTCGTCAAAGTAGCCGCTCGCCTTGACGTGGGCGAAGTAGCGGTCGATCATGTCCCACACGCCCTCGATGTTCAGGTCGTAGTAGCCCGAATAGGTAATCACCTCGGGCAGGAAACCGCTCGGGGGCAGGGGATAGAGGTGGAGGGCGTTGCGGAACTGGGCTGCCGCCAGGTTGGCGCGCTCGATGTTGTCGCCGTCACACTTGTTGATGACGATGCCATCGGCCATCTCCATGATGCCGCGCTTGATGCCCTGCAGTTCGTCGCCCGTTCCTGCCAACTGGATGAGCAGGAAGTAGTCCACCATCGAGTGGACGGCGATCTCGCTCTGTCCCACGCCGACGGTCTCGACGAAGATGGTGTCGTAGCCAGCCGCTTCACACAGCACGATGGTCTCGCGGGTCTTGCGTGCCACGCCGCCCAGCGACCCTGCCGAGGGGGAAGGGCGGATGAACACGTCGGGCTCGACTGCGAGGCGTTCCATGCGCGTCTTGTCGCCCAGGATGGAGCCCTTGGAGCGCTCGCTGCTGGGGTCAATGGCCAGCACGGCGAGTTTGTGGCCCTGCTTGATGACGTGCATACCGAAGGAGTCGATCGATGTGCTCTTGCCGGCTCCGGGTACTCCCGTGATGCCGATGCGGCGCGAGTTGCCCGTGTAGGGGAGGCACTTCTCGATGACCTCCTGGGCGATGATCTGATGCTCGGCATTGCGGCTCTCGACCAGCGTCACCGCCTGTCCCAGCACGGCTCGGTTGCCCTTGCGTATGCCCTCGACGTATTCGGCGGGCGTGAGCTGGGGTTTGCGCTTGCGTTTCAGGTAGGGGTTGACGCTAGGCAGCTGCTCCACGCCGCTGTTGACCTGCAGCCCGGCGAACTGTTCGTCGTTCTCGGGATGCTGTTGCTGCGAGGGGCACTCCTCGGTGTGTTGTACGATTCTAGTATTTTTCTTTTCAGCCATTGTCTGTATGTCGGTTTGATGTGATTACTTGTCGATGATGCCCACGAGACGGATCGTCAGGCGCGGGTTTTCGGGGTCGTTGGTCATCAGTGTGAGCGATGTGTTGAGCAGGTTGTCCTTGACCTGGGCCGTGTCGACGGTGACCGTGACGGTGGCAGACTTCTTGCGCTTGACCTCGGTGCGGTTGGCAGTCACGGTGACGCCCTCGCCGTCGGGTACCCACAGCCGCCTGATGACGAGCGGTGACTTGCCCTTGTTGGTGACGGTGAATGTGCGGAAAACGGTCTCTCCAGCCGATACAGTGCCGAAGTCCAGGCTGTCATCGCAGTCCACGCTCACGACTGGCGCGTTGTGGCGTTGTTCCTCGGTCAGCCCCTTGAAGTCTTCCATCACCTGGGCCATCACAAGGACGTGTGCCGTTCCTGGCTTGGCAGTTGACGGTTGCTTGAGAGGTTCACAGATGAGCGTCAGGGTGTCCACATTGAGTCCCCACTGCGGCGCGTGTCTCGAGACGTAATATACCGTCAGCGCCGTGACGCGGCCGGGCGGCACCGTGTCAGGAACCAGGGCAGGGTGGAGGTGTGGCTTATCACCGCTGACGTGGACCAGCACTGTGTCGGTCGAGGCATTGTAGGCGCTCAGGTATTGGTTCTTGACGGCACCTTTGGTCATCTCGCCGAAGGGGATGTTCCCCTGGCTGATGCGCAGTGAGCCGGCTTGCAGCGGGTATTCCTTGTTGAGTGTTGCCTCGGTGGGGATGACATTGCCGCTGATTTCCAAGATGGTGCGTCGCAGCACAGTGTTGGTGAAAATGATGACCTGTTTGGTGAACTGACCGGGGCGGCCTGACGGGTTGTAGGTAATGCCGACAGCGGCAGTGTCACCGGGGGAGATAGGTGCCTCGGGATAGTTGACGCCTGTACATCCGCAGCCGGCTTGAGCCTTGATGATGAGCAGCGGCTCGTTACCGGTGTTCACCAGGCGCAGCTGGCAGGAGATCTTGCCGTCCCTCTCCAGGATGGCACCGAAGTCATGCTGTCGCTCCAGCCAGGTGGCCTCGGGCTGGGCGGTGGCGACGAGCGACATCGCTGCAAGCAGCACTATGGTAATGGCGAGTCTCACTTATTGCTTGGGGATGACAGTGCCCTCGATGCGCAGGACTGTTGTGCGTTCCTTGCCGTTGGTCTTGACCTTGACGGACTTCTTGAAGGCGCCGGGACGGCCGATGGGACTGTAGGTCACCTTGATTTTGCCCTTCTTGCCAGGTTTGATGGGCTTGGTGGGATATTCGGGATGTGTGCAGCCGCACGAGGCGGTAGCATCGATGATGAGCAGCGGCTTGTCGCCCGTGTTGGTGAACTCAAAGGTGCAGCTCACGGGGCCGTCGGCCTCCTTGATGGTGCCGAAGTCGTGCTTCTTGACGGCAAATGAAGCATTGGCATAGCCCTCATCGCCCATAGCACTGATAGCCACCAGGCAGACAGTAAAGAACGCTATAAAAAATCGTTTAGTCATTGTCAATATATCTCATTTAAATCATGTTATGAAAATTTACCTTCCAGCAATTCTTTGCGAAGCAACTGGTAATTATATCCAGCGCTCTGGAAATATAAACCTGTTTCGAGATCCAGAATCTTATCATAGAGTTGTGAATTATAAACAGCATCCAGACTCTCCTTGATTGAGAGTTTAAATTCCTTTATCACTCTAAGAACCAGGTTCTTGGTAAGCGAATCTATCAAGAATTTTGTCTCGTTGTTCATAATTTTTTCAATTGTTTAATCGCTAATTCTGTGCCAAAGAAGTATTGTCGGTTCAGTTTGCGATAGGCTAACTCCCTGGCTAGGGTATCAAGGTCGATCACTCCCTCGTTGTATCTCTCAAGCTGAAAGGCGACCCCATCGTCGGCCACCGGACCAATAACAATATCGTAGGGATGTGAAAAGCCAGTTTGAGAGGCATTGCGGTTGTTGTTGACAAATTCTGCCCATTCGGCACTTACCTCATCAGGAAAAATCTTGATGTTGATGTTACTCTGATGTAAAATGTCGTCATTGAATTCAAAAACGGTAACAATCGGAGAGCCATAGCCCATAATGCGCACCCGTCTTTGTGCCATTACCTCGGCCTGAGATTCAATATCGGTCAAATAGAAGCCTTTCCCGAAGTCTTTGTCAACAAGACTTTTAGATAAGTCAATCTCATGGATGGCGACATTAGAGCCGTGATAAAGCTTAATAATCATACTAGCGCCCCTCCATTGCGATGACAGATGATGGATAAATCGGTAACAGCATCGTTGATTGATAGCTGATGCTCAGCCTCATAACACTCATCCAGGAAATCTAAGCCTTTGAACCTGTTCAAGTAAGCGTATGCTTGTTTGTTGCTTAGGCCATATTGATTGGCAAAAGCGCTTACACAATAAATGATATACGTTACCCTATTTTGAGTCTCTCGTTCCATCAGTCTGTTTTTAGTAAAACATCTAACCTGCAAAGTTAGGAACATTTTTTGTGATACATGTCAAAAAACGGAAAATTTGTATGGATGTTGTGAAGCCAATGCGTTTAAATGTTGGATTGTTAAGAAAAATGATTAGTTTTGCACCATCAAACCAATTGGTATTAACTTTAAAACTATAACTAGATGAGAAAGACAAGATTACTTATTGCCCTGCTGGTGATGCTGGTTGCCGCCAGCGCCCATGCCCAGGACAGTTATCGTGAGGCCGTGAAGCAGTACTTGAATGTGGATGTGATGTTTGAACGCAGCAAAGCCATCATACCGTTCTTTAAGACGATGTTCGTCAACGATGGCAAGGTGAACCTTGACCAGTTGAGCGAACGTTATCTCAAAGAGCACCTGGCGGATGATTACACGGAATTACTGATTCCCATATTACAGGCCCAAAACATAACAGAAGCCGACTTGCAGGAAGTTTACTCACTGCTTTCCACGCCCCAGGGCAAGACTTATGCAGCCCATAAAGCGGAATGGGACAGTGAGTTAGATTCCGAGATCACGAGCCTCATGCTTGGGGCCGTCTTTAACATGGAGTCTGCTGAAGGGGAACTCGAACTAGAGCCAGTTCAACCCGATGCCGACATCGATGCCGCCTTTGCTGCAAAGATGTCGAAGTTACTGGATGACATGTCTCTCGTTTCGACAATGATTAAGAAATTGGAGGAACCCAGTTCGGATGGTTCCGAAGATGAGATGGACCCAAATATGATAGACTGGTACAGAGACAATTTGCCCGCCATTGCAGTGAATACGGCTTATGGCATTTTAACTGACGAAGACCTGGATTTCGGCCAAATGCTTCTCGCCAAGGAGTCCTATCGTAAATTTATGGATTTATCCAACAACAATGCTGTAGAAAAAATTGCGGCCACCTTGTTTTCAAATTATATAGACTGGATGCAGGCACAAGGTGCAGCACCCCAAGAGTCCCCCGCTGCTGTCATGGGATTTTTAAAGGGGTTAATGAATGCAGCTGCCGACTAAAATTTTGACAATGAATATAATGAATATATCGATGATATAGACCTTGGCGACCGCAAGTCCAACTAGCAGGTGCATGATTAGCGATATTTCTTAAGAACTCACGTTTCGGTGTTGAAAATCCGAGATTAATCTCGCATTTGCCGAAACAGGTCCACCAGCCGCTGTCAGGTTAATCTATGGCAGCGGCTGATGTCACACATAGACAGATGGGGTTTTTTAGTGTTTTTCTGCGAGAAATGGGGGTTGTAATGGCTTTTTTTGTAAATTTGCGGGATAAACCCAAAATTGAGTACAATCATGATGAAGAAAATCTTGCTTTCTCTCGCCGCAGTGACGGCGATGACCGCGATGGCCGACACGCCATTGTGGATGCGTTATGCGAGCATCTCGCCTGACGGTAACAAGATCGCGTTCTGCTACAAGGGTGACATCTATGTGGTGCCCAGCGGTGGCGGACAGGCTGTGCAGTTGACCTCACAGTCGAGTTATGAATCCATGCCCGTGTGGTCGCCCGACGGTGCGACGCTGGCTTTTGCCAGCGACCGCAAGGGCAACAACGACATCTATGTGATGCCGTCGACCGGCGGTCAGCCCCAGCGCCTGACACGCAACAGTGCTGCCGAGACACCGTGGACCTTCAGCCCCGACGGCAAGTACATCTACTACAGTGCCGCCATCCAGGACCCCGCCAGCAGCATGCTGTTCCCTAGCGGCCGCTTGACCGAGGTCTATAGGGTGCCTGTCGAGGGCGGTCGTTCCACACGCGAGTTGGGCACTCCCGCCGAATACATCTGCTGGAACAAGACCGGTGACTATTTTGTCTATCAGGACCGCAAGGGCGGTGAAGATGAGTACCGCAAGCACCACACCTCGTCGATTACGCGCGACATCTGGTGCTATGATGCCAAGACGGGCCATCACACCAACCTGACCAACATCGGCGGTGAGGACCGTAACCCCGTCCTCAGTCCCGACGGCAAGACCGTCTATTTCCTGAGCGAGCGCAACGGCGGCTCGATGAACGTCTACTCGATGCCGCTGGACCATCCCAGCCAGCTCAACAAGGTGACCAACTTCACGGTTAACCCCGTGCGCTTCCTGTCCATCGCCAATAACGGCACGCTGTGCTTCACCCAGGATGGTGAACTCTACACCATGCGCCAGGGCGGCCAGCCCAGCAAGGTGAACATCAGCCTGTGGCACGACGACAGCGACCAGATCCAGAACCTGTCGTTCACCCGCGGCGCTACCGATGCCGCCGTATCGCCCGATGGCAAGATGGTGGCCTTTATCGTTCGCGGTGAGGTCTTTGTGACCTCGGTAGAATACAGCACCACCAAGCGCATCACCAACACCCCCGAGGCCGAGAATTGGGTATCGTGGGGCGCCGACAACCGCACCCTGGCCTATGCCACCGAGCGCAACGGCAACTGGGAACTCGTCCTCGCCACCATCGAGCGCAAGGATGACCCCAACTTCCCCAACGCCACCCTCATCAAGGAAGAGATCCTGCTGCCCTCCAAGACGGTTGAGCGCATGTATCCCTGCCTGTCGCCCGACGGCAAGAAATTGGCCTTTATCGAGGACCGTATCTACCTCAAGGTGCTGGACCTCAAGACCAAGCAGGTGACCCAGGTGACCGACGGCTCGACCTGGTATGAGACCAACGGCGGCTTTGACTACAGCTGGTCGCCCGACGGCAAGTGGTTTGCCCTCGAGTTTATCGGCAACCAGCGTGACCCCTATACCGACATCGGTATCGTGTCGGCCAACGGCGGTCCCATCACCAACATCACCGGTAGCGCCTACATCAGCGAGGGTCCCCGTTGGGTGATGGAGGGCAATGCCATCATGTTCCGCAGCAACCGCTATGGTATGCGCAGCCATGCCTCGTGGGGCTCGCAGGACGACGTGTTCCTGGCCTTCGTCAACCAGGAGGCGCTGGACCGCTACAACCTCAACAAGGAGGACTATGAACTGCTGACCGAGGCCGAGAAGGAGGCCAAGAAGGCCGAGGAAAAGAAAACCGAGGACACCAAGAACAGCAAGAAGAAAGGCAAAGCCGACGACAAGAAGGCTGATGCCAAGCCTGCTGCCAGCAAGGATATCAAGGTCGAGCTGGCCGGTATCGATGAGCGCATCGTGCGCTTGACTCCCAACTCGAGCAACATCTCGGGTTGCATGGTCACCCCCGACGGCGAGTCGCTCTACTACCTGTCGGCCATCGAGAAAGGCTATGACCTGTGGAAGATGGACCTGCGCAAGCACGAGACCAAGCTCCTGAACAAGATGGGCGGCGGTGGTGCCGACATTCAGGCCAGCAAGGACGGCAAGACCCTCTATGTGCTGGGCGGCAGCAAGATGCAGAAGCTCACCGTGGCTGGCGACAAGCTCACGGGCATCGACTACAAGGCCGACATGAAGATGGACCTGTTCGCCGAGCGCGAGTACATGTTCAACCATGTGGACAAGCAGATCACCAAGCGTTTCTACAACCTCAACTACCACGGTTGTGACTGGAAGGCCAATGTGGAGACCTATCGCAAGTTCTTGCCCCACATCAACAACAACCAGGACTTTGCCAACCTGTTGAGCGAGTTGCTGGGTGAGCTGAACGCATCGCACACCGGTGGCCGCTTCTATCCCACCAGCGGCGAGGCTACCTCCGATCTGGGCCTCATCTACAACTGGAACTACACCGGCAATGGCCTCAAGGTTGACGAGGTCATCGAGGGCGGTCCCCTTGCCAAGGCCAAGAGCCAGATCAAGCCAGGCACCATCCTGGAGAAGATCAACGGCGTGGCTATCGACGAGGAGAACGACTATACCGAGCTGCTCAACGGCCAGGCAGGCAAGAAGACCCTGCTCTCGCTCTACAACCCCAAGACCGGCAAGCGCTGGGAAGAGGTGGTGAAGCCCATCAGCAAGGGTGCGCTGGGCGACCTGATGTACAAGCGTTGGGTAAAGCGCAATGCCCACATCGTGGACAGCCTGTCGAACGGCCGTCTGGGCTATGTGCACCTGGAGTCGATGAACGACGCCAGCTATCGTGACATCTATAGCGATGTGCTGGGTAAATACAACAAGCGTGACGGTATCGTGATCGACACCCGCTTCAACGGCGGTGGCCGCCTGCACGAGGACATCGAGGTGCTCTTCAGCGGCAAGAAGTACTTTACCCAGGTCATCCGCGGCCGCGAGGCTTGCGACATGCCCAGCCGCCGCTGGAACAAGCCCAGCATCATGCTGCAGTGCGAGGCCAACTACAGCAACGCCCACGGCACTCCCTGGGTGTACAGCCATGACAAGTTGGGCAAGCTCGTCGGCATGCCCGTTCCCGGCACCATGACCAGTGTATCGTGGGAGCGCCTGCAAGACTCGTCGCTCGTGTTCGGTATCCCCATCATCGGCTACCTGCTGCCCGAGGGCAACTACCTCGAGAACACCCAGCTCGAGCCCGATATCAAGATTGCTAACAATCCCGAGACCGTCATCAACGGCGAGGACCTCCAGCTCAAGGCTGCCGTCGAGGAGTTGATGCGTGAGTGCGGTTTGAAGTAATGTATTAAAATTAGTTAAAGGTAAGATGCACTGAAGACTAAGTTGCGGAATAGTTGTACCTTTGCACCCAAATTTTAAGCAAAGATGTCATCTGTGAGCTACATATCAGACTTGATGATGCGCACGACGTGGCTTTTCTCTGTGCCTTTTCTGACCGAGGATTTTCATAACGATAGAATAATAACGTGACGACGTGGGGCCCGATTATCGGGTCCCACTTTGTTTTATTTAGACATAATTATACTGATATGAACGAATTTATCTCCACTCACTTGACCGACATCATCGGTTACACCGCGTCGATTTGTCTGGTGCTCGGTTATATGCCCCAGGCAATTTATACCATCCGTACTCATGACACTGACGGTATTGCGCTGCCCACCTTCCTGATGATGGGCCTGGGCGGTATCTTCTTTGCCATCCAAGGACTGTTGCTCAAGAACTGGCCCCTGTTCATCACCAATGTCATCACCACGGTGTCGAGCGCTATCGTCTTTGGCATCAAGATGTATAATGATTACTGGAAAAAGGATAAGTAGGTTTTAGGTTTTAGGTTTTAGACTTTAGACGTTAGACTTTAGACGTTAGACCTCAGATGTTAGACTTTAGATGCTAGGCTTTAGATGTTAGATGAAAACTGACACTTGAAGACTGAAAAACCTGTCTTTTTCTTGTTTAGATTAAAAAATAATCTGTAATTTTGAGGGTTTTCATTGCGGGATTAGACCGTTTCGCAATGAAATTTCGCAAAACTAACTTGACCATTGAGCACCTTATAAGCTGATATTTACAATATTAATATACTTAATGATGATTTTATGAGACTTAAACTGTTTTTGCTATTAGCACTCTTTGCCACCTCGACGGTGCTGGCACAACACGCGGGCGTGCGTGGCGTGGTGCTTGACGCCAGGAATGGCCTTCCCGTGGAGGGTGCTACTGTCATTCTTGACAATCAGGGCATCGTGGCGACAACAGGTCACAACGGTGACTTCCTCATTGACGATGCCCGTCAAGGCAATGACGTACTGTTGGTCCTGTGCTACGGCTTCAAGGACTGGTCACAACCGGTTACCCTCGTTGGCGATGTCGTTGAGGATTTGGGCATCATCAAAGTGGAACACCTCTCGTTTGAGTCGGCCGAGGCACTGGAGTATCGCAGTAACATGGCCGATATGGCGCTGTCGGAGTCGCAGCTTGAAGACGAGGAGGGTAACACCCAGGAGGTCGCCCTGCTGAGCGGCGCGTCCGACAACCCCTTCTATCAAGCATCGAGCTACACGTTCAGCACAGCTCGTTTCCGCATCCGTGGCTATGAGAACAACAAGACCGAGACCTACATTAACGGCGTGCCGTTTAATGATCCTATCCGCTTCTCGTTCAACTACTCGATGACGGGTGGCATGAACCAGGCTTTCAGGAACAAGACCATCGGTATGGGCCTGGAAAACAATCTCTATGGCTTTGGTGCTATCGGCGGTGCCAACAACATCAAGACCTTTGCTGTTGATTATGCTCCTGGTACCCGCGTGAGTCTTGCTTATACCAACGGCAACTACCGCTGGCGTGGCATGGTCACTCATGCAACGGGTCTGAACAAGCACGGCTGGGCAATGACATTGTCGGCAGTGGGACGATATGCCAATGAGGGCGTCTATCCCGGTTCGTTCTACAATAGCTGGGGTTACTTCCTCTCGTTGCAGAAGGTGTTCAATCCACAGCACACGCTGTCGCTGACTACCTTCGGTGCCCCGACCAAGCGTGCCGCCAACTCGGCCATCTATGAGGAGTGTGGCTTGCTGGTGGGCAGCAACATGTACAGTCCTGACTGGGGCTGGCAAGAGGGTAAGAAGCGCAACTCCAAGGTGGTTGAGTCGTTTGATCCCACCGCCATCCTGAACTGGGTGTGGAAACCCAATGACCACACCTCGCTGAACACGGGTCTTGCCTATCACAAGTCGTTCTACAGCAAGGCTGCGCTCAACTGGCACAAGGCTGCCGACCCGCGCCCCGACTACTACCGCTACCTGCCGTCCTATTTCGATGTGAATACCGAAGCGTTTGACGCTTATTACGATCGCTGGACCAGTAAGAGCGAGTATACCCAGATCATGTGGGACAACCTGTATCAGACCAACTATCTGAACAACTACCTCGCCGACGAGACCGGTGTGGAGAGAGGTTCGACCTACATCCTCGAGAAGCGTCACAGCAACCAGTCTAACTTCACGCTGTCGACGGTGCTGAACAAGCGTTTCTCCAATCAGCTGACGATGCAGACTGGTGCCAATGCCAATTACAGCATCTCGTCCTACTACAAGACCATCAAGGACCTGCTGGGTGGACGCTACTGGCTGGATATCGACAACTTCAGCGAGCGCGACTTCCCCGATAATCCCGATATGGCACAGAACGACCTTGACAATCCTAACGGTAAGGTCGTCAAGGGTGATCGTTTCGGCTATGACTATGATATTCTTACCACCAAGGCCCAGTTGTGGAACCAGTGGGTGCTCAACCTCGCCAAGTGGGAGATGTTTGCCAGTGTCAAGGGTGAGTACTTCCAGTTCCAGCGCGACGGTAAGATGCGCAACGGACGTGCCCCCGAGAATTCCTACGGTAAGGGCGATACCCACCGCTTCTTGACCTATGGCGCCAAGGCCGGTATCACCTTCAAGCTCGATGGTCGCAACAGCTTCACGGGCCATGCCTTCTATGGCACCGAGGCACCGCGTCCCTATGACGCTTACATCTCATCGCGCACCAAGGACGACGTCATCGACCTCAAGGTGGAGAAAGTCTTCTCGGCCGACCTGAGCTATGCGATGAACTTCCGCAACTTCAAGAGCATTGTGACCGTCTTCTTCACCGACCAGCGTGACAACACCGAGCGCACGGCCTTCTACGATGACCAGTACAGCACCTTCTGTAACTTTGCGCTCACGGGTGTCCACAAGCAGTACAAGGGCGTTGAGCTCGGTCTGAGCTACAAGCTGTCGTCCTCGCTCACGATGAGTGCAGCAGCCAATATTGCCCGCTATCAGTACAAGAACCGTCCCATCGGCACCCGCAGCTATGAAAACGGCGTTCAGGAAGACGTGACCGAGACGGTTTACCTGAAGAATTTCTATGTTGGAGGCACACCCCAGGAGTGCTACATGTTGGCATTTAACTGGGCTGGTCCCAAGCAGTGGTTTGTTGAATTGAACGGCGCCTGGATGAACCGCTCCTATGTGAGTCTCTCGCCTATTCGCCACGTCGAGATGGCTACCCTCTACACGATGGCCGATAGCGAGGAGCACCTCATGCAGATGATCAAGGACATCAGCCAGCAGGAGAAACTCAACGAGGCCCTGGTGATCAATGCCAGCATCGGTCATGTGATCTACATCAACCGCTCGGCATCGTTCAACATCAACTTGAACTTGAACAACATTCTCAACAACAAGGACATCCAGACGGGTGGTTATCAGCAGGGTCGTATCGACACCAAGGATATTACCAACACCGCCAACAAGTTCCCCAACAAGTACTACTATGGCCAGGGGTTCAAGGTGTTCCTGAACTTGGGTCTGAAGTTCTAATCAATCATCACATCTCATTCAACAAACAATCAAGATATTAATAAAACAAACAATACAACCACTATGAAACGTTTTAATTATTATCTCAGCCTGATGCTTCTGTTGGTGTTCACCGCTGC
>JBGUJU010000118.1:0-7616 GCA_045114065.1 Sodaliphilus sp.
TGATCGACAAGAACATGTCCCCGGCAGTTACCATCGAGCACAAAGACAAGGGCGGAAGTAGGGTAGTGACCTACACAATCAATGACATGGCGCCCATCAAGCAGGAAGAAGCCATGCCGACCGTGGCAAGCGTCTATCCCACGGTATTTGTCGTGGGGTCGTTCAAGGATACGGCCGACATGTTTGCCTGGGGACGGCAGCTGTCGGACGTCGATACCGCCATTCCGTCATTGAGCGATATCCTGGCTGATATTAACCGTGAATGCCATAGTGACCTGGACAAAATCAAGAACACTTATGCCTGGGTGCAAAACAATATCCGCTATGTCGCCTTTGAGGAAGGCATCAGTAGCCATCAGCCAGACAAGCCTGCCGAGGTTGTGCGCAAGCGTTACGGCGATTGTAAGGGCATGGCATTGTTGTTGAAAACGCTGCTCGTGGCCCAAGGCTTTGATGCCCGCTTGACCGACGTGGGCACCCGTGAGGCCTCGTGCCTGATGAGCGAGATTCCCACACTCGCTGCTATCAACCATGCCATCTGTACGCTAGAGTGGCAGGGGAAAACCTATTACCTGGATGCCACCTGTAACCACATCCCTCTGGGCCATATCCCCAGCAATGTGCAGGGCATGGAAGTCATGGTCGAGGAGCCGGAAGGTGCGCCCTCGTTACGCACCGTGCCCGTTTTCCCCGCCAGTGCCAACTGCGACAGCGTTAGAATCGACCTGTCAATGAACCGTCAGTTCCAGCTGACAGGAAAGGCCTCACGCTGGTTCAAGGGCGACATGAAGGAGATGATGCTGAGCATGCTTGACGACAATGAGGCTGCCGACCGCATGCAGTTCATGAACAATGCCCTTAATGATAAGGATCACGCCAACAAGATTGAAGGTGCCGCTTGGCAAGATAAGGACTGCCGCAGCGAGTGGGCGGTCGTTGCCGCGACCATGACCGACGGGCACTCGGTCGAGCAAGTCGAGAATGAGTTGTTTGTCGAGCTGGATCCCGATAACATGCTGATGACCACTCCCATCGACACCACTGATCGCAAGAACGACTATGTACTGTCGTTCCCGTGCCGCCAGGTGCGAGAAGTGGCGTTAACCCTGCCCACTGGTTACAGATGCGAACAACTGCCTGATGACTATGACCGCCATACCGATGTAGCGGACCTGTCATGCACCTTCAGGCAAGAAGGCAACACGATCATTTACCGCAAGGTGATGTCATTGCACCATCCCCGTGTGCCCCTTGACAAGATCATGGCATGGAATGCACAGCTCAAGCAGTGGAACGAGCATGCCCACGAGCAGATTGTGCTTGTCAAGGACTAGTGGAGAATAGTTGAGACCATTATACAACCAATTGCAAAACGATATGAGACAATCAATGATTAAATGCCTGGCATTGCTGGTGATGCTGCTGACGCTGACCCCGGCACATGCCGATGACGAGAAAAAGTACCTGAAATTTGCAGCTGAACTGCGCGAAAAAGTATGGAGTGACGACGACCCGATGTTCAAGAACTATACCTGCCCGCAGCAGTACAGTGACCCTGACGTGTGCTCGGCGGTCATCCTGGCCAGCTGCACTGATGCAGAGGTTACCCGCAAGTCGTTCATCCGCATGACGGGCCTTCTGATGTTTGACAACAACAAGAAACTGGGACGTCACGAGCTCAACCGCATGCTTATCAAGCTGAACGATGCCGCTGCCCTGAAGAAATTCTCGGAGTTTGATTACACGACCTTCAAGAAGTCCTATTACAAGGGCATGGAAGACAAGCGCCAGCAGGTGCTGGGTGTGCGCGTGATCAAGCCCGACGGGCGCATCGTTGATGTCAACACCGATGACTACATGACCACCCGCGAGGGCAAGAAGGATAAGGACGTGAGCCACAAGTTGGCAGTCCCGGGCCTCGAAGTGGGCGATATTCTGGACATCTTCACCTATGACGAACTCGTTGTCCATGACCGCAACGTGCCGCACTTCAGGTTCTGGTTCCTGGAGGAGTATCCCATCCTCAAGCAAAAGGTGAGATGTGTCATCGACAAGAAGTTCACAGTGCAGTACCGCACCCTCAACGGTGCCCCCGACTTTGCCAGCAGCCTTGACGACGAGGGCAACACCGTGCTCGAGGCCGAAGTCAACAATGTGAACAAGGTAGAACCCACGCTGTGGTACAATCCTATCGAGCAGTCACCCGTCACCCTGCTCTATATCTTTGACAAGAGCGTGACCAACAAGCAGATGAAGAGCGTGAAAAACCGTGATGTGCAGGCCAACCCCGACTTCAGCAGCATCCTGGCCGATGACCTCAACTTCATGAAGGCCGACAAGAAAATTATCAAAGAGTATCTGGACTGGCCCGAGAACAAGAAGCAGATGAAAGACGAGCTCGCCACCGCTAAAAAACTGGCAGACAAAGAGGAGGCAGCCAAGCTCATCTACACCGGCCTGCTGTACACTTACAGGGCGTTTGACAAATATGACACCTATTCACCATTCCGCTTAATGCTGATGATGAGCGAGATGCTGGATATGCGGGACATTCCCTACCAGTTTGTCGTCACCACCGACTATGAGAATGAACCGCTCGATCAGCTCATCTACAGCGGCAACACGAGCTGGCTCATCAAAACTGAGGGTGGCACCTACTTCGCTCCGCCCACCTACCAGGGAACCACTGCGGGACTGTTACCTGCCTGTTTCCAAGGGCGCCGTGCTGCAGTGGTGAACAAACTCAAGGGTGACAAGTCCCAAAGCGACATGGTAACCCTGCCGCAGTCCACTGCCGACGACAACGTCAACCAGGTGACCGTGAATGCCAGCATCGACGGGATGGCTATGGACATTGAGCGTACCGAGTCGCTCACTGGCGCCATGAAAGAGTCTATCGCCACCATCATGACCGATGAGCAAGAGTATGACGCCTATGACCAATATCTGGGACGCAAGAAACCCTACATGGAGCGCATTGCAGGAGGTGCGAAAAAAGGCACGGCGCAGAAGTTTGCCAAAGACCGTGAAGATCAACAGGACGATTTCAAGGAGGAAATCAAGGGCTATCATGATGAGGCCGCTGCCAGCGTCATCAGTAGCGAGATACTCAACACCGGCATCAACCCCAGTGAGTCCGCATTCGTCTATAAGACCCATTACACGATGGACGGCTGGGTGAAACGCGCCGGCTCCAATCTGGTGGTGAGCGCCGGTAAACTGATTGGTGCACAAAGCAAGGTCGAGGGCAGTGATCGCCGCCGCACCTTCGATGTGAACAGGCGCTGCCCGGCGCTGGTCAGCTGGAATATCACCATCAATGTGCCCAGCGGCTATCAGGTGTCACAAGAGAGCCTGGCCAAACTGCAACAGCAGGTAAAGAACTCAGCAGGCGAATTCAACGCCACGGCCAGCATCGAGGGCAATCGGCTGACGCTGGCGGTCAATATGCGTTACAACAAGGGTGACTATCCGGCATCGCAGTGGCAGGATCTGCTGCAAATCATTGATGCAGCCGACGAATTCACCACCCGTCAAGTCGTATTCAAGAAATAAACCGACAAAAATAATGATAAGATAATGAAAAAGACAGTCATAATATTACTCGTGCTCTTGAGCGCGCTTGTGGCAAGAGCCGACATGGGCGAATTTGCCCTGGGAACGCAGGCCACCTATGGGACCCATAAAAAAGCGATGGCGGCTGGTGTATCGCTGAAGTATAATTTCTTCTATCACTGGCGCATCAACCTGCTTGCCGACTTTTACTTCAAGAAGAATGACGTGTGGAGCACTGATTTTGCCCTGGAGCATAACTACCTCATTTATTTGGGCGATAAGGTGAGGCTATTCCCGTTGGCTGGATTAGGATTCCAAATTGATCATATCACCTTTGAGGGTTTAGGTGGCAGGGAGACGGATAGCGACGAGCACATGACCGCCTTCGCTGGCCTTGGAGCGGAATACCTCATCGGTGAACACCTGATGCTGGATGTCAAGTCAAAGTGCCACTATAATGGAGACAAGACCCAAGGGCTTTTCAGCATTGGGGTAGCTTGGCGATTCTGAATAGACGATTTCTGTGCTATAATTTTTTTATAAATCTCTAAAAAACTCAGTTACAATGAAAAAGGTTTTATTGATTATGCTGATGGCCGTCACTTCGATGATGGCAAGTGCTGACGTGGGCGAGTGGTCCCTGGGCGGTCAGTTTGTGTTTGGCACCGAGGGCAGCATGCCTGGTGTGGGTTTGAAGTTCCAGAGCAACTATTCCCACGCATGGCGTTCGGCCGTTTCGGGCAATTACTACTTCAAGAAGAACGGTGTGTCCTGCTTTGACCTCAACGCCGAGCAGCACTACCTGTTTGAGTTGGGCGACAAGATCCGTCTCTATCCTCTTGCCGGTATCCGTGCCGCTTTCTGGAAAGTCGATGACATCAATGCCAACGTGGGTGATGTCCACATCAAGGTCGATGGTGACAGCGAAATGAAGATTGGCTTCAACGTGGGTGGCGGTATCGACTACCTTATCGGCGATCACCTGATGCTCAACGGTGAAATCAAGTATGAGTACCTCAAGAATGCCGACTGGGTACTCTTCTGCATCGGCGTGGGTTACCGCTTCTGATACCCCACAGAGCGGGCCCGAGTGCAAGGAAGTCCATTTATTGTTTTTGAAGTGCAATACTTGGCTTCCTTGCTTTTTTGTTATAGAATGGTTAGGCTTTTACCATGAATCCGTACATGCATTGGATGAACGCTAATAGATTCTATGGATAAAATGTGACGATTATGTCTTGTTTACTTCTTTTTTAATTTGCTATTCTCAGTTGTTACGATAATGGCCCCGTTCAATTTTCCATAATTAGGATAAACTGACGTGGCAATGTTTCCAGGCAGGGTATTAAAACCTTCCAATTTGCCAAAGTCTATACCGTTTTTTCTAAGAGTCTTTTCAATTAATACTTGAGCTGGTTCTGAAATATCTTCAGCGTCAACAACGATATTGTCATAGATTACTCCATCCACGACCCACAAAACAATGGATCTTTCTTCAAGAGATTTGATAACGCATCTGTGGTGGTGGGAAACCGAATCCGATTGTACTATAACGGTATCTCTAAACACTTGAGGAGACATGGCATCAGCTGCCATAGTTTCGGCTTGAGCCAACACGGCAATAACCAATATTAAAAGTAATCTGCTTTTCATAACGCCATTACGTTTTGACATGCGTCAAAGATACATCATTTATTTGAGTCAAAAACTGTTTCTATGCGTAAAAGCACCAATTATGTCAGATTTACTTTTTCTTCTTTTTGCCACCGATGCGCGCATATTCCTGGATTTCCTCACCTGCATCTATCACAAGTTTGGTATCGGTTAACTCAATAACTTTAAGGATATCAACATTGACAAAATGAGCCTTGAGCACTGGGCTGTTGACCAGTTCTCTAATTCGAGACTTAATATTGGGGTCAAACGACCTCTTGCCGTCTATCGTTATGCTGGTAACATCGGCTGTATATGTGTCCACATTTGGCGTGAAGGTCAATTGGTCGCCATCAAGAGAATATGTTCCTTCTATCTCATGTTTACTTGCGATTTCAATTTCCTGTGAAGATAAGAGTCTTTCCTTCCTATTGGCCTCAACTGAGAAGTGACACGTACCATCGTCTTTAAAAGTATAGGTTACTCTCATGGAGCCATCTCCATAAGCTTGAACCGATCGCCAAGTTCCACATACAGATTGTGCATGGATGGTCATACATGCCATTATGGCAAAGAATAAAATTATAATTCTCTTCATATTATTTCTTGATTTGATAACATAATTTCATTAATAAAACTGATTAATTACATCTATTGTAGTGCTTGACGAAGTCGTCAAGGTTGTTGACGCCGAGCTTCTTGGCTATCTGGATTTTCTTGTTGGAGACGGTGCCCAGGCTGCTGTATTTCATGCAGATCATGATGACCGTGCGGGAGAAGCCGTAGCAGTACAGGGCCAGGAAGTTCATCTCGCTCTCGTTGAGCGTGCCACCGGCGATGCGCTGTGCCTCATCGAGCACGCCGCTGTGCAGCTCATTGGTCAGGCTGTGCAGGTTGTTCCAGTAGGAGTCGGTGGGGATGGCACCCTCGACGGGCAGTGTCATCACTTCGTTGAACTTGCGGGTAAAATTCGTCTCGTTGGGCTGATAGGACAATTCCAGCAGCTGGCGAATCACCTGTATCTGGTTATCGACGATGCTGCGCATCTCGTCACTCTTGTGCTGCTTGGCTTCCAGGGCCGCAAGTTCCTCGCCCATGCGCGTCTCGTTACCTCGCAACTCGTCCTGTGCGGCCTTCAGTTCCTGTTCCTGAGTGCTGATGGTCGCTCTCATCTGCTCCAGGCTTGCCAGCGACGCATCGAGGTCGGTTCGCAGCAATTCAAACTCGGTCTCCTTCTGCTTCAAGCGGCTGCGGTAGCGCCATGCCAGGAAGGTCACACCCAGCGCCAACAGGGCCAGTAGCGTAGCCAGCAGGATGGCGCCCCTCGTGCGGGACTTGCTCTTCACCTTCTTGAGCTCCTCGAGTTGGATGTCATATTTCTTCTCGATGGCCAGGTAGTTCTTGTTGATGTTGGTCACTAGTATCGAGTCGGCCATCTTGTTGGCCCGCTCATAGTAGGTGGTGAACTGATTCCAGTCCTTATTGGCTTTGGCGATTTCACTCATGAGCCGACAATACATGACCGTGTCACTGGTGTGGTTGCTCATCATGCCGCTGGCGGGCACATGATTCAGATAGTAGAGGGCCGAATCGGGCCGCCCCAGGTTCAGATAGGTTTCGGCAGCAACATAGTGCGCGCGGGGATGGTCAATCTCATCCTTGCCGGCTGCTATGGCTTTCAGGATATCAACCCGGGCCTTGTCATATTCTTTGGTAATCAAGCAGTACATCTCGGCCCGTTGATACAGGTTCTCGAACAGGAACCAGTTCTCATGCTCGTCCTCAGCTAGCTTGATGGCTTGATTGATGTAATAAAGGGCGCTGTCGCGTTTATTGGGCAAACTGCGGTAATATCCGCCCATGTCGGTCAGACACACAATCTGGTAGTGCTTGTCGCCCAACTGATTGTACAGGTCAAGGGCCTCCTTGTATTTCCTGATTTTCAGGTCGGCATAGTTTGAATTGTCCGCATAGAGGGTCGCCAACCGTAGCTTGGCGAAGGCTTTGTTCTCCAGGTCACCATCTTCGGCCGCGTTCTCGGCATCCTTATAGGACGCTATCGCCTTTTCGGCATCGCCCATCATCTGATAGACACAGCCCCGATAGAGCAGGGCGCGGGAGTATTTCTCGCTGTCGCCGTGGTGCTCATAGTAGTCCACCGCCTCGTTGATCACGGCATCGGTCGTGTCGTCGATATAGTTCTTGTAGTGCGATTGGGTGAGCAGCAGGCTGTAATAGGCCCGTTCAGCCTGGTTGAACCCGCTCGGATGGAGAGAATCCAAACGTTGCTGCGCCAGTTCATATTGACGTGCCTTTGACAGCAGTGAGTCGATACCAGCCAATTCGCGCATAGTGGCGGTATCACCGCCCCCGTTGCAACAGGTCAACCCCAAAGCAAGAACAACTAT
>JBGUJU010000119.1:0-2058 GCA_045114065.1 Sodaliphilus sp.
GCCGAGGCCTTCCGCAACTGCACTGGCTTGAATAGTGTGTCTCTGAGTACCAATATGACATACATCGGCGATTATGCTTTTGCCGGATGTACCAACCTGACAACCGTCACTATATCTGGACTGTCAAACATTAGCAGAATGGGCAATGGCGTGTTTGAAAACTGCCGCTCATTGTCAAGCTTTAATGTGCCAGGAGTGGCAAGTATCGGCGACCGTTGTTTTTATGGTGCAGGTTTGACAAGCATCAATCTGCCCTGGACTGTCAATAGCATTGGTAATGAGGCTTTCAGTGAATGTGACAGTCTGGTCGAGATTGCCATCGGGGATAATATCACTCAATTGGGCCAAGCGGCCTTCAAAGGGTGCGACCGTCTGGAAAAAGTCACTTTTTCCAATAAGAACAACATCACGTCTATTGAGTCAAACACCTTTGAGGACTGCTCACAGTTGAGACAAATTGTCTTCCCGACCACCTTGCAAACGATTGGGGATTATGCCTTTAGAGGTTGCTCCGCTATGGAACGTATAGTGCTGCCCGACTCTGTCATGGCCATCGGCAAGTATGTCTTTAACGGCTGCAGCAATCTCGCCAGTGTCACATTGGGCTGCAAAGTCACCTCCATTGGCAACCAGATGACGTTCGGCGGCTGTGATCAGCTGACGAGTCTCACCTGTTTGGCATCGGTGCCGCCCACGATAGGCGATGAAGGTGGCGCTCTCGGGAGTGACTTTTTCTCCCGCGTAACGCTGAATGTATTACCCGATGCGATAGAAGCCTATCAGTCGGCCACATTTTGGAAACTTTTCTCAAGCATCGAGGGAAACGGCCCCAGTGATGGGTATAATTTTGCGGTTGACGGCATTTACTACACTATAGAGAATGGCCAGGCCATCGTCATCAACAATGGAACGACCGGCTGCTATAGCGGCAGCATCGTGATTCCTGAAGAAGTCACCTATCAGGGTATCACCTTCCCCGTCACTGCTATCGGCAATAATGCCTTCAGAAAATGTCATGGCCTGTCCCACGTGACATTGCCTAACACGATAAGGTCGATTGGCGATAATGCTTTTTTTGAGTGCTACGGCTTGCATGAGATTGACCTGCCGTCCTCGCTCACCGAAATTGGGGCATACGCTTTTTATTTATGCTTCAACATCAGCAGTGTGACCATTCCTGACTCGGTAACGGTCATCAAGGAGTATGCTTTCGATGCCTGTAGCATGAGCACGCTGACTATCGGCAAATCGGTTACAACGATCGGCAACAGTGCGTTCCTTTTCTGTGATGGGATTCGCACACTGATATGGAACGCCAAGCGTTGTTCCTCGATAGGCTCAATGCATACATTCGACATCTATAATGTCCAGATCGGCGAAGAAGTGGAATTGATTCCCGATTATCTCGTGTACGGTTCAAAAATCACTCAAGTCACTGTTCCTAACTCGGTGACCACTATCGGTACCTCGGCTTTCAATGGTTGCAGTAGGCTTACCAGCGCAACACTCGGCAGCGGTGTTACCAACATCGGCAAGAGCCTATTTTATGGTTGCGATCAGATGACCGAGCTGACGTCTCTTGCCTTCATGCCTCCAGGCTTCAGCGATACCGATTTTGGGCTGTTCAAAGAAATGGACGATTATGCCCGCGTGACATTGCACGTGCCTGCAATATCGGTCAATTTATACCAGACGGCAGTCATCTGGAGCAATTTCTCACAAATCATTGGCGATGCGCCAGGAGACATCCCTGGTGACGTGAACGGAGACGGCGAGGTCAATATTGCCGATGTAAACACGGTGATTGATGTCATCATCAATGGTGGTAGCCATGGTCACAGCCACGCACCCTCCAATGAGAGCGAGGCTGG
The DNA here is from genome assembly GCA_045114065.1 of Sodaliphilus sp. GTDB lineage: Bacteria > Bacteroidota > Bacteroidia > Bacteroidales > Muribaculaceae > Sodaliphilus. The sequence goes on from JBGUJU010000119.1 coordinate 1,872, forward strand.
AAGCGAAGACTGGAGTGTCATTATCGACGTGAACGGCGACGGCGAAATCAACATCGCCGATGCCAACGTCATCATCGACTACATCCTCTGCCTCCAGTGACAATTCCTCTTTTCTCGGACAACAAGAACAACTAAAACATAAACGCTATGAATACGACTAAAACTAAATCTTATTTTTCGTCTCGCT
>JBGUJU010000120.1:0-8178 GCA_045114065.1 Sodaliphilus sp.
TACACCACACGGCCGCTCGTCACAACAACCTGATCCGCTGACGCACTGGCAAAGACGAATGATGACAACAGCAGCGATAGCAATATGGTGCGGATATGTCTTGTCTGTCGGTCCATAACAATGATTGCTTTAATGAGTCTATCATTGATTGCGGATGAATGACTCTTTACGGGTTTCGATTACACGACCGAATCCATCCACAAAGGTAACAATTCTCATTGATTTAACATCAGTTTCTTCATTATCATCAAACATATATTTTCTTCTGAAATTATAAGTCGTGATAGCATGAGCTGGGATACAAGTCCCAGTAACAGAATCGTATTCCATCTTCGGGAAATATTCAAATTCTATCGTCGGATGATATTGATCTGTTTCATCAGGTAATTCATTTGGTGAAATGACTGAAGTCAACCGACCTAAATTATCAGTCGTCGTATGATAGTGAACCCCATTTTTGTCTTCACGGTGATTTGATATGCCATAACGATAATCAAATCCGCCAATTGTACTACTTAAGTCAAAGACATCATTAACCCCGGCAAGGTAGGTGTTCAACGTATCATCATAGTGGTATTTATACCATATGCGTTTATTATCATTTCCTCTTGGCAATGAGATGGTATCGATATTGCCAAAATTATCGTAATGATAATTTGTGTTAGCATAAGTAGCATTTATATCTAATATATATCTATGTGGATCCTCTTCAGTATCAGGATATTCAGGAGAATAAGGAATCGCATCATTCTCGTTGATATCCTCTATGCCATTATTGACATTTCCAGAATTATAACTCCAGTCCCTATTACTGTCAAGATGACGAATTATTTTAAGGATATGATTAGGATATCTGGTGTCGTAGGATGCAATAACTTCATGGAAATCCTCATTTTCATTTGAGACAGTCACATGGAACGGTAGTCCAAAAATATAATTCTCACGAGACAGGTTACAAGTATAGTTAATGCTTGTTTTATAATCGTATTCACCTTCCCCATCTTCACCGAGTGAACCCTTATCACTGTATTTGTATAAATGGAGCAAGCCATGATCACCATCTCCCACAAAGTACTCATTCCATTCTTCTGACATGATCTGACCTTTTTGCTTATTCACTGTATATTTCAATGGAGCATAAGCAGCACCTCTATCATTCCATGCTTTAAACGAGGCGTTAAATTTGTACTTACCACCATTGAGGTCGGATGGTTCATTCGTAATACCATATAAGTAATATTTGTTCTCTACTTCTGTGAACTTGACATCTGAATAATCCTGAACGCAAGTGCTAATTAAGTTTCCAGCTGTATAGATGCTTTCTGTGTCATACAACTCAACTGTTTTACGATAGAGTGTATCCTGTCCTTCTGTATTAAGCTGATTAGATATGACTTCAGCAAATCCATAGAATTCACGTTCATGACGGTCACGACGTCCATCATTATACTCAAACGCAGTCTTTGAGTGAGGAATATAGTACTTTGTTGTGTCGTTAAAACCATAATCCACTTCAATACTCGACATTACCCATTTTCCACAAGGTAATCCATATGTGGGAGTGCTGTGTTCATAATCAATCGTGAACGAGCCTCCTAAAGTATTTGTAACTCTCTTGAGTTTATTAGTTCTAGCAATTGTAGAATACTTCACCGTGAGACTATCCTCTGAATACGAATTAAGAACATCGAGAAAACCATCTCCGTCAAGATCTCTCAACTCAAAATTAGGACGGCTCATACCCCAGCCTGTGTTAACACCAGGCGTAATAGTGATGTTGCCAAAGAACACTGGAATGTTGATTGAGAATGCAGCATTTGCCGAAAGTGTAGTAGATGTAGTTTTGCTTATATCTTCAAGCCCGGACCATACGAGGTGATTTGTGTCAAAACCGTTACCGTGATTAAGATAAACAAAAATGCCATCATCGGTCCTATTCACTTTGTCAGGTAAGCCATCTCCATTCATATCAATAAATGCCGTTTGATCTTTTGTCGTTGTAGTTGATAAACCAAAACCACCAGAAAAACTTCCAGCATCAATATTAAAACCGAGGCTTACAGACCCCGTTCTTGCTATAGACCTTTGAATCTCAGAGGTGGATTGAATGCTAATCAGATCCGTAAATGAATACCCAAGATTAATCCGAGCATTTATACTACCATTATTATTCCTTGAGAGCATATCAGCTAAACCATCTCCGTTAATATCTACATATGAGAACTGCAAACTATCTCGATTCTCATTTAAACTCCCACTTATGTTGGCCGCAACTTTAGCATTCGCATTAGAGACTTCAGCGGTTCCTCCTTTTTTCAATGTTGAAAATGCATGAATTGGATTACCGCCAAAAGCATCACCAGTAGCTTTAGTAAGCGATGTCATCTTCTTTTCCTTATTGGTAAATGTCTGACGATATAATATGCCGCCGCCTTCAAAGCCTCCCAGAGGATTAGTATATTGAATAGACGTTTCTGTAACAATATCAGGAAAGCCATCCCCATTCATATCCATGAATGCATTTTTGGTCGTTGTTGTTCCCCCAGCAAAATTTTTACTATAAGAAGCGTAAGGACCTCCTCCGCCAACAATACTATCTCTACTATTGGATTTAGAAATCAATGTCAAACCGCGCGCTGGAGTTCCTTGTAGCGTTGAGCCACTCTCCGACATGGAAATACTATCCCAACTAGCAAACAACGGATCTGGAATCACATGATTATCTGCAAGACGAGCCACACCAATAGTGTCTCCATGAACAAATATATCTGGTTTGGCTCCAACGAGAAGTGATGGATCTTCATTCGAAGGTGTTAGGTGTGAGTAAGACATTGACAATGGATTGCATCCCGCACTATCTGTTGGCATCACCAAAGATTCAACAGAAATAGGATTCTCATATCTGTTTCCATATGAGTTATAAACAAATTGCCCCCATCCGTTATATGTACAGCCAAGGCTATCCGAATCGGAAATGGTATACACATACGCAAGAGCTGCAGGATCCCATATGATTACTTCGCCCTGGGATGATTGAGGGAAATAAATGTGAGGTCCTGATAATTGCTGTGCTAAATCATTATTCTGCACATAACATTCTGCCCAGATATATTTATCAGTAGGAAGTATTAAATTAAATATTGTGTCGTTTATAAACTGGCCATTATCAATCAGATATCGGTGTCTTGCATAAATGTCATCCTTTGAACGAACAATAAGATTCAATTCACCAGATTCGCTACATTCATCTTCAATACTAACATCAAACTTGAAAAGTTGTGCCTGTTGTTGACCATTCCTATATAAGGTACCATCACCAATCAATTTATTGTATATACTCTTTTTTGCGGCGACCTTAACAGAAATGGTGTCAACTATTGTATCTATAGTTTGAAAGTACTGTACAGTTGGAATCCACTCAATGCCCGCCCAATCGACGTTACTTGGCGATGACAGTTCAAGCTTTATAAGACCATTATTGCATGCTGATGGAAGCAAAACATTAATATCTGAATTACATGTTTCTGTTGGAGCAAATGATCTAAAATATATTGACTCAAAAGAACTATTCTCGTCAAAGGTACTATCTTCAAGCTGTTCAGCAGGTGCGTAAAAGACACTAACCATCACAGAGTCTGTTGTTATGGGCTTCACAAAGGGACCAGAGACAGAAGCGTTGGAACCATTTACTGTCATAAGTCCATTACCATTTGATGGGCTCATACTGGAAGATGAAAAAGAATATTTTTCAGCAATTCCGACTTGATCAAAAATTGAGTCATATGTATTACAGTAAGATATATTAGTCTCCCATTCAACTTTATCAAAATCGCCATTAGCGTCCACGGCATCTCCACACTGAACACGGAAGTAAATGCGTTGACCTTGATTAATGCTTAGCTGATTAATATTTATCTGATGGGCAATAGTCTCATTTTTATAGATTCTCCTGGTCATCAATGTGTCATTATCAAGTTGGATTGAGACCTTGACACCATCGTTTAACACGTATTCGGGTAAACTCATCACCGAATCACTGGGCAATACGAGTTTAACAAAGCCTGATATATTGACATCTCCGCTTATCGGTGCTTCCCAGAACCGCACGACATCCTGCATAGGTGAACTGTTAATCAATGAATCTTGCGAATCCATTAAATCAACAAGATTGGTTGTAATAATATCACCTGTATTGATAATTGGACTAGGAGTGTCAGAACTACTTTTAGTAAATGTGGGTCTTCCAATACTATCAAGATGATTGAAATAAACCTCACCATTAGCCACAATGTCTACAAGTCCATCACTATTTACATCTGCAAAATAATGAGTGGTCTTGGTGGTTGATGCCATATAATCCAAGCCAAGTTCCACAAAGGCTGAGCCTATGCCAGGGTAGGCTTTTCCTCCTCCTGTGACGGAAGAGGTCTTACTTCGAGAAAAACTTGCCAACGAGAGTCCTGGGTCTGCGTTGATTATGACAGGATCTCCAAAATTAACTGTATCATTCACAACTTGAGGACAAAACCTTAATCCTCCGTTTTCTCTATATACTCTATCAGCTAAGCCGTCACCATTTATATCAATTAGTGTAACTTCTCCTTCAGAAGTGTTTTGGCTATAACCTACAGAAACACCAGCAGTTAAAGGCTTTCCCGAAGTGTAACCCATACCAAATCCCGTATAGACTGATCCGCCAACTGACGTTGTCTTCGTGCCACCTATAGCTGTTGCATGAGAACTATGACCAAATGGTATTGCCTTAGAAAAAGCTGTTTTTATAATGCTAATTGTATTATTCAAAGTTGTAGCATCATCAAATACAGAATACTCATTATTAGAATGGGGTACATCATCATAATAATCAAATTCCTGTGAAGCAACTTCATGCATATTATTGTCCAAATGCGTAATCGCTATTAACTGATCGACATGGAAAGTTGTATCTGTTTTATAATCAAGCCTATACAATCGCAACCTTTCATTCAAGAATTTCACCTCCACATAGCGCAACAACCTATTTGAAGAGGTAAGGAAACCATAGCGAGCGTTATTATGTTGCGTTGACTTTAACACATAATTCCCATTAGTCATATACGGATGAAAGACAATGGTTGAAGTTTCAAGATATGTGCTATCCTCTTTCATCTGATACACATGGATCTTACTCAGATATACTGGATGGGTCGTAAATCCACCGAGGACCGTTTCGCTGGTTGTGGCCTTATTCTCGTATTCGTAAACCATGTAGTCACCATGCGTTTCCTGGACCCGGGTGAGTTTCCATTCCGCTGCTACCAAGCGGCGATTGCCATGCACATCTGTAATAGTATCCTTCAAAACGGCATTGTCATTGCCGCCATAGGTGTAAACCACGCCATTGCGATCAGTTATTTCCCAATAGTAACTATCCAGCGAGCTGCCCTTGCGGACGATTTTGCTGAAATCCCCACCTTGGCGCAAGAAAAACTGGCGATCGGCAACTCGGGACAGAGTGGAATCGCGATGTGCCACTGTCATGCAGGTGTCTCTCATCATTGCCAACATCTGGCCATTAAGCAGGTAAGTTTCAGACTCGTGTGATATATTATACCTTGGCACACCCCAACGGGTATCAACTGTGATAGTAGGAATGGAAATATCCCAACCTTCACCGGCCCATCCGCTGCCGCCATCACTGTTATATGACAATGCTAGTTGTGGCTGCATCCCGTTTCGAGCAGGAGGCATTTCAAAAGGATAAGTGAGGTTGGCGGAACCTCGGTTATTTGCCGTCGGAGGCATAATGATGTTGATTTTTGACGTCGGATCAGCCGCTTTGATGTCATTCATCATTGTGGGCGTGAAAGCATCCGTTTCTGGTGATTCTGGAGCCACAATGACACCATTGATCATATCGGTGAAGTGGGTTGTCTTCGACACCACACACGCCGATTGCTTATCGACTTCAACGCGAGGTAAAGCCACCCAACATTTTCTGTTCGAGTCAAAATAGTAGGTGCGGATATCGTCTTCGGTATATCCGCTGGGAATGCGGGTTCGGTCATATTTGAGTCGGACGGTTGCCCCCTCTCCATCAAAATGTGTTCCATGGGGCAAGAAGCGATACCCCTCACCTTCAACTGAGACATTGAACATGCCGAAGTCAAGTTCCGGCACTGCCGTCGAATCCAATGCCGCAATGCTGATGTCCATATCATGGAGCAGCACCTTGTCACCGAATGCGATGGACGTGTTCGTGATAGACAAACTATCGGCCACGCCTTTCACCAGGCCCTTTGCCAGTGAAGGATGTTGACCCACACCGGCCATCGCGGTCGCGCAGCTCAGCATCATCGCCAAGAAAGCGGTCAATTTCATTAAATGAGTTTTCATATCGTATGTCATTTTTGTGTTATTAGTTCAAAGGGTTATTTACATAGTATCTTCTCGGAATACTCCTCATGATCCGTCAGGACCTTGATGATGTACACGCCAAATGCAGGAACCGAGAAAGAAGCCGTTTTAACAGAACTGCCTGACATAGTTCCCTCGGCAATCATGCGGCCCATCGTGTCGAATACCAACAGTTGGGCGATACCAGAGTCTGATGTCGTGAGTTCTGCCGTAAAGTTTTGACTACCTTGAGCAGAGACTTTCAAGGCTCCATTATTTGAAATCAGTTCGTCAATACCAGAGTTGTCAACGTATTGTCTCTGAGGAGTTTGTTGAGGAGCGTAAGCAATGGGATCAACTACCTCATTAGGCAGATTATCATCACATTCAGATCCAATAAATACGGTTTTATGTATTGTGTATGGAATTACATGCTCTACTAAAACGCTCTCGTCTGTAACTGTTCCGTCTGGAATGGATTGATAGTTACCAATAGTTACATTTGCAAGCGTAGCTCCACCTCTGTCAAACTCTGCTTTAAACTTTCCGATTTCAACAGCAGTAGTCAAAACAGAATCAATGGTAACATCATTATATGCCAGTGATACTTGTCTCATGTTGACTGAAACCATCAATGAATCACCAGGTTTAATGTTATTACTGATTAGCTGTCGAGAATTACCGATTAGATAATAACATTTTTTGCCTTTGATTTCAAAGCCTATTGCTATATTATTATTCAAATTGCCAGTAGGTACCAACCCCGCCTTATAATCCGAAAGAGTATCGGTTATGAACCATTTTCCCGTCCGGGGTGCGGAGCCAGATAATGATGCAAGGTAAGACCTTTGGGCTCTGGGGGATTCACTTGCATAGATATTGTCACCTCCCAATTGCTTTAATGTAAGCCCGTATTCTCCTGGTCTAAGATATCGAACAGTATAATGGTCCGTGCCAAATGTAATGCCAGACAAGTAATCCGGTACAATCTGATTATTCTGTGACAAACTATCCATATATGCCTGAAGGTTGTGAGCATGAAGTACAGGAATCATTGTGCACTTGTATAATGGTGAGCCACAACTAATATCTATCTTTAGCTTTCCATTATTATCCGAGCCATGAATTCCACAGGTCGCTTTTATTGGTGTGAATTCAGCTAATAGACCGTCATAGGCACCAAACGTGAAATAGCTCGTGCTATCTTTCTTGAAATAGACATTATGGAACATCAACTTCTGACGGTAAATATCAAAATCCGTACAAGCTATCCTTTGGTCGACATCATCGGGATGGCTAAAGTCGGTTGTTTCATTCACAAGCAGGATTGAACGGTTTTTGCGGTAGCCTTTCAGGCCATTAGCAATCTCATAGCTCAGTTCAAGCTGGTTGCCCGTATTGCTAAATCCATCAACCCTGAATGAATTCAAATTAAATGATGCACCAGAATTGACTTTCACAATACCATAAAACTGGTTATCAAGCAACACATAATCGCTTGCACCTGGGAATATGCGCTCGAGATCATCTTCATTATCTGTAACAGAATTGATTCCATCGCCATCATTTGGGTTTAACGGTAGATTGGGATTAATAATAAGACTATCTCCTGCCATAGGACGAAATCCTGGTATAAAAGGGATCACAATCATGTTTTCATAATCTCCTTCTCCATCAATTTGCAAATAAAGATTACGTCCTTTTTTATAGAAATCAAGACCTATAGGTCATTTTGCAGGATGGGAAGTGCCTGTAGAGCCGATGAACACTGGCTTTACAGGCATTTCAAAATTTTCAGGTAAA
>JBGUJU010000121.1:0-6552 GCA_045114065.1 Sodaliphilus sp.
TTTACCTGAAAATTTTGAAATGCCTGTAAAGCCAGTGTTCATCGGCTCTACAGGCACTTCCCATCCTGCAAAATGACCTATAGGTCTAAAAATTATAGGTCGCTGAGAAATCAGCGACCTGTTTTTTGTTTTTGTGGAGCTGGAGGGGTTTGAACCCTCGTCCAAACGCGGAACTAATAAGGTTTCTACATGCTTAGTCCTGGCTTGGTTTTCGACCGCCGGCAGGCCCAAGACGACCAACCGGTGGCTTATCCTCTAAATTTCGGACTCGGCCCGAGGCTTACCTTGTCCTATCGCCGATATTCCTGCACCACCGTTTCAACCCGCCTCGGCGCGAGGGCAGTTGGGTGATGTCTCGTCACAGCCCCTTGGGCAGTGATAAAGCCGAACTTACTGTTCTTCGGTTAGGCAGCGAGAGCGTAGTTGTTTTCGCCATTTAAATTGAGTCAATGACTGAGATTAAAGAGCCATGCCATTATCGCTCTGCATGCTTGCTTACCACCTCTACACGCTGTCAAAGCCAGTCAGCCCCAATAGTATGTATCCGTGTAAACGGCCTGCAAAAGTACTACAAATTTTGTGCCAAACAATGCTTGTCGGCCGATTTTTTTCAGAAAATGTTGATAAAAAGATGGATTTCGGGCGTGTTTTAATGCATTTCCTCAACGAGTTCGTGCCAGTAGGGTGATTGCTCGGGGATGAACAGGCGGTCCTGCAGGTGCTGATAGATGCGCAGGCATGCCCATGCGTCGATGGCGGCATAAGCTTGCTGGGCGCTGCTGAGTTGGGTGGCTTCCCAGTTGGAGAGTTGCTGTGTCTTGCTGATCTTCTCCCCGAAGAGGATGGCATAAATCTTCTGGAGCCCCATGTCGGTGATGTGAAAGCTCTTGACGAGTTGTTGTAGCTCGACAAAGCCTGCGGGTTGGCAGTCACACACTCTGGAGATCTGATTGAAGTCATCGTTTGTCGAGATTCCTATCTTGACGATGTCCTGGTCCTCAAGAAAGTTGCTCAGGGGGGAGGGAATGCCTATCTTGTTGACTCGAAACAGGAAGGCGTCGGTGTCGGTCGATAGTTGTAACAGGGCTATATTATGGCGCTCGCCGCGGTGGAAGCAGGGGCGCGTCTCGGTGTCAAACCCCACAATAGTGGCTGTGCGCAGTGCGGTGACGGCGCTCTTGACCTGGGATATGGCGTCGATGACATGGATGCGTCCGGGAAAGGTGACCCGTGGCATCTCGTTGATAGTCTGTTTTTCTATCGATACTACGTGCATGAGTGGTGCAAAGGTAGTACTTTTTTGGTTAATAGTGAACAGTTGATGGTGAATAGTTTTTCTCTCATGCTTTTCTTGCGCCTGATTATAGTCGTTCGACTTGCTTGACCCCCTTGATGTTGAGCATCTTCTTGGTGAGGTCGTCAAGCAGGGCGATATCACGGACGTTGACGGTCAGCACTCCCTCGAACAAGCCTCCCTGGGACTGGATGTTGATGCCGCGGAGCAGGCAATTCTCGGTTTTGTTGATGACCGAGGTGATCGAGGAGACGATGCCGATGTCGTCACGGCCCAGGACTCTGAGGGTGGCGATGAATTGGCTGCCGGCTTTTCCGGTCCATCGTGTGCGGATGATACGGTAGGGGTAGCGTCCCTTGAGGTGGCGCAGGTTCTTACAGTCGGTGCGGTGGATCTTGATGGCGCCGTCGCTGGCGATGAAACCCTCGATGCGGTCACCGTAGATGGGGTTACAGCATCGTGCCAGCTTGTAGTTCACGCCCTTGACATCATCGCCAATGGTGAGGATGTCGTCATTGATTCTTTCTTCTTGTGTTGATGTGGGCTGCTGAAGGACGAACTCCTCGGCAGTGCCGCGCGAGGCGGCCGATACGTTCTGCTTGGCCAGTATCTCCTCGTATTGGGTGACGACGCTGTTCACGTCGATGACATCTTCTTGGATCGCCACATAAAACTCGGTGGTCGTTTTATAGCCCAACTTCTTGATCAGGCGTGCCAATGTGGCATCGTCGGGCTCGATCTTGCGGTTCTTGAAACGGCGTTGCAGCGTCTCGCGCGCCAGTTGTGCCTGGTGGGCCTTGCGCTCATTGATGGCGTTCTTGATCTTATTGCGCGCCTTGCTGGTAACGGCAATGTTGAGCCAGTCGAGCCTTGGTGTCTGGGTGGTCGAGGTGATGATCTCTATGGTGTCACCGCTTTTCAGGCGGTAATTAATTTTCTGATTCTTGCCGTCCACCTTGCCGCCCATGCATGTGCTGCCCACTCGCGTGTGGATGTGGTAGGCAAAGTCGAGTAGGGTAGCACCCTGTGGCAGACGGAAGAGGTCCCCCTTGGGCGTGAACACGAACACTTCATTATTGTACAGGTTGGTGTCCATGTTGCGCATCAGGCTCATCTGCCCCTCTTGTCCGCTGGCTTCGAGCATCTCGCGCACCTCGTTCATCCACTTGTCCACGTCGCCGTCGCTCTTGATGCCCTTGTAGCGCCAGTGTGCCGCGACGCCTCGCTCGGCAGTCTCGTCCATTCGTCGTGAGCGTATCTGGACTTCCACCCACTTGTCGCCAGGACCGTAAACGGTAATGTGCAGCGACTCATAGCCGTTGCTCTTGGGGATGGTGATCCAGTCCTTGAAGCGGGAGGGATTGGCCCGATAGATGTCGGTGACGATGGAGTAGGCGAGCCAGCAGGCACGTTTCTCATCCTTGGGTGTGGTGTCCAGAATGATGCGGATGGCGAACAGGTCATAGATGCCGTTCAGGTCCACACCCTGTTTCTGCATCTTCTGCCAGATGCTGTTGATGGACTTGGTGCGTCCTTTCAGATCAAATTTCAGTCCCTCGGCCTTGAGGCGCTCGTCGATGGGCTTGATGAAGTCCGTGACATACTTGTCGCGTTCTTGCTTGGTCTCCTGCAGGCGATTAGCAATCTGGGTGAAAATCTTGCGGTTCAGGTATTTGAGCGAGATGTCCTCCAGCTCGGTCTTGATGGCGTACAGACCCAACTTGTGGGCGAGCGGGGCATACAGGTAGCGTGATTCGCTGGCTATCTCATGGACGAATTTCTCGTTGGGATGATGGTTGATGGCGCGCATGAGTGCGAGACGGTCCACTGTCATGATGAGAATCACGCGCACGTCCTCGGCAAACGTGAGCAGCAACTTGTGGAAGTTCTCGTTCTCGACGGCCGCCTGCTTCTTGTACAATGGTGCCACATGGAGCAGCCCATGCACCACACGGGCGATGTCGTCATCAAACAGTTCCCTCACGCGTTTCACGTCAAGGTAATCGTTGCGGCACAGGTTGTAGACCAGTGTCGCAATGACCATCGTGCGGTCGGGGGCAATACTTTCACACAGAGTCATGGCCGTGTGCAGGTGCCTGATCACTGGGTTCAGTCCATACTGGTCACGCTTGAAGATGCCGGCCTCGGTGATGCCTCGCTTGATGAGGTCATGCACTGTGTTGATGTCGTGGCGCGACAACTGATCACCCAGCTTGTCCTTTAATCCTCGGACAAGCCTGACCAGTTCTTGGCGTTCCGCTGTTGTGAAGTATTCCTGCATCGTCTGATGGGATGATTTAGTACTAAATTCATGCAAAATTAGCATTTTTGTGTCAATTTGCTTGCAGGAATTTGACTAAAAAACTAATTTTGGGACAATTTTATAAATTCAAGCGATATGTGGAACGAGAATGACAAAAAACTGATGGCCGCTAAGGGCATCGACGAGTCCGTGATAGAGGCTCAACTCAAGCGTTTTGAGACGGGTTTCCCCTGGCTCAAACTTGAAGCTGCAGCAACTGTTGGCAATGGCATCACCCGCCTGGACAGCAAGCAGCAGTCACTGTGTATCAAGTTGTGGAAAGAATTTCAGGGCGGCGGCGCTACGATCGAGAAGTTCCAGCCTGCATCGGGTGCGGCAAGCCGAATGTTCAAGAATCTGTTTGCCTTCATCAACGAGGGCAAGACGGCACCTGAGACCGAATTTGAGCGCCAGTTTTTTGATGGCATTACCCAGTTTGCCTTCTATCCCCAGTTGAACAAGACCTGTGTGAATCTGTATAAGAGCAATGTGGCCGAGCTTATCGAGGCTGGACGGTATGCCGATGTGCTCAAGGCGTTGCTCATGTCCGATGGCATGAACTATGGTGCGTTGCCCAAGGGGTTGCTTCGTTTCCACCGCACCACCGCTGGCTCAGTCCATACTCCGCTGGAGGAGCACCTCGAGGAGGGGGCTCAGTATGCTGCCGATGCCGACCGTTGCGTCCGCATCCACTTCACCGTCTCTCCCGAGCACCGCAGTGGTTTTGAAAAACTCATCAAGGCCAAGGTGCCCTTGATGGAGAAGGTGTGGGGTGTGAAGTATGACATCACGTTGAGTGAGCAGAAAGCCTCGACCGACACCATTGCCGTCAATATGGACAATACGCCCTATCGTGACGCTAACGGCAACCTGCTTTTCCGTCCTGCAGGACACGGTGCATTGCTTGAGAACCTCAACGAACGCGATGCCGACGTCGTGTTCATCAAGAACGTGGACAATGTAGTACCCTTGCGCCTTCGCAGTGTGAGCACCCGCTTCAAGAAAATCATCGGCGGTTACCTTGTACAGGTTCAGCGCCAGATCAAGAAATACCTCGAACTTCTCGATAAGGGGAATGTCAAGACCAGTGTGCTCAAGGAGATGCTGCGTTTTGCTTCACAGACCCTGTGCATTGTCGATACCTCGACCGAAACCATGGACGACAATGCTCTTGCCGCTTGGCTGCGTGACAAGTTCAACCGACCGATTCGCGTTTGTGGTGTCGTGCCCAATGAGGGAGAACCTGGCGGAGGCCCCTATCTGGCCTATAATGCCGATGGTTCGGCGTCGCCCCAGATTCTTGAGTCGGCCCAGATCAACCCCGATGACCCTGCTGCCGTCGAGATGATGAAGAGTGGTACCCACTTCAACCCCGTTGACCTCGTGTGCTACATCAAGGATTACAAGGGCATCAAGTTTGACCTGCACAAGTTTGTCGATGTCGAGACAGGCTTCATCAGCATCAAGAGCAAGGATGGTGTGGATATCAAGGCCCTGGAGTTGCCCGGCCTGTGGAACGGATCGATGAGTAATTGGAACACTATCTTTGTCGAGGTGCCTATCGAGACCTTCAATCCCGTCAAGACCGTCAATGACTTGCTGCGTCGCGCTCACCAGTAATCATCTGAATCTTAGGTGTAAGGAATTAGGCTTTGAAATGAAGAGAATATTGTTACTCGTGTTGGTGACTCTGTCGCTGGCCTTAGGGGTCAATGCCCAGCGCTATATTGACCCTGACACGGTCTATACCGTGCACTCCATCAGCCAGAGGCAGTTCAAGGAACTCATCGCCGACTATCATGCCGTCGATTGGAAGATGCGCAGCCCGCGACCTGTCGTGGTGGACTTCTATGCCGACTGGTGCCAGCCATGCAAGCGACTGGAACCCATATTGCGAAAGATAGCTCAGCATTACAACGGCGAGGTGGACTTCTACCGTATCAATGTTGATAAAAACAGCGACATCGCCGATGTATTCCAGATTCGCAGTATTCCCTTCTTGCTCATCTGCCCCCTTCAAGGCGAACCCAAGAGCATCATTGGGCTCTATTCCCAACAGGAATTTATCCGCGTCATCAACCTGGCGTTGGGCCGCTAGCACCTCTGGTTTTACCGCGTTAATAGTAAATGGCGCTGAGTAATCACTTGGCGCCATATTAATTCCTTAAGCTTATTAAATTTATTATGGTTGTAATACATGCCGGTGATCCTACTACCAGTTTCCTCTCGCGATTGTATGAACAGCGGGAGGATATTACGGCGCATATCAATGAGACAGCCACCAAGTCGGCGGTTCAACGTGCCATTCGTCAGGATAAGGTCATCATGATGCTTGGTCATGGTACCAAATATGGTTTGTTCTCGGTGCCTGACAAGAGAGGGTATTATGAGCGCCTCTTGATTGGCAGTGAAATGGTACAGTTCCTTCGTGATAAGACCTGTATTGGTATTTGGTGCCATGCTGACGGGTTTGCTATTTCCTACAAGTTGCACGGTCTGTTCTCGGGCATGATTATCTCAGAGCTACATGAGGCCGTCGAGTGTGAAGTCGAGACGACTAAAGAGGAGATTGACTTCGAGATGGTGAAATTCGCCTCTCGTCTAAGGAGTTGTGTTGACCAGTATGATCTGCAAGAGGTCCCCATGAGGATGAAAGAACTGGACGATGTGAAATCAGCGTTGACCACCTTCAACTACAATAACCTGTTCTACTTTAAGTAGAAGATATAACTATCTGAATAACAGATTGTTCTGCAGGGTTGAAGAAATTGGTATGAAAAATATCATGCATCAATTGATTGTCAATTCAAAAAAACTTTGTAACTTTGCCCCGCTTTTTAGCGAAACAATTATTAATTAACTTATTTTTAACGATTTATGAACAAGTACGAAACCGTTTTCATTTTAACTCCCGTTTTGTCTGATGATCAGATGAAGGAAACGGTAGAAAAGTTCA
>JBGUJU010000122.1:0-11813 GCA_045114065.1 Sodaliphilus sp.
GACCTTTATCGCCGCTATCCTGACCGTTATCGGTTATCAGGTGAACGATACCGTGGTTGTATTTGACCGTGTGCGTGAGTACCGCAAGCTCTATCCCAAGCAGAATCTGTACACCACCTTCAACAAGGCCCTGTGCAGCACCCTGTCACGTACCATGATGACCTCTATCACGACCCTGCTCGTGCTGTTCATCATGTTGTTCTTCGGTGGTGAGAGCATCCGCAGCTTCATCTTCGCGATGATCCTCGGTGTTATCATCGGTACCTGCTCGTCTCTGTTCATCGCTTCGCCCGTGGCTTACTGGATTGCCCGTCGCAGCGACAAGAAGGAGGCCGCCTTGGCATCCAAGAAGTAATCATCTGGATATCGCATCGGCCGCAATGCCGGCCGATGCTTGATGCTCCTGTAGTTCAATGGATAGAATGGAGGTTTCCTAAACCTTAGATTTGGGTTCGATTCCCAGCGGGAGTACATGAGTGGCCATTGACCGTTATCGGTCAGTGGCTGCTTGTTTTTTATCGCTGTTTTCCTTGTGTCCCACTTTCTACAAGCACCTCGTGCGGCTGCCCTATTGTAGCATTTCACTGAAACATTTATAGGAATTGCTGAAAATATTTTGACAGTTATCAGTAAAACACTATTTTTGTTCTTCAACTAATGGAAAAGAGCATTTTATGAAGATATTCGCCCGACAGACCAAACAAGAAACCATCATTTACTCCATCTTGTGGACAGTCTTGTTCCTGTCCCCGCTCGTGAGCCTGATATTCAGCCATGAGGATGCGTCGATGGACTCGTCATGGGTGACACGTTCACTCAGTGACGCATGGGGCACGCTGCTTTTCTACTTCATCGTATTCCTGATACACAATCACCTGCTGGCTCCCTTTCTCGTGAAGCAGAAGCGTGTGAAACTGTATCTCATTTTAAGCATCTTGATGGTTACTGTTTTTCAGTTGGCTGAATGCGCCCACAAGCCCAACGGGGCGCCTCTGGTCTCGGTCTTCAACGACGAGATGCCGCCGCCTCGCCCACCCCATGGTCATCCACCCGTTGACAAGCACGACATATCGGCTTTCATCATTGTCATCTTGATGCTGGGCGCCAACCTGGGCGTGAAGTCCTATTGCCAGAACGAGGAGGAAAAGAAACACCTCGCCAAACTCAAGGAGCAGAGCCTCAAGCATGAACTGGACTACCTGCGCTACCAGATCAATCCGCACTTCATCATGAACACGCTCAACAACATCCATGCCCTGGTGGACATCGACCCCGACCAGGCCAAAGACAGTATCGTGGACATGTCCAGGATGATGCGCTACCTGCTCTATGACAGCGACAACCACTACGTCACCCTGAACAATGCGCTCTTGTTCCTAAAGAAGTACCTGAACCTGATGAAGTTGCGCTATACCGACAAGGTCACCGTCAACCTCGATATCCCCGAGGCGTGCCCCGAGAATATCGTGCTGGCTCCACTGCTGTTCATCCCCTTTGTGGAAAATGCCTTCAAGCACGGTGTGGCACGCGACAAACCCTCGGCCATCGACATCGACATCGAGCACAAGGGCGGGCGCCTGCTGTTCCACTGCCGCAATACCAAGAACAACGTCAAGCACGAGTATGGCGGCGTGGGACTGAACAACGTCACCAAGCGCCTGGAACTCATCTACGGCAACGACTACTCGCTTGACATCACCGATGGCGAGGACACCTACAACGTGCTGCTCGACCTGCCCGAACGACATCCCGATGACTTCAGGAACAGAGATTCCAACACTTAACATCTTAATAAAGCTATGAGTAAAATAAAATGTATTGCAATTGACGATGAGCCCCTGGCACTCAAGAAATTGGTCGCCTATATCAAGAAAGTGCCCTACCTTGAACTGGTGGGTGAATTCCACTGTGCCATCGAGGCCCAGCAGATGATGGAAACCCAGGAAGTCGAGGCGGTCTTTCTGGACATCAACATGCCCGACCTCAACGGCATTGACTTTGCCAAGGCCCAGGTAGGGGACCACAGCAGGGGACCCATCATGGTCTTCACCACCGCCTACAGCGAGTATGCCATCGAGGGCTACAAAGCCAACGCCGTGGACTACCTGTTGAAACCCTTCGGCTTCGATGAGTTTGAGGCTGCAGCCCAGAAGGTTAGAGACATCTGTGAGATACGCCAGCAGTCACCAGCCCTGACCGAAGTCAGCGCCGAACCCGACAACGAGACCATCTTCGTCAAGAGCGACTACAAGATTGTACGCATCGACATCAACACCATCCGTTATATCGAGGCCATGAGCGAGTATCTGAGGATTGCCTGCGAGGGCCGTGACAAGCCCGTCATCGTCCTGCTGAGCATGAAGAAGATCGAGGAACACCTGCCCTCCAACCGCTTCATGCGCATCCACCGCTCTTACATCATCAACCTCAACAAGATCAGCGAGGTCAAGAAGAACCACGTCATCCTTGACGACGACACCTCGTTGCCCATCGGCGACAACTACAAGGACGCCTTCATGACCTACCTGAACAAGAAATTCCTCACTAAATAGAATCTACAGTAAGATATATATGTATTTTTCTCATAGCTTTTTTGGGGTGGCTCTCGCGCGATGCGACCAGCCACCCTTTTTCATTTATGCTCGTTCCACTCGCAATTTAGAGTTTAGAGGTACCATTCATCTGATCTTAAAGGGGGTGGACAGCATGGTATTTTTTGTACTTATAGTTTTCTTTTTATGAGTGTGTGGATACTCACATATTTCAGTTGTTTGTATAGTAAGTCATGTGCTAAGGCGTGCCGTCGGAAAAAAAACTCAAAACTCTAAACTCTAAACTCTAAACTTTTTGTAACTTTGCACGTTTTTAAGCGATTATCAACTTATTCAAGACTATGAATATTTCCTATAAATGGCTCAAACGCTATATTGATACCGACTTGACACCCGACCAGGTGGCCGAGGCACTGACCTCGCTGGGACTGGAAGTGGGTGCAGTCGAGCAAGTGGAAACCATCAAGGGCGGCCTGCGCGGACTGGTCGTGGGTCAAGTGATGACCTGTATCGACCACCCCAACAGCGACCACCTGCACATCACCACCGTTGACCTGGGCGACGGCAACGAACCCGTCCAGATCGTGTGCGGCGCGCCCAACGTGGCAGCCGGGCAGAAGGTCATCGTCGCCACCCTGGGCACCAAGCTCTATGACGGCGATCAGGAATTTACCATCAAGCGTAGCAAGATGCGCGGCGAGGAGTCACTGGGCATGATCTGCGCCGAGGACGAGATCGGCGTGGGCGCTAGCCACGACGGCATTATCGTCCTGCCCGACAAGGCTGTTGTGGGAACCCCCGCTGCCGATTACTATGGCATCGAGGACGACTACCTCATCGAGGTGGACCTGACACCCAACCGCATCGACGGCGGCTCGCACTATGGCGTGGCACGTGACCTGTCAGCGTGGATGAAGCGTCACGGCATGAATGGTAACTTGCATCGCCCCAGCGTGGACGAGTTTGCCATCGACCGTCAGGACGGCGGCATCCCTGTCACCGTCGAGAATGCCGAGGCATGCCCCCGCTATGCCGGCCTGACCGTGCGCGGCGTGAAAGTCCAGGAGAGCCCCAAGTGGCTCAAGGACCTGCTGCTCGCCGTGGGCCAGCGTCCCATCAACAACATCGTGGATATCACCAACTACATCCTGCTGGGCACCGGCCAGCCGATGCACTGCTTTGACCTGAGCAAGGTCAAGGGCGACCGCATCGTCGTCAGGACAGTAGCTGCAGGCACCAAGTTTGTCACCCTCGACGGCGTGGAGCGCACGCTCACCGACCGCGACCTGATGATCTGCAACGGCGAGGAGCCGATGTGCATCGGTGGTGTCTTCGGCGGTCTGGACTCGGGCGTTACCGAGACGACTACCGACGTGTTCCTGGAGTCGGCCTATTTCCACCCCACGTGGATCCGCAAGACGGCACGCCGTTTCGGCCTGAACACCGACGCCTCGTTCCGCTTTGAGCGCGGTATCGACCCCAACAGCGTCATCTATAACCTCAAACTGTGCGCCATGCTCGTCAAGGAGCTGGCAGGCGGTGAAATCTGCGGCGACATCATCGACGTCAAGGCCCATGACTTCCCCGGTTTCCCCGTCGAGCTGCACTACGACTATGTGAAGCGCCTCATCGGTAAGGACATCCCCCACCAGACCATCCGCGACATCGTCGAGAGCCTGGAGATGGAAATCACTGCCGAGGACGACGAGAAGCTCAACCTGGTTGTGCCTCCCTACCGCGTGGACGTGCAGCGCCCCTGTGACGTGGTAGAAGATATCCTGCGCGTCTATGGCTACAACAACGTCGAGTTCACCAGCGAGGTGCACAGCAGCCTGTCGAACAAGACCGACGTGGACTTCCGCGACGACATGCAGGAGACCGTGAGCAACCAGCTTACCAGCGTGGGCTATCACGAGATCATGAACAACTCGCTGACCGTGGGTGCCTACTACGAGGGTCTGACGACCTATCCCGCCGACCGCTGCGTGCACATCATGAACCCGCTGAGCAGCGACCTGAACGTGATGCGCCAGACGCTGCTGTTCGGCGGACTGGAGAGCATCGCCCGCAACATCAACCACAAGAATCCCAACCTGCGACTCTATGAGTTCGGCAACGTCTATAGCCACGACGGCAGCATCAGCCAGGAGGAGAAAGCCCTCGCCCCCTACAGCGAGAGCACCCAGATGGCGATGTGGCTCACCGGTAACAACCACGACGAGTCGTGGGCCGACAAGGTGAGGGCGCTCAACGTCTATGACCTCAAGGCCGACTTGGAGAACGTGTTTGTCAACATGGGCATCAACCTGCATGACCTGGTCATCGAGCAGCATGAGGACGAGACGGTCAACCCCGCGCTGACCTACAGCAACCGCGGCGGCAAGCTCGTTGCAGTGATGGGCGTTGTCAATGAGGAATTGGCCAAGCGCTTCGACGTGGACCAGCCCGTCTATTACGCTCAGATCAACTGGAACCTCGCCTGCAAGCTGGCGATGAAGAAGGACATCAAGTACAGCGACCTGCCCAAGACCCTGCCCCTGCGCCGCGACCTGGCGCTGTTGGTGGACCGCAAGGTGACCTACGACGACATCCGTCGCGTGGTCGAGAGCACCGAGAAGAAGCTTTTGAAGTCGATGACCCTGTTCGACGTCTATGAGAGCAACAAGCTCGAGGCAGGCAAGAAGTCCTATGCCATCAGCATGATCCTGCAGGACAACGAGAAGACGCTCAACGACAAGCAGATCGATGCCATCATGAGCAAAATCATCAAGAACCTGGAGACCCAGCTGGGAGCCAAGCTCAGGTAAGTTAGGAGTTAGAAGTTAGAAGTTAGGAGTGACAAAGACTAACGGCTAACGGCTAACAACCAAAAAACTTAAAACTCACAACTTAAAACTTATATATACTACAATGGGAAGAGCTTTTGAATACCGCAAAGCAAGAAAGATGAAACGCTGGGGCAGCATGTCCCGCACGTTTACGCGTATCGGCAAGGAAATCACCATCGCTGTCAAGGCTGGTGGTCCCGATGCCGAGGGTAACTCCCGCCTGCGTGCGTTGATCGCCAACGCCAAGGCGGCCAACATGCCCAAGGAGAACATCGAGCGCGCCATCAAGCGCGCCAGCGAGAAGGATGCAGGCGACTACAAGGAGGTGATTTACGAGGGATTCGGCCCTCACGGCATCGCCGTTCTGGTCGAGACTGCTACCGACAACACCACCCGCACCGTTGCCAACCTGCGCAACTACTTCAACAAGAAGGGCGGCTCGCTGGGTAACTCGGGTAGCGTGGCCTTCATGTTCAGCCACAAGTGCTACTTCCACGTAGCTCCCAAAGCCGACGTGGATCCCGATGAACTTGAGCTCGAGCTCATCGACTGCGGCGCCGAGGAGTTTGCCATCGACGAGGAAGAAATGCTCGTGTCGGGCGACTTCGCTTCCAACGGTGACATCATGAAGTATCTCGAGGACAATGGCTTCGAGATCAAGAGCAGCGAGTTCGTTTATGAGCCCGCCGACTACAAGGACGTGACCGACGCCGAGCGTGCCGACGTTGAGGCGCTCATCGAGGTACTCGAGGAGGATGACGACGTGCAGAACGTATTCACCACCATGGCCGAGTCCGAAGGCGACGAGGAGTAATCTCCCTACCCCGTTTCACACAATACATTGAAGGCGGTTTCATTGATGAAACCGCCTTCAATGTATAATTAGGCAATAGGGATTCCCCCGCTTTGAGGGTGTGTTAGAATTCAATTGCTAGAATTATAACCGCCCTACGGGCGGGAACCTTTAGCTCGGCGAAGCCAAATTAAACAAATTCTTGAATTAAAATTAATATCTTATTTATATTAATAAAAATTTTATAATTAATTTGTTTAATTTCCCGTGCGATAGCACGGTTATATTACTGTGTCGCAATTATGACACACTGCCAGGCCATTACGTTCCCTTAGTAGATGACCTCCAAGAGGCGTGCATCGTCCTGGTTGAGGGTAGTGTAGCCCTCGGCAACCGTCACGGTGCCGTCCACGTCGATTGCCTTGCCATTGAGGGCGCAGCTGTAGAACGAGCCGCCGCTGATGGTGCAGTCGGTGTCACACTTCACGCCCTTGGGCGCCACCGTTTTCTGCTTACCAGTGACCACGACATTGAGTTCGCCACCCTTGAACAGGAAGGGCTGTGCCACGTTGATGCCCTTGGCATCGTCACCAGTGCACTTGATGTTGAGCGTGCCGCCCGTCATAGTGAGGTTATAGTCCGCCTTGACGCCTGCTGCACCTGTCGAGACCTCGTTGCCCAATGTGTCGGTCTCCAACTTGGACGTACCAGTATTGATAATGGTCGTGCGACCACCGGTGATATTGACGAGGCTGTCGCAGCTGATACCCTTGGCACCGTCGGCAGCAATCTCCATATTGATGACGCCACCCTTGATGTGGACAAAGTCCTTAGCCTTGATACCGTGGCCGCTGGTGCTGTTCATGTAGAGGTGGCAACCCGGACGCACGATGATGTAGTCATCGCTCGCCATGCAGTGTTTGCCGACGCTATACACACTCAGCGCACCCTTACCGCTGACCAGGATCTGACCCTCACTGAACAGGGCAGCCTTCTGGTCCTCGCCCTCGACCAAGTCATACTGCTCACCGTCGCGCAGCACGTTCTCGGTGCCCTCGTTGAGCACGAGGTAAAACGACTTGCCGCACTGGTTGTTGACGGCAGCGCCATGCGGATTGGTGATATTGGCGCCGTTGAGCTGCAGCTGGAATTTCTTGTCGCCATAGAACTTGAGCGAACCGTCGCTGGTCGTTCCTGTGACAATGTAGCGCACGCGCTTGGCGGTGCTGGTAATGGTCAAGTGGGCACCCTCGGCGTTGATGATGACCGTGCTCGGCTTGCCCGTCACTGTGAACGTGTCGCCTTCAAAGGTGATTCTGACGGTCGAGGCCCAGGTGGTGTTCTCCACATAATCGTTATATTCCTCGGCATCCTCATCGTCGGTGATATACTCGGCAGGCTCCACCAGGGGGCTGTCATCAAGGACAATCTCCTTGGGAATGATTTCTGGCTCTGCAGGGCCACTACCCAGGATGATATCAATGACAGCGTTCACGTCGCTGACGTTGATCTCGTTGTCGCCGTTCACATCACCGGCGGGGTTATATTCGCCACCCAGGATGACGTCGATGACAGCGTTCACATCGCTGATATTGACCTCGTTATCGCCGTTCACGTCGCCCGTCTTAGCCGACAACGGCAGGACTGCCATAATGGTAAACAATGACAATAAGTAATATTTCTTCATAGTTTGTATTATTGTTTTGTTACAAATCACTAACAGCTAATATCCATTATTTAATATCTAATAGTCAACACTCTAGGCATCAAATCATAGGTCTTATAACCCGGAGCCACCGATGTTGTGCCCGTCACGTCCAGCGGGTCACTGCGGCGGCTGTAGGAGTAGAAGTAACCACCCGAGATGGCAAAGTTGCCGTCAACTTTCACACCCTTGGGTTTCTTGACCTCGCGGGAACCTGTTGCAACGGCCTCGATCGAGCCACCGTTAATCACCAGGTGTTGTTTGGCATTGATGCCCTTGCCGCCGTCGCCAGTGGCCTTGAGCCTGAGAACGCCCTTGTTGACGGTCACCAGCGTGTCGCAATAGAGCGCGGCACAGGCTGCTGTGTCGATAATGCCCTCCTCGTCGGTGATGCGGGTATCACCGTGGCTGATGGCGACAAGGCGTCCGCCATTGACCTGCATCACGCCACCGCTGCGCATTCCCTTGGCACCTGCGCCCGTCGTCTCGATATTGAGGACACCGCCGTCAAGGATGATGCCGTCGTTGGCACGCAGGCCGTCAAGGGCGCTACTGCTGACGTTGATTTTCACGCCCGGACGCACGCGGATGTAGTCGTCGCTGCGGATAGCGCCACGCCCCACTGCGATGACATCCAGCTTGCCCTTGCCGCTGAAGATGATCTGTCCCTCGCTGAAGAGGGTGGCCTTCTGGTCCTCCTCATCGACCATGGTGTATTCGGGTCCGTCTTGCAGACAACTGGCCGTGCCGTCGGCCAGCACGACATAGAGCGACTTGCTGCCCTGGTTGTTGATGGCAGCACCGTGGGGGTTGGTAATCTCGGCTCCGTTGAGCAGAATCTGGAAGCGCTTGTCACCATAGAACTTGAGGGAACCGTCGGTGGTCTTGCCGCTGACGACAAACTTCACCGGTCCCGACATGTTCATGACGGTGACATGGGCACCATCGGTCTGCACTGCGACGCCAGGCACCGAGCCGTTCACCGTGACGGCATTGCCGTTGTAATTGATCTCGATGACCTTGTTCCAGGGACTGTTCTCCACATAGTCGTTGTAGGCCGAATCATTCTCATCGGTCACGGGGACATCGGGAGTCTCGCTCAAGTCGCTGTAGTCCAGTTCAATGCTGACAGGTTCCACCTGATATTGGGCGACCACGTCGGCAAGGTCGGTATCGTCCTTCACACACGACGCCATGACCAGCGCCAGGGCAGTCAGCAAGAGGCTATAGTGTAATATCTTTCTCATAGCTGTCAGAATTTATAGGTGTAACCCAGGCCCAGCATGTGGATGTTGGGCTCATCACTGCTGCCGCTCACCTGGTAGCGGTAATAGAGCTTGAAGCTGTGTTTCTTCTTCATGCTGTAACTTGAACCGATGATGAAGCGTGTCTTCTCCAGGTCGCGCGTCGTGTGAAATTCCACGCTGGCAAACGGATCAAACTTGCACTTGGGAATATCCCACTCGGCCTGCAGGCGGCTGCGCAGCACGTTCTTGCCCTTGCCTTTCACCTCGTCGTCTTCCCACTCGCCCTCGTCGAAGTCGAAGTTGTCGGTTACTTTAGAGGGGCGGTAGGTATACTGCCAACGCTCACGCAGGCTCAGTTCCACGCGCTTGATCTTGTAGCTGCCCGTGAGCGACACGTTGAAACGGTGGCGCAGGCCCCAGTAGCTGGGACGCCAGTTGTTGTAGCTCACGCCGTCGTCCTGATAGGTGAGTTTCTCACGGTTGTTGTCGATGAGCAGGGTGTAGCCCACGCTGGCTTTGAGCCACGGCAGCACCTTGTAGCTGACGTCACCGCCGATGCTCACACGGTCGGCGGTGCGGAAGTTGTTGCGTGAGCGGAACTCAGTCTCCAGCCCGGCGCTCAGCTTCTTGGAGAACTTGTGCGAGGCCTCAATAGATGCCACCAACCCGCCATCGTCGGCATGCGACAATGTCGGGCAGAATGCTAAGCACAATAGCAGCAGACTGAATATCAGTTGTTTTCTTTTACATCTTGCCATTCGTACTTGGGAATTTTCAATGTATTGTTGATGTGGCTGCTACCGCCACCGTCGTTCTCATAGTCGATCTTGATTACGGCAGTGTCCTTGAGGAAGTCGATAGAGCCGATGGTCACCTTGGTGATATTCAGGCCCGTACGCTTCTTGAGGTCCTCAAGCAGTTCCTCACGCCGTTCGGGCGTGATGAGTTCAATGCGATCATACAGGATCAGCTTGCTGGCCAGGCTGCGACGCAGCACACAGGCCTCAAAGAACCAGATCAACAGCGTAATCGCCACATTAGGGATCAGCAGCTCGACAAAGCTCAACGAGTCGGCCAGCGCATTGATGACCGAGAGGCTGATGACACCGAACATATAGGACATCTCGCGCACGGGAATCGTCTCGGTACGGTATCGTAGCACGCCGAAGATGGCGAACAAACCTAGGGCAAAGCCGATCTTCACCTTCACGCTGCCCAGCAGGTAGATCAGGAAGAAGATGCTCACGCTCAACAGCACGAGTGTGAAGAAATAGTCGCGGCGGTGTGTCTTGCGGTAGTACAAGAAATAGACGATGATGAACAACACCACCAGGAAGAACCCGAAACGTATCAACATCTCGGACACCCCGGCAGAGTCAAACCATCTGAAGCCGGAAACGGCAGCACCGATAGCATCGTGCACAGTGTCGGCGCCGTCCTCAAGGGCTGATAAATCCTGTAAAAGTTTCATGTTTTTCTATTTGATGTGTAGTTAATGTGATAATCAATTTTTGACTTGTGAGAGTAGCCGTTCCACCAAGCGCAGGCGCTCCTTGAAGTTGTTGCGCTTCAGCGAGGGGTTGGTCAGTGCCGAACCCATGCAGTACTTGCTGAAACCGCTCGGCTTGATCCTCAATTCTCGCAGCATGCCCAGGATGGGCGACGGCTGCAGGCCGTCACGCTTCAGCTCGATGATGACCAGTCCCGTCAAGTCGGCATCCCTGCCTGTCTGCAGGTTGTGGAAGCACAGGTCGGTATCGATGGTCAGCCGCTCGGTCTTGGCCTTGTTGACCAGGGTGATGCGATGGAAATGGTTCTCCATGTGCTGGCTCAGGATGGTCGGGTCATAGCGCAGGTGCTTGCGCAGGAACTCGTCATACTGCCTGAACTGCTCGTCCTGGCGCTGGAAACGGATGCCATGGTCAGGATTCATCGGGTCAAAACCCACCATATCGACACGTTTCTTCTTGGTGCGACCATGGTTGTTCTTGGTCTTCACCTCCAGGAAGTTCAGCCCCGTGTCCATATAGGAACGGATGCGCAGCTTCTGGCGCCCGACATGCCCGTTTTGGTGCACGATGTACATGTTATTGTCGGGCGTGTCATAGTAGGCCGTATAGTAACTCGCCACACGCCGGCCGTCAATCTCCTGGATGCGGTAGTCATCACGGGCAAGCATCAACAGCAACTTGAGCCGATCAACCGTCGTGACAAACTTGGTGTCAGTGCGGTTCATCAGCTTGATGCCACTCATCTCGTCAAGAAAGATGGGCTGGTAAGATGTGATGATGCTCTCCATTGATGGCGCAAAGATATATCATTAAACGGAAAATGAGAACTTGAATTGTGATTTCTCTAATGAAAATCAATGAAATATCATTATTTATCAGCAAATGTAGCCTCCCATGACCACACTTTTTCATGCCTCACACCTCTTTGTCCACGACATGACCAGGCTTGAAGTGCTGGACATAATCGTCAAGGCTACCGTTCAACTGGAGTGCAATGGCAACACGGCGTCAGCTTAGTCATTGCAGCAAAAAGCGCCTTTGTAATATTAAAAAATATTAAAAATGGGGGGGGTAGTAGATTGATGGTAAAATAGTTGTACCTTTGTGAATCTCAGTACAAATAACTAACTCTAAAATAAATGCATATGAAAAAGACAATACTATTTACATTATTAGC
>JBGUJU010000123.1:0-1877 GCA_045114065.1 Sodaliphilus sp.
AAACTGCTGGTGAAATCGTCAGCCAGGACAGCGACACGGAACAAGCGTACTTGGCGTTTATCTGCAAACGGCTCAAGCTGAATTTTAGGAAGCTGTCAGTAGAAGAACGGAAGTGGCTGAAAAAGATTGCGGAAAAATCCGACTTGCTGAAGAATCCAAAACCGCAGAGAGGACGAAGATAAAAAATGCCTGAACGGCGGTTCTGGTTTTTCAGAACCACCATCCAGGCATTTTGTTTAGTAATAGAAAAAGGTGCAGTTGATTATTGCGTATTGTCAATCTCTCTCAAACCGGGTAGTAAAAATACGGCAAGCGCAACGATGATAATGCCAATTCCGCAAATGACAAACCATTTCTCAACTCCCAGCCGCTCCGCCAGAGGCCCGGAAATGACAAGGCCAAACGGCATGGCGAGGGAAGCGGCGCTTGTCAGTAGAGAAAAAACTCTCCCCAGATATTCTGGTTTGACCGTTTCTTGAAAAATCGCATTTTGCACACCGTAAAATGGAGCGGAAATTCCCATAACAGTACAGCACACAACAAAGACAAGAAATGCGTCTGGCGGCAAAAGCCCGGAGAGCATATTGCTAACGCCCATCAGGAGAACGGAAAGACCGATGGTGTACCGCCGTTTCTTAAAACCGCCCCAAATGCTCAGAATGACTCCGCCAAGCAGCATACCAACCGCAAAAGCAATTTCAGCGGCAGAGGCATGGGCCGGTGTTCCTTTGAAGTATGACATACAGATGAGAGGAAAAAGCGTACTGATTGGCATATAAAAGAACATATAAATTACACCAATCCAGAGCAGAGCAAAGAGGCCCCTGTTTTGCTTTAATACCACATACCCCTCTTTCATATCCTGTAAAAACTGTTGTCTTTTCGTTTCTGGACATAGTTCAGGCGTTGGTATGGACGAAATCGCAACAGTCACACAGGCAAGGATTGCACCCACAATATCTAACAATATAATTGCATTAAGAGGCCAAACAGCATATAAAAACGCTGCGGCAGCTGGACTGATAATCGCACTTACTGCTTGCATGGTCTGCGTGTAACCAGCGCATTTTGTAAGTTCCTCTTTTGGCACAATCATAGGTGTTGCTGCGCTGAATGCTGGAGAATGAAAAGCAGTTCCCGCACTTCGGATTAACAGGACAACCATAATAGACCATACGGGCAATTCCATGTAAAACGCCACCAGCGCCAGAATACCGCCAGCGGCGGCAATTATCAAATCCGCACCAATCATTACGCTTTTACGGCTGTGCCGGTCAACAAAAGCACCTGCAAACGGGCCTAAACAGGCTTGCGGCAAAAATCCAATCAGTGTTGCCGCCGTCAATATGATTGCAGAATTAGTTTTCGCAACCAAATAAAAGATAATGGCCATTTGCAAAATACCGCTGCTAATAAAGGATATTGCTTGTCCGGCAAGAAGTGTAAAATAAGTTTTTCTCCATGAATTGTTGTTTTGGGTCATAATGCGAACCTCCTTTTTTATTGCATTGTTCCTTTGTTTCTGCAATAAAAAGCAGGCGTTGTCCCACAGAGAGGGCAGACGCCTGCATAACAACAAAGCACGAAAAAACACCACGATACAGTTCAAAGACTGCTCGTGTCAAACCTACGTGTTCCTTTGCATACGCACGCAAAAAAAGCCCACCATCATGTGGAAAGGTACTTCTACTTTTTATTGCTTATTAGCGTACACAAATTAACACACGTAAGCCTCCTTCCAATCTCAAACTGTCGCACAGTATAACACACATCCGATAGACTTGTCAACCATTTTTAACCTTGTTTTCCATCTTGTTTTTCCATCTCTTACGGGCAGTAGCAAAGCCAGGCGAGCCAGTCAACGGTCAAGATGAACG
>JBGUJU010000124.1:0-1584 GCA_045114065.1 Sodaliphilus sp.
GAAAAGTGAAAGAAATAATTAAAGATGAAGATGGAAAAATAATTAAAGAAACAATCAAAAGTAAAGAAGGAAAAGTTACTGAAATAATTAAAGAAGAAGAAAAGGAAAAACATGAAATAATAAATAAAGTAATTGAAAAACATATGATATCAGTTCAAGAAGAAGGAATTCAAACTAAAGAAGAAGAAAAATTAAAAGAAGTTAAAGAAATGAAAGTAGAAAGAAAACCATCTATTACTATAACGACAAAACAAATTGTTAAAGAAGTTAAAAATCCAATTATTTCAAGAATAATAATGAGACAAAGATGGAATCAATGGAAACAAAATGTTGAAAAAGAAATAAAAGAAGAATTAGAAATAGAAAATCAAGAAGAATATGAAATAATAGGAGAAGAAATAAAAGAAGAAAAAATTACAAAGATTAAAGATGAAAATGGAAATATTAAAGAAATTATAACTTATAATGATGGAAAAGTGAAAGAAATAATTAAAGATGAAGATGGAAAAGTAACTGAAATTAGTAAAGATGCTGAAGGAAATATAATTAAAGAAGTAGAGAAAGAAATTATTAAAGAAGAAGATGGAACAATAAAAGAAATAATTAAAGATGAAGATGGTAATGTTACAGAAAAAACAACAGAAAAAGATGGAACTATAAAAGAAATAATTAAAGATGAAGATGGAGATTTAATTAAAGAAACTATAATTGAAAAGGATGGTGAAGTTAAAGAAATAACTGCAAATGAAGATGGAACAATGGTAGAAATAACTAAAGACAAAGATGGAAATGTTATTAAAGAAGTTGAGAAAAAAGTAATTACAGATAAAAAAGGAAATACTAAAGAGATTATCACTGATTCAAAAGGAAATAGAACTGAAATTATAACTGATAAAAAAGGAAATGTAAAAGAAATAACAAAAGATAAAGATGGAAATGTAACAGAAATTAATAAAGAAATTAAAGTTGATAAAGAAGGAAAGAAAAAAGAAATAATTAAAGATGAAAATGGAAATGTGATCAAAGAATTAACAATTGAAAAAGATGGTTCAACAAAAGAAACAATAAAAGATGATGATGGAAATGTAATTGAGAAAATAACAAATAAAGATGGAAAAGTGAAAGAAATAATTAAAGATGAAGATGGAAAAATAATTAAAGAAACAATCAAAAGTAAAGAAGGAAAAGTTACTGAGATAATTAAAGAAGAAGAAAAGGAAAAACATGAAATAATAAAGAAAGTAATTGAAAAACATATGATATCAGTTCAAGAAGAAGGCATTCAAACTAAAGAAGAAGAAAAATTAAAAGAAGTTAAAGATATTTTAAAAGAAATTAAATTAAAGATTGAAAATCAAGAAGAATATGAAATAATAAGTGAAGAAAAAGAAGAAATAAAAGAAGAAAAAGATATAAAGGAAGAAATAAAAGAAGGAAAAGATATAAAGAAAGAAATAAAAGAAGAAAAAGATATAAAGAAAGAAATAAAAGAAGAAAAAGTAAAAATAGAATTAAAGATTGAAAATCAAGAAGAATATGAAATAATAAGTGAAGAAAAAGAAGAAATAAAAGAAGAAAAAGTTA
>JBGUJU010000125.1:0-2001 GCA_045114065.1 Sodaliphilus sp.
GTTCTCCGCTGTCACTAACTCGTTGGCCTTCTGGAGTTGCTGGTTCTGCTTGATGATAGCTCTTGCATCCTTCATCGCTTTGTCGTAAAGCGACTGACCTAAGTTGAGGATGTCTTTCTTCTGCACTTCCTTGGCTTCGAACAGGTGGTCCTGCAAATCAGTGAGAATCCGCTTTATTGCCGTCTTACGTTCCTCCCGCCATACCTTCTGTCCATTAAACGGAATCGGTTTGCTGAGTTCATCAATGATCGCCTTGTATGCGTCCATGACAAAAGGATTCGTCTTCAGTGAAGGCACCAGCAGATTTTCCCGTGTGACGTTGGTCGCCTTGATGTACGCCTCCAAATTGGCGAGTTCTCTCTTTGCCTTGTCTTTACGTTGTTCCGCTTCCAGAGCTTCATCAGCAATCCTGTTCTTCTGCCGTTCGATTTCTATCTTCTCAACTTTGGATTGCTTGATGGACTCCTTCGCCAGACGCTCAGCTTCCAGCACCGCCTTGTCTTTGTGGATCCGCTCACGCTGTTCCTCATCACTCAATGTGGCGTAGTCATCACCGCGTTCCAGTCCGTATTTATAGCCGACTTTGTCATGGTAGTCGGTGTGCATCTGGTAGTATGTCCTTCCAACCTCATATTTGTCTGCGCCCCAGACACGGGCGTAAGATACACATTCCTTTTCCCTCCGTTCGACTTCTGTTTTTATGAAGTCGCAACGGTTTTCATCAGACAGTTTTTTCCATTCCTTATGGGAAAGCACCTTGGAAGAGTCATCCTTATGCACATACTTGACGGATGCCCGACCTCTTGTTTTGGTCTTCGCCACAGGAATGGTCTGGATGTGAATGTGCGGTGTGGTCTCGTCACAGTGTACGTCAAAACCAATAATGTTCTCTGCTCCCCAGCGTTCACATGCCCATAGATAGGTGTCCATCGCCCAGTCTTTGATGCCCTGCTGCAATTTGACATTGGCATTGCTTCTAAGAAGTGTGAAATCCACATGCTGCTCTCCAAAGGCAAGACGAGTCAGCACATCATGGTCGCCGCTCACGATGATGCCAACGGTGCAGTTCGGACTGTTGTCGGCATTTCCCAGGGGATTGTCTTTGTCCTTGTATGTTTTGAAGCCGAGTTCATCAAGACGATGTTTCAGACGTTCATGAAGAGGTATGGGATTGGAGCCAAGAGGGACCATCTTTCCCTCGCTATTGATTTCAAAATTGAGGTGCTTGCGAGAGAAATCATAGTGATTGTTCGTGTCATGGTTCTTCAGACGGTATGTCTTCTCATCCCATCCTCGACGTTCCGGCTCATAGCCTTCGGATGCGGAGAAGGATTTGGCAGGCGATCCTACATGGATGGCAGCACATGCTTTTTGTTTAGTGGATTTGCTCATTTTTGGTCCTTTTGATGTTGTTGCCTGATATGATTCGGGTCTCGGGTGGAACCTGAGTGGAGGGTCGAGGGAGAGAGTCACTTCCTCGCGGATGCACTCCCTTGCAGACATCATTCACATCTGTCTAGGAAGGACTCTTCCGTTTTTGGGGAAACGGTTCACCCTCGGAGAGCATAATGGGACTTTTTAAGGGAGCGAAGCGAATCTAAAAGTCCATATTATGTTATGGGATTTTTAGAAATCCCCCTCGGCGGACGCCTCCACTCAGGTTACCAGGGAATCAAGGATGTCACCTTGTGCATCCTCATTGGTTGACAGGTGAAGTAACTTTCGTCCATTCCTTGTCTCGCAGATAGACGTAGAGATAGGAACGTGAGGAAAGGTCACCTTGCAATCGCTGAACGTGAGCGAATGCTGACGTTCGCTCGTCATCACTGAGTTGCTGCCATACAGCCAAGGCTTGCGATTCGTTGTCACCGATCTTCTTGTAACACTCCTTCATTTGTTCAAAGGATGAAGTGACATCGGCTGCGCTGAAATTGGTGGTGCATCCAATTGTGGCGGTGTCCTTGGGATGGTTGTCATTGCTTAATTCTCTGGATTCAACAG
>JBGUJU010000126.1:0-17707 GCA_045114065.1 Sodaliphilus sp.
GTGTGTCATAATTCAATTGCTAGAAATAAAACCGCCCTACGGGCGGGAAATTATTCAAATTATTTTTTAAAATTTTATTAATATAAAAAATATTAATTTTAATTTAAAAATTTGTTTAATTTCCCGTGCGATAGCACGGTTATAATACTGGGTCGCAATTATGACACAGCCTCATGCTTACTATGCTGAATACGCAAAATTGGCTAAAGGTTCACCCATAGACCACGAGTGCTGAAGCTTACATAAAGATTTTGCGCCTTTGCGTCTTAGCGTGGGGACCAGGTTCCGATGCGTTACGGGAGGGCGTTGATGCTCGATGCCTTGGCGTTAAAGAAGTTGTCGCTATTGTTTTTCAACAGGTCGTACTCGCCATGGTTGCTCCATGATGCGGGTTTGTCCTCGATGATGGTGTCCTCGCCCGTGTCGTTGTCCACATATTGGGCGATGCGTGCCTGCCAACTGCGGATGCGTGCCTGGGATGACTGGCGATCCATCAATCCCTTGCCTGTTGTTACCAGTTCCTTGAGATAGGCGACATACTTGGCCTTGAAATCGTTGAACTTGAGTATCCTGGCGATGAGGGGATTCCTGTCATTGCCCCAGTGGAGCGGATCATGGCGCCCGGCATCATCCTGCACGCCATGGCGGAGTGTTGTCCCTAACGTGTTGTCATAGTCGTAGGGAATCAGGTAGAATCGATACCCGGTCAATTCCCTGCCGTTGAAGTAGATGTAGTAATTGTTGGCATTGTTCCAGTAATCGTCCCACATGCCCACGGCTACATTAACGGCATAGGTCTTGAGCAGCAGGTCGATATCGGTGGCCTGCTGGATCCAGCTATAAAACTCACTGTCGCTCAGGTTACAGAGTTTGTCCATAAAGTCCACCAGTTGGGCGCGGGCATTGTCAAAATCCTCAGTCTGGGTCTTTAGGGTATAGGCATGGCGGTCGTCGCTGTCGTCGTCATACCAGATGTCTCCGTTCGGGTTGTTCAGGCCGGCGGCTGCATTGCGGCACTTCCACAGATAGCCGTTGCTCGCCCCAAAGAGGTCTTTGCGGTCCTTGAGATAGCGCTTGTCGATGGGTTCCATCAACTCGTACACGCCATAGTAGGCCTCCTTGCTGTCGCCCTCGACATGTACCCACAAGCGGCAGTAGATGTCTCGTGCGGCAGTCCACACACCGGCGCGGCGGAACAGGTCGTAGCAGAACATCTCTCGCACATAGGCAGGATCATCCTTGAACCACTTGAGATGAAGTTTGCGAACGCCTTGGATCTCGTGGGCGTCATCATCAGCATATTTGCGCAGGTTCAGCCCGAAGTGGGCATGGTGCCAGTCGGTGTTGTCTCGTTCATGCATGTGTCCTGTCCACCCCTCAGGACGGCGGCGCGAAGTATTGCCCTTGAGGCGTAGCCCCACACTGTCGATAACGGTGGTCTCATCTGCCTTGACAAATGTGAGATTTGCCATGACATACTGTGTAGTGTAAGGATTCATATCGTACAAGGTCAGCAGCCTGTTCCACTGGATGCGGCTGATGTCGATATGGATTTCGGGAATTACCTCATCGTCCCACACATAGTCATAGCCCTCCTTGACGGGCTTGGGCATCTCACCGCCTAATATGTAGTTGATGATGACATTGATGTCGGCTATATTTACCTCCTTGTCATAATTGCAATCGGCGCGACTGAAAGTGTCCGGGTCAGTGCTCCCTCCCAGCACGATGTCGATCGAGGCATTGATGTCGGCAAGATTGATTTCGCCGTCGGCGTTCACATCGCCTTTACGCAGGGTAAAGGGGTCTGGAATCGGCGGTTCCTCATATTCCTTGATATTGAACGTCAGTGTGTTGAGATTAAAGGTGAAGGTGTAGTCAAGCCCCGACCCCGTGAATTTGTAGGAATGGTTGTTATTGCTCTTCTGGGTGATATAGTCATTGCCTACTGTCACTTCCTGGCTGCCGTTGCCATTGGGACCGTAACGGTAGTTGGCGTTAAAGACCGTCCAGTCGCTGGTCTGCCCGTCGGCGAAGACAAACCACACCGTGCCGTTCACATTGGCAGTCAATGTGTAAATGCCGTTGCTCGTGTCTGTCATCTCGACACCATTGCCCGGGTTCCAGTCGCCGAAGGGATGGTTGCCGACCATATAGATAGCCGCCTGTGCTGGACGGAATGCCAGCACAAGCGCCATCATGGTCAGCATGAGATACTTCTTCATCTTGAATCTTGGTTATTATCGAGCTAGATGTTCTAGACATTCAAGATACTCTAGAACATCTAGCTGCTGTCATCACTCGTACCAGGTCGAGTACATCAGGTAGTTCTTGGCGATTTTTACGTTGATTTCGCTGGCCTGCTTGGGGTCAACCATCTTCTTGAACTTCGCGGGACTTCCAGCCCACAGCTCGTGGGGGCCGACCTTGGTGCCGCCCAGCACGACGCTGCCGGCAGCGATGATGGCGCCCTCGCCAATCTCGGCGTGGTCCAAGATGATGCTGCCCATACCGATGAGGGCCATATCACCGATTTTGGCTCCGTGTACTACCACGTTGTGGCCGATGGACACGTCGTTGCCGATCTCGGTGACCGATTTCTCGTACAGGGTGTGAATGACCGCGTTGTCCTGGATGTTGACGCGGTTGCCGATGGTGATAGTGTTGACATCGCCACGCAGCACGGCGCCAAACCAGATGCTGCAGTCGTTGCCCATGGTCACGTCACCGACGACAACGGCATTGTCGGCAAGGAAACAGTTCTCTCCGATTTTGGGGTCAAAGCCCCTAACTTTCTTGATAATAGCCATTATTGTTGTTTAAAGTTTAGAGTTCAGTGGGCCGTGGCAGAGCCACGGCACGGTTGAACCTTAATGATTCTTTTGTTAAATCTCGCGGGTCTTGTCGGCGAGCCAGGCGGCTTCGTCGGCATTGAGTAGCGGCGTGATGCGCTCGCGCACCATGCGGTGGTAGTCGTTGATTTGGGCGACTTCCTCGTCGGTGAGCATCGTGCGGTCAATGAGCTGCAGGTCATAGGGGAAGAGCGTCAGCGGCTCGAAGGCGAGGAAATTGCCGAAGTCCTCGGTCTTCTCGGCCTCAACGACAAGCAGTAGGTTTTCGGTGCGGATACCGTACTCGCCAGTCTTGTACAGGCCAGGTTCGTTGCTCATCACCATACCGGGCAGCAGTTTCACGTCCACCAGGTTGGTGCGGATGCTCTGCGGTCCCTCGTGGCAGCCCAGGAAGTGGCCGACGCCGTGTCCTGTGCCGTGGCCATAGGTCATTGCCTCCTGCCACAGCGGCAGACGAGCCAGCACGTCCAGTTGGCATCCCGTGGTGCCCACGGGGAACTTGGCACGTTGCAGGGCAAGGTGACCTTTGAGAACGAGCGTGAAGTCGTGCTTCTCCTGTGCAGTCGGGTTGCCAAGGGTGACGGTGCGAGTAATGTCTGTCGTGCCGTCAAGGTACTGGGCGCCGCTATCCACAAGCAGGATACCCTCGCCATGCAGGGTAGAGGCGCTCTCGTCGGTAGCCTCATAGTGCACGATGGCGCCATGCTCCTTGTAGCCGCAGATCATGGCGAAGCTGTCCTCGCGGTACAGGTCCTGCTGTCCGCGGAATTCCATACCCTTGTTCCACACGTCTACCTCGTTGATGGAGCCCTTGGGGGCTTCTTCCTCGATCCACTTGAACAGGCGCACCAGGGCAGCACCGTCGCGTTCCATAGCATGGCGGAAGCCGTCGATCTGAACCTCGTTCTTGATGCACTTGAGGTCGGTGATGGGGGAGCGGAAATAGACCTTTTGGCACTGCAGGGCATTAGCCAGCGTGTCGCTCACGCGGTTCGGGTCGATGAGCACCACCTCGTGATCGCTCACGCGCTCCAGGAAGTGTACAATGTCGTCATAGTTGCGCACTCTCACACCGCAGGCCTTGAGATGCTGGCGCACCTCGTCGGTCACCTTGTTCTCGTCGATGAACAGTTCTCTGTTGTGTATGCCGATATAGGCAAAGGCGATGGCCACTGGGGTGAAGTCCACGTCGCCTCCGCGCAGGTTGAACAACCAGGCGATATCGTCGAGGGCCGTCACCAGCATGGCGGTAGCGTCATTGTTCTCGAGAACCTTGAGCAGGCGCTCAATCTTGTCGCTGGCTTCCTCGCCGGCATATTGTACATCGTGGACAAAGGCGGGCTCACTGGGACGTGCGGGACGGTCGGTCCAGATCCTGTCGGCAGGGTAGAACTCGGTAGCAAGCATGAAACCGTTCTCGCCGCAGAAGCGTTCCAGCAGGTTGGCATCCTGGGCGCTGTAGAGGCGCCCGTCGATGGCGATGACCGAGTCTTCATCGAGCACTTGCTGCAGCCACTCGTGGATGGTGGGGTCATTGCCCATATTCTCTTTCATCATCTCGAAGCCACTGTCCTCTAGCTCGATTTCGGCCTGCAGGAAATAGCGGGAATCGGTCCACAGTGCGGCATGGTCAAGGGTTACCACGGCGGTGCCGTTGCTGCCCGTGAAGCCGCTGATCCAGTCGCGGAATTTCCAGTGGTCACAGATGTATTCACTCTGGTGCGGGTCGGTGCCAGGGATGATGACGGCATCGACGTTCAGGCGGCGCATCTCCTCGCGCAGCGCCTCAAGATGAGGATAAGTCTCTTTACTCATTTGTTCTATTGGTCTTGGATTGTTTATCGTCTGATTAACTAACCTGCAAAGTTAGTATTTTCTCATTAATTAATTAGCAGCTACCTCGATTTTTCACCATATCGTGCCACCAAATGATAAAATGTGGAAAAATTTTCAACACTTATGTTATTGTGATTTTGAAAACAAATATGTATCTTTGTAGCAGAAAATTTAGCAGATATTTTGTCAACATTTAATTGATACAAAAATGATAGATTCGACTTGACATATTACATATTAAGTAGATTTTAGTTGGGTATTTTCGAATAACAAAGTTAGCAATAACTATGCCCTTTTGTGAGATTCACTAATTGGATAGTTCAAAGCTATTTTGTTGCTTGAAATATAAGACAAAAGTTTGCTTAATTATATAGGCGAGAGGACTGTATAATTGATATGGTCCTCTCGCTTTTTGTTTACCTCCACCACTGGGCAACCAGTGGTAATAAAAAATGTACTGCAATGGCGATTCATATTGGAAAAGAAATCAAAGCTGAGCTGCGCCGTCAGGGGCGTGGCGCGACGTGGTTTGCCCGTCAACTGAACTATGAGCGGTCAAACGTGTATAAAATCTTCATGCGCGAAAGCATCGACACATGGCTGTTGCAACGCATCGGTGTCGTGCTGGGGCGCAACTTCTTTATGCTCTATTGCCCGGAAATTGGCAATGGTGCGGAAAATGATTCTACAGATGTGTAGTATTATCTGCAATATGAAATATAACCACCCAGTTGCAATTCGCAGTAATTTTGCATTGCCAAGAGGGCCATGCCCAATTGGTGCCCGATAGCATCATCGATAAATACATTTTTGCAATATAAAGGAAGATGGTAAGAATAAGTAACATGTATAATCACATCACGCTAAATCTCAGAGGACCCCCGTTGCTTTTTTCACGTCGCTACAAGTTCGTTCTCTCTTCATACTAATAGTTCCCCCATTATGAATACTGGGGGGCCGCAGCCACAAGAATTATCTCGTAGACTCAGCGCTACGATCGTCGCTACGGCAAATGCAAGACACCCCCTCTTGCCCATTATTATCCAAGAGGGGGTTATTTTAATTAAATTCAGAGAATAATAGACATTGTAATGCTATAAAGAGGTGGCAGTACACATCGGCAAAGAAATCAAGGCAGAGTTGCGTCGCCAGGAACGCGGCGTGAGTTGGCTCGCAGAGAAGTTGCACTGCGACCGCACCAATGTGTATGACATCTTCAAGCGCGAGGGCATCGATACCCGCCTGCTGGAGCGCATCAGCATCATCTTGAACCGCAACTTCTTTGCCCTGTATTATCAGGATGATAGTAACGATGTTGAGAATAATTCAACAGAAGTGTAGAATCATCTGCTACGAGCTAGCCATCCCCATTCACGGCCTTATTCATATTTTTGCAATGAGAAAAATAAGTACGTTGTAGCCGTTTCACCGATTCCCGGAACGGCTCCATAAGAATTAGTTGTGGGAGTCACTCTAATACAATCCATTATGTCTAAAAAATTCTTTTTCATCTTTTCTATCATTGCCGTGCTTGGTCTGACCTCATGCACAACAACCTTAAACTCGTCTAAGACCAAGGATTTCGGCTCGTCGGCCATCACTGCGACGTTTGCCGATCTGGTCGTATCTCCCCATAAGATCACTTACACCTACAAACCGACGGACGATGTGCGTCGTGGTGGTGAGGTAAATGTAATTAACACAGCCATCCGCAAGGCCCTTGAAGTGAATGGTGGAGGCGACGTTCTGGTCGAGCTGCAGACGACAGTAAAGAAATCAGGTAAAAGAAACGTGAAGGAAGTCACTGTTTCGGGTTATCCTGCAACCTACAAGAACTTCCGTTGTGCCGATGACGAGACCCTGAAGAATGCACTCATCATGCGCTCAGTCCAGGATGAGCCTGTTGTTAAAAAGAAAATCCTCGGCATCTTCTAATCGTTACCCCATTAGTTCTACATCGATATCATCGTTTACAAAATAATTAGTGCCGGCGCAGTGGGCGTCGGCACTAATTGTGTTAGGAAATGTCAAGTGTTGACTTGAGGATTATTCGGCGGGGGTGATGACACCGTCGCGGACAGCCTTGTTGTAGTCGGTCTCGCGGGTCGGGATCATGTAACGCCACTCGTTCTTCTCCTCGGGCTTGATGGTGACAGCCAGCGTGGCCAGGAAGTTGCCACCATCCTCGTAGGTGTGACGAACGAGGGTGTCTTTCCAGCGCTTCAGGTCAAACCAGTCGAAGCCTTCGCCCCACAGCTCGATGCGGCGATAGAGCTTGATCTCGTTGAGCAGGTCGGCACCAGTCTTGCTGCAGGTGTACTCGGGATCGCGGCCCGAAGTCTTGTTCAGTGCGATCAGAGCAGCCTGGGCGGCAGCGGTGTTACCCATCATTTGCTCGGCCTCGGCCTCGATGAGCAGCATCTCACTGGAGCGGAAGTTGTTCAGCTCACCAACGCCCGGGGTGTCGTTGCAGCGCACCTTGAACTGCATGTAAGCATAGACGGTGGCGTTGCTCAGCAGGTCGGGATATTTAGCACGGGTTTCCTTTGCCAGGTCAGTGCTGTTGGCTGCCACACCAGTCGTGGTGGTGTAGGTGTAGCCCGTGGGATCGAGCCACCACTGGCGGCGAACATCAGTTGCGGGAATCTGATTGAACAACTCCCTGTTGATGCACTTGGGATAGTTGCGCACGTTACCGGCATTGCTGTTATAAGCAATGTAAGCATGGTAGCTGTAGTAGTACAGCGTCTGGTCGCTGGCGCTATAGCCGCCCCAGATCCACTCGCTGTTGTGATTGCAGAAACCGTCGCTCAGCAACTGGGCGTTGCTCATGAGCGGGTAGTTGGCGCGAGCCAGCTTGGCATACTTGGAAGCGTTGCTCCAGTCGCAGCGGGCAAGGGCTGCGCGGGCATAGGTGGCATAGGCTACCTCGATGTCGGGCAAGAAGAACTCATCGGCACCACGGTGACGGCCGGATTCCTGATAGAGCTTGATGGCCTCGTCAAGGTCGGCATAGATCTGTGAATAGGCATCGGCCAGAGAGGTCAGGGGCAGGTCACCCACGCTCTCGTCCAGACGGAGCACAAGACCCGGGCAGCTGCCGTTCTCGGAATCTACCCAACGCTTGCAGTAAATCTGAGCCAGCATCATGTAGGCATAGGCACGGAAGGTCAGACCCTGTGCCTTGAGGAACTGCTTGTCGGCCTCGATGCCTTCGGCCTCGTCAACGTGCAGGATGACACTGTTGGCGTTGCTGATCAGCTTGTAGTAGTAGAACCAGGGATAGTAGGTGTACAGACTGTTGGGCGTGTCGTGTACGTTTTGGTTAATCAGCGATGCCCAACCGGGGAGGTTCACAAAGAAGTCCTGGCCGGGATAGTTGCCGTACCACATCTTGATACAGCCCTCGCCGCACATACCCTGTGTGCTCAGGTACTGGTTCATCATCACGCGGGCGCAACCATTGATGGCCAGCTTAACATTTTCAGTCGTCTCGAATGCAGTTGCGGTACCGGTCTCGGCAGTAGGAGCGGTGTCCAGATAGTCCTTTGAACATGAGGACAAGCCCAGCGCAACAATACCTGCAATCAGGAAATATTTTAAAATCTTCATAATATTATTCTATTTAATGTAAGTTACGATTGTTAAGTAGGTAAGCTGAGCGATTAGAAGCCAAACTTCAAACCAACTGAGAATACACGCGGAGTTACCATGTAGTCACCAACGTAACCGCTGAAGTTCTGCTGAGCGTTCATACCCTTGCGGGCGGTCTTGGTGTACAGGTTCTCGACGGTAGCCGAGAGTGCGATGTTGGTGAAACCAATCTTGTTCAAGATGAATCGTGGCAGGCGGTAGGTGACACCGATATTCTTAACGATGAAGTAGTTCGACGAGGTGATGTAGCGGTCGCTGGTAGCGCTGTTGTAGCTGTTGTCACCCGAGAAAACTGCGGGAGTGCCGTTGGGATCCAGACGGTTGGCAGGATAGTTGACATAGCTGTCGTCACCATTCTTCACGGTCATGCCCTTGATCTGCTCATCGCTGTAGACAACTGCGGTGCCATCAAGGTCCTTAACCCATGCATTGGTCATGTCGGCATGGATGGCACTGGGAGTACCGCCCATCGACGTCAAGCTCTGGTAGGTCCAGTCGATACACTTGCCACCCAGCTGGAATGAGAAGATAGCACCCAGCGTGAAGTTCTTGTAGTCAATAGTGGGGTTGAAGCTACCATACAACTTGGGCACTGCGCTGCCGTGCCACTCACGCTTGCCATAGGTGGCGGGCTTGTAAACATAGGGAACACCGTCGATAACTACGAACTCATCGGCGGGAATTGCCTCGCGATTGGTGAGGTCCTCACCGGCCTTAGTCATGCCGGGTACATAGAAGTCGTGGTCGTTGAAGGTGTAGAGCGAACGACCGGTCATGTCATCAATGCCCTTATAAGTATAGGTATAGAACGAGTACATCGAGTGGCCCTTGCGGTAGTTGTACTGGCCAGACTGCAAACCTGCAGTGTACTCATCCTTCTCGTCACCGACATTGTAGATGTCCGGCATCTTGGTGATCTTGTTGTTCAGGTAGGTCAGGTTCAGACCCAGGTTGAAGCGCAGGTCGCGAGTCTTGATAATGTCGGCGTCGGCCGAGAGCTCAAAACCACGGTTCACCATGTTACCCAGGTTCACCTGTACCTGCGATACTGCACTCGAGGTGCTGGTAGCACCTGCCGACAGCGGCTGGTTGAGGCTGAAGATCAGGTCATGCGAGCCCTTGGAGAAGTACTCGATGCTGAAGTTCAAGCGGTTGAACAGACGGCCCTCAAGACCGACACTCAGGTTCCTTACCGACTCCCAGCTGAGGAGCTCGTTGGTCAACTGGCTCTTTACCAGGGCACCCATACCACCATTGACGGTGATGTCATACAGTGCCATGTAGCTGTAATAGTCAGCGGCGCGGTCATTAGCGGCCTCACCATAAGCGGCACGGAACTTCAAGTTGTTGATCCAGTCATGCTGGCGGATGAACTCTTCACGGCTCAGGATCCAGCTGGCACCGATGCTGTAGAAGTTACCCCAGCGGTGATCCTTGTGGAAACGTGAGCTACCGTCACGGCGGAAGGTACCCTCAACTGAATACTTGTTGTCCAGGACGTAGCGAACGCGGCCCAGGTAGCTCTCCCTGCGGTCGTTGTTCTCGTAGTCATACAGGTTCTGGATGTCCGAGAAGTTGATCATGTCGATGTGGCCAGCCAGGGTCTCGTTAGCCTTGTAACCATACAGGTAGTTGTACTTGTAGTAGTAGTTCTCATGACCCAGCAGTACCTCAAACGCATGGCGATCGGCATAGGTCTGGTTCCAGTTCAACAATTGCTGGAGGGTGTAGTTCTTGTAGCGATAGATGACACGCTTGGTGCGGGCATTGTTACCCATACCGTCACCGATGATGGCGTTGTCATACTCGCGGTTCTCGGTGTTGCGCACGTTCAGGTCAGCATTCAATGTCAGGTCAAATCCATAAGGCAGCACAAAGGTGACATAGCCCTGACCGTCCAAGGTGTTGCGGTAGGTCTTGTCCATATCCAACTCGGTCTCCCACAGATAGTGGCGGCCGGGGTACTGGGGACGGGTGTATTCTTCACCGCTGTCATATACCCTGTTGTCCTGCTCGTCCAAGACGAAGTCGCCGTTAGGTGTAGACAAGTCGTGCAGATGTACGGGATAGATGGGCGCAATGTTGCGGCAGTAGCTGAAGGCGTTCTTGTAGCTGTTCTCGCTGTCGCTGTGGAAGCGGGTAAGCTGGTGAGAACCAGAGATGTTCAAACCAGTCTTGAACCAGCTCTTGGGCTCCAAGTTGACGCGTGCGCGACCGCTGATACGCTCAAAGCCAGACTCTTTGGTGTAACCGTCCTCCTTGGTGTAACCGACGCCGAGGTAATAGTTTGCAGTCTTGCTGCCACCGTCACCGCTGACGTTGTACTCCTGACGGAAACCGCTGCGGATAGCAGCCTTGAACCAGTCAAGGTCGCCGGCAATGTTGCTCTTGATCTGGGCATCGTTCCTCAGCTTGTAACCATCGAACAAATCATCGTCGGGCAGGTTGAAGATGTTGTAGTGCAGATAGGAACCGATGATTTCCTGGTTGGCTTTGTTCATAGCATCACTCCAAGTCATGGAATTGTCACCACTGTTACCTGCGGTGTAGAACTCGCGCACGTAGCTCTGCATCATGGCGTTCATCCACTGACGGGCATCCATGCGGTCATACTCGGGAATACCACGGTTGTAGGTACCCATCATGATCGATGCATTGATGTGCGACTTGTCGTTGCGGCCTTTCTTGGTGTTAATCATAATTACACCATTACCGGCGCGGTTACCGTACAGGGCTGCCGAGGTGGCGTCCTTCAGCACGGTGATGCTCTCGATATCGGCACTGTTCAAGTCACTGATGTTGCCACCGAAGGGTACACCGTCGATGACGTACAGGGGCTCGTTGCTACCGTTGATCGAAGCGAAACCGCGGATGCGGATCGAGGCGTCGCTACCAGGCTGGCCATAGGTCGAGTTGACCACCAGACCGGTCGTAGTGCCTTCCAGAGCCGAGGTGACACTGGTCACGGGACGGGCCTCAATCTGCTGTGAGGTCACCTGTGACACGGCACCGGTGAGCTCGCTCTTCTTGGCGGTACCATAGGCGACTACCACTACCTCGTCAAGGTCCTGGGTGTTGCTGTACATCTCTACAACCATATCATTCTCGGCCTTGACTGTCGTTGGAGCCATGCCGATGTAGGTGATGTACAGTTGACTGTTGGCATTGGGCACATTGACGGAGAAGCGACCATCCAGGTCGGTGGCGGTTACCGTCTTGGTGCCTACAACGGTGACTGTCGCACCGATGACAGGTTCATTGTCACTTGCCGACACGACGGTGCCGTTGACAGTGACCTGTGCAAGCGCTGCTGAACATATCAGCAGTAAACTTGCAAGCAGTAATGTGAATCTTTTCATACGCTTTTGTTTGATGTTTATAGTTTAAAAATAAAAAAGTAATGTTTCATTATTAGCAATGTGCAATGATGGTATTCTATTCAAAAATGAGGCAATTATAGACTCTATTTCAAAAAGAATGTTACAAAATTACTACAAATATTTTAAAAAAAATCAAATAAAGTAAAAAATAATGCACATTATTAAAGTCTGGAATTTCAGCAAGTGTGATAACA
This sequence comes from Sodaliphilus sp., assembly GCA_045114065.1. Classification (GTDB taxonomy): domain Bacteria; phylum Bacteroidota; class Bacteroidia; order Bacteroidales; family Muribaculaceae; genus Sodaliphilus. The sequence continues at coordinate 11,917 of JBGUJU010000126.1, forward strand.
CTTTCTAAACCAGATTCTAAAGTATTACTCAAAGATTGGCGTACCGATGCAGCCGTTGGGAGCCTGAACGTGGAGCATAGCGCACACGGTGGCAGCGATGTCGGTCATGTGGGTCAGACGTGAGGTCTCGCCAGGCGTGACGTGCCACCCCATGAAGATCAGGGGGATGTGGGAGTCGCTCTGGCTCCAGGATCCGTGATTGGAACCAGCCCATTCCTTCTTGCCGGCATACACACCCGTGCGGGGCACGATGTAAATTTCGCCGCTGCGATTGGGGAAGTAGCCGAGCTTGATGCGTTCCTTGAGGATGGTGGGGATGGGGTAGGTATCGATGCGCGACACGTCGATGGCCCACTGGATTTCCTCGGGTTGTTCCAGCGCTTGGCAGGCGGCGCTGATCACCTGGTCATAGTCCAGGTGGGCATCGTTGATGGCTTTGTGGTTGAGGCAGAAGGTGTATTCCATCTCGTCCTGAATCAACCCCTTGACACCGAACTGTTTCTCCAACTGCTCATTGGCAGCCTTCATGGCATCGGGATTGTGCCAGCAGGCGCTAGGCAGACCGTGGGCCGTCATGCGTGGATAACTGTGGGTGCCGCCATGGTCGGCGCTGAGGAACAGCAGATAGTTGCCGCGCCCGATGCGCTCGTCCAGCACCTGGATGAAATGGGCAATCTCGCGGTCCAGCTGCCAGTAGATGGAGTCCACCTTGGGCGAGTGGGTACCGAAGGAGTGTGAACACATGTCGGTATTGGACACGCTGATGGCCAGCAGGTCGGTCGCCTCACCTTGTCCCAGTTTCTCGTTGATCAGGGCCTGCTCGGCGAGGGCAAAGGTCAGCGTGGTGCCAATAGGCAGGTTGTACACATCGCTGGCGAGTTCGTCACGGTGCTTCTTGTTGAAGTCGCTGACCCACTTGGGCAGTTTGTCGCGATAGTAGGTGCTGGTGACCATCGCCTTGCTGTCGCCGTCATACCAGTAGGCGCCCACGGGATGATGGCCTGCCGGCAGGATGGCGGCACGGTCCTTGAGGGCGATGCCCACAGCACGGCTCTTGAAGTTGGTGGCGAGCTGTAGTTGGTCGGCAATAGTGGTGGTGATGAGGTTGCGCGGAGACTTGCCTCGGGTCTTCTCGTTGCCGCCGACGCCGCATTCGCCGTCATCCTGTACACTGGTCACATTCCTGCCGTTAATCAGGAAGTTGTTGCCTGCAATGCCGTGGAAGGCGGGTGTCGTGCCCGTGTAGATAGTAGCATGTCCGGCAGCGGTCACCGTGGGCACATAGTCGATGATGGTGTTATTACACCGGTAGCCATCTTGGAGCAAGGTCTTGAAGCCACCCTCGCCCCACTGATAGTTATAGAGGTAGTCCCACCTCATCTGGTCCACAACCAGGCCCACAACCAGTTTGGGCCTCTCTACCTGGCCGCTCGCGCACAGCGCCACAGCAGCCATCACAACAACTAAAATCTTCTTCATAAATACAACTTTTATTATTTATTAATTTTGATAGCGATAATTAAAGACAACTGGAACAACAAAAACAACTTTTATAAATATTGTTTCGTTTTTCTCGTCTTGAAGTCATAAATGATTTTTCCATCTATGCCGAGGATGTAATTGCTCTCTTTGTCAAATAGATAACGTTCGATAGTATAATTTCTAGGAGCAAAGTTCACCAAAATGCCACAAGGCTTTTTCAGCAGTCGCATATAGTTGAATAATTGGGCTCTATGACCAGGGATTAATTCGCTTACTGATTTGCACTCAACGATGATGTCATTCTTGCACAGAAAATCGATGCGGAACAGAGCTTCCATTTCGCGATTGTGATAGTGAGGATGGAAAGATTGTTCTCTCAGGTATTGTATGCCTTGCTCATTCAATTGTATCTGCAGGCCTTCTTGGTAACAAGACTCATTTAAGCCAGCTCCCAATTCACAATGAACTTCATGGATGGCGCCAATGACATCATACATGTATTTCTTATAGTAATCAATATCGAGCATAACAAGTTGTCACTCTGATAGTTGTTTGAGTTGTTTTTAAACCCCAGATGCCTATTGAGTTGTTTGAGTTGTTTTTAGGGGTGGCGGGTGGTGCCGCGGATGACGAGGCGGGTCTTGACGATGCGCTTCTCGGCGTGGTTGGCGGGGAGGGTGCCCTCGACCAGGCCGATGAGGATGTCGGCAGCCTCCTTGCCCACTTGGGTGCCGCGTTGCTCGATCGTCGTGAGCATCGGGTCGCACACCGTTGCGCGGAAACCGTTGGTGAAGCCGCAGATGCTCACCTCGTCTGGAACGTTGAATCCCAGCCGTTTAACCACCGAGAGGATGCCGATGGCTGTCTCGTCGTTGACAGCAAAGAAAGCGTCGGGTCTGTCCTCCATGCGCATCATGGCGGGCGTGATGCGCTCGGCATCGGCGCGGTTGTCACAGATGCGCACCAGTCTCTCGTCAACTTTGAGCCCATATTTGTACAACGCGTCACGGTAGCCGTTGAAGCGGTTTTTGCCGATTTGCAGGTTCATGGATGTGCCGTAGAAGGCGATGCGCTTGCAGCAGGTCTCGATGAGATGGGACACGGCATTCAACGTGCCCATGTAGTCATCGACCACCACGCGGCTGGCATTCAGGGCGGGGCAGATGCGGTCATAGAACACCAGGGGTACGCCTGCCGCCTCCAGGTGCAGGAAGTGGTCATACTGTTCGGTGTCCTTGGCCTGAGAGACGATGATGCCGCACACCTTGTTCTTGAGCATGGCTTCACAAATCTCGACCTCACGCTCATAGCTCTCGTTGCTCTTGCTCACAATCAGGTGGTAGCCGCGCGCCGAGGCCTCGCTCTCGATGCCGTCAAGGATCGAGGAGAAATAGTAGTGAACAAGCTCCGGAACAATCACACCGATGGCTCGGGACGGGTTGCGGCGGCTGTGACGCAGTTGCTCGGCGATGACATTGGGAAAGTAGTTGTGCTCACGGGCATACTGTTGAATCGCCTGTCGTCGTTCGCGGGATATGCTGGGGCTGTCGCTCAGGGCACGTGACACCGTGGCGACCGACACGCCCAATTCGCGGGCAATGTCCTTCATCGTCAGTTGTTGTCTGTCATTCATATTGAAACAATCATCTTACTTGAGTTGGTTAATATCTAAGCATGAGATAAAAATACTAGTGGGGCGAAGATACGATGAATAATTGGATTACGCAAACGATTGCACTTGTTTAAACAAAAATTTAACATTATAAAAAAAGAATAAAAGGCATAATATCTTTATTTTTGCCTTGTTTTAATTGCTGTATTAGCGCCAATTGAAACCTCGCAGCCGAAAAACGTGAGGCTGGAATCGCTTGAGAGAATGAATTAAATTAGTGATAACCAACATAATATTAACTTTAAAAATTTTAAAATGAAGCAGGTAAACATCAGAATTCCGTTTAGGATTCTTACCCTCGTGATGGGACTGTTCCTGTCACTGGGAGCCTATGCACAGATTACTGTGAATGGCGTTGTGAAGGATGCTACCGGCGAGCCTGTCATCGGCGCGAGTGTTCGTGTCGTTGGCACCCAGCAGGGTACTGTGACCGACTTTGACGGTCTCTTTACCCTCGACGGTGTGCCCCAGGGCGCCAAGCTCCAGATTTCGTCTATTGGCTACGACACCCACGAGGTGACCGCAGCCAGTGACCTGGTAATCACCTTAGCCGAGAGCACCCAGATGCTTGAAAATCTGGTGGTCATCGGTTACGGTGTCGTAAAGAAAAACGACTTGACCGGTTCGGTAACGGCCCTCAAGCCCGATGCCAAGAACAAGGGTGTTGTTGTCAGTGCTCAGGACATGCTCGGCGGTAAAGTCGCCGGTGTGAGCGTGACCAGCAATGGTGGTGAGCCCGGTGGCGGTGCTAACATCCGCATCCGTGGTGGTTCGTCACTGAACGCCAGCAACAACCCCCTCATCGTTATCGATGGTATTGCCATGGATAACAACGGCGTGAGCGGTCTGTCCAACCCCCTGTCACTGGTTAACCCCCAGGACATCGAGAGCTTCAACGTGTTGAAGGACGCTTCGGCAACCGCTATCTACGGTAGCCGTGGTTCTAACGGTGTCATCATCATCACCACCAAGAAGGGTCGTCGTGGCCAGCGTCCCACCGTCGGTTATAACGGTAGTGTGACCTGGAGCATGAAGAAGAAGACCATCGACGTGATGAACGGTGACGAGTACCGCTCCTTCGTGAAGAAGATCTTCGCTGGCAACACCCGCGAGGAGAATGCCCTGTCGCTGCTCGGCGATGCTAACACCAACTGGCAGAACGAGATCTACCGCACCGCTCTGAGCCACGACCACAACGTGACCATAGCTGGTTCGGTGGGCGATTATCTGCCCTATCGTGTTTCGGCTGGTTACACCGACCAGCAGGGTATCCTCAAGACCTCGGACTTCAAGCGCTACACCGTAGCTCTGAATCTGAACCCCTCGTTCTTCCAGGATCACCTGACCGTTAACCTTAGCGGTAAGATGGCTTGGACTAAGTCGCGCTGGGCCGACACCGGTGCTGTGGGCAATGCTGTCCGCATGGACCCGACTCAGCCCATCTATAAGAGTGGTGACATGTATAAGGGCGTAGGTAGCTATTTTGAGTGGCTTCAGGTAAATCTCTCGGATCCGAATTGGCCCTACACCAAGAACACCAATGCTCCTTACAACCCCGTGGCTATGCTCGACAACCATGACAACAGTGGTAAGGCCCACTCGTTCATCGGTACTGCCGAGATTGACTATAAGATCCACGGCTTTGAGGACTTGAGACTCCACCTCACCATGGGTGGTGACTTCACTGGCGGTAATGGCCACAACATCAGTGCCAATATCTCCAACACCTCCAACTACTGGGGCAACAACAGCTACTACACCCAGAGCAAGGAGAACCTGCAGTTGAGCACCTATGCTCAGTACTACAAGGACTTCAACGACAAGCACCACTTCGACATCATGGCAGGTTACGAGTGGCAGCACAACTGGCGCAAGGAGTACAACGAGTCATGGGGTACCTATCCTATGAACTCGGCTCTCGTCTTCACAGCGACTGACGCTGAGAACGGCGCATTGAGAGTGACTCCCGGTCAGTGGATCCCCTCTGCCAACTATAACATTGGCGACAGCAAGGCTGGTGCTATCCGTGCCGAGGGCGTTTATCGCCAGAACAACGGTCTGGGTTACCGCACCGAGAACTTCCTGGTATCCTTCTTCGGCCGTATGAACTACAGCTATGCTAACCGCTATCTGTTGACCTTCACCACTCGTTATGACGGTTCTTCACGCTTCAAGAAGCACTGGGCTCTGTTCCCCTCTGCAGCATTTGCATGGAAGATCAACGAGGAAGACTTCATGAAGGAGAGCGCATTCAGTGACCTTAAGCTCCGCCTCGGTTGGGGTAAGACCGGTCAGCAGGAAGGCATCGGTGACTACAACTACTTTGCCACCTACGTGATGAGCAACGGTAGCATCGGTTCGTTCTATGATGTCAGTGGCGACGGTTCTAAGGCTAGGCCCAACGTTTACAATCCCGAGTTGAAGTGGGAGACCACCACGACGACTAACATCGGTCTGGACTGGGGTATCATGAACCAGCGCCTGAGCGGTAGCATCGACTGGTACTATCGCAAGACCACCGACCTATTGAACTGGGCCACCTTCTCGGCTATGACCAACTTCCGCAACGCGTTCTACAAGAACATCGGTTCGCTGCGCAACACCGGTATCGAGTTCTCGTTGAACTGGAAGGCCATC